>CAYVRP010000023.1:0-11253 GCA_964454025.1 uncultured Polyangiaceae bacterium | reverse complement strand
TCCCCGGCAGGCCCATCCCCGGCAGGCCCATCCCCGGCAGGCCGGGCATGCCCCCCATGCCGTTCAACATGGCGTTCATGTCCATCCCCTGGGATTTCATCGCCCGGCGCAGGTTGCGCGCCATGCTGAGCCCCTGCATCCCGGGGAGCTTGCCGAGCAGCCCGCCGAGCCCGCTCATCCCGCCCATGCCCTGCATCATCTGCCGCACGAAGAGGAACTTCTGCACCAGCTCGCTGACGGCCTGCTCGGACGTGCCGGAGCCCCTGGCGATTCGAGCCACCCGGGTCGGCTCCCGGACGAGCGCGTTCGGGTCGCCCTTCTCGAACCGAGTCATCGACTGGATTATCGCCTCGATGCGCACCAGCTCGCGATCGTCGAGGGGCATCCCCGCCGGGATCATCCCGCCGATGCCCGGCAACTTCTCGACCAGGTCCTTGAGCGAGCCCATCTTCTGGATGGTGCGGACCTGGGTGAGGAAATCGTCGAGCGTGAATTCGCCGCTGAGCATCCGCAGCGCGTCCTGCTCGGCCTGCTTCTTGTCGACGACGTCCTCGAAGTCCTGGATCAACCCGACCACGTCCCCGAGGCCGAGGATCCGCCCGACCATGCCGTCCGCGCGGAACGGCTCCAGTCGGTCGAGCGACTCGCCGAGGCCCACGAAGACGATCGGCGCGCCGGTCACCTCGCGAATGCTCAGCGCGGCGCCGCCGCGCGCGTCACCGTCGAGCTTGGTCAGCACCACGCCCGTGAGCCCGAGGCGGTCGTGGAACGCCCGCGACGTCTGTACGGCGTCCTGACCGATCATCGCGTCGATGACGAGGTAGACGTTCTGTGGCGTGACCGCGCCCTGGATCCGCGCGAGCTCCTCCATCAGCGGCTCGTCGATGGCGAGACGCCCGGCGGTGTCGTAGACGATGACGTCACGGCCCAGTCGCCTCGCCTCGGCGTCGGCGGCCGCGCAGATCTGGACCGGATCCTGGCCGGGGAGGTTGAACACGGGGACGTCGAGCTGCTCCCCCAACACCTTGAGCTGCTCGACCGCGGCCGGTCGCTGCATGTCGGCGGCGACCAACAGCGGGCGCTTCCCCTGGCGCTCGAACCACCGCGCGAGCTTGGCCGCGGTGGTCGTCTTGCCGGAGCCCTGCAGCCCCACCACCATCACCCCCGTGCGCCCGCTCGGGGCGAAGGTGACGGGCTCCCCCTCGAACCTCAGGATCTCGAGCAGCTCGTCGTGGCACGCCTTCACGAACAGGTCGCTCGCGGAGAGCCGGTGGACCTCTCCCTCGTGCCGCACCCGGGAGCGCAGGGTCTGCCCGATCGCCTTCTCCTCCACGCGGGCGAGGAAGCGCTTGACGACGCCCAGCTCGACGTCGGCAGCCAGCAGGGAGAGCCGCACCTCGCGCAGCGCCGGCTGGATGTTCTTCTCAGTGAGCTCCGTCAGCCCCGCCAGGCGGTTCTGCGCCTCACGAAACCCTTTGGTCAGCGCCTCGAACACGGCCGTGGGGTATTAGCACAGTCCCGTGCGGCCTGCGCCAGCGCGTAGAGCTCGCGGCGTGGCCGCCCGGTTTCCGCCGCCAGCGCCGCGGCGACCTCGCGCACCGACTCCCCCCGCGCCAGCCGGCGGCGCACGGCGACGCGGACCTCCGCGTCGTCGGTGCAAGCCGGGGCCGGCGCCGGCGCGCCGGGACCCAGCACGATCACCACCTCGCCGCGCCACTCGGTGCGCGCGGCGAGCTCCGCGAGCGCGCCGCGCTCGATGGTTTCGTGCACCTTGGTGAGCTCGCGGCAGACCGCGGCCGGGCGCGCGGGCTGCCGCGCCGCGAGGTCGACGAGGGCGCCGGCCGTGCGCTGCGGCGACTCGAAGAGCACCACCGGCTCGCTGGACCGCGCGATCCGCTCGAGCACGTCGCGGCGTTTGCCGCCCTTGCGGGGCAGGAACCCGGCGAACCAGAAGGGCCCGTCGACCAACCCGGAGACGGCGACCGCGGCGGTGAGCGCGCTCGGACCAGGGACGACCCTGACGGCGACGCCGGCCGCCGCCGCGGCCGCGCCCAGACGGGCACCGGGGTCGCTCACGGCAGGCATGCCGGCGTCGGTGACCAGCGCCACGTCCTCGCCGGCGACGAGCCGGGCCACCACGCCGGCGACGCCGCGGTCGCTGGCGTGGGCGGCGAGGGTGTGCAGCGCCCGCCCGTGAACCCCGAGGTGGCTCAGCAGGGCGCGCGTCCGCCGCGTGTCCTCGGCAGCGACGTGCGGCACGTGGCGGAGCGTCTCCGCGGCGCGCAGGGTGAGATCGTCGAGGTTGCCGATCGGCGTGCCGACGACGAACAGCGTGGCCACGACGCCTATCGCGCGACGTCGACGGCGTCGCCGAGCGAGTCCCGCAGGAACTCGCGCAGGCGCCCGTAGAGGCGCGCCTCGAGCTGACGGACGCGCTCGCGGGAAACGCCGAACTCGTCGCCGAGCTCCTGCAGGGTGAGCGGCTCGTCGCACACCATGCGTCGCTCGAAGATCTGCACGTCCTTGCCCTGGAGGGTGTCGCGGAACTCCGCCAGCTTGTCGCGCAGGATCCCCTGGAGCTCGACGTCCTCGGCCATGAGCTCGGGGTTGAACGAGCTGGCCGGGAGCAGATCCATCCGGGTCGTCCCCCGCCCATCGGACTCGCTCACCGGAGCGTCGAGGGAGGCGTCGCCGCGTGCGAGCCGGCGATCCATCTCCGCCACCTCCTTCTCGTCCACGTCCAGACGACGGGCGATCTCCGCGTGGGTCGGCTCGATCCCCATCGCGGTGAGCTTGGCCTTCTCCTTGCTGAGGTTGAAGAAGAGCTTGCGCTGCGCCTGGGTGGTCCCGATCTTCACCAGCCGCCAGTTGTTGAGGATGTAGCGCAGCATGTAGGCGCGGATCCACCAGGCCGCGTAGCTCGACAGCTTGACGCCCCGGTAGGGATCGTAGCGCTTGACGGCCTGCATCAGCCCGATGTTGCCCTCCTGGACGAGGTCCATCATGTTGCGGTACGCGCGGCGGTACTCGTAGGCGATCTTGACCACCAGGCGCAGGTTGGCGGTGACCAGGCGGGCCGCCGCGTCGACGTCGCCGGTCTTCGCGAAGCGGACCGCGAGCGTGTGCTCCTCCTCCGGTGTCAGCAGCGGGTGCCGGGCGACCTCCCGCATGTAGGCCTGCATCGCGTCGAAGCGCGCGAGCGGTCCGGAGGTGCTCTTGGGCGCGGGCAGGGCGCTGTCCGCGGGCTCGCGAGCCTCCACGAACTCGCCCGTCGTCTCGATGACCGCCTCCTCGTCGCCCAGCTCGACGTCCGCCGGCTCGGCGTCGCCATCGTCCGGCTCCGCCGCCGCCGTCGGGTCCGCCCCGGACGTGACCGTCGCCGGCGCCTCCGATTCGGCGCCGGCGGCGGGGGGCTCGCTCGGGCTGGGGCGAGGCGGGACTCTGCGCTTGCGGGTAGCCACGCGGGCGGTCTCGAACGAGGGGGTCGGGTGAGGTTGCGGTTCGGGTGGGGATCCGTCAAGGCGGGCCTCCCCCGAGCCGTCGCAGCCCGCCGGGGACGAGCCGCCGGAAGAGCGGCCGGGAGGCCGGGCAGCGAGCGCCGCCGGGCAGCGCCCGCGGGGGCCGCCGGGGCCGCGACGGGGACGGCGCGGGTCAGAGCTTGACGGGACGCCCGGGGACGGGGATCTCGCTCAGGACGACCGGGCGGTTGAGCGTCACCTTCTCGATCTTCTGCGCGGAGGCGGCAAGGTCGTAGGTGAGGCCCCACTCCACGTCCGCCGAGGCCGACACGAAGTAGGTGGTCGTCTCGCAGGTCTTGGCCTTGCGCTCGATGGTTTCCGCGGTGGTGGTCAGGTCGGGACCGGCCATCCCTTTGGCGCGGGTCGCGGCCGTGCCCCCCGCCAGGGTCCAAACGGCGGTGGAGCGGTTCTCGCGCACCATCATCACCAGCGCGCACGACGGCTGCTTGCCTGCCTTGGCCTGCGGCAAGAACGCGAGCTTGGGCGAGAATTCGGGCCGAGTCTCGGTGTTGATGGTGATCTCGCCGGCGCCGATCTTGGCGAGCTCGTCCAGCATCGCGGCCACCCACACGGTGCTCGCCTTGCGGGCGACGACGAGGTTCACCGGCTGGTTCTCGTAGTGCGCCTTGACGCCGCTCACGGCCTTGGCGAGCCGCTCCCGCCCGTCCTCCTTCTCGATGAGGACCGTCTCCCAGCCGACCTTGGGACCCTGCTCGTCGATGATCATCTGCGGCGGGCCCTCGGGCTTCGGCGGCGCCTCGAGCTTGGGGATGGGCTTGGGCGCGCTCGGGGGCGCGTCGAAGGGGTTGCGCCTCGGCTCGGACTTGCAGGCCGTGACCGTCACCACGAGGACGAGGACCGCGCCCGCCGCGCCGAGGCGATCCGGGATGCGACGAACGCTACGTGCCATGGCACCTCCCGTGCACCGCGTTTATGCCGCGCCGGCGCCGGCGAGCACAAGCCCCTCCGCCGGCGCGCCCCCCGCCCCGTCAGCGAAGGTCGTCGCAGAGCGGCGCCCCGGTGCCGAGGAAGACCGTGTCCGTGCAGACCTTGCCGCCCGCGGCGTCCACGCAGAAAAGCCCGCTGCCGCACTCGGCGTCGGTGGTGCACTCGTCGGAGATGCCCCCGAGGGCGACGCAGACCTGGGACCCGCTCGCCCCCGAGCAGTACGCGGAGGACACGCAGGGGACGGGGCGGCAGACGGGCGCGATGAGCTTGGGGTCGTTCTCGCAGCAAGCCTCGCCGGCCTTGGCCCGCGGGCGGCAGATGCGCCGCGCCGTGTCGCAATAGTGGGTGGGCTCGCACACGTCCGTCGCCGGGTCGCAGTCGGCGCCGCCCTCGAGCGGCGCCGCCGTGTCGTTCCCATCTGACCCGGCGCCTCCCGCGCCCTCGAGCTGGGGGTTGAGGTCCGCGCAGGCGCCCTCGACGCCGAGGACCACGTCGCGCCACTCGCCCAGGTCGATCTCCGCGTCGGCATAGGCCGCCTTGACCGCGGCGCCGCAGGCCTTCGACTCGGACGCGACGAAGGGGCCGTCGCCCACGCGCTCGACGCAGAAGTCGGCCTGGGCCTCCACGCAGTCCTCCACGCTCGCCGCGCCGCACCTGCGCGCGACGTCGGCGTTGCAGGCGGCCTTCCCCCAGGCCGCGCAGAGCCCGTCCACGGTGGTGAGCGGGTCGACCTGGCCCCGGGGGCCGTCGTCGTCATTGCCGCAAGCGGGGAGGATCAAGGAGAGGAGGGCGATCTGGATGGCTTTCATGGCTGTCCCTGGCGCGGGTTCCACGATAGCGCAGCGCCTGCTATTCGGCACCTTCTCGCCACCCGCCCGCCGTCCCATGACGCACCACCCCACCGATCTCGACGGCCCCGCTCGAGCCCCGGTCCCGACCCCCGGCCAGGCCTTCGCCCTCTTCGGCGCCGGGTTCCTCACGCTCGTGGTCGCCGCCCAGGTGGTCGAGTGGATCGCCCTCCGCGTGAGCGTCCCCCGCGACGAGTGGCACGCGGTCGCGTCGGACCCCGCGCGGAACCCCGTCCTGTCGGACGGCCTCTGGATCGTGGCGCTCACGGCCCTCCCCGAGCTCGCGCTCGGGGCGTTGGTCCTCCTGACCGTTCGCCGCCGGGGGTTCGATCCGCGGCTCGTCCTGCCAATGACGCTGCCCGCGCCGGCGGCGATGCTGGGCGCCCTGCTGGTCGTCTTCGGCGTCGCCCCCCTGGCCGACGCCATTCACTCCTGGGTGTCGCACTGCCCGTGGGTCCCGTCGATCTTCGCCGAGGGCGCCTCGGCGAGCTCCCTCGTCGAACGCGCCGTGGGCGGCCGCGGGGCGCTCGGCCTGGCGGTGTCGCTGCTCGGGCTCGCCGCCGTGCCGGCGCTGGTCGAGGAGGCCCTCTTTCGCGGCTTCGTCACCGCCGCCTTCCGGGGTTCCGACGCCGCAGCGCTGCTGGCGCCGAGCGCCCTGTTCGCGCTGTTCCACCTCGACCCCGCCCAGGTCGCGGCCACCCTCTGCCTCGGCCTCGCGTTCGGGCTGGCGCGGCTCTGCACGGGATCGCTGATCGCGAGCATGGCGGCGCACGCCGCCTACAACGGCGTCGTCTTGACCCTCACCTACGCGGCGGGGAGCGACGCTGGCGAGGCCCCATCGCTGGCGAGCGTGCTCGTCGGCCTCGGCGCCGCGGTCGCCGGCGTCCTGCTCATGGTCCGCGGTCCCGCGCGCGGCGCCTCCGCCGGTGGCATGCGCGGCGAGGGCACGTGAGGCTCCACCCGTGCGGCGCCGTACGTTCCTCCTCGCCTCGCTAGCGGCCAGCGCCGCCGGGTCGCGCCGGGCTCGCGCAGCCACGCCCGAGTCCGCGGATCTGGCCCAGGAGGACCTGCGGCTGGACGGCGACCCCCGGCTCGCCCGGCGCGCGCTGTTGCTCGTCCCGCGCCACTTGCCGGCAGGGAAGCGGCTGCGGCTGCTGGTGCTGCTGCACGGCCTGGGCGAAACCGGTGACGAGCTCGCGGGGATCCACGCCTGGGGCGACCGCTATGGCCTGGTGCGCGCCTACGAGCGGCTCCGGCGGCCGCCGGTGCGGCGGATCGACGAGCGGAGGCAGTACCTCACGGACGCGCGGATCGAGGAGCTCGCGCAGCTGCTCGAGGCCCGCCCCTTCGCAGGGCTCGCGGTGGTCTGCCCGGTGACGCCGGCGCCGCACCGGGTGGGGGTCGTGGCCACGGTGCTCGACCGCTACGCCGGCTGGATCGTCGACACCCTCCTGCCCGCCGTCGGCGCCCGTGTGCCCCTGGCGCCGGGCCCGTGGAGCGTCGGGATCGATGGCTGCTCGCTCGGGGGCTACGTGGGGCTCGAGGTGTTCCTGCGCCGCCCGGAGGCGTTCGGAGCGCTGGGCTCGGTGCAGGGCGCGTTCGACCCCTGGCGCGGTCGCGACTACGCGCAGCGCCTCGCCCGCGCGATCGAGCGCGTGGGGCCGCGACCGATCCACGTCGAGTCCTCCTCCTGGGATCCGTACCGCGAGGGGGCCGTGGCCCTGGCCGAGGGGCTCGCCGCCCTCGGCGTGCCGCACGAGCTCCGGATCCCGCCCGGACCGCACGACCAGCCCTGGCTCCGCGAGGTGGGCGCGCTCGAGATGCTGCTCTGGCACGACCGCACGCTGCTCGGCTGACCCGGCGCCGTTGGCGCCCGCGGCGGGCGGCCGCGCGCGGCGGCGGTTCACGGCATGCACACCATGCGGTTGTCGCTGCCGCCGCCCGAGGAGCGGCAGCCGAACGCCGGCCCCGCGTAGTGGGCGCAGTACGAATTGCCGTCCAACGCCGCGTAGTCTCCCGCGGTGGCCGCGGCCTCGAGATCCTCCGGCTCACAGCTCAGGAGGCAGTACATGTTCGCCTCCGACTCCAGCGGCGAGCAGACCTGGGCGATCGCGGTGCGACATTCGCCGGGGACGGCGCAGCAGTCAGCGTCCTGCGCGCAGGCGTGCGTGCAGTAGCCGCCGGGGACCCGATCCGCGAGGCACCGCACCGCACCGGCGAGGTCCTCTCGCCCCGCGAGCTCGGCGTAGCAGTCGTCGTCGACCGCGCACGCCTGCCCCGCCTCCTCGCCAGGCGGCGGCCCGTCGGCGTCGTCGCAGCCGATGGGGAGCGACAGGGCGGAGAGCAGCACGAGCGCCGATCGGATCGTCATGGTCGGACCTCCGGAGCCGGGGCGAGAATACCTCGCCCCGGCGCGCGCGGGGAAGCCGCGAGGCCCTCGGCCGGCGCCCGAGGGACCCCACGCCCCGTCACGGCGTCGCGGCGCGCGCGCACTTCGGGTTGTCGAGCACGCCCCGTACCCCAGTGTTGCTCGGCACCAGGCGGTTCCAGAGCTTGGTCATCGCCGCATGCCCGGTGAACACGTCGATCTGCTGCCCCTTGACCTTGAGGCCGCGGTCCTGGGCGAGGAAGCAGCCGTCGTGCTGCGACGTCTGCCCGGGGTCGCGCGGCAGGCCATCGTACTCCGGGATGTAGATCGGCGTGCCGAGCGGGATCACGGCGCTGTCGACGGCGACCGTCAGCAGCGGGGTGATGGGCGCGCCCGTGGCCCCGCGGCCCCAGGGGAACTCGCTGCGGTCGAGCCGATCGAAGCAGATGCGCTGGCCGGTACGCGGGCAGACCTCGGCGCACTCGCAGTCGCGCTTGGCGAAGCTCACGGTCGACCCGTCGCCGAGAGTGCCGCTGCCCTGGACACAGATCGCCTCGAAGAAACCGCGAGGGACATCGGCGATCCTATCGCACTTGGCGTTCTTGAGCGGCACCGTGGTGCCCTCGTAGTCCCGCTCGGCGGGGAAGTCGTAGTACGTGTTGCGAAAGACGCCGAGCACGCGCCCCTCGATCTTCCGGGTGGAGAGGGTGCGCCGGCCATCCGGGGCTCCGTGCCCCCCCGCCGCCGTCCCTGCCGTCTGCTCGTCCACCGGGGGTTCGTCCGCGATGACGCGACCATCGATCGCCTGGTAGGGCGCGGGGGCAGCCGGGGCGGCGGACGGGAGCGCCACCGCGCCCGGCGGTCCCCAGTCGCCGCGCGTCCCGGGCCTCCCCTGCACCCAGGCGTTGCCCCCCGCGCTGCAGCCTACCGCGAGCAGGACCACGACCACGGCGATCCACCGGCCGCGACCGGGCGCGAGCCCGCCCCCGGAAACGGTGTCCTCCACCTCGTCACGACGCACCATGGCGCTCGGAGCCTAGCGCAGCGGCCCCGGGTTGCCGAGCGGATCAGTCGAAGCGAAGATCGAAGCCGAGCGCGACCGAGAGCCCCGCCGTGTCGCGAAACTCGACGACCCCTCGGTCGACGATCGAGTACCGCGAGAGCGGGAAGAGGCCGCCGACCTCCCCCTCGAGCCCCAGCTTCGGCGCGAGCCACCGCCGGAGCCGGGCGTGAGCCCCGAACGCACCCCACGGCACAGTGTCGCGCAGGATGTTCTCCCGCTCGGCCCGGGTCACCGCGAGCCCCGCGTCGAGCGCCCCGCAGCCGCGCCACTCGAGGCGCGGCGTGCCGAGCGCCGGGGAGCAGAGCTCCACCCGCACCGCCCAGATGGTGTGCCGGAGCGTGACGTCGCCCACGTCACCAGCGTTGGGCTGCAGCACCGCGGCGAGCCGCGCCGCGGGCTCGCGGAGCCGCGAGCGCTCGGCGAAGATCACGAGGCGACCGCCGAGGCGGGGGGCGAGCCCGGTGCCGGCCCCGAGCTGACCCCCGGCGATCCAGGGCTCCGGCGGCGGACCCTCGTCGAGCCCCAGGCCCAGGATCGGCGAGGGCTCGGCGGGCTCCGCCGACGCCCCCGCGCCGACTGCGGCCGCCGCCGGCGGCGGCGTAGCCGCGAGAACCGCTTGCGCGCCGGCGCGTCCCACGACCAGCAGGCTCGCCAGCAGGAGGGGAATGGCCCGAGCGTGCACCATCGAGCGGGAGCCTACCCGAGCCGGGCTCCGCGAGGAGCGAAATTCGCGTCGTCCAGCAGCGACCGCCGGCCCGCAGCGCGCCCCTCCCGCCGCGATGCCCGGGGGGCGGGGCCGCGCGGAAGCGCCGGCACCAGAAGCGGCTGTGGCGGGCGGCGCCCGGTGGTAGGGGATCGGTCCATGAAGCGCTGCGTCGTGCTGGGAGCGAACGGGTTCATCGGGAGCCACGTCACGGCGGAGCTCCTGCGCGCCGGCCACGAGGTGCTGGCCTGCGACATCGCGCGCGAGTTCACGGCGCTCGGCGACGTGCCCCGGGACCGCCTGCGGACCGTGACCTTCGACTTCCTGGACGCCGCCGCGCTCGACCGCATCGTCGCGGGCGCGGACTGGGTGTTCCATTTCGTGAGCACCACCCTCCCCGTGACGTCGAACGAGAACATGCCGTTCGACGTGCAGAGCAACGTCATCGGATCCATCCATCTGCTCGAAGCCTGCGCGCGCGGCGGGGTCGGGCGGCTCCTGTTCGCGTCGTCCGGCGGCACGGTCTACGGTCGGCCCGCGTCGGTGCCCGTCCCGGAGGACGCGGCCCAGGACCCGATCGTATCGTACGGCATCGTCAAGCTCGCGATCGAGAAGTACTGCCGCCTGTTCGGGGAGCTCCGCGGTCTTTCTACGACGTGCCTGCGGCTCGCCAACCCCTTCGGCCCGCACCACTTCGGCAGCCTCCAAGGCATCATCCCGGTCGCCTTCCGGCGGATCCGCGCCGGCGAGCCGGTGGTGATCTGGGGCGACGGGGAGGTGGTGCGGGACTACCTCTACGTCACGGACGTGGCCCGCGCCTTCCGCATGGCGGCCGAGTACGACGGCGAACAGCGCGTCTTCAACGTGGGCAGCGGGGTGGGGGTTTCGTTGAACGAGCTCCTCGAGCGGATCCGGGACGTCGTCGGGCGTCCCTTCCCCATCGTGTACGATCGCGGGCGGCGCTTCGACGTCCCCCGGATCTACCTCGACGTGCGCCGCGCCCGGGAGCACCTCGGCTGGCAGCCCGAGGTCGACCTGACCGAGGGGCTCGAGCGCACCTGGCACGACCTCGCGCGAGACGGGTGAGGCGCGTGATCCGTGCGGATACCCGGCGGGGCTCCGGAGCGATTCCGCCGGAGAGTGACGCGGCCCCGGCGGAACAGGGCGGTCCTCCATCGCTGGTGGAAGGGCGTGGCGGTGAGGGATTTCCGGTGCGGGCGGCGCGCCGACCCCCTGACGTTCCTGGTCGTGCGTGGTCCGCCGCTCTTGGCCGCCGTCCCGCTCATCTTCCGCCCGCTCGCCGCGGGCGCTGAGCCACCCTTCGGCCCGCTCCTCCCGTCGCTGCTGCCGCTCGGGTCGACGCCGGCCGGGTTGCCGTTCGGGGCCACCGCCAGCGTCGTCACCACCGCGATCGCAACGCGCGGGCTCCGGTGCTCGAGGTGCGGCGAGCACTTCGCTCCCCCGCTCTTCGCGTGCCCGCGCTGCCAGCAGTGCGATCGCGAAGTGCCCGCCTCGTGATGGTAAGCGGGAGAACGCGACCCATCTCGAATTGATCCCCGAAAGGATCCGCCGGGGAAAGCGCGGCGGCCCCGGCCGCATCCGAGCGCACACCCGTGGTCGCGCTCGGCACGCCGCCCGGCGAAGCTCGCCACCTCGGCGGCGCGATGGCGGCGCAATGCTGGACACAGCAACACGAATGCATTCGGTCACACGGACGCTTGACCGCGTATCGATCGAAGGCTCATCATTCGAGGTTGGCGTCCTGCGCGAAATGTGACGGCGCAGGTCAAGCGTAGCCAGGCTCG
>CAYVRP010000022.1:71044-83267 GCA_964454025.1 uncultured Polyangiaceae bacterium | reverse complement strand
TGCCTTCTTCCCTCGAAACGCAGATTCGCCGAAAATTTGGGGGGATCCCTCAGGGCGCGCTCCGTCGGGCCTCAAGCCCCCCGCGCCACCGCGCGGAGCAAATGCTTCTGGGTCGCCGCGAAGAGGACCAGCACCGGGACGCTGAGCAGGACGTTGCCCGCCATGACGACGTGCCAGCGGACGCCGGTGCCCTGCTCGCGCAGCAGGGCGACGCCGAGCGGCAGCGTCCGCACCGCGTCGTCGGTCGTCATTACCAGCGGCCAGAAGTAGTCGTTCCAGTGGAAGACGAAGCTGAAGAGGAAGAGCGAGACGAGGGTGGGGGTGAGCATGGGGCCGAGCAGCCCGTACACGATGCGGAGCTCGCCGGCTCCGTCGAGACGCGCCGCCTCGATCACGGAGTCCGGGACGGAAAGGAGCGCCTGGCGGACGAGGAAGGTGCCGAGGGCGCTGACGCCGAAGGGGAGCACCAGCGCCGTCATGGTGTTGACGAGGCGGACCTCGGCGAGCAGCGTGAACACGGGGACGAAGCGGACCTGGGCGGGGATGAGGAGGGTGGCGACGACGAGGCCGAAGGCGAGCGCGCGCCCCGTGAAGCGGAGCTTGGCGAGGGCGTAGCCAGCGGGCAGCGCCAGCGCGATCTGTAGCGTGGCGATGGCGAGCGCCATCACCGTCGTGTTCCAGAAGTACCTGCCGACCGGCATCGTCCGCCAGACGTCCTGATAGGCGCCCAGTGTGAGGCCCGAGGGGAGGGGGGCGGTCGGAGCCTGGAGCAGCTCGGGCAGGGTCTTGAGGCTGGTGAGGACCATCCAAACGTAGGGCAGGAGCCACACCAGCGCGACCAGGGCGAGCCCCACGTGGAGCAGGGCGTCGGCGACGCGCCGGCCGCGTCCCCTCACGGCGCGCGCCGTCACGCCGGCTCCCTCCGGCGCCAGGCCCAGAGCTGTAGCCCCGTCAGCCCCAGCAGCAGCCCGAAGAACACCACCACCTCCGCGCTCGCGCGGCCGACGCGGAGGTTCAAGAAGATCTGCTCGTAGATGGCGTAGACGAAGACGGTGGTGGCGCGCACCGGGCCGCCCTGGGTCATCACCCGCACCACGTCGAAGACCTGAAAGCTCAGGATGAGGCTCGTCGTGGCCACGAACGCCGCCGTCGGCCGGAGCATGGGCCAGGTCACGTGCCAGAACCGCCCGAAGGCCCCGGCGCCGTCGAGGGCAGCCGCCTCATGCAGCGCGGGCGGGACGTCCTGCAGCCCGGTGAGGAAGACGATGAGCGAGTAGCCCGCGATCTTCCAAACGGTGACCCCGGCCAGGGTGTAGAGCACGACGTCCGGATCCCCGAGCCAGTCGAGGGGGCTCAGCCCCACGGCGCGCACCAGCGCGGAGAGCGCCCCGGCGTCGGCGTCGAGCACCCAGAGCCAGAGCAGCGCGACGCTCACCCAGGAGACGACGTAGGCGCTGAAGACGGCCGAGCGCACGAACGACGCGAAGCGACCCGGCCGGTCGAGGGCCAGTGCGAGGGCGAGCCCGAGGGACATCGACCCGGCGACCACCACCAGGCTGAAGACGAGGGTGGTGACCACCGCGTCGACGAGCTCTCCCGAGGCGATGAGCGCGCGGTAGTTGTCGAGCCCCACCCAGCGCGGCGCCGTCAGGAGGTCCCAGTCGAAGAGGCTGAGGTAGGCGGCGTAGGCGAGGGGATAGAAGAAGAACGCGGCGAGCAGGGCCAGGGTAGGCCCGAGCATCCAGTACGGGTCGAGGCGGTGGCGGGGCCTCATCCGCGCCCCCGCTGCGCCTCTTGGCGCGCCTCGGCCAACATCGCCTCCGCGTCGGCGCCGGAGAAGACCGCGCGCTCGAGCCGGGGCTGAACCACCTCGCGTTGAACGCGGAAGAGCTCCTCCGACCAGGGCCAGGGTTGCGCGGCCTGGAGCTGGTCCACCGCGACGCGGTCGTTCGGGTGGGCCGCGTAGTAGCCCTCGCGCTCGAGCTGTCGCACCGCCGAGCGGGTCACCGGCAGGTAGCCCGTCGCCGTCGCCCACTCGATCACCTGCGCGGGCTCGTGCATGAAGCGGAGGAACGCCCAGGCCACGGCGCGGGCTCGCGCCGGCGCGTCTCGCAGCATGATCCAGAACGTGCCGCCCGTGGGGACGGCGCGACGACGACCTGCCGGCAGGGGCGAGGCGATGACCGGGAAGTTCGCGTTCTGTTCCAGGTACTTCAGGAAGGCCGTGCTGGTCCAGATCATCGCCACGCGCCCGGCGAGGAAATCCTGGTTGGTCGCTTCCCATGCGTTGTAGTCGCGTCCGACGGGCAGCTTCATGCTCCCGTCCTCGTTCGCCAGCGTCTGCCAGAATCGCACGGCCTCCACCCCTGCCGCGCCGCCGAGGGTGACCTGACCGTCGGGGCCCACGAGCTCACCACCCGCCTGGCCCATCAGCGCGACCCAGTACCACCACTCGACCGGACAGCCGAAGCCATAACGCTCCGTCACTCCCCCGCGGCGGCGCGTGAGAGCGCGGGCGATCTGGCGGAGTTCCTGCCAGGTGCGGGGCGCGCCGAGGCCGGCCGCCTCGAAGGCGGCGCCGTTGAGGTACGCGATCGGTGTCGAGCGGTTGAACGGCAGTGCCCAGAGAGGCCGCTGCGCGCCGCCGATCCAGGAGCCGGCCTGACCGAGCGCCGGGATCACGTCGAGCGCGCGCGCGCCGGGGAGATCGTCGAGGGATGCGAGCCGACCCGTGGCGGCCAGGTAGGGGACCACCTCACCGACGACGTGGCTGAACGTGGGGCCCGCCCCGGCGGCCATGGCGGTCCGCAGCTTGGCGAGCCCTTCGAAATAGTCTCCCTGGTAGATCGCTACCACGCGGCTCGACTCCTGGCTCGCGTTGAAGGCGGCGACGAGGCGTTCGAGGACCTCTCGGTTCTTGCCACCGTACGAGAACCAGAGCGTGGCCGTGGCCCGGCCCGGCCGGGCCGAACGCGCACGGCAGGCGGCAGGACCGAACGCGCTCAGCGACAGCGCGGCCGGCGCCCACCGGAGCAGGTCGCGGCGCCCTATCAAAGCCGTCTCCCCGTCTCCCCGTCGAACCAGTGCAGCGCGTCGGAGCGAAACCCGACGCGCACGGTTTCGCCTCGTTGCGGCGCCTCGAAGCCGCGCGTCCGCAGCCGTAGGGCGCCACCAGGGACCTCGACCGAGACGTGCGACTCGGCGCCGTGGGGCTCCACCGCCGTGACCGACCCGGAGAGGGTGGGCGCCGGGTGGTCGTCGGGGACCAACGTGACGTGCTCCGGACGCACCCCGCAGATCAGGCGCTCTTGCTCGCCCGGGGGCGCCTCGAGGGCCTGCCCTCCGACCCAGGCCCGGGCGCCGTCCCGGCCGGCGCTCAGCAGGTTCATCGCCGGTGCGCCGAAGAAGCCGGCGACGAACGCCGTGGCGGGGCGCTCGTAGATGACCCGCGGCGTGTCGAGCTGCTCGCGCCGCCCGGCGCGGAGGACCGCGATGCGATGCCCGAGGGTCATCGCCTCCGTCTGGTCATGGGTGACGTAGAGGGCCGTGGCGCCCAGCGTGGCCAGGAGCTTGCCGATCTCGGCGCGCAGGGTAGCGCGGAGCGTCGCGTCGAGGTTCGACAGCGGCTCGTCGAACAGAAACACCTCCGGGTTGCGGACGATGGCCCGCCCCATGGCGACCCGCTGCTGCTCGCCGCCGGAGAGCGCCGCCGGCCGGCGATCGAGCAGGTCCGTGATCGACAGCAGCTCCGCCGTCGCGAGCACCTGCTGGCGGCGCGCGGCCCGGGGGACGCCCCGCATGCGCAGCGGAAAGGCCAGGATGTCGCGGACCGACAGGTGCGGATAGAGGGCGAATCCCTGGAACACCATGGCGACGTCGCGCGCTTGCGGCGGGACTCGCGAGACGTCACGCTCGCCGATCCGGATGGTCCCCGCGTCCGGGCGATCCAGCCCGGCGATCAGCCGCAGGGTCGTGCTCTTGCCGCAGCCGGAAGGGCCGATGAGCACCACCGTCTCCCCCGCCGTGACCTCCAGGTCCAGACCCTCGAGCGCGGCCCGGGGGGCACCCGCGAAGCGCCGCGTCAGGCCGATGAGCGACACGGAGGAGGCCATGGGCGTCCTTCTTCCCTTACCAGGGTCCGGTCGCCGCGCGAGCCTGAAGAATGGTGTATGGTCCGCGCACCCCGCCGTGGCTGGCCTGAAGCCCACGAAAAGACACGCGGAGGCGGCGTGCGGCGCCATGTGCCTGCTCTGCCTCGCGGGCGGCTGCGACCGGTCGACCGACGAGCGCGCAAGCTCTGTCGCTGCGGTCGGCTCGAGCGCGGCGCCTTCCGGCTCGCCGGCACCGGCGCCGCCGCCGTCAGCGGGCGGGGGCGTCGTGGGCTCGGCGAGCCCATCGGCGGCCGCCAGCGCAGGGCCGCCGGCGTGCCCGAACGGCATGCGCCCCATCGCCGGCGGAGAGCTCTGGATCGGCACCCGCGGGGCCTTCCCGGCGAGCGAGAGCAGCCCGCGCTTCGCAGCCGTCGTCGCGCCCTTCTGCCTCGACCGGACCGAGGTGACCGTCGGCGCGTACGCGGAGTGCGGCCGCGCCGGTGCGTGCGCGCCGGCGCACGCCGCGCGGCGCTTCTGCAACGCCGGGCGGACGGACCGCAACGATCACCCCATCAACTGCGTCGACTGGCACCAGGCGGTCGCGTACTGCAAGTACCGGGAGGCGCGCCTCCCGAGCGAGGTGGAGTGGGAGTACGCGGCGCGGGGCGGCGCCCGAGACCTGCCGTATCCGTGGGGCGACGGCCTGCTCGACCAGCACGCCTGCTGGAAGCACCCGGGCGGCTCCTGTCGCGTGGGGCAGTTTCCGGAGGACGCCTTCGGGCTCGTCGACGTCATCGGCAACGTCTGGGAGTGGACCGCCAGCTGGTTCGGGGAGTACCCGTTCTCCCCCGCCAAGGGGCGAGCGAAGGTCTATCGTGGTGGAAGCTGGAGTCGGCGCTTCGAGAAGTGGATGAGCCCCCGCCTGCGCAACCGGTATCGACCCGACGAGTGGGGATCCCACCTCGGGTTCCGCTGCGCCCTGACGCTCCCCGGCACCCTCTGCCCCCACGGCGGTGGGAGGGCAGGGGGCGGTTGCGCGCACGGCGTGCGTGAGGTCGAGTGCCCGCCAGGCAAGGCCTGGAACGGGATGCGTTGCGCCGGGCCCCGAGACGGCCTCTGTCCGGCCGGACGCCGGCCGGAGCCCGGGCAGGGCTGTGTGCTCGAGGTTGCGCCGAGCGGTTCGGCAGCGCCGCCCGACCTGTCCGCGGTCAGCCGCGCGCGCAGCCCGGAATTCGACCCCGACTGCGCCGCCCACTATCCTGGTCGGCCCCATGCCTTCCGCTACTCTGGAGGCACCCATCACGCCCGCAACGTGGTGAGCGGCGAGGCCGGTTGCTCGAACCGAGACGTAGGAGTCGGATGGAACTCGACCTGCTGTCCCTGACGCGGCCACTGCTCGTCGGGGTCACCCTCGGCGCCTGCGGCGGAGGGGCACCGGCCCCATCGGCCGTGCCCGTCGCGCCTGGTCCCGCGATCTCGGCAGGGGGGGCTGGCACGCCCGCGCTCACGGCGACACCCGCCCGATCGTCAACGTCCAGTCCCGCTGCCGATGCCGAGGCGGACGCGAGCGCCCCGACTCCGGCGCCCGGGGTCACTCCGCCGCCGACAGCGCCCCTGCCCGCGGGCACCCGGGTGCTCCACATCGGCGACTCCATGGCCGGGGCGCTGGGAATCGAGCTGAACCGCCAGCTCGCGGAGCAGGGGGTGAAGGGGACGCTGCGGTTCGAAACCTCGAGCTTCATCCCCACCTGGGCGTGGGGCGACACCCTCCCGCGGGCTCTCGCTCAGTACGACCCGGACCTGGTCATCATCACCCTCGGCATGAACGAGCTCAAGATCGAGGACCCAGCGCAGCGAGCCAAGACGATCCGGCGCCTGGTGGATCGCATCGGCGACCGACCGTGCGTCTGGATCTCGCCACCCCCGCTCGCCTCCGGAACGAACGATCTGGCGGGGGTGATCCGAGACAACTGCGCGCCGTGCGCCTTCATGAACACGGACGAGGTCTACCCGGACATGCCGCGGCTGGGCGACAAGATCCACCCGACCATGCCGGCCCGCGCCGAGTGGGCGCGTCGGGTGATCACGTGGCTGGCAGAGCACCGCGAGCCAGCGGGGGACAGGCCCTGGGCGTTCCGCCCCGGTGTAGTGACCCAGCGGCCGGAGCCCTGAATCCTGAACCGGCGGGCGTCATCAACGGCGCCCCATCCTTGTCGGTCGGGCGGCTGACCACCTTGCATTTCGGCTCCGATACGGCGCTCTAAGTACTCGCGACCCCAAGGAGATTTGAACTCCTGTTACCGGCGTGAGAGGCCGATGTCCTAACCACTAGACGATGGGGCCAGGGCGGCTTCGGGTCTGGTGCACCGGAGCCTCGGCTCCCGGGTAGGAACCGGGAGCGCCTTTGCTGGGGAACTAGGATTCGAACCTAGATAACAAGAACCAGAATCTTGTGTCCTGCCGTTAGACGATTCCCCAATCGCGGGGGCCGAGAACTTAGTCCGTGCCGAGCGGGCGCGCAAGCGGAACGCGCGCGAGCGGGGTAGGGGGCCGCCACCTCCCCGTGACCGTGCCCGCGTCCCCGTGGGTTGACCGGCGAGCGTGGAGGATTAACTTGCGCCGCCGTCGAGCAACGGCACCGGGTGTGCGAGCGCCCGCGTCCCCCGGCGAGGGGGGAGAAGACCGAGGTGGCGCTCCTGGCGCCCCGGCGCTCCGCCGCGTGCCGCCCGACGCCTCGAGAGGATCCCCATGAGCACCAAGGAAGTCGTCTTCGACAAGGTTGCGCGCAAGGCGCTGAAGAGAGGCGTGGATGCCCTAGCGGACGTGGTGAAGGTCACGCTGGGACCGCGGGGTCGGAACGTGGCGCTGGAGAAGTCCTGGGGGCCGCCCACGGTGACCAAGGACGGCGTGACCGTGGCCAAGGAGATCGAGCTCGCCCCGAAGCTCGAGAACCTCGGCGCCCGCATGGTGCGAGAGGTCGCCACCCGGACCAACGACGACACCGGTGACGGCACCACCACGGCCACCGTGCTGGCGCAGGCGATCTTCGCCGAGGGGCTGAGGCTGGTGGAGGCGGGCGCCGCCGCCATCGACGTCAAGCGAGGTATCGACGCGGCGGTGGAGGCGATGATCCAGCAGCTCAAGGAGCAGTCCCGGGCGGTGGAGGGCCGGAAGGACCTGCGGCGCATCGCAGCCGTCAGCGCCAACGGGGACGAGCAGATCGGCGACATCATCGCCGACGCGATGGAGAAGGTGACCCGCGACGGAGTCATCACCGTCAGCGAGGCGAAGGGGCGCGAAACCGAGGTGGAGATCGTGGAGGGGATGCGCTTCGATCGAGGCTACCTCTCCCCGTACTTCGTCACGGATCAGGAGGCACAGAAGGTCGTACTGGAGGACTGCTACGTCCTCGTCACCGAGAAGAAGATCAGCGCCATGGCCGATCTGGTGCCGATCCTCGAAGCCGTGAACCAGAAGGGCGCGGCGTTGCTCGTGGTCGCAGAGGACGTTGACGGTGAAGCGCTGGCGACGCTCGTCGTGAACAAGCTCCGCGGGGTGCTCAAGGTCGCGGCGGTGAAGGCTCCTGGCTACGGGGACCGTCGCAAGGAGATGCTGAAGGACATCGCGATCCTGACGGGCGGCTACCCCTTCATGACCGATCTCGGTCGCAACCTCGACTCGGCGACGCTCGCCGACCTCGGGCGCGCGGCGAAGGTCGAGGTCGACAAGGACAACACCACGATCATCGGCGGTCAGGGGCAGAAGGCCGAGATCAAGGGCCGGATCGAGCAGATCCGCGCGCAGATCGAGGAAACGACCAGCGACTACGACCGGGAGAAGCTCGAGGAGCGGCTCGCCCGCCTGGCGGGGGGCGTGGCCGTGATCAAGGTCGGCGCTGCGACCGAGCCGGAGATGAAGGAGCGCAAGGCCCGGTTCGACGACGCGCTCGCCGCAACCCGGGCGGCGGTGGAGGAGGGGTACGTTCCCGGCGGCGGCGTCGCGCTCCTGCGCGCGGCCAAGGTCGTGGACCAGCTCACGGGCCTGAACCTGGACCAGCAGAGTGGAGCGCGAACCCTCGGGCGCGCAGCCGCCGCACCGCTGGGCCAGATCGCGGCCAACGCCGGCCTCGAGCCGCGGGTGGTCGTGGAGAAGGTGCGGTCGGAGAGCGGCGCCCACGGCTACGACGCGGTCCAGGACAAGTACTGCGACTTGGTCGGTGAGGGGATCATCGATCCGCTCAAGGTCGTTCGCGTGGCGCTGCAGAACGCCGCCAGCGTCGCCAGTCTGATGCTCACGACCGAGGCCGTGGTGGCTGAGCTCCCGAAGCCCCCTCCACCCACGCCGCGCGGTGGCGGCATGGGCGACATGGGCGGCATGGGCGGCATGGGTGGCATGGGCGGCATGGGCGGCATGGGGATGGACGACTTCTCCATGGACTGAGTGGAGGCGGGCGCGACGTCGCCCGCGTTGCCACCCGCTCTTCGAACCTGCCTGCGGTTCCGCGCAGCGACGCTGCGTGGCCTGTGGGCTTTGACCGCGAGTTGGCCGTACGGCTAGACTCGACTCCATGGTGGCGCTGCCGCGAGGGACCCCGAGCGGGAAAGGTCGCGCCTGAGGATGGAGCTTCGGGTCGTCGGCTGTCACGGCGGCGAAACCCCCTCGCACCGGACGAGCGCCTTCGTCATCGACGAGCGGCTCTCGTTGGACGCCGGTTCATTGACCGCAGGCCTGGAGCTCAGCCAGCAGCTCTCCCTCGTCGGCTGCCTGCTGAGCCACGCGCACCTCGACCACATCAAGGATCTCGCGACGGTGGCGGACAACCGCTGCCAGGCCGAGTGCGAGCCGCTGGTGGTGGCGACGTCACGGGCCACGATCCGAACGCTGAAGCGGCACTTCTTCAACGGCCGCATCTGGCCCGATTTCTCGGTCATTCCCACGCCGTCGCAGCCGACGATCCGCTTCGTGGAGCTTCTCCCCGACCAGGCCCAGACCATCGCCGGCTACTCCGTCCGTGCCGTCCCCGTCCATCACACGGTGCCGACGTTTGGGTTCATCGTCCGGGGTCCTGAGGCGACCCTCGGGTACAGCGGCGACACGGGCCCCACTGACCGCCTCTGGAAGGCGCTCCGGGCCGAGCCGAAGCTCCGGGCACTCCTGCACGAGGTGAGCTTCCCGAACCGCGAGCAGAAGCTCGCCGCCGTCAGCGGGCACCATACCCCGGCCACGCTGCGGGAGGACCTGCGCAAGTTCGGCCACCCGCAGGACCTCCCGACCTTGCTCTACCACATCAAGCCTTTCTTTCAGCGCGAGGTCGAGCAGGAGTGCGCCCGCTTGAAGGGCGTCAACGTTGCCGTCCTCGCCCTAAACGACCAGTTCGTGCTCTGAGTCGGTCCGTCCCCGCAAGCACCGCCGACGGCACCCCCGCAGAGTCACCCCTGAGCCATCGGCTGGCCTGGGCTTGAGAGCCATCGCCGCCTATTTCGGCGCGGGCCGCCTGGACGGCGGCTCCGGGAGGGAGGGCGCCGCCCAGGCCGGGAGCCCCCACAGGGCGCCGCAAAAGTTAACATAATATATCTTATGCGATCTAAATGGACGGTTCCGGGGGGTCGAGAACGACCCCCGGCGCCCTGGAAATCTCGGTGGCAGGTCCCTGGCGGGCCGACTCGAGGCGTCCGCGCTTAACCCGGCCTTCAGCCCACCCGGGTCCGCCAGGGAAAGCCTTTGGGCGGCGTCAGAGCCACGCCGGTGAGCCCGCGGAGAGCGCGCGCGGGTCGTCGAGCGGCGGGGTTACCTGCAGGCTGAGCAATCGCCCGCCGTCGGTGACCACGAAGGCCCTGCGGCCGAAGGCCGCGGGTGTCATCGATACGCCTTCGCCAGTGCCGAACCCATCGATGATGCGGCCGTCTAGCGGGTGGATCAGGAAGAGTCCCAGCGAGGTCGACGCGACCAGGAGCGCGCCGAGGACTGGGACCGGCCTGGACACTCCGCCGGCCGGGAGACGTCGATGCCAGACCTCACGCCCGGTTTCGGGATCGAGCGCCCATAGCCCAGTAGTCCCGGTCGAGGCGACCAGGAGCGCGCGGGCAGGCAGCGTGGCGCCACGGCCGCTACGGCGGCGGTGCGCTGGCTGCTGCCACAGCAACAGGTCGGTCACGCCCCGCACGCCGGGCGCCGACCAGATCTGGGTGCCAGTCTCGGCGTCGCGCGCGAAGACGCCGCCCTCGTAGCTCCCGACGAAGACCGCCGGCCCGGCCGCGATCTCGTGCAGTACCGGGGTCGTATCGACGTCGAGGTACTTCGGGATCTCGCCCAACGCCTGCTCGGCCTCGGCGGACAGGTCGAAGGGCTGCCACCGTTCGGCGCCGGTCCGGGCGTCGAACGCCGTCACGGTCCCGTCGCTGAAGGCCACGTAGACCAGGCTGCCATGGACCAGGGCGCTCGAGTGTCCCGCGATTTCCATGCCGAGCGCCGGCGCCCGATGCTGGCTCCAGACGAGCTCTCCCCGCTCCGGGTCGAGGGCCAGCAACGTGTCGTTCGCGTTCACGACGTACAGGAGTCCGTCAGCCAGGACCGGGCGCCGCGACACCTCGGCGTTGGTCATGAAGCGATACCTGAGCCTGCCGGTGTGGGCGTCCACCTTGTAGAGCGCCCCGTCGTTCGAGCCGAAGTAGAGCGACTCGGTGGCAGCGTCGTATAGCGGCTCACACTGCACGGCGCCGAGGGTCTGGAAGCGCCACAGCAGCGAGCCGTCCTCGGCACGGAGCGCGTAGAGCCCCCCGTCACTGGACCCGACGAAGATCCGCCGCCCGCGCGGGTCGAGCTCGGGCTGACCGCGCTCGTAGGGCTCGCCGTGCCGTCGCGCGGGGGCGACCACCGGCCGCGAGTACGCGAGGTTCATGGACCAGCTCGGGCGATGAGGCCATATCGGGAGCTCCGGGTTCGCCCCCACGCGAATCGCCGCGCAGGCCCCGAGCCACGAGACGGCAAGCGGCGCCAGGAGCAGCGCCGCGCGGCGACCGGTCGTCCTCATGGGGCACTCGAGGGCGCCGGCGCAGGCACGGGGCTGCCCGACGGGGTGACCGGGACCTGCGCCTGGCGCAGCAGTTCAGCCAGGCTCTTCTGCATGGCCTCGAGGTTCTGGCCCGTCGCCGTCAGATCGCCCAACCCGGGCGCGCCCGCCGGAGCGCTCGGGTCGACCGCGAGCAGCAGCTCTTGCACCGCCGCGCGGAGATAGCCCGGATCCAGCGGCGAAGACGGGTTCCCGAGCCGCTTGGTGAGATCGACGAGCAGCTCCTTCGCCGCCGAGTCCTCCTTCTTGAGGTGGTGGACGCGAGCGCGGTGGTAGAGGGCCAGCCGGGTGAAGCGATCCACCCCGAGGTTCTCGAGCTGCTGATAGGCCTTCAGCGCAGCGTCGAGATCACCCTTGGCCTCGAGCGCCATCCCGACGCCCTCGAGCGCCCTGCCCCGGGTTTCCGGGTCCTTGGCGGCGAAGCTGGAGCTCTGGACCGCGTCATACTCGGCCCGGGCCTGGTCGTACTGTCCGGCCTCGAGCAGCGCGCCCGCGTGGCCGAGCTCTGCCAGCACCCCCAGGGGGCGGCTCCCGGCGCTGGCGCGGGCCCGCTCCAGGGCAGCCATGGCCTGCGCGAGACGCTCCTTGTGATCCGGGTAGGTCGGACGCGTGTCGACGCTTCCCTCGGGGTTCAGCACCTCGAGGGGTTCGCCGACGTTGGCGGTCAGCCGCTCGATCGCCACGGCGAGCTCATCGCTCCGAGCACCGACGGATCGGGTGTGAAAATACCGGTACACGGTCCAACCGACCAGCCCCAGGAAGGACAGGACGATGGTCGTCTGCACCAGCATCGCGTTCTTCTTGAGCCACTTGGTCACCGCGAAGGTAACCCGCACCAGCGCGTCATCGACGCGCTCCGAGGCGTCGAGCCCACCGCTCAAACCCACGGGAGCGGCCGCCGCCTGACGCTTGCCTCGACGTCGTTCGGCAGCCTCCTGACGGGCGCGCCGGTTGCGATCACGGATCGCGTCGCGGCGATCCTCCGACGTGCCCGCACGCTCCCGAGCCTTCTGGGCGCGTCGCGCGGCACGGTTCGCGGCGGGCGGGGACGCCCCCGTGGCCG
>CAYVRP010000022.1:0-70944 GCA_964454025.1 uncultured Polyangiaceae bacterium | reverse complement strand
CGTCGTCGGCGTCGTCGGCGTCGTCGGCGTCGTCGGCGTCGTCGGCGTCGTCGGCGTCGTCGGCTGCGTCGTTGGAGCCCACCCGCGCGGAAGCCTCGGTCGCCGTCTCCGCGTCCGCCCGTGCGCGGCGCTCGGCGCGTCGAGTGCGGGGTTTTTCGTCGCGTTTCTGTGCCAAGGAGGCCTCTTCTCCCATGCCTTCGTACAGGCCGCCCGGTCAGCAAGCGGCTTCGGTGAGCCTCTATACCAGAGCTGGGCCGATCGGCGACCCCCCGTTCACCAGGCGTTCATTCGGCCGCCGATCGGGGCACCCAGGGCTCCGGCGCCGGGGGCGGCAGTTCGTCGCTCAGGGGTACGGTGGCCAGCGCGCTCACCGTGACGTCACGCTCCGCGTAGACGACCAGGGTGAGGCCCCTGCCGGGGGCTGCCCGCAGCGATTCCGGGAGGATCGCGTGCACCTCGACGGGCTCGGTGCCAGGGGGCACCGGGAGCGTCACCGAACGCTCCGCGTCGAGCACGGGGAGCCGGCGTCCCCGCTTCGGCCTCCCCTCGGCGTCGAGGACGGGACGGTCGGCGCGAGCCCCAACGTGCACCGCCGCTGGTGTCCGCCCCCGGTTCTGAGCCCGGACCAAGACGCGGACCCCGCGACCGTTGCCCCCCTTGGGCACGAACACGTCGAGCACCACTCCGACGCCAGCGTCACGCTGCAACCGGGAGAGCTCGGCATCGTCGGGTCCCCCCAGAAGCTCGAGGATCCCCGCGCGCCGGGCGGCCTCGACTCCTCCCGGCAACGGATCCGGGACGCCGAGGAACCGGGCAAGCGGCGCCGCGAGCTCTCCCTCCGCGCCCAGGCGGACGAGCGCGTTGGTCAGCGCCACCCGGGCGCCCTGGTAGCGCTCCTCGGCGAGCGCGCGAGCGAGGGGGACCCGAGCGGCTTCGTGCCCGATGGCCGAGAGCGTCTCGGCGATGTACGGCCGGAGGCGCACGTCTCCGAGCGCGAGGCAGAGCGGCCAGACGGCGTCCTCGCTCCGGAGCGCAGCGAAGGCCGCCAGGAGCTCCCGTGACCGCTGGTGATCTCGGGCCGCCGCGTCGTTCCACCAGGCCACGAGGAGCGCCTCTCCCCGACGGTCACCGGACTCGGCGAGCGCGAGCGCCGCGAGCCGTCGCCAGCTCAGGTCGGGGTCCTCCAGCAGCTCACTGACCAGGGGTGCCCCCTGGCCGAGTCGCGTCAGCGTGAGCGCGCACCAGCGCCGCACCGTGAGGTCCTCGGCGCGGCTGAGCGCCAGGCGCAGTGACGGCGCCGTCTCGGGTCGGCGGAGCGCGAACAACACCTCGGCGGCCCGACGCCGGATGTCCCGATCCGCGTCCTCCAAGAGCGCCGCGATCTCGCCCGCCGCGTCACCGTCTCCGGCAATCCCACGGAGGATGGCGCCCGGCCATCCCTTCCCTTCCGCTCGGAGCCCGGTCACCTCGTAGGTGCCATGGCTCGCGCCGAGTGCTCGCAGGCGCTCTCTCATCGCGCGAAAGCGCTCTGACTGCGCCGGGGCGACGTCGTGCCGTTGCCCCGGATCGGACGTCACGTCGAAGAGCTGGCAGGCGCCGATCTGGCGCGCGCAGATCAGTCGCCAAGGGCCCTCGGCGAGCAGCGCCTGCTCGTCCGTCTCCGCCAGCGCCAAGCCGGGTTGCTCGGCGCGGGCGCCCGCGAGCAGGGCGCCGAGATCTCGGCCGCGAAGGCGCGGCGGGCGAGGGATCTCGAGCGCAGCGAGAACGGTCGGCAGGAGGGCGATGGTCTGCACCACCTCGACGACGCTTCGTGGTTGGAGCAGCTCCGGCGCCGAGATGACCAGGGGCACGCGGACCTGCTCCTCATAGACAGTGGTGCCGTGATAGCGGCCCCCGTGATCCCCGAATTCCTCGCCATGGTCCGCCGAGACGATGACGACGCCCCCCGGCTTCCAGTCGCGGAACGCCCGCACGACGCCCCCCAAGGTGGCGTCGGCGAAGGCGATCTCGGAGTCGTAGCGATCGACGTCCCGATCGCCGAAGGGATGCTCGGGGTGCGCCTCGTAGGGCTCGTGGGGCGCGAAGAGGTGCACCCAGACGAAGAGGGGACGCTCCCGCGGCGCCTGGTCGAGGTACTCTCGGACCTGGCGGACCCGTTCGGGGCCCTCGGCGAACTCGAACTTGTAGTATTCGAAGTCGAGGAGGCGGTCCCGGAACCGCTGGAAGCGCGACGCATCGATGAAGAACAGCGCCGGCGGGAAGAACCCCGCCGTCCGATAGCCGTAGCCGCGCAGCAGCGCGGCCCAGGTGTCCGAGTCCTCACCGGCGCCCTGCAGCAACAGGGGGCGGAGGTACTTGCCCGTCATCAGCGAAGTGACCGAGTAGGACGTATGCGGAGTCGGACAGTAGGCGCGCTCGAACCGGACCCCCTCGGCCGCGAGCGCGTCGAGGTTCGGGGTCGTCCGCCGCGAGTACCCGTAGGCGCCGACGTGATCCGCACGCAGTGCGTCGATGGTCACCAGCAACAGGTCCCGGCCCTGGAGCGGGAGCGTCCGGCCGTTCGCGGCCGCCGCGGCGACCGGACGTGAGGTCCCGTCTCCCGGACCGTCGACCTGCGCTCCGAGCGGCGCGGGTGGAGCCCAGCACGCGGCCAACCGCACGGCTTGTCCGAGGAGCGGCCCCTCCTCCAGCACCACCATGCGGTAGTTGTCGAACTGGGCGAGCCACCGGGACGTCGTCGGCGCGCTCGCTGCGGCGATGGCGACGACCCCGAGCGTCAGCCACGCGCCCATCGCGGCGCTCACCCTCGCCTTGGTCGCGCCGCGCCACGCGGCGTGGGCCGCCGCCGCGACCGGCGCCCCCAGCACGGCCATCAGCGCGAGACCGAGGTGGAAGGCCGGATACAGGCGAACGAGGACGAAGCGATTGACCAGGCACGCGACCAGGATCCCGGCCAAGGTCACGGCCAGGACCGCTCCCGGGCGAAGCCGGAGCGACCGCGCGAAGGATGGCGCGACGACCACCGCCCCGGCGGCGGCCAGGGCACCGACAGCACCCGCGAAGGCGAACCGCAGCCCCGCTGTCGAGAGGTGGCGTCCGCCACCCACCAGCCACCCGACGGCGGCACCGAACGCGAAGGCCAGGAGCGCGAGCGCCATGCGCCGCTCGCGGCGCTCACCACCCTCCAGGAGCCAGGTGATCCCCTCCCCGACCAGCCCCAGGAGCGCTCCGGCCACCAGCGCCGTCGGAGCCAGCAGGAGCGAGCCCAGTCCGAGCTCCCACACGTTCGCGAAGCGAGGGTGCGGCAGAGCCGCCAGCACCAGCAGCTCCAGCGCGCAGAGCGCCCAGCTCGCCCGTATCCCTCGCCCGGCTCGATGCACCAGCGCTTGCGGCAGTACGCCCATGGACTACCGAGCTTCCCTAGAGGCGCCCCAGCGCGAGGACAGTCCCCATTGTGCAGGCCGGCCGAGCGGCCTTGTTCAACGGTACACGACCTCGCCGATCTCGTATTGCCGGGTCCCGCCAGGCAGCTTCACCGTCACCTCGTCACCGAGCTTGCGACCGATGAGCGCGCGCGCCAAGGGCGAGGAGACGGAGATCCGCCCCGCGGCGATGTCCGACTCGTCCGCGCCGACGATCTGGTAGGTGACCTCCTCGTCCGTCTCGAGGTTCGTCAGCGTCACGTGAGCGCCGAATTTCACGCGATCTCCGCTGAGGCGGGACGGATCGATGACCTCCGCGCGCGCGATCTTGTCCTCGATGTCCTTGATCTGCGCCTCGATCATCCCTTGCCGATCCTTGGCGGCGTGATACTCCGCGTTCTCGCTGAGGTCCCCGTGCTCGCGCGCGGTTTCGATCTCGCGGGAGATGCGGGGGCGCTCTTCCTTGAGCCGCTGCAGCTCGGCGCGGAGCTGCTCCAGGCCGCGCGGCGTCATGGGCACCTTCTCGATCGGCATCGCGTGATCTTTATCGCAGCGGCCGACCCGATCAAGCTGCATTCTTCCCCCGGCCAGGCCCGCGGCCGCACGGGAAACGGCGAGCCGGTCCGGGCTCGCTTGCGCTCGGTCCCCGCCGAGGCTAGGAGCCACCGCGGCGATGCGCGCTCCTGTCCGCCACCTGGTCGTGGCCCTGTCCCTGACGTTCGCGTTGGTCCTACCCGCCTGCGAGAAGACGGCGCCGCCACCGCGCAATTCGCTGGAATACACCGCCAACGCCAGGCGCGACTACGAGCGCGCGCTCGACAAGTTCTTCGCTCGCGACTGGGAGGAGGCGATCGAGCGCTTCAACGAGGTGAAGCGGAGCTACGGCTACTCCCGGTACGCACGCCTGGCGGAGCTGCGGATCGGCGACGCCCAATTCCACCAGAAGGCGTACCCCGAGGCGGTCGCGACCTACCGCGCGTTCGTTCACGATCACCCCAACGATCCCGAGGTGCCCTACGCGCGGTTTCGCGCCGCCCAGGCCCTCTATGAGGACACCGCTCCTTCCTTCCTGCTGGCGCCCCTGGAAGAGCGGGACCTCGTCAACGTCCTTGACGCCTACCAGTCCCTGCGCGCCTTCCGCGACGACTACCCCGCCTACGAACGCCGGGCGGAGGCGGACTTCATGCTGCGCGTGGTCAGCGGCGTCCTGGCCCGCAACGACCTCTACGTGGCGCGCTTCTACCTCGCGCGACGACGCTACGAGACGGTCCTGGCGCGGATCGACCACGCCCTCTCCACCTACGCGGACTCCGACCTGACACCGGAGGCACTCGTCTTGCGGGGCGAAACCTACCTCCGGATGCGGCGCCCCGCGGAGGCCCGCGCCGCTTTCGAGTCCGTCGTCCGCGACCACTCGGACAGCGCGTTCGTCATCCCGGCGCGGGCATTCCTTCAGCGCCTGGAGCAAACCGCCGCCAAGCAGTAGCCGCGCCCTCCCCGGGTCGGGGCCGGCCGCGACTGGCGGCGGCGAGTTGCGCGCCGAGGGGCGCCTCGGCTAGAACCTGGCGCCGGGATGGAAGCGACCCCTCCGCCCTCGGCACCAACGTCCGGGACCGTTCTGGTCATTGATGACGAACCGAACATCCGCCGGGCGCTCGCCCTCGTCCTCGAGGGCGAGGGCTACGCCGTGCTCGGCGCGACCACCGCCGAGCAGGGCCTCGACGTGCTGGGGCGCCCGGAGCAGCCGGTCGCCGCCGTCATCCTCGACCTGAAGCTCCCGGGGATGAGCGGGCACGAGGCGCTCGAGCGCATTCGCGGCGACGAGACGCTCCGAGATCTCCCGGTCATCGTGATCAGCGGGCACGCCACGGTCGAGGACGCCGTGTCGGCGCTGAAGCGGGGTGCCAGCGACTTCTTCGAGAAGCCCCTGAACCGTGACCGCGTGGTCGTCAGCGTCCGCAACTCCATCCGCACGGCCCGCCTCAGCCGCACGGTGGCGAGCATTCGCAGCGAGCTGGAGGCGCGCTACGAGATGATCGGAAGCAGCCCCCCGATGCAACGGGTGTTCGGCGCCATCGAAAAGGTCGCGCCGACTCGGGCGAGCGTGCTCGTGACGGGGGAGAGCGGCACCGGCAAGGAGCTGGTCTGCCGGGCCATTCACCGGCTCAGCCCGCGCCGCGAGGGGCCGTTCGTCAAGGTCAACTGCGCCGCGATCCCGCGGGAGCTCATCGAGAGCGAGCTGTTCGGGCACGAGCGCGGATCGTTCACCGGTGCGCAGAACCGCAAGCGGGGGCTGTTCGAGCAGGCCCACGGTGGAACCCTCCTGCTCGACGAGATCGCGGACATGGAGCTCGCAGCGCAGGCCAAGGTGCTGCGGGCGTTGCAGAGCGGCGAGGTGCTGCGGGTCGGCTCCGAGCGTGCGCTGCACGTCGACGTCCGGGTCCTCGCCGCCACGAACAAGGATCTTGCCCGCCACGTGGCCCAGGGGAGTTTCCGCGAAGATCTCTTCTACCGGCTCGACGTGTTTCCGATCCGCGTCCCGGCGATCCGTGAGCGGCTCGAGGACGTTCCCCTGCTGGCGAGGGCGTTCGTCGCGGCGTTCTGCCGGGAGAACGGGCTCCGGGATCGCCCCATCGACCCGAGCGTCATCGACGCGCTGGCCCGCCGCACCTGGCCGGGGAACGTGCGCGAGCTGAAGAACGTGGTGGAGCGAGCGGCGATCCTGGCTGGCGAGCGGATCACCATCGCGGACCTCCCGGAGGATCCGCACCGGAACCCCTTCGACGATGACGTCGAGGCGACTCGCCCCTCGCGACCCAGCGGGCAGTCTTCCGACGCCAGCGGCTCTGGCGGGGGGCAGCGCCCTACGCTCCGCGAGTTTCGGGAGGCAGCCGAGCGCGGGTACCTCGTCGAAACCCTGCACGCCTTCGACTGGAACATCTCCAAGGCGGCGGTGGCGCTGGGGATCGAGCGCACCAACCTGCACAAGAAGATCCGCGCCTACCACATCGAGCGATCTCGATAGGGGGTCTGGCCGACGTGACGCGCCGCCACCCGGCCGCGCCCCCGCCCCGTGCGTGGGATCCTGCGCCCGGCGCGGCGAGCTCAGTCCCCGGTCGAGCCGTAACCGCCGGCGCCGCGCGCGGTGGGTTCGAGGTCGTCCACCGGCCGCAGCACGGCGGCCACGACGGGCGCGAAGACCAACTGGGCGATCCGCGCGAGGGGCTCGACGACGAAGGGCGCGTCGCCGTGGTTGATGAGCACGATCCCTACCTCCCCGCGGTAGTCGGCGTCGATCGTCCCCGGGCTGTTGACGATGGAGATTCCGTGGCGCAACGCGAGGCCGGAGCGAGGGCGGACCTGACCCTCGTAGCCGCGCGGGATGGCGAAGGCGAGCCCGGTGGGGATGAAGCGGCGCTCGCCCGCGGGCAAGGTCAGGGGCGCCGCCAGTGCCGCGTGAAGATCGACGCCGGCCGCGTCCAGGGACGCGTACCGTGGGATCGGCACCTTCACCGCGCCCACGCGCCGCACCGGAACGACGATTTCGAGCGGCGGCCTCGCGGGCGGGGTCGCGGCTCGAGGTTTCCCCTGGCTCGACCTACCGGGCACTGAGGGCGCTCCGACGGCGGGTGAAGATCTCCTCGGCCATGGCGTCGAGGCGGGTGGCTTTGGCCTGGATCTCCGCGTCGTGCCGCCAGTCCTCCGAGTTCTGGACGTAGTGCGCGAACGCGCGGTAGCTCTTGGCCACCTCGAGCTCGTTACCAACCTCTTTACAGAGCTGGATCGACTTCATGAAGTAGTCGGCGGCCTTGGCGCGGTGCGCGTTCCCCCAGCCGCCCGCCGCGGTGATTTCCCCGCAGGTGCGGAGCGCCGCCGCGAGATTCACCTTGCTCCGCAGGCTGCCGAAGATTTCCATCGCCGCCTTGACGTTCTCTCGCGCCAGCCGAAGCTCCCCCTGCTTGAGAAAGACCTTCGCGAGCCCGCGCTTCGCCTCTCCGAGGTGCAGGCGATCGCCGAGCTCCCCGCAGATCCTTTCTGCTTCGGTGAGGACCCTCACTGCCTGCGTGGCGTCCCCGAGCCGGTCGTGGGTTTCGCCGATCAGGGTCAGGATCACCGCCATGCGGTTGCGTGCCCCCGCCTCCTCGACGATCCCGTAGGCCTCTCGCAGCAGGCTCAGCGACAGACGATGGTCCCCCTGCTCCTGCGCCAAACGTCCGAGGTCGATGAGGCTGGAGACGATGTCGAGGGGCTCGCCGAGCTCACGCCGGAGGTTCAGCGCGCCCTCGAGCGCGGCCCGCGCCTCCGCGGCCTGCCCCCGGTCGAGCAGCACGCGGCCAAGGTTCGACAGGCTCTGGGCAATGCTCCGACGGTCGCCGTGGGTCCGGCGCATGTCGAGGGCGGCCTGGAGCTCCTCCACCGCGAGCTCGTAGTCGCCCTTCATCCACAGCAGCTGCCCTATGTCGTCGCGGGCGGTCGCGACCCCGGGCAGGTCCCCCGCGGCGGTGCAGAGCTCGAGCGCCGTCTGGAGGTGGGGGCGGGCCTCCGCCAGGCACCCGGTGTCGCGAAGGAGCCGACCCAGGCGGCCATGCGCGGCACCGCCCGCGGAAAAATCGCCGACGCGGAACGCCGCCGTCAGCATCTCGCGGAACGCCGCCGCCGCCTCTTCACGTCGGCCGAGCACGAGCCGCACGTCGCCCAGATCCCGAAGCGCGTCGATGCGTCGGCGCGGATCGTCGTCGCCGAGCAGCTCGAGCCCGCGCTGGTAGTGCTCCTCCGCCTTCCGGGCTCGGAAGTGCCTCCTGGCCGCGTCCCCGGCGTCGAGGTAGGCACGCCCGGCGCGGGTCTGTCCTCCGCCGGCGAGCAGATGCTCCCCCAGCATCGACAAGTACTCCTCCTCGCCCGCGAGCCCCTTCATCCCGGCGAGCCAGTCCGCGATGGCCTGGTGATATCGCCGTGCGGCCGCCGGACTGGTGAGAGACACGAGCCGCTCCCGTTCGAGGTTGTGCTTGAAGACGTACTCCACGTCCCCCGGAAAGGTCGAGTCCGGCAGCTTCAGCACGTGGCCGCGGGCGCTGAGCTCGGCCAGCGCCCGGTCGACTTCCGTGCCGTCGTCCCCGGGGTGCCAGTACTCCGGGGATTCCGCCTCGCGGCGGTGGATCGCCACGATCCCCCCGCGCCAAAAGACGCTGCCCATCGCGGCGGCCCACTCGAGGATGCGGCGCTCCCGCGCCGGTAGCGCCGCGGTGCGTGCCTCGACCGCGGCGTCGATGGTGAACGGCAGCTCGACTCCCGCCAGGCGCTCGGGGTTCACGCGCCAGGTGGGATCCGGGGTGAGCAGGTTCACCTCCTCGAGCACGCCAGCGTCGTGATACAAGCGGACCATCTGCTCGAGCAGACCGGGGCAGCCGCCCGCAGCCGACACGGCCGCCTCCACGAGGGCCTCCGGGACGCCCCCCTCGCAAGGAGCGAGCAGCTCCCGCAGGATCTCCCGCGCCCCCGCGCCGTCCACGGGCCCGCGCTCGACCCGGTGGTGGCGCCCAGGTGGGATCTCGAAATACCCCTCGCGCCGGGAAATCAGGTCGTTGCGCGCCGTCGCGACCACCGCCAGAGGGGCCTCCACGTGCGACAGCAGGTAGCTCAGGAGCCCGAGCGAGTCGTCATCCGCGAGGTGCAGATCGTCGAGGACCAGCGTGAGCGGCGACTGCGCCGCGTCCGCCTCGAAGAAGCTCTTGACGACGGCGTGCTCGAGGTGCGCGACCTGCGCCGAGTCCTGGGCGACGGCCTTGGTCAGCGGACTGTCGAAGAAGCGCAGATCCATCATCTGCCCGAGGAAGAAGCAGACGTCCCCGACACGCCGGTCGTCGAGCACGCTCGCCACCTGCGAGCGGACCTGCGCCTGGGCGGCAGCGGCCGGCATGCCCTCCGCGATCCGGAACCGCGACCGGAGCAGCGTCGCGATGAGGCCGAAGCCACGGCTCGGCGACCGCGCGCTCGACCGGTACAGCCGCGCGCGACGCGGTGTCCCGTCCGCGACCCGAGCCAGCGCCTCGTCAACCAGCCGTGTCTTGCCGATGCCCGCGGGCCCGAGGACCGTGAAGGCGCGAGTCCGGGCGTCCTCCGTCCCGCGCAGGAACGCGATGAGCGCCTCGAGCTCCCGGTCGCGTCCGACGAGGGGTGCGCGTAGACTCAGCCCCGCGGCCGTCCCCGCACGCGTCGCGCCTTCCATGGCGCGCGCGAGTTTGGCGTCCCCCACGCTGCCTTTTCAAGCGACACGGCCGTGGTCAGCCGCCGCTCCACACCCAATTGGTGGCGGCCGATCGCTGACCGGTCGTGCGGCCAATCCCCGGCAACCCTCGGCAGACTCCGGGCCAGTCGAACGCGCGGGGGCGCGGAGTTGCTTCGCGAACGGTCCTGAATGACGCTCCCTCGTTCCTCGAATCGTGGCCCTGACCGCCGAACCTCTCTAGACTCCCCCCGGCCTGTCCGGCACGCGAGCGTCCCTCGCGCACGCCGCCAAGGCCTACCGCCCAACCGTGACCTTCCCTGAAAAAACCCCCGCCCAGCCGCTCGACGGCGAGAAGCGCTCCATCGGCCAGGGTGTCTTCGGCAAGTGCTCCGAGTGCGGGGAGGTCTTCACTGCCGAGCACCTCGCGGCCTGCGCGCAGGTCTGCCCCGCGTGCGGGCACCATCACCCGCTCGGCGTCGACGGCTGGCGCCAGCTCCTGCTCGACGGGGGAGAGCTCGAGGTGTGGGAGGAGCACGTCCTGCCGACGGACCCTCTGGGCTTCTTCGATGGCAAGAGCTATTCGAGCCGTCTGGAGGCGGCGCAGGCGAAGACCCGGCGCACGGAGGCGATCGAGGTCGGTCGCGCGCGCATCGATGGGCACGCGGTGGCCTACGGCTGCTACATCTTCGCGTTCATGGGCGGCAGCATGGGCTCGGTGGTCGGGGAGCGCGTTACCCGGCTCTTCGAGCGGGCCACGCGGGACCGGCTCCCCGTGGTTCTGCTGCATGCCTCCGGCGGAGCACGAATGCAGGAGGGGATCCTCAGCCTGATGCAGATGGCCAAGACCTGCTCCGCCCTCGGGCGCTTCCGGGAGACGGGGCGGCCGTTCCTCAGCGTCTCGCTGCACCCGACGACGGGCGGCGTCGCGGCCTCCACGGCGCTGCTCGGGGACGTGAACATCGCCGAACGGGGCGCGCTGATCGGCTTCGCCGGTCCCCGCGTGATCGAGAACACCCTGCGCACGAAACTCCCTCCGGGGTTCCAGCGGGCGGAGTTCCTGCTGAGCCACGGGATGGTCGACCTCGTGGTGCCGCGAACCGAGCTCAAGGCGACGCTGTCGCTGCTGCTCACGCACCTCGGAGGAGCCCTCACGTGACCGATTTCTGCGCCACCCTGGAGCGGCTCTACGCGCGCGCGGCCTACGGGCGCAAGCTGGGGCTCGAGCGCATGGAGCAGGTCACTGCCGCCCTCGGCCACCCGGAGCGGACATTCGAGGTGGTGCACGTGGGGGGCACCAACGGCAAGGGTAGCGTCTGCGCGTTCGTGGCTTCGATGACGCAGGCGGCCGGGCGGCGTGTCGGCCTGTACACTTCTCCGCACCTGGTCCGCCTCGCCGAGCGTGTCCAGATCGGCGGCGCGCCCCTCGAAGACGAGGTGCTCGCGGAGCTGATCGACGGGGTCCTCGATCGCGATCCCGAGCTCACGTTCTTCGAGGTGATGACCCTGGTCGCGTTTCTGGCGTTTCGCGAAGCCAAGGTCGCCCTCGCCGTCGTCGAGGTCGGCCTGGGCGGGCGCCTCGCCGCCACCAACGTCGTGCCCCCGCCACGGGTGGCATCCATCACGCGAGTGGCCTTCGATCACATGGCGGATCTCGGTGATACGCTGGCGGCGATCGCCCGGGAAAAGGCCGGGATCATCAAGCCGGGATCGGCGGTCGTCCTCGGCAAGCTGCACCCCGATGCCCGAGACGTGATCGCTGCCCGCATCGAGGAGGTCGGGGCACGGCTGGTCCCCCTCGGCAGCCCGGAGCCCATCGTCGGTGCCCCCCTCGCCTATCCGCGGATGGCGATGCTGGGCACGAACCTCGCCGTAGCCGTCTCGATCGGCCGTGAGCTCGGGCTCTCCCCCGAGACGATGGCCAACGGGATCGAGGCGACGTCGTGGCCCGGTCGCAACGAGCTCTTGCACCGCAACGGGCAAGAGCTGACGCTGCTCGATTGCGCGCACAACCCGGATGGAGCGGTCGCGCTCTCGCACGTCATCGATCCGAGCGTCCTGGGTGACATCGACTCGCGACGCGACGTGGCCCTGGTCTTCGGCACGCTCGCGTCCAAGAACTGGCGAGCGATGCTGCAGCGCTTGGACCATGCGGCGGGGCACCGCATCTACGTCGCGCCGCCGGTGCGTACGGCCGCCAACCCGGCCGAGATGGCCAGCTACCTCCCGGGCGAGGTGGTCGCGTCGGTGTCCGAGGCGCTGAGCCGAGCCCGCGAGCTGGTCGGGAGCCGAGGCGTCGTGGTGGTGACCGGCTCGACCTACCTGGTCGGCGCCGCGCGCGCCACCCTGCTGGGCCTCCGGTCCGCCCCCGCGATCGAAGGCTGAGGAGCGAACCGCAGTCCGTCCGGTGAGCAACCTTGACGCAGCCCTCGCCTAGCCGTCGCCTCTTTGGAACCGATGGCGTCCGTGGACGCGCCAATGAGGACCCCGTCACACCCGAGCTCTGCGTGCGCCTCGGCGCCGCGGTGACGGTGGCGGCGCGGCGGTCCGGCGCGGGACCTGCGCCCCGTATCGTGCTGGGCCGCGACACCCGTGTGAGCGGCCCCATGCTCGCCGCGGCGTTGACCGCAGGGGTCACGGCGATGGGCGGGACCGTGCTCGACGGCGGCGAGATCCCGACCCCGGGGGTCGCCTACCTGACGCGGCGCTTGCAGGCCCACGCGGGGGTGGTCATCAGCGCCAGTCACAACCCGTTCACCGACAACGGCATCAAGGTGTTCGGCGCCGACGGGTTCAAGCTCTCCGACGCCATGGAGGCCGAAATCGAGGTCCTCCTCGGCGACGGCTCCCTGGAGCGGGAGCGTCGACACGGCGCCGCCATCGGCGGGGTCCGGGACGTCGAGGACGCGACGGAGCTCTGCGTGGCGCACCTGAAGCAGACCTTCCCCGGCGATCTCGACCTCTCCGGGGTCCGCGTCGCCGTGGACGCGGCCCACGGCGCCGCGCATCGAGTGGCACCCGCCGTGTTCGCCGAGCTCGGGGCGGAGGTGATCCCGCTCGGCTGCCAGCCCGACGGGACCAACATCAACGATGCCTGCGGGGCGCTCCACCCGGAGCGGGTCCGCGAGGTCGTGCTGGCCACGGGCGCCCACGTCGGGGTCGCGCTCGATGGGGACGCAGCCCGGGTCATCCTGGTGGACGAGCGGGGTGAGATCATCGACGGGGACGTGGTGATGGCGCTCTACGCCACCCGGCTCCTGCGGCGGGGGGCGCTCCCCCACCGGACCGTCGTCGCCACGGTCATGAGCAACCTGGGGCTCGAGCTGGCGCTCTCGGCCGCCGGCGGGCGGCTGCTGCGGACGGGGGTCGGCGATCGCTACGTCGTGGAGGAGATGCAGCGCGGCGGCTATCGTTTCGGCGGCGAACAGTCTGGACACCTCATCTTCCTCGAGCACGCGACGACGGGGGACGGCGTCCTGGCCGCCCTCCAGGTCCTCGCCATCCTGGTGCGAGAGGGACGGCCGTTGAGCGAGCTCAGGCGGGTCATGGAGCGGCTCCCTCAGCTGCTCAAGAACGTGACGCTGCCCGAGCGGCGCCCCCTCGCCGAGCTGCCCGGGCTCGCCCGCGGGATCGCGGACGCGGAGCGGCGACTGCGGGAGCGAGGGCGGGTGCTGGTGCGCTGGAGCGGGACGGAGCCCAAGCTCCGGGTGATGGCGGAGGGGCCGAACCCGGTGGAGCTCGAGCAGATCTGCGAGGAGCTCATCGCGCTCGCGCGCCGCGACCTCGGCGTGGGAGCCTGACCGAGCGCCCTCGACGCGCCGATCTTGGGATCGCGCGCGCCGGCGTGCTAGCTCCACCGCTCGTGCCCCTGGGACTCTCCCTCCGCCAGCTCTGCGGTCAGCTCCTGGTCTGCGGCTGGGACGGGGTGGAGCTCCCCTCGGAGCTCATCGCTGCGCTGCGCGCGGGCGAGCGCGGCGGGCTCATCGCCTTCCGGCGCAACCTCCCCCACCTCGAGGCGGCGGCGCGGGCGAGCGAAACGGCGGTGGCGGCGGCGCCGCGCGAGCTCGTTCCCTTCGTGGGCCTGGATGAGGAGGGCGGCCGGGTGTCGCGTCTACCCGCACCCGTGCGTCCCCTGCCCCCGATGCGCCGCCTCGGCTCAGCCGACGACCCGGAGCTCTGCCGGCGTGCCGGGGCGGCGGTCGCCGGGGTGCTCGCCCCCCTCGGCTTCGGCATCGATTTCGCCCCCGTCCTCGACGTGGACTCCAATCCGGCCAACCCGGTCATCGGTGATCGAGCCTTCTCCAATCGTCCAGACCGGGTGGCCGCGCTCGGGATCGCCTTCGCGAGGGGCCTGCAGAGCGGTGGCGTGGCCGCTTGCGGCAAGCACTTCCCCGGCCACGGGGACACTCACCTCGACAGCCACGTCGCCCTGCCCAGCGTGGACCACGGTCCCGAGCGACTCCGCGCCGTGGAGCTCGTGCCCTTCCGCGCTGCGGCCTCGGCGGGCGTGGCGGCGCTCATGAGCGCCCACGTCGTCTTCTCGGCGCTGGACCCGCGGGTGCCCGCCCCGCTCAGCCACCGGATCGCGACCACCCTGCTGCGCGAGGAGCTCGCCTTCGGCGGGGTGCTGTTCTCCGATGACCTCGCGATGCGGGCGCTGGCGGACCGGATGTCCGTGGAGCAGAGCGCCGTCGCCGCGGTCGAGGCGGGCTGCGACGGCCTGCTCGCTTGTCACGACGCGGCCCTCCAGGCACGAGCGCAGGAGGCGCTCGTGGCGAGGGCGAGCGCCGATCCGAGCTTCTGCGCCCGCTGCGTCGAGGCGTTCGAGAGATCCATCACGGTGCGCCAACGCTTCGCGCCCCGCCCCGCCACCGTCGCGGCGGCGCTGGCTGCCCTGCCGGAGCTGCTCGCCGTCACGGCTGCGGTCTGAAACCGTCGCCCCCCCTTCGTGCCCCCCGGAGAAGAGAAGGGCGACCCCGCACGAGCGAGGTCGCCCTCTCCCTCAGGCGCCGGCCACCCGCTCCTCGGCGAATCCGGCGCCGATCGGCGCGCGTCAGCCGGCTGATGCCGAGCCCGACGCCGAGGCGCTCGCCTCGACCGACACGTTGATCGACACCGACGCGTCGACCTGCGCCTTGAGCGAACTCGCCACGCAGCCGACCACGGCCATCATGTTGGCGTCCATGTTGCCGCCAGCCTTGACGAGCCCCTGGACTCCCTCGAGGCTCGCCTTCACGCTCGCGGTCACGGCGGCGAGCTTGTCCTTCATCCCGACCGCGACCTTGAGGATCGCCGGGAGGTTGGCCTCCAGCGCGCCCTTGAGCTTCGTCGCCGCCTCGGCGTCCGCAGCGCCCTCGATCACCACCACCACGGTGGGCGGCGTGCACTTCATCTCGGCGTTGAGCTTGGCGTCGCAGTTGGCCTTGCACTCCGCGCTCATCTCGGGTGGCTCGACCGTACCGGAGCAGGTCGGGGCCTCCATCTTGACGTCGCAGCTGCCAGAGCAGGTGCCCTTGCACTCGCCCTCCGCCTTGACGGAGCAGGACGCGCTGCAGGTCCCCTTGCACTCGCCGCCGCAGGTGCCCTCGGCCTTGGCGTCACACTTGCCCTCGCAGGTGCCCTTGCACTCACCCGTCGTGTTCTTGCCGTCGCACTTGCCCTCGCACTTGCCGCCGCACTTGCCGCTGAAGTCGGCGGTGCATGCGCCGGAGCAGGTACCCGAGCAGGTGCCCTCGCACTTGGCGCCCGCCTCGACGGAGCAGCTGCCGGAGCACTTGCCGGAGCACTTGCCCGAGAGCTCACCGCCCTCGCACTTGGCCTCGACCTTGCCCGGATCGATGTTGGCGTCGCACTCGGCGGCGCAATTGGCCATGGCGTCGACGGACGCCTCGCAGCGCGGCGCGCCGGCCTTGACGGCCAGCTTGCCGGAGGCCTTCGCTTTCATCTCGCCGATGAGCTTGACGGCCGCGTCGCAGGCCGCCTTGGCCTTGGCGCCGGGCTTGTTGTCCGCCGGCTTGATGTCCGCCTCCTTGGCGCCCAGGTCCATGGCGAGCTGGCCGCAGGCGCCGGCGATCTCGGCCTCGACGTCAGCGGCGATCTTCTGCAGGTTGGCGCCTGCGGCCATCGCCGCCTTCACCTTCCCCTCGAGCTCGGCGTCGATGCCGAAGCTCGCCTTCATGATCGCACTGGGATCCTTGAGGTCCACCTTGCAGGCGCCGCCGCCGCCGGGCATCCCCGGAATCCCACCGCCGCCCCCGCAGTTCATCACCAAGGGCGCCGCGATCAGCGCAAACGCCGGAACGATGCTCTTCTGCCAACGATTGGACACCATGCTTACTTTCCTCCTCAGCGGTCCCGGGTGTTCCGAGACACTGTTCGCGAGGGGGTCCGCGCTGTCGTCCTGGCGCGGCAAGAATGCCGGTGACCCGCTCGCAAGGGCGACGTATCGATCGGGACGTGCCTGCAAGTAAAGCGACAAGTGCAGCGCAGCTTCGTATGAATCCGGTCGGCCGTTCGGGGATCTGCGCCGGTCAGGTCCTTGGATTCACTGATTTTCCGATGCACTTCTGAGGCATTGCCGGCCTCGCCCCGTTGCGACGAGCCGGAACGCCACCCAAGATCGGTCCCCCCCTTCTTCCGACTCTCAGCGCTTCCCTCCGCCCGCGGTCGCGAAGGGCAGCTCGATCTGCTCCGGGCTGCTCCGGCGACGCGGGAGCCGCTGCCCCACGCGCTTGAGCAACTCCTGCTCGCGCTGCAGGTCCGCGTCGATCACCTCGGGGTTGTCGAGGGCGAAGGCGCGCGCGTCGAAGATCTTCGCCGCCCCGAGCTGCGGGTACCGACGGAGCAGGACCTCCACGCGCGTTCCGTTCCGGTAGAACGCCCAGAGGCGCCGCACCGGGACGCGTGAGCCGACCACGAACGGGCTACCTCCGAGCACGCCCGGGTCCGCGGACACGTGCGGGTGCGGCACCAAGACGATCGGGAGGTTCAGGCGGAACTCCTTTCGCGAGCTCCCTCAATTTCTACCGCCATCGCGCCCGCGGGCCAAGCCTCCCGCCGCTCCACCCGCCCGACCGCCGCTCGAGCGCATTGCCGGGCGCCAGCGCGTGGCAGGCGGCCCGGGTCTGGCAAGCGCCGTGGGGGTCAGAGCTCGGCGAGAATTCGTTCGGCGACGCGCTCCGGGGTGAATCCAAACTCCTCGGCGAGCCGCTCGGCGGGTGCCGAGGCGCCGAAGTGGTCGATGCCGATCACGATCCCGTCGTCGCCGACCGCACCGCGCCAGGCCGCGGTCGTGCCGGCCTCGACCACGACGCGCCGGACGCCTCGTCCGAGGACGGCCTCGCGCTCGCCCGCAGGGAGGCGCTGGAAGGCGTCCCAGCAGGGCGCAGAGACGACGCGAACCCGGTGCCCCTTGGCCTCCAGCCGCGGGCGGGCGCCGAGCGCCGCGCCCCCCTCGCTCCCGCTCGCGATGAGCACCAGCGTTGGGTCGGGGGTGTCAACCAGGACATAGGCACCCTTCAGAACGGCCTGGGGATCGAAGCCCGCCGGCCGTTGCAGCGCCGGGAGGGTCTGGCGCGACAGAATCAGGGCGGTTGGTCCCTGGCGACGCGCCATCGCGTGCGCCCAGGCCACCGCGCACTCGAGCCCGTCGGCCGGGCGAACGACGTCGAGGTTCGGGATGAGGCGCAGCGCCCAGAGGTGCTCGATCGGCTGGTGCGTCGGACCGTCCTCGCCCACGAAGAAGGAGTCGTGGGTGAAGACGTACACCGCCTGCTGGCCCATCAGGGCCGCCAGGCGAATCGCCGGGCGCATGTAGTCCGCGAACATCAGGAACGTGGATCCGACCGGGACGAAGAAGCCAGAGAGCGCCAGCCCGTTCATGATGGCGCCCATGGCGTGCTCGCGGATCCCGTAGTGCAGGTTGCGTCCGGCGAAGCTGCCTCGCGCCACCTCGCCGCCGCCCTTGATCGTCGTCTTGCAGGAGCCGGCCAGGTCCGCCGAACCGGCCACGAGCGACGGTACCAGGGCCGCTACCTGCTGCTCTACCTCCGCGCTGAGCGACCGCGTCGCGTCGCTCTTGCCCGGAGCGCTCTTCGCCAGCGTCTCGAGCAGGTCGTTCGGGACCTCCCGCTGACTCAGGCGGCGCCAGGCGGCAGCGCGCTCCGCGTCGAGGCCCGCGACCATGGACTTCCAGGCAGCGTGCCGCGCGCGGTTCTCCGCGGCGAAGGCCCGGAAGGGGGCGTAGGCATCCGCGGGGACATGGAAGGGCGTGAGCGGCCACCCGGCGGCCTGCTTGGCGCCGTCGATCTCGGCACGACCGAGGGGGGCGCCGTGGGCGGCGGGGGTGTCCTGCTTCGTAGGAGCGCCGATCGCGATGTGGGTGCGCGCGACGATGAGCGAAGGTCGGGCGGGCTCCGCGACGGCGCGGTCGAGCGCCTCGCGGAGCGCCGTCGCATCATGGCCGTCCACCCGCTGGACGTACCACCCATAGCTCTCGTAGCGCTGTCCGACGTCCTCGGTGAAGGTGATGGACGTCGCTCCGTCGATGGTGATCCGGTTGTCGTCGTAGACGACGACGAGATTCTCGAGGCCGAGGTGTCCGGCGATGCTCGACGCCTCGCCGCTGATCCCCTCCATCAGGTCCCCATCGGAGGCGATGACGAAGCCGCGGTAGTCGATCACGGCGGCTCCCGGGGCGTTGACGCGGGCGCCCGCCATCTTCGCGGCCAGGGCCAGCCCCACCGCATTCCCGATCCCCTGCCCGAGCGGCCCGGTCGTGGTTTCGACCCCCGGCGTGTGGCCGCACTCAGGGTGTCCCGGGGTCTTGGATCCCCACTGGCGGAACGCCTTGATGTCGTCGAGGCTGACGGGATATCCGGCCAGATGGAGCACGGAGTAGAGCAGCATCGAGGCGTGTCCGCAGGAGAGGACGAAGCGGTCGCGGTTCGGCCAGTCCGGCGCCTCCGGGACTGCGCGGAGATGGCGCGCGAAGATCTCCACGGCGATGCCCGCCAGCGCCATCGGGGTGCCGGGGTGGCCGCTCGCTGCCTGCTCGACGGCGTCGGCGGAGAGGAAGCGCACGGTGTGGATGGCGGCCTGCAGAGTGGAGTCGGTCATGGGGGCGGCGGTACATAGCAGCTACCCGCCGAGCCGAAAAGGCCCGTCCGGAGCCGGGGGCGGCTCACGGGCGCCCGGACTCGATGGCGTCGCGATGTTCGGCGAAGGACCGGCTGAACCGGTGGCGACCGTCCCCCGTCGCGTAGAAGAAGAGCTCGTCGCCCTCGGCTGGAGCCAACACCGCTTCGATGGATGGCTCGCCAGGGTTCGCGATGGGCGACGGCGGAAGGCCGGCGTGCCGGTACGTGTTGTACGGGTTCTGGGGGTCACGGAGGAGCTCGGGCGTGATCTTGCCGGTGTACCCGGCGCAGCTCGCGAGCTCGGGGCGTGCCAGGCAGCCGTAGCCCGCCGTGGGGTCGGCCTGGAGCCGTCCCCGGGGCACGAAGGTGGGATCGGTCAGGCGGTTGAGGTACACGCGGGCGATCCGCGCGCGTTCGTCGGCGCCCTGCGCCTCCTTCTCGCCGATGGATGCGAGCGTCAGGATGGACCGGTCGCCGCCCCCGAGCTCCCTCACCCGACGCGCGTACCCGTCCGGGTGTCGCTGCCGGAGCCGCTCCAGACGGACCTGCGCCTCCCCGACCAGGCGTCGCACGACCTGCTCGGCGGGGGTGTTGGCGAGCAGATCGTAGGTCGCCGGGAAAAGGTAGCCCTCGGCGGTGTCCCCCTCGATGTCGAGCTCGTCGAGGAGCGTCGGATCCCGCACCGCCGCGACGAACGCCCGGGCGCTGCAGATCCCCCGTTGCTCCAGGCGCTCGGCTATCTGGCGATGATGCAAGCCCTCGGGCAAGACCACGCTCCGAACCGGTCGCTTGGGGGCACGCTCCAGGGTACGAAGCAGGTCGCGGGGGCTCATCGTGTCATCGACCAGGTGCTCCCCCGGGGCGATGTGACGCCGCGCGCCGGTCAGCCAGTAGGCGATGGTGAAGGGAGCCCATGATCGAATCAGACCGGCCCCGGCAAGGCGGCGGCCGGCCTCTAGCGCGCCCGTCGCCGTGGACCAGTCGACGACCACGCGGCGGCCGGTGCCGGGTCCCGGCCGCGTCGTCGCCGCGGCGAAGCCTCCGGCCAGCAGGCTCGCCAGCATGACGAGACCAGCACCGACCACAAGCGGCAACGGTTGACGCCGTGGACCGCGCCTCGCTCGACGGGGGTGCGGCCCCGAGGCGGAACGGGAGCCCGTGGCGCGGGATGCGGTCGCGCGCCCCCGGCCTCTTGTCCCGCGTCCGGGAGCTCCCCGTTCGGCCGACGCGGTCGAGCCACGCGAGCGGGGGTCGCCTGTTCGCGTCCGCTGCGCCCTGGTACCCCGCGTGCTCATCGCACCGGCCGCTCCCGATGGGCGTCGATCCAGGACTGGAGGAGCACCGCTGCTGCCGCGCTGTCGACCCGGCTCCGCGCGTCTCGTCCCCGGCGTCCCCCCTCGCGCAACCGAGCCGAGGCCTCGACGGTGGTCAACCGCTCGTCGACGAGCTCGACCCGGGCCCCGGTGCGGGCGGCGAGGTCCTGCGCGAATCGGCGCGCGCGCCGCGCCCCGCTGCCGCTGCGCCCGCCCAGGGTGCTGGGGAGACCGACCAGGAAGACCTCGATCCCTTCGTCACGAGCCAGCGTCGCAAGTGCTTCCAGAACACCCTCGAGCGACCGGCCGTCCAGGAATGCTCGGGGATGGGCCAGCCAGCCGAGGTCGTCAGTGACAGCGAGCCCGACTCGCACTGCTCCGAGGTCCACCGCGGCCGCTTTCACGACTCCGCACTACCACGACGGGAGCCGAACGAGGTCTCCTGGATGGGGAAGCGCCACCAGAGGCAGGCACGAACGAGGTTCGGGGAGGGCGCAGTCGGTGGCGCAGAGCGCACGCGACGGTCGGAGAGCTTGACCGGGCCGACAGGCCCGAGCATAAGCCGCAGGACCTCCGCGCCCCGGCGGTACGGAGGCACGCCTCGATCCTGGGGATCCCATGCGATACGCCCCCGTCAAGGGGATGAACGACATCCTGCCCGAAGAGATGCCGCGCTGGCATCGCCTCGAGGCGACGTTCCGACGAATCGTGGGTCGCTACCGCTACGCCGAGGTGAGGACGCCGCTGCTCGAGCACACCGAGCTGTTCGTCCGCTCGATTGGCGAGGCGACCGACGTGGTCGAAAAGGAGATGTTCACCTTCACGCGGTCCGAGGGCGAGTCGCTCACGCTGCGCCCCGAGGGGACGGCCGGGGCGGCGCGGGCCTACCTGACCCACAAGGTCCAAGCCCGCGAACCGCTGACCCGCTGGTTCTACCTGGGGCCGATGTTTCGAGCGGAACGCCCCCAGCGCGGGCGGTACCGCCAGTTTCACCAGGCGGGGTGCGAGGTCTACGGTGACCCCGGCCCGCTCGTCGACGTCGAGATGCTCGACCTGCTCGTCACGTTCTTTCGCGAGATCGGCGTGCCGGACGTGGAGGTCTGCATCAACTCGATCGGTGGCGCCGAGGCTCGCGCCCGCTACCGCGAGGCGCTCCGTGCCTTCCTGCAGCCGCGGGCCCACCACCTGAGCGAGCACGCTCGAGGCCGAATCGAGCGCAATCCCCTCCGCGTGCTCGACTCCAAGGACGAGCGGGACCGCGCCGTCGTCGCGGAGGCCCCGTCCATCCTGGACCTGCTCGAGGGGGACGATCGCCGCCACTGGGACGGGCTCCTCGCGGGGCTCGACGCGCTCGGCGTCCCCTACGCCGTGGCGCCGGGCCTGGTGCGCGGCCTCGACTACTACACCCGGCCCCTGTTCGAGCTCAACGCGCGCTCGGGCGCCCTGGGCGCGCAGAACACCCTCTGCGGCGGGGGGCGGTACGACGGGATGTTGCGGGATCTCGGGGGCGCCGACACCCCCGCGATCGGGTTCGCGATGGGCCTCGAGCGCATCCTGCTCGCCCTTGACGAGCAACCGGCGGCTCCCCCGCCCTGCTGCGTGGTCGCGCCGCTCGGGCTCCCGGCGCAGCTCAAGGCGCTGGCGGTCGCGCGGGATCTCCGGGACGCTGGGGTCGTCGTCGACGTGGACGGACGCGGGGGTTCCCTCAAGAGCATGCTCCGTCGGGCGGATGCCATCGGAGCCCGGATCTGCCTCGTCATCGGCGACAGCGAGGTGGAGCGCGGGGTTGCCCAGGTCAAGGACCTCGTCGAGCACGTCACCGAGGACGTCCCGCTCGACGCGGTGGGCGCGACTGTCGCCCATCGACTGGCTCACCCCGGTCGGACTCGGGAGGAGCGGTGACTGGACGACGCTCCGTCTCCCTGACCGCGCTCCTGGTCGGGCTGACCTTCGCGGGCGCCGCTGCGGCGCAGGACCCGTACGGACCCGGGGTGAGCCCCGGCTTCGGACCCGGGGGAGGGGCCGGACCCGGGGGCCCGCGTGGCAAGAAGGGCAAGCCGCCGCCGCCGAAGCCGCCGGCGGAGGGAGAGCCCGAGATCCACGCGGCCAGCGGCGGTGACAGCCTGATCCCCGAGGGAGAGGAACCCACCCTCCCGGCAGAGCCGCTGAGGATCAGCGACGCGGCGAGGAAGCAGATCGGGTCGAGCCTGGATCCGGATGAGCTGAAACCGCCGATCACCGCGCCGGTGGCGCGGCGCGTGGTGCCTCCCTACTTCTCGGAAAGCCGCGGGGAGGATCGGCTCCGCACCGTATTCCCCCTCTGGATCGAGCGACTGAAGCCGTCCCTCACCGACGCGGCCGCCCCGGATCGGGCGACGCTGTACGGGGGGCTCTACTACCGGCGTCGCAGCGTGGAGCACCGCCACGACGTGCTGTTTCCCGTGCTGTGGAACCTGAGAGAGGCCGCCGGGGAGCGCACGACCATCGTGGGGCCCTTCGTCAATCGACGGGCCGGTGATCAGCGGGACGACTGGTTCCTGCCGTTCTACGCCACGGGCCGGCGGAGCGGCGGCGGCTACACCCTCGTACCCCCGCTCTTGACCTACACGGAGCGCGCGGGCGACCACGGCCTCCGCATCGCCGGGCCCGGCTACTGTCGCTGGGAGGGGGGACCGCAGTGCGACGCCCGCACCGCGGAGTCCATCGGCTTCGGAGTGGCCCCCCTCTACTTCTACCGCCAGACTCCGCTGAAGAAGCTGGAGGCGATCCCCCCGCTTCTACACCTGTACCGGTACGACGAGCGGGCCGAACGCTACTTCAACCTCTGGGGCCCCTACCTCCGACTGCATCGGACGCGCTCGGAGGCGGGGGTGCTGACGGACTGGGAGGGGTTGCACCTGCTGCCCTTCTACTTCAGCCTCTGGGGGCCTGGGGAGCGACACACCACCGTCCTGCCCCTCTTCCATTACGGGCACGACGAGCAGGACAAGAGCTGGCTGTTCATCAACCCGCTCTTCCTCGCGGCCCGAGGCGCCGCGGCGGATCGGACGTTCGTCACCTGGCCCTATGCGCGGTACCGCGGCCGTACCCGGCTCGACATGGTGACCCCGCTCTACTGGCAATTCCGCGATCCGGAGGTGGACATCCGCGAGCGGCTCCTCATCCCCTTCTACTACGCCAAGACGAGCCCCCGGGAGTCGACCCACGCCTACTTCCCGTTCTACGCGCGCTCCGACCGCTTCGGACTGCGCGAGACGACCTGGGTGACCCCGTTCGTGCAGCACCGCGAGGGACTCCGCGGCTGGTCCACGAACCTCCACCCTCTCGTCTACCTTGGCCGAAACGGCCGTCGATCCCACACCGTCATCGCCCCACTGTTCTGGGACTTCGCGGGCACCCGCGAGCGAGCCACGATCGGGCTACCCCTCTATTTCCGCTTCAGCGGACCGGACACGCTCACCCAGTTGGTCGGCAACGTGTATTACCGCGAGCAGCGGGGCGTCAACGGCCTTCACTGGCAGCTCCACCTGTTCCCGCTCTTCTCGTACCAGAGCCGCCCTGACGGGCATGGGTGGAACCTGCTCTACGGCCTCGCCGGGTTCACGAGGAAAGGAGACGAAGTCCGCGTGCGCGCGCTCTGGGTGCCGATCCCCCTGTCCCGTCCCGCTGAGGAGCGATCCGACGGTGCCGTCCCTGACCTGATGGAGGAGGGGGCGACCGAGCAGTAGCGCGCCCGGGGAGCAGCCCGCGCCTCGAGGCGCCTCTCCGGGGGGACCGGGACTCCGCGGGTGATCCCCCGCGCCGGGTGCACGGCGGGTCGCGCTCGCCGCCGCCACGCTCACCCCGGGGCACCGGTGAAGGCCGACGCCAACGGGCACGGCCGCGGCGGGCATCGCCGCCGCCGGCGGTGCGCGCGCTCAACCGGCGGGGTCGGCGCAGCAGCGGAACCCGGTTTCCATCCCGTTGTAGTGAGCGTCGTGCGCGGTCTGCGCCGCGCGGCACTGGTTGCGCCCCGGCTGCCAGTACGCCCCTTTCATCGCCGGTGCCTCGGGGAGCACGTCGTCTCTCTGGACGAATTCCTCCAGGTTCCCGCTGAGGTTGCGGATCCCGAAGGGGCTGACGCAGCGCGGGTAGGCATTGCTGGGAGCGCGCCGATCCTTGAGCTTCCCCTCCGCGTTCAGCAGGTCCGACTGGTCGGCGTTGCAGGCCGCGGAGTCTCGCTCGAAGCCATAGGGATACGGGCGCATCTGCTCGCCTTCACAGGCGAAATTCCACTCGCTCTCGCGGCACACGCGCTTGCCCTGCGCGCTACAGGTTCGTTTGGCGTCCGTGTAGCTCCGGAAGTTCGCCGGCAGCGTCTCGCCCGCGGGGGTGTACTCGTCCAGGTCCATGCAGAAGCGCAGCGCCTGCCGCGCCCCCACGCACTCGGCCGGCTCCGCGTAGCGCGCGCAGCGAAACTCGGCGTAGCGACCGGCGCCGTCGAGGTAGCGCAGGCAGCGGTGCCGCACGTTGGTGCAGTAGCTGCCCTCCACGAGCGCCATTCCCTCCGGGCAGGCCGTCTCCGCGTGCGCGACCGGCGCGGACGGTCGTAGGGCGCGGGGCGCCATCGCGGCGGCGACCCCCGGCGGGCTCCGACGGGGAACCAGGCCCCCCTCCTCCGTCGTCGGGGGAGACAGAGCTCGAGTGGAAGGCGCCAACGGTGCCTGCTCGCAGGCGAGGGCCGTCATCGTCGCCGTCGCCAGGAGCACGAGACGCACCCGAGCATTGTCCCGGACAAACGCGGCGGGTCAAGCGTCCGTTACCCATGAGGCGCCGGAGAAACCGCCCTCGCGCTGACAAACATTCGCAAGTGCTATGGTTTCTGCGTATTGATCGGTGCCAGGGGGCGGGGGCGCCCTCCGGCAATCACAGGCAAGCCTAGACCGCAAGATCCTTGGTCAGCCGGTCGGTTCGGCCTCTCCTGGAACGTCGGCGCAGCAGCGGACTCCGATCTGCGTGTCCTCGTAGAAGTCGTCATGCGCCGTGGTCGCGGGGCGACAGCGGTTGCGAGCCGCCATCCACCACCCTCCCTTGAGCGCGTTGCGAAACGGGGGGCTATACCGCGTGGCCTCGCGGAGCACCGGCTCGTCGAGGTTGCCGACCATGTCGTAGACCCCGAAGGGGCTCACGCACGCCGAGTCGGCGTCGCTCGGCCGGCGGTTGTCCTTGAGCACCTGCCGGCGCTTGCCGTCCACGACGTCCATCTCGAAGAGGTCCGCGCGGTCCTGGTTGCACTTGGCCTCCCGTGCCCACCCGTACGGGTAGGGTCGCATCTGCTCTCCTTCGCACGCGAAGTTCCACTCGCTCTCGGTGCAGATGCGCTTGCCGAGCGAGCGGCAGAGCTTGCTACCGGAATCGAAGCTCATGTGGTTCAGCGGGTACTCGTCCCCGGGCCGCGTGTACTCGAACCGGTCGATGCAGAAGCTCAGGGGGACCCTCGGGCCGACACACTGAACGGGGTTCTCGTACAAGGCGCAGCGCGCGTAGGGGAGCGCCTCATCGTCGAGCCACTCCAGGCACTTCTGCTTGACCTCGGTACAGTAGCTGCCCCGGACCCACACCATGTCCTCCGGGCAGGGCGACTTGGCCGCCCCGGCCTCGGTGTCCCGCGTGGCCTCGCTCGGGGCGGTGCTGACAAGGTACCCGGCGGGCAGGGCATTCGGCACCTCGGCCGCCCCGTCGGGGGCGCTCGTTGCCTCGCAGGTGGTAGCGTCAGGTCCGGCTGAGATGACCTTCGCGTCGGCGAAACCGGCGCCGGCGAAGCCCGCCCACCAGGCCCCCAGCAGAAGCAGAACTGAACGACCTCGCCAGGTCATACTTTATCCTACATTGTCACCCAATCCGCCAGTCCCCGGCAAGATCCTGACCGAAGCTCGCATTCCGGTCCGGGACTTGATCCAGATGTGCGGGAATTATCTAAGCACGACGTGTGCCGGTGCCAGGGTGATGTGAGGAAGGCCGACCCGCACCGGCAGCGGTGTGACGGCGCTGTCACGGCAGGCGCGGCAGTGCGAATCGGCCTTCGCTCGCCGACTGCGAGGGGGGTCGGCGGTCAGTCCCGCACGACCACCAAAGTCCCCTGCCCCATCTCCTCGCTCACGTTGATGCCATGCCATCCAGGCGGCACTGGTGGGTCCGTCCAGAGGAAGACGACCCGGGCGTCGATGGGCGCGAGGTTGACGCAGCCATGGCTGCGGGGCACCCCGAAGACGTCGTGCCAGTAGGCCCCGTGGAGGGCGTAGCCGGCGGCGAAGTACTGGATCCACGGCACGTCGCGCAGCTCGAAATTGACGGCGCCGCGCCGCACCGTGATCCCGTACTCGGGGTCCCGCCCTTTCTTGATGTTGGCGAGGCGTCGCCGGTCGTCCTCGTCCAGCACCTGGCCCGCCTTCTCGGCCGCCAGCAGCCGCGCCGCGGTGGCTCTCGCGTCGCCCGACAGGGACGGGGCGCTCGCCCGAGTGCCGCCGGCGACGGTCGAGCTCTCGTTGGAGTCCATGGCCGCGGCGATGTGCTTGCTCCGGAGGCGATAGGTCCCCTTCGGCGTGGACAGGGTGGTCTTGGGATCCCCGTCGCGATCCCGACCCGAAGAGATGAGCGTCGCGTACCAGGGCCGGGTCCCCTCGTAGAGCACGAGGGTCTGCTGCCGGATCGAGATATCGATCCACTTCTCGCCTCGCTCGGCCTCCGGCGGCAGCGTCGGTGGGCGCGTGACCACTCCGAGGTCAGCTGCCCGTAGCCAGACCGTCGGGTCCTTGGCGGTCTGGTAGAAGCGCTCGCCCGCCTTGATCCGCGCCTGACCCGTCAGCGGGACGATGGACCGCCGGGGCACCGAACCAATGGGACGCGTCGCGTCCTTGCCCTTGATGAGCTGGAAGGAGCGAGCATTCTCCAACGTCACGAACGCGAACGGGAACGGGAAGGCAGGGCCGATCTCGACGCCGTGGAAGGGCGACGCGGAGTCCGGCTTCACCTTGCTGATGGGCACCAGCCGCAGGTCGACCGTGACCGCGAAGTCGCGCTCGAGGTCCTCGGAGCGGGTACGGAAGGCGTCCACGAAGCTCAGGCCCGTCTTGCGGCGCACGCGATCGGCGAAGAGCGCGAAGGCAGGGGCCGCGAAGCCGGAGACGTTGGGGATCTTCCGCCCCCCCTCGAGCCACCACGGGATCCGCCCGTCCTTGCCGCCGAAGAGCTCGATCTCGCTCCACTCGGTTGCCGGTCGGAAGCCGGGCACCGGGGCGGCGTTCGGCGTGGCCACCCCGCGGGCGTCGAGCGGGATGTCGTTCGCGCCGAGGGACACCCGCTGCCACTCGGCCCGCTCGGCGGCGAACGTGCGGAGGTGCTCCTCCAGCTTGAACTCCGCCGCGAGCTGCTCCTTCTTGGTGGGGATGCGGAGGTACTGCGGCGCCGTGGCTCGGACGAAACCGTAGCGGTAGGGGAGCGGTTTGGTCAGATCCGGGCCCCGCGACGCCGCGCGAACCACGGGGTCCTCGAGGTCGATGGTGGCCTCGTCAGCGCAGACGAAACCGATCGGGTAGACGCGGTACCACGACTGCTTGCAGCCCTTGCCCGGCACGGGCGCGCGGTCCCGGCGGACAACGCTGCCGAGGCGGATGTAGCCGAGCCGCCGCGCGGTCACGTCGGGCGCCTGGTAGATGGTGGCGGCGATCACCGTCGCGGCGATGCCCGGCGAGTCGCCCGGCGTGACCGTGTCGAGAGCGCCGTGCTTCACCGTCGGTGCGCCGGGGGCCGTCACGGAGTGGCTCGGCGCGGGCGAGGCGCTGGCCGCGCCCGCCGCCGTCGCCGAGCGGCGCCCGCAACCGGTTACGACCGCGGCCAACGACGGCGCGAGCAACGAGGCCAGGGCGGCGACGGCGAGGCTTCGACGCACGAGGAGGCTCGACATACCGCGCGGGACGCTAAGATCAACCCTCCGTCGCCGAAGGAACGACCCGCCTGGTGGCAACATGCCTCTCCCCTGGCGTCAGCCACCCTCCTCGTCCTCGGCGCTCCCCTTCGCCGTGGAAGCGACCTCCTGACCGTCGATGACGATGCGGTCGGCGCCCTCCGGCAACGGCGGCAGACTCGGCTCCGGGCCGCCCGCGCCGACCCAGTAGACCTCGGGCGTTGGGCGGTACTCGCTCCGGTAATGCCGCTCGCTCCGCTCACCGTTCGGCCAGCGCATGCGCACGAAGCTGACGACGTCGTACCCGTAGCCCCCCTTCTGCCGCCGCTTCACCGTCCCCGGCTCAAGGTCGCGCCGGGTGGTCACCCGCCGGTAGTAGGGGTACCGCTCCGTGACCGCGTAGGTGTAGCGCACCTCGGCGTCGAGGTCGGCCCCGAGCAACTCGATCCGGAGCCGTCCCCGCTCGGGCACGAAGGCGTGGACGACGAGCGGCACCGGGTACGGATTCCTGATGACCAGATCCACCTCCCCGTCGATCACGGTAGCGTCGAGCCCCAGGGGGATGTAGCTCGACGGGCGGCTGTGGCTGCGGCGGCGGACAATCTCGAGCCCGCCCATCACCGCGGCGGCATGGAGCGTGGAGGCCACCTGACAGGTCCCTCCGCCGACGCCGGGCGTGAGCTCGTCGTCATAGATCTCGGGTGCCCAGGTGAACCCCCGCTCCAGGGTCCGCGGCCCCACCACCCCGTTGAACGACAGGGTGCCCCCGGGGCCGAGGACGGCCCCGTTCAGCAGCCGTGCGGCGTGGGCGACGTTCGCCTCTCGGCCCTGCCCCGTCCCCGCGAAGTCGGTTTCGTAGGTGGAGAGCACGCGCGAAACGTCGACCGCGAGGAGCATCTCGCTGGTCACCTGCGCGGGGACGGTGGTGGTCACCACCGAAAAGCGCGCCCAGTCGTCGCGGGCGCCCCCCGCTATGGACGCGACGGTGGACGCCACGTCGAGCGCGCGCCCCGGGACCTCGGGGATCTTGGCGTGAGCCAGCAGGTCCACGCGCGCGTCGACCGGCGCCCGGTCGACCGCCGCCCGGAGCGCCGAGATCGCGCGCGTCGCTTCCTCGACGTCGATCGTCCACTCGAGAGGGAGGTCGACCGTGCCGCTCCGTGCGGCCCAGGCCCGCCGGAGGCGGCTCATGACGGTGCCGTCCGTAGCGTGCGCGCGGACGTGAGCCGCTGTCGCCTCCACGTCGAGCGAGATCCCGAGCTCGCCGAAGGTGAGCGCTCGGATCTCGCCGTCCGGGAGCGCCACCGCGGCGGTGCGCCCGGCCAGGCGAACCGCGCGCCGCTCGAGCCAGGCCTCGAGGGGCTCGTCTGCCGGCTGCACCTCGCCGCCGACGAAGGTGCCAGGGAGCGCGCGCCCGGGGGGCAGCCAGGAGGCGAGCTCGCGCGCGCCGAGCGCACCGCCGCCGACGGTCAATGCCGCGGCGCAGATGAAGAGCGCGGGGAGCGAGCGCACGGCCGGATCATACCCCCCGGGGGACGCCCCCGGCCAAATGTCGCTCCCGCGGGGAACCGCCGCCCGCGCCGGACGGTGCACGACGGCGACGAGCTCGGTCGGCGCGCATCACGACCCGATCGACGCTTGACGGAGCGCCCGCCTTCCCGCAAAGACGAGCTGGTGGAGATCCGCGTCAACGGGGAAGTCCGCGACGTGCCGGCGGGGCTCACGGTGCGCGAGTTGGTCGAGCACCTGGGGCTCGGTGACGGACCCGTCGCGATCGAGCGCAACCGCACCATCGTGCCTCGAGCAGCGCATGGCAGCACGCCCGTGGAGCCGGGCGACGTCATCGAGATAGTTCACTTCGTCGGCGGCGGCTGACCGGGCGCCAGGACTCGGTCCCGGGCGTGCTGCCGCGCCAGGGCGGCGTACCGGAGGGCCGTCTCGCGCCCGGCCCCCCACTCGTCTGGGCGGAGATCGCGGACGACCCGCCCCGGGTGGCCGCGAACGAGCGTGCGGGGAGGCACCACCGTCCGTGGAGTCAGCAAGGTCCCGGCCGCGACGAGGGCCTCGGCTCCGCCCACCACGTTGTCCAGCAGCACCGACCCCATGCCGATCAGCGCACCGTCCTCGATCCGCGCGCCGTGGATGAGGACTTGATGACCGACGGTGACCTCCTCCCCGATCTCGACCACCGTGTCGTCGTGCGTCATGTGGCAGAGGGACAGGTCCTGGACGTTCGAGCGGGCGCCGACCCGGATATACCCCATGTCACCGCGGAGGACGCACCCGTACCAGATGCTCGCGTCCTCCTCCACCGTCACCTCCCCGATCACTATCGCGCCGTCGGCGACGAAGGCGCTCGGGGCGATGCGCGGGAGCAGCTGGCCGAAGGGGCGCACCACCGTCATGCGAGCACCGGGAGCGTCCGTGGCGCGGGTCGAGGCGTCGAGGTCGCCCCGGTCGGGCCGAACGGCGCCGCGCGCGCCGGGTCCGTGAGGACTCCCGCGACCGAGTTCTTGAAGGCCTCCGTGATGCGCACCGAAACCACCTCGCCGGTGGGGTCGTCGCGCGCCCCGAAGTGCACGATCTCGTTGCGGGCCGTCCGGCCGGTGAATCCCCCGCGCTCCCCCACGCCCTCGACCAGCACCGCGACCGTGCTGCCCACCAGGGATTCCAGGTGTCGCCGACGCAGGTCGTCGCTGAGCGCAAACACCCGCTCCAGGCGGGCGCTCTTCTCCGTCTCCGGAACGTCGTCCTCGAGCCTCAGCGCCGCGGTGTACGGGCGCGGGGAGTACTTGAAGCCGAAGAGCCCGACGAAGCGCTGACGCGCGAGGAGGGCTAGCGTCGCGGCGAGATCCTCCTCCCGCTCCCCGGGGAAGCCGACGATGATGTCGGTGCTGAAGGTGATGCCGGGCACCGCCTCGCGCAGCGCCGCGAGGCGCTCCTCGTACTCGGCGACGGAATACCGGCGGACCATCCGGCGGAGCACGGCGTCGCTCCCGGACTGGACCGGGAGGTGCACGTGGTGGGCCAGCGCGGGCAGGTCGCGGTGCGCCTGGATCAGGGACGGGGTGATGTGTCGCGGATGCGGGCTCGTGTAGCGGAGGCGAAGGAGCGCCGGCGCGGCTCCCACCACCGCCCGCAGCAGCGCCGGGAATTCGCTCTCGTCCTGCTCCGCCCGGGCGCGCGGCGTGTGCTTCCAGGGGCTCCGGCCCGCGCCGGGAGCCGCCGGCAGGGAGCGCTCGGGGTCCCGGTAGCTGTTCACCGTCTGCCCGAGGAGCGTGATCTCCCGAGCCCCGGCCGCGACCAGCGCGCACACCTCGGCCACGATCTCCCGCGCCGGGCGATAGCGCTCGGGGCCCCTCGTCCGCGGGACGATGCAGAACGAGCACCGCTCGTCGCACCCCTTCATGACGGTGACCTGAGCGGTCGGTCCCTGGCGGCCTGGCAGCGGGCGGGCGCGCAGGAAGTGCGGCGCCTCGAGGTCGAGGACCGCCCTCGCCCGAGGTGGACCGCCCGCCCGAAGCTCCGCGACCAGCTCCGGGAGCTCGGGGATGTTGTCGGGGCCGAGGACCAGATCCACGTGTGGCAGGGCCGCGAGGAGCCGCTCGCCCTCCTTCTGCGCGACGCACCCCGCGACCACGATGAGCGTTTCGGGCCGCCGGCCCTTGAGGCGCGCGAGGCGACCGACCTGGCTGCGCAGCTTCTGCTCCGCCTTCTCGCGCACGGCGCAGGTGTTGAGCAGGATGAGGTCTGCCGCCTCCAGCGCGGGGGCCGGGTGGTAGGCCGCCTCCGCGAGCACCTCCCGCATCCGCGCCGAGTCGTGCTCGTTCATCTGACAGCCGTAAGTGACGAGCGAGTAGCTAGGCATCGCCGTGGTCGCCCGCTTCCCTCGGCGACCAGCCGCCGAGGTCGGAGCGGCCTCACCGTAGCACCGGCGGCCATGCCTTTCAGCTCTCGAGCCCTTCCGGTGGCTCGTTCCCCGCGGCTATGCTCCCCCTCTGCGGGCACTGCCCGACCGCTCGGGCGCCCACCGGGAAACCCCGTCGATGACCGTGACTGCCTCTACTCTGGTTGAACTCGGTGATCGCGCCGTCGAGCAGTACGCTGCGATGGCGGCCTTTGGCACCCGAACGGCGAACGGATTCACGTGGCTGACCTACGGCGCCTGGGGTGAGGCCGTCGCCGCCTGTCGCGCCGGGCTCGCGGAGCTCGGGGTCGGACCGGGCGATCGCGTCTCGATCGTGGCCAACAACCGCGTCGAGTGGGCCGTCGTCGCCTACGCCACCTACGGCCGCGGCGCCGCCCTGGTGCCGATGTACGAGGCGCAGCGGGCGGAGGAGTGGCGCCACGTCCTGGCCGACAGCGGGGCCCGGGTGGTCATCGCGGGCCGGCCCGAGATCGCGACCGCACTTCGGGCCCAGCAGGCCGGCCTCGCCTCGCTCGAGCACGTCCTGTCCATCGAGGCCCCCGCGTCCGACCCCTCGTCCTACGCGGCGCTCCTGGCCCGCGGCCGCGCGGCGCCGGTCCCCGCGCTGACGCCCGCGGTAGGCGACGTCGCCGGCGTCATCTACACCTCTGGCACCACGGGGACGCCCAAGGGCGTGCTCCTCACTCACGAAAACTTCTGCACCAACGTCGCCGCCATCCATCAGGTCTTTCGCATCGACCGCGACACGACGCTGTCGTTTCTGCCCTGGGCTCACGTCTTCGGGCAGACCGCGGATCTTCACGCGATGCTGGCCGGTGGCACCGCCATCGCGCTGAACGACGAGATTCCGAACCTCATCGACAACCTCGCTCGGGTGCGACCCACGTTGCTGGTTGCGGTGCCGAGGATCTTCAACCGCGTCTACGATCGGGTCCAGCAGACCGTGGCCACGAAGCCAGCTCCCATCCGGGCTCTCTTCCAGGCCGGGGTCCGGGCCGCCCTCCGCCGCCGCGCGGGGCAGGCGCTCTCGCGCTCCGAGCGGCTGGCGCTGAAGGGCGCAGACTCCCTCATCTTCAGCCAGACCCGCCGGCGCCTCGGGGGACGCCTGCGCTTCGCGGTCAGCGGGAGCGCTGCCCTCGGCCGCGAGGTCGCGGAGTTCATCGGTGCCATCGGGGTCGAGGTGTACGAGGGGTACGGCCTGACCGAAACCTCCCCGGTCGTGAGCGCCAATTGCCCCGGGCAAGCCCGCGCCGGGAGCGTGGGGCGTCCGCTGCCCGGCGTTCGCGTCGAGATCGATCGGCAGGCGGTGGGCGAGCGCGGCGCCGAAGACGACCCCCGCGTGGGCGAGATCGTCGTCTTCGGCCCGAACGTCATGCGCGGATACCACGGCGACCCGGCCGCGACGGCGGAGCGGCTCACGCCGGATGGGGGGTGCCGGACCGGGGATCTCGGCTACCTCGACGCCGACGGATACCTCTTCATCACCGGGCGGATCACCGAGCAGTACAAGCTGGAGAACGGCAAGTTCGTGGTCCCCTCCCCGCTCGAGGAGGATCTGAAGCTCTCGCCTTTCATCATGAACGCCCTGGTCTATGGGCTGAACCGCCCCCACAACGTGGCCCTGATCGTCCTCGACCTCGTGGCCCTCGGGGCCTGGGCCGACGCGCGGGGACTGACGCTCGACGACCCCACGTCCAACCCCGAGGTGCGGGCTCTGATCGCGGGTGAGATCGAGGCGCGCGGCGCGGGCTGGCGGAGCTTCGAACGGGTGCGGGGCTTCTGCCTTCTGACCGAGGACTTCACCACCGACAACGGCCTCCTGACGCCCTCGCTGAAGGTGCGCCGCGAGCGGGTGATCGCGCGCCACGCGGACGCGCTCGCCGCCCTCTACGCGGGCGTTGGCTGAGCGTGAACCTCGCAGCCCGCGCCGCTCACGGCATCGTCGGGGTCGCGGGTGCGGGGCCGGTGGCGGACGCGGCCGGGTCGGGTTGGCTCGGAATGGCGGCGGCGGTGGCCTCCCAGCGCCGCCGCAGGGGCGCGAAGAGCGTCTGACCCATGGAATGGAGCTGCCGGGCGTGCGCCGCCTCGTCGCCCCCGGCGTAGCCCTCCACGCTGAAGTTGCCGCGGACCGCCTCGCTCTCGAGAGCCATGCCGAACCTCGCCTCGGCCGGCACGAACACCACCCGCTCCAGGCCCAGCCGATCGAGCAAGAAGCTGGTGGTCTCCGTGGTGCTGGCGTAGCCGTCGGTGTGGATGGCCGTGTGCGTGATCGCCATCAGCCGGGTGCCAGAAACCGCCCGCCGTGCGAACTCGACGAACGGCGCGAGCGCGTTGAGGGGGAGCTGGCGCCAGCCCGAATCCACGAACGCGCCGTGGAGGCCGTCGCTGAGCAAGACCGCGTCGACCTTCGCCGCGAGCTCAGGGCGCGCGAGGATCGCGCCGACCGCGGCATAGCCCGCGCTCCACGCGCTGAGCGCGAGCCGCCGGGGATGGTACTCCCGCCCCGGGCAGAGCCGGGCCACGAGCCCCATGGCGCGCCGCACCAGATCGTCGAGTCGGGCCACCACGGTGTAGGCGCTCGCGTAATCCTGCGAGATGGTACCCAGGTTCTCCACGGCCAGCGCTGCGTTCAGCCTCGCCTCGCCGAGCGCATGCCCCATCACCGGCGGGGCGCCATGGAAGTGGACCACCAAGTCGATCTGTCGATCGTCGAAGCAGTCCTGCGGCACGTAGACGAAGAGCTGTCCCTGCTTCGCCTCGCGCACCTGCCCCGAAACCGGCGCAGGTGCCGCGGTCAGCGCGGGTTGGGGCGGAGCGGCTGCTGCGGCGCGGTCCCCCGGGCTCGAGTCCGCGCGCGTCCCGAGGGACGCCGGCGTCGCCACCGTCAGGGCACCGAGGACGATCAGCGGAGCGACCCGCTTCATCGGCGTCGAGCCTACCCCCAGTTCCCGGGAACGCAGCACGATTTCTGACTACTTTCGAACATTTATCCGACTTCAGCGGACGATTTCGCCCTCACTCTCAGCAAATGCCCTGGGAGGAGCGGCCCCGGCAAGGCTCGTTGGCCGGCCGGGGAAGCCCCCGGGCCACGCCCACGACCGGGTTGGCCGCAGCCAGGAGCGGCGACTAGGGTGCGCGCCATGGCCGGATACAGAAGCCGTACCAGCACTCACGGTCGCACCATGGCCGGAGCGCGCGCCCTCTGGCGCGCGACCGGGATGACCGACGCCGACTTCGGCAAGCCCATCATCGCCATCGCGAACAGCTTCACCCAGTTCGTCCCCGGGCACGTGCACCTGCAGGACGTGGGCCAGCGCGTCAAACGCGTGATCGACGCCGCCGGCGGTTGGGGCGTCGAGTTCAACACCATCGCGATCGACGACGGGATCGCCATGGGCCACGGGGGGATGCTCTATTCGCTACCCAGCCGCGAGCTCATCGCCGACAGCGTCGAGTACATGGTGAACGCTCACGCCGCCGACGCGCTCGTGTGCATCTCCAACTGCGACAAGATCACGCCCGGAATGATGCTCGCGGCGATGCGCCTGAACATCCCGGCGGTCTTCGTCTCGGGAGGACCGATGGAGGCGGGGACCGTCGCGGGCGCGCCCGGCGAAGCCGGCGGCTCGACCCCGCGCAAGCTCGACCTCATCGACACGATGATCGCCGCGAGCGACAGCGCCCTCACCGACGACGAAGTGGCGCGGCTCGAGCGCTCAGCCTGTCCGACCTGCGGATCCTGCTCGGGCATGTTCACCGCCAACAGCATGAACTGCCTGAACGAGGCCCTCGGTCTGGCCTTTCCCGGCAACGGCACCCTCGTCGCGACCCACGCCGCCCGCTGGGAGCTCTTCGAGCAGGCGGGGCGTCGCATCGTCGAGCTCTGCCGCGCCCACTACCTGGAGGGCGATGACTCCCGCTTGCCACGCAGCATCGCCACCTTCGAGGCGTTCGAGAACGCGATGAGCCTCGACATCGCGATGGGGGGCTCCACCAACACGGTGCTGCACCTGCTCGCGGTCGCCCAGGAGGCGGGGGTCCCCTTCACGATGGCGGACATCGACCGCTTGAGCCGGACGGTCCCCAACATCTGCAAGGTCGCCCCCTCCTCTCGCTACCACGTCGAGGACGTCCATCGGGCAGGGGGTATCTTCTCGATCCTCGGCGAACTGGACCGCAAGGGGCTCGTGCACCGGGGCGCGCGCACGGTGCATGCGGCGACCCTGGGCGAGGCGATCGACCAGCACGATCTGCGTCGTCCCACGGTGTCGCCCGCGGCATGGCAGCGTGCCCTCGCGGCCCCCGGCGGAGCGCCGACCCAGCAGGGCTTCTCGCAGCGGTCACTCTACCCCGCCCCCGATCTCGACCGTACGGCTGGCTGCATCCGCGACGTGGAGCATGCCTACAGCAGCGACGGCGGGCTCGCGGTGCTCACCGGCAACATCGCCGTCGACGGCTGCATCGTCAAGACGGCCGGCGTCGACGCCGCCAACCTCCGCTTCGAAGGCCCCGCCCGCGTCTTTCACTCCCAGGAGGCCGCCTGCGAAGCGATCCTCGGCGATCGCATCCAGCCGGGTGACGTCGTCGTGATCGTGTACGAGGGACCCCGCGGCGGGCCCGGGATGCAGGAGATGCTCTACCCGACGTCGTTCCTCAAGGGCAAAGGCCTGGGCAAGGTTTGCGCGTTGATCACGGACGGGCGCTTCAGCGGAGGCACCTCCGGGCTCAGCATCGGCCACGTCTCCCCCGAGGCCGCGGAGGGAGGCGCGATCGGGCTGGTGGAGGACGGGGATCGGATCCGGATCGACATCCCCGCACGTACCATCGCGCTGCAGATCGATACCGCGGAGCTCGAGCGTCGACGCGCCGTGATGCAGGCGCGCGGCGCGTCGGCCTGGCAGCCGCGCCGTGACCGCCCCGTGTCGGCGGCACTCCGCGTGTACGCCGCGCTGACGACCAGCGCGGCCCGGGGCGCGGTCCGCGACGTGACGCAGATCGAGCGCCGCGGAACGTAGCCCGCGATGGTCATCGGCCAGCAGGAACCGCGGTCGAGGCCGTGGTCAGGGTCGTCGCGTGCGCGTCTCGACCGGGCCCGCTTCCTCTTGGTCGGCCTCGGGGGCCTGGGCTGTCCCGCGGCGATGGCGCTCGCCGCGGCGGGCGCTGGCCACTTGCTGCTCGTGGACGACGATCGGATCGAGCTGCACAACCTGCACCGGCAGCTGCTCTACCGAGAGGCGGACTGCGGCCGTCACAAGCTCGACGCCGCGCGCGACGCGCTGGTCGCGCGCGGCTTCCCCGCCGAACGGATCGAGCTATATCGCGGTCGGCTCGTGCCCAGGAGCGCGCTCCCGCTGGCGCGTCGGGTCGACGTGATCGTCGAGGGGAGCGACGACTTCGCCACCAAGTTCCTGGCCGCCGACGCCGGCTTCCTCGCCGGGGTCCCGGTCGTGATCGGCGCCGCGACGCGGTGGACGGCGACGGCCCAGGCGATCGCGCCGCGGGGGCGTCCCTGCTACCGGTGTCTGTTCGAGGGGCCTCCAGAGGTGGCCCCGGATCCCGCGGCGGCTGGGGTCCTTGGCCCCGCCGTGGGCGTGGCGGGGGCGCTTGCCGCGGACTTGGCGCTGCGGGTCCTCGGCGGCGACGATCCCAGCGGTGGGATCCACGTCTTCGACGGTCGTCGTGATCGGCTGCGGTTCGTCGCCATCCCCCCGCGGAGCGATTGCCCGCTCTGCGGCCGGGACCCGACGATACGGGAGGTCCACGCGGAGCGGTACCACCCACCTCGCCCGATGAAGTCCTGCCGATCCGGCAGCTGTGCGGGGCAGGACGTCGTGACCCCGGATCGCCACGACCGCCACCGTCGCCTGGCCGAGGTGGGCGACGACGGCCAGGCGCGGATCGCCGCGCTGGACTTGCTAGTCCCGGACGGGCCGGGGGCGGAGGTGGAGCGCGAGTACCTGCTGCGCGCCGGGGTGCGCCGAGCGCAGATCGCCCCCCTGTCGACGCCGCCCTTTCCGCACGCGGGGCACTTCGGCTTCGCCGCGCCACGTGAGGTTGCCGCAGGCGCCTGGCGAGCCCTGACCCACCTCCGTGCCGCCCTCGGGCTCGACGGCGGTTGAGTGTCAACTGGCGGCGACGCCTGCCGTCACGGCGCCGGCCGAACAGGGTCGGGTCCGGGCGCGGCCGGTGGAACGCCGATGGGCACGAGATCGCGCAGCGATCGTGTCATACGCTCCCCGCGATCGTCGACCAAGGTGGCGGTTTCGTCCTCCTCGAAGGCAGCCAGGCGCCAGGTTTCCCAGGGTCTCGCCTCCGCCTCGGGCCGCACCAGAACGAACCCGCCCACCCACGGCGCCACCGGGTACGGGGGCAACGGTCTGACGTCCCCGTAGGAGAGCCGGACCGGGCGCGGATCACCGACAACGCGGACGTACAAGCCATCGCGCTCGAGCTCGTGCACCTGCCCGGTGAACCAGCTGGCGTCACGACGGATCAGGACGCGCTCTTCGGGGAGCGGCCGCCAGCCCGAGGCGATGGGCGGCGCGCCCGCGGCGCGGACGGACTGGGAGAAGGCGGCCCTCGCGGCCGCTCGCGCGAAGGCGCGCTCGAGGTTGAGCCGAGTGAGCTCACCGGGCAGAAGTACGCTCGGCCCGGGGAGCACCTGGCTCTTTCCGTCCGCGAACTCGACCGTGACCTGGCCGTTCACGACCTCGACGACCCGACACCCGGTCCAACGTCCGCCCCCTCGCCCACAGACGGCATAGGCGCCACGGTCGCGCGCGCGCGCCGCGGTGGCGACCGAGAGCGCGTCGCCTTCATCCACCTCCAGCACCTCTGCCCCCTGCGTCGCTTGCACCCGCGCCCGACCGCCATCGAACCTCGTCACCGTCCCCTCGACGAACTCCCCGGCGCGAACCTCCACCACCACGCGGTCTCCGCGCGCGAGCCGGCGGTCTGAGGGGCGATCGATGGAGCTTGCTCGCCGACAACCACCTGGCCCCAGCAACGCCGCCACCAGCACGAGGAACTCACCGGACCTGCCCCTGAGGATCACCTCGACCCCGGTCGCCACGGCTGCATCCTGACCTGGGCACCCGCCCCCTGACCGCGATCACCACCCCCGAGTCACCGAAGCACCTGCCTCGGGAGCGCGCAAGACCGACGAGCCGCGGTAACGGCCCCCTGCGCATCTTCCCGAACGCGTCAGACGCTGGAAAGGCGACTCCACGCAGCCTTCGCGCTGCGCGACGGAGTCGCCTCTCCGGTCACCCTCACCCGGCCGAACCTTGGCGGTCGACCCGAGGCAGGGGGCGTTCTGGGCAGTTTCAGTCCATCACCTCGGGGGCAGGCGCAGCCGGAGCCTTGCGGGGCCGGCGGGCTGCCTTCTTGGCCTTCCTGACCGGCTTCTTGGCGGCCTTCTTGGCGACCTTCCGCACGGCCTTCTTGGCGGCCTTCTTGGCCGGCCTCTTGGCGGCCTTCTTCGCCTTCTTGGCGGCCTTCTTGGCGACCTTCCGCACGGCCTTCTTGGCCGGCCTCTTGGCGGCCTTCTTCGCGACCTTCTTTGCCTTCTTTGCAGCCATGAATCCTCCCTGGAACCAACGAGCAGTGGAACTAGAACCACTCCTCACCTACGGTGCATGACGTATAATGCCATCTATGGCGATGTGTCAACATTGCATGTCATTTATTTGGCCATCCCGCCAGGAAGTGCCCACGGCCGTGAGCCGCCGGAATCCCTGACGATCGCTCCAAATCGCGGCACGGTGCCCCGGAACGAACAGATTTTCCCTATTCAATGCATGTAGTTACGACCGCACGTCGGGGACGGGCTGTGCCCCGCACCCGAAGCTTGCCAGTGGCGCGGAAAGCATCCTCCCAGGTCTGATGATCTTTAGGCCGTCCGTTCGGTGCGACCGAGATCGGTCCGGGTCGTGCGCGCTCGTCGCCGGCGGGATCCAGCTCGACCGAGTCCCCTTGCCCCCACTTCGGAGGGACTGACCGGCTTCGTGCCCGGCGCGCAGCCACCGCTTCCCCGACCGGACGATCAAGGTCCGATCTCGAGCTCCCGTGTCCGGATGAGCGGCGCTTCGGGTTGACCGTTCGAACCCGCACCCCGTAAACGAGGCGGCCCGCATGCCCGACGACGGCCTCAACCCCGCCCAACGCGACGCGGTGCGTACCCTCTCGGGGCCGCTGCTCGTCCTCGCCGGCGCCGGCACCGGCAAGACTCGGGTGATAACGTACCGGATCGCAGCCCTCGTGCGGAGCGGCATCCGACCGAACCGGATCCTGGCCGTAACCTTCACCAACAAGGCAGCGCGCGAGATGCGAGATCGCGCCCTCCGCCTGCTCGGACGCCGCCGCCCTCAGGTCGATCCGCCGGAGATCTCGACCTTTCACTCCCTCTGTGTCCGCGTCCTCCGCCGCCACATCCGCCGTCTCGGCTACCCCTCCGACTTCCCCATCTACGACCGCAGCGACCAGGAGACGGTAGCGCGGGGGGTCCTCCGGGAGCTCCGCGTGTCCAGCGATCGGCTCCGGCCCGGTGATCTCGTCTCCCGCATCAGCACCCTCAAGTCGCAGTCGCTGGGGCCGGCGGCCGCCCGCGAGGCCGCGCTCGGCGATCTCGGGCAGACCGTCGCCGCGGCCTACGACCGCTACCAGGCCACGCTACGGGCCGCGGGCGCGGTCGACTTCGATGATCTCCTGCTGCTCACCGAGTCGCTCTTCAGCGAATACCCGGAGGTTCGCTTCGCGGAGGCGAGCCGCTTCGATCACCTCCTGATCGACGAGTACCAGGACACCAACGGGCTACAGTACCGCATCGTGCGCGCGCTCGCGGAGCGCCACCGCAACCTCTGCGTGGTCGGGGACGACGACCAGTCGATCTACGGCTGGCGCGGCGCCGAGGTGGAGCACATCCTGAATTTCGCTCGCGACTGGCCCGATGCCAAGGTGGTCAAGCTAGAGGAGAACTACCGCTGCCGGGCGCCCATCATCGAGGTCGCCAACCGTCTCATCTCCCACAATTCCTCACGGCACGCGAAGACCCTGCGGCCGGCCAAGGCGGGCGGAGATCCGCCGCGGTTCGCGCGCTTCGACGACGAGTCACGCGAGGCCGAGGCGGTGGTGGGTGAGATCCGTCGGCGCCTCGATCAGGAGGCCACGCCCCGGGTGGTGGCCAGTGACTTCGCGATCCTCTTCCGCACCAACGAGCAGCCCCGGGCCTTCGAGATCGAGCTCCGGCGTGCCCGCGTCCCCTACGTGCTCGTCGGTGGGCAGTCCTTCTACGACCGCCGCGAGATCAAGGACCTGATGAGCTACCTCCGGGTGCTCGCCAACCCCACCGACGAGGTGTCGCTGCTGCGGATCATCAACGTTCCCGCCCGGGGCATCGGGCCGGGGTCCGTCGAGTCGTTGCTCGCGGTGGCGGTGGCGCGCGCTGAGCCGCTCTGGACGGCGCTCCCCCACGCCCTCGCGGAGGGTGCGGTGCCGGAGGTGGTCCGCGCTCGGGTCAGCGCCTTCATCGACCTGATCGAGCGGCACCGCGCCCGGGTGGAGCGCACCCCGCTGGTCGACCTGATCCGCGGCCTGGTGGACGCGATCGGATACCGAGCCGAGCTGTCGAGGCTCTACCCAACCGCCGGGGACGCCGAGGCGCGCTGGGCGTCGGTGGAGGAGCTGTTCAACGCAGCGGGACTGTTCGCGGCGCGCGCCGACGCCCCTACCCTCCGAGGCTTCCTCGAGGAGGCGGTCCTGGCGGGTCGGGAGGAGGACCGAAACGAAACCGATCCACGGCGAGAGCACGCCGTCACCTTGATGACGCTGCATTCCGCCAAGGGGCTCGAGTTCAAGCACGTCTACCTCGTGGGCCTGGAGGAGGGCTTGCTGCCCCATCATCGTGCCCTCGCCGAGCGCGATGGTGAGGTCGCCGAGGAGCGGCGGCTTTGCTACGTCGGCGTGACGCGGGCCCAGGAGACGCTCACCGTCACCATGGCCAAGACCCGGATGCGGTGGGGCCGCGCGGAGCCTGCCATCCCGAGCCGCTTCGTCGCGGAGATGCGCGGGGAGACGGCGAGAGCGCGCGCGCTCGCCGAGGCGGAGCGCGCCCGCCGGAAGCGCGGCGATCGCGGCCCGGACGGCGACGCGCCGCGGCGCGGGCGCCCGCACCCCGAGCCGTCCGCCGGCCGCACGACGCGCGGCGACACCTCCCGCGCGCGAGCCGCGCTCCGCAAGAAGAAATCGCGATCGCCCTGAGCCGGCGACGGCAAGCAGCGCAAGGAGCGAGCGTCACCGCGCACCCGCATGGCGCCGGGCTGTCCAGAGGCCGGCGTCGCCTTCGCGTTGACCGTTGACGGCGCCCGCGAGCCGCCTAAAACCTTCGAGCCTGCGCCGCGCGCGGGCCCCGCGCCCCCTCCGGAGCCCCCTTGTCCGAAGCCGCCACCTCCGCTCCCGCCGAGCTCACCCTCGCCGAGCTGCCGGTCCCCGTCGCCGCGACCCTCGCCGGTAGGCAAACGGCGGGCAGCGCCTGGGCGAGACGGGAGCGTCTACCCCGGTCCCGCGCCGGCGACCTCGCCAACCCCGGGAGAGGAAGGCGCTGATGGATCCGGCGCGCCCGCAGGCCGGTTCCGGGCCGATGTTCGATCGCATCGCCCCCCGCTACGACCTCGCGAATCGCCTCATCTCCCTCGGCATCGACGGGAGTTGGCGGCGGGCGGCGGTTCGCGCGCTCGAGCTTCGCGACGACGCCCGCGTCCTCGACATCGCGACCGGGACCGGGGACCTCGCGATCGCGGCCGCGCGACGTTACCCCACGGCTCGACTCGTCGGGGTGGATGCCTCGCCTCGCATGCTAGCGGTGGGCCAGGCGAAGATCGTGCGCCTCGGGCTCCACGATCGTATCGAGCTCGTGGCCGGTGACGTCCGCGCGCTCCCCTTCCCGGCCGCTTCTTTCGACGCCGCGTGCGTGGCGTTCGGGATCCGGAACGTGCCCGAACGGCCGCGCGCGCTCCTGGAGATCCGTCGCATCCTGCGGCCCGGATCCCGGTTCGTGGTGCTGGAGCTCTCCGACCCGCGCCGGGGCCTGCTGGCGCCGCTGGCGCGCCTCCACGTGCACCGGGTGGTGCCATGGATCGGCGCCGCGCTCGGCGGCAAAGCGGAGTATCGCTACCTCGCGCGCTCGATCGCTTCGTTCCCGAGCGCCGCGCTCTTCGCCGAGGAGCTCACCGCCGCGGGCTTCGCGGTGACGGGAGTGACCGCGCTCAGTTTGGGCGCGGTCCACCTCTACGTCGGGGGCGCGGGCGGACGACCATGATCGCGGCGTCCGCGTCGAGCGCCCGTGGCGGCGACGGGCGGACCGCGGAGGGGTGGCTCCGAGCCGCAGCGCGGCGCGGGGACGACGCCACGCTCGCGTGGATCCCGGCCCCTGTCGCCCCCTTGATGGCCGTGGTGCACGCGTTCGGCGAGCTGCCGGACGTGGCCTGGCGAGATCCCACGGGGCTCAGCTGCGCGGGCTTCGGCGCCTGCACCGTCGTCACGGGCGCGGGCGACGCGCGCTTCACCGAGGTCGAGCGAGCCGTCACCGTCGCGCTCGGCCGCGTCGTCAGCCGCGCGTTCACGGAAGGCGCCCCGCCGCCGCGGGCGTTCGGGGGCTTCGCGTTCCGGCCGGGCGCGGCCGCCCGCGGGAGCTGGATCGGCTTCGGCGACGCGCGTTTCTTGCTGCCGCGGGTCACCTACGTGGCGAGCGGGGGACGGGGCTGGCTGGGGCTCGCGCGGCGCGACGGCGAGCCGCTGCACGAGTGGGATGCCGCTGTCGAGCGACTCGTCTCGCTGGCCGCCGCGCTCGATCCGCCGGCGCCCGTCGCCCCCCCGGGGCCGCGAGCGGGGCGCGATCCCGGCCCGCCCGACGCGGACCTGCTCCGGCGCCTCGAGGCCGCCTGCGCCGCCACCGACCGGGGGGAACTCGACAAGGTCGTGGTCGCTCATCGCGTCCGGCTCCGCGTCGATACCAGGCTCGACGCGAGCGCCGTGCTCGCACGTCTGCTGGACGAGAACCCGCGCGCGACCGTCTTCGCGTTCCACCAGGGTGGCCGGTGCTTCCTCGGGGCCACCCCCGAGCGATTGATCGCGCGCGCGGGTCTTGCGGTGATGGCCGAGGCGCTGGCGGGCTCGGCCGCGCGCGACGGAGCGCGGGCGCCGGAGACGCTTCTGCTCAGCGAGAAGGAGCTCACCGAGCACGGCTTCGTCGTGCGCGACCTCGCCGACCGGCTCCGACCGCTCTGCGCTTCCCTCGACGTCCCCCGGGTCCCCGTGCTGCGGGCGGCGCGCGAAGTCGTGCACCTCCGGACCCCGATCGAGGGGCAGCTCGCGCGCTCCTGGCACGTGCTCCGACTCGTCGAACGGCTGCACCCCACCCCGGCCGTCGGGGGCACGCCGACCGCGACCGCGCTCGCCTGGATCGAGCGCAACGAACCTTCGCCGCGGGGCTGGTACGCGTCGCCGGTGGGCTGGGTCGACGGGTCGGGAGACGGTGATTTCGTGGTGGCGATCCGATCGGGGCTCTTGACCGACGAGGAGGCGGAGCTGTGGGCTGGCGCCGGGATCGTCGCCGGGTCCGCGCCCGCCGCCGAGGCCGCCGAGATCCGACTCAAGCTCACCACGTTCCTCTCCGCGCTCGGAGCCGCGCGCCCATGAACGACGGCGAGCTCGTGGGACCCTGGGCGGACCTCGTCGTCGCCGGGCTGGTCGCGGGCGGCTTGCGCGACGTGGTGGTGAGCCCCGGATCGCGCTCGACGCCGTTCGTGCTGGCGAGCTTGCGACGCGCCGAGCTCACCTGCTGGTCGGTGACGGACGAGCGGAGCGCCGGGTTCTTCGCGCTGGGACGGATCAAGGCCACCGGAGCCCCGGTCGCCCTGCTGTCGACCTCCGGGACCGCCCCGGCGCACTACCTCCCGGCCGTGATCGAGGCCAGCGCGACCGGCTGCCCGCTGGTGGTGGTCACGGCGGACCGCCCCCTGGAGCTGATTCACTGCGGGGCACCGCAAACCATCGAGCAGACCCGGCTCTTCGACGCGCACGTCCGCCACGCCGTCGATCTCGGCAACCCGGACACACGACTGCCGGCGCTGCGCGGCGCCATCCGCCGCGTCGCGCAGGCCATCGCCCTCGCGCGGGGACCGCGCCCGGGACCCGTCCACATCAACGCCCGCGCCGCCAAGCCGCTCGAGCCGACCCCGGCGACGTCGCCCGAAGGTCGAGCCCTCGCGCGCGCCGCGGCGGCGCTCGCCGCGGACGGGTCACGTGGTGACCTCGCGCCCTCGCGGCTCCAACCTGCGAACGAAGCCATCGGCGAAATCGCCACGCGTCTGGCGCGCGCCGAGCGCGGCCTGGTCTTCTGCGGAGCGCTCACTCCCGCCCAGGCCCCGCCGCCGGCGCTCCTCGGCGAGCTGGCCGGCCGCCTGGATTTCGCGCTCGCCTGCGAAACCACGAGCCAGCTCCGGACGGCCGCCGTCGGCGCCGGAAAGGCGCTGATGGACCGCATCGAGCCGCTGCTGCTCGACGCCCACTTCCGCGCGCGGGTCAGCCCGGACGTGGTGCTGCAGATCGGGGCAGCGCCGCTGACAGCGGGATGGGACGACTGGCTCCGCCCCCCCGTCGAGCGCCTCGTACTCTCACCGCACGGCTGGGCAGACCCTTCTCACACCGCGCTCGTCCATGTGGAGGCGGATCTCCGGACCTCGATCGAGCTGTTGCTCGCGCAACTGCCCGCACCGGTGACCGCCGCCGTGTGCCGCCGGCGATCCTTCGTCGCCGAGCTCGCCCGGCTCCAGGTACCGGCGGCGGAGGCCGTGCGGGCGGTGCTCGAGGGCGGCTCCGGGGGGCTGACCGAGGGGCGCGCTGTCGCGGCCACCCTCGAGGCGTTGCCGCGGGGGAGCTCCCTGGTGCTCGGCAGCAGCCTGCCGCTCCGCGCCGTGGACCTGTTCACGCCCCGCTCCGACTTCGCGATCCTGGTGGTCGCCAACCGGGGCGCCAACGGGATCGACGGGCTGGTGTCCACGGCTGCCGGCGTCGCCGTCGCGCGCGGTCCGACCACGCTGCTGCTCGGCGACGTGAGCTTCCTCCACGACGTCGGGGGGCTCTGGGCAGCGCGGCAGGTCCGCGCACCGCTCGTCATCGTCGTGCTCAACGACGGCGGCGGCCGCATCTTCGAGGAGCTCCCCGTCGCGACCGTCGCCAGCCCCGAGGAGCTCAAGTATCTGACCACGCCGCACGCCTTCGATCTCCGGCACGCGGCGGAGCTCTACGGCCACCGCTACCGCGCCGTGCAGCACCCGAAGGACCTCGAGACCGCGCTGGAGGCCGCGCACGCGGCGCCCGGCGTCACCGTGGTCGATGCGCAGCTAGCGCCGGGCGAGCCTCACGGGGAGCTCGTCCGGCTGCGCGCCGAGGTCGCGCGACGCATGGCGCGGGAGGTCGTCGGGTGAGCCCCCTCGTGCTGCTCCACGGGTTCACGGGCAGCCCGCGGACCTTCGACGAGGTCGTGGCGGCGCTCCCGGGGCGGGCCGCCCTGCGCCCGCGCCTGGCGGGTCACGGGGACGCGCCGTTTCCTGACCTCGTCGCCACGTTCGGCGACGAGGTCCGCCGCCTCGCGGCGCTCATCAGGGCGTGGACGGAGGAGCCGGTTCACCTCGTCGGTTACTCGCTGGGGGGACGCCTCGCGCTGGCGCTGGCCCTCGACCATCCGGCTCGGGTGGAGCGACTCACCGTGATCGGCGCCCACCCCGGCCTCACCGGGAGCGCCGCCCGCGCGGGCCGCCGCGCCCAGGACGCGAGCTGGGTGCAGCTGCTCATGGCCGGTGATCTCACCCGCTTCGTGGACGCCTGGGAGCGTCAGCCGATCCTCACCAGCCCGGCCCCCCTGTCGCCCGCTCGCCGCGAGGCCCAGCGCCGCGAGCGTCTGGGGCACGACCCCCGGGGGCTCGCCCGCGCGCTGCAGGTGCTCGGACTGGCGGAGATGCCCGACCTGCTCCCGCGGCTCACGAGGAGCCGGATCCCCCTCGACCTGGTCGTGGGCGAGCTCGACGCGGATTTCCTGGGGCATGCCGGCCGTATCCTCCAGGCGCGCCCGGACGCCCGGCTCCACCGGGTGTCCGGCGCGGGACACAACGTTCCGCGCGAATCGCCCCTGGCGCTCGCGCGCATCCTGAGCAAGGACCATCGCCCATGACCGCCGTTTCCTGGACTCGCTGCCCGGGCTTCGAGGACATCCGCTACGAGAAGGCCGCGGAGGGGATCGCGAAGATCACGATCGCGCGCCCTCACGTTCGCAACGCCTTCCGTCCCCAGACCGTGGACGAGATGAGCCAGGCTTTCGCGGACGCGCGGGCCGACTCGGGGATCGGCGTCGTCATCTTGACCGGAGAGGGCCGCGAGGCGTTCTGCTCCGGCGGCGACCAGAAGATCCGTGGCGACGCCGGTTACGTGGGGGCCGACGGCGTCCCGCGCCTCAACGTCCTCGATCTCCAGCGCCAGATCCGCACCCTGCCGAAGCCCGTGATCGCGATGGTGGCGGGCTACGCCATCGGCGGCGGCCACGTCCTTCACCTGGTCTGCGACCTGACCATCGCGGCGGACAACGCACGTTTTGGCCAGACGGGGCCCCGCGTGGGGAGCTTCGACGGGGGGTACGGTGCCAGCTACCTGGCTCGCGTCGTCGGTCAGAAGAAGGCGCGCGAGATCTGGATGCTCTGCCGCCAGTACGACGCGAACGAGGCGCTGGCGATGGGGCTCGTCAACACGGTGGTCCCCTACGAGGCGCTGGAAACCGAGACGGTGCGCTGGTGCCGCGAGATCCTTCGGCACAGCCCGCTGGCGCTCCGGTGCATCAAGGCCGCGCTCAATGCGGACTGCGACGGCCAGGCCGGGCTCCAGGAGCTCGCCGGCAACGCCACTCTGCTCTACTACTTGAGCGAGGAGGCACAGGAGGGGCGCGACGCCTTCGTGCAGAAGCGGGCGCCGGACTTCAGCCGTTTCAAGCGGTACCCGTGAGGACGACAGCGCGCGCCCCGACCGGGCCGACACCCCCCGGCGCTCGACTCCCGCAGCCAGGCTCCGTGGCGGCCTGGGTGCTGGCCACCCGGCCCGCGACCCTCCCTGCCGCCGTCGTGCCGGTCGCCATCGGGGCCGCGGTCGCCCAACGGGAGGGCACGCTGCGGGCCAGCCCGGTCCTCGGCGCCCTCGCCGGCGCGCTCCTGCTCCAGATCCTCTCCAACCTCGCCAACGACGTCTTCGACTTCCAGCGCGGAGCGGACACCAGCGCGCGCCTCGGACCCCCGCGCGCGGTCCAGTCGGGGCTGCTGACGCCCCGCGCCGTCCAGATCGGGATGTTGACCGTGATCGGGACCCTGGTCGGGGTCGGGCTCTACCTCGCCGCGGCAGCGGGACCCTGGGTCGTCGTGGTCGGAGTCGCCTCGCTCCTGAGCGCCCTCGCCTACACGGGAGGCCCCTACCCGATCGGATATCATGGGCTCGGGGAGCTCTTCGTCTTCCTCTTCTTCGGCGTGGTCGCGGTCACGGGGACGACCTTCGTCGTGCTCGGGACGGTGCCGCCGCTCGCCCTGTTCGCGAGCGTTCCACCCGGGACCCTCGCGGCCGCGATCCTGGTGGTCAACAACCTCCGCGACCGCGACACCGACGTCCTGGCGGGCAAGCGCACCCTCGCCGTCCGTTGGGGACGCGCCGCGGCGCGGCTCGAGTACGCCGGCCTCGTCGCGATCGCGTATGCGACGCCGCTGGCGCTCTGGTTGCTCGGGCTCGTTGGCGCGCCGGTCCTCGCGCCCCTCGCGACGCTGCCCCTCGCCGGCTGGCGCGTCCTTCGCCTCTACACGGACGAGGGACGCGCCCTCAACCGCAGCCTGGTGGGGACCGCGGCGCTGACCCTCGTCTTCGGCCTGATCTTCGCCACTTCCCTCGCCTTCGACGGGAGAAGCGGCGGGTGATAGCGCTGAGATCCGCGCGCTGCTTGGAGTTCGGCGGGGCACTCGCGACCCCGGCGAGCAACGCGCACGCCTCCTGGGGTCGGCGCGCGGGGTTGCTGCTCCAGCTCGCCGAGAGCCGCGGTCATGCTGGCGAGGGCGAGGCGAGCCCGCTTCCGGGCCTATCGCGTGAGTCGCTCGCCGACTGCCGGGCCGCGCTCGCCGGGCTACCCCTGGATGGGCTCCGGCTCGACGAGAACATGCCGTTCGCTGAGTGGGCGGTGGCGACGGCAGCGATCCGGGCGGGGCTCCCGCCGGCGGCGCGGTGCGCTCTCGAAACCGCGGCGCTCGACCTGCTGGGACGCGTCCTCGGTCGCCCCACCTGGGCGCTGCTGGCGCCCCGTGGCCCCTCCGCTCCTGCCCCCCTCCCGCTCGGAGCGCTGTTGCTCGGGGAAACCCCCGACCAGGTCGCCGCCGAGGCGGCCTCGGCGCGGGCCCGAGGAATGCGTTGTCTGAAGCTCAAGGTGGGGCGCCCCGGGGCGCTGGAGCGCGAGATCGAGCTCGCGCGCGCCGCGCGCGAAGCGGCCCCGGACGTCGATCTGCGCCTCGACGCGAACCGAGCGCTGCGCCTGGCCGAGGCGCTTCCCGCGTTGCACCGTCTCGCCGCGCTCGGCTGCGAGCTGGTGGAGGAGCCGGCGGCGGAGCTCGACCTCGTCGCAGTCGCCGCCGGGGACCGCGCCGCGCGCGAGATCGCCCGCCGGATCGCCGCGTCCCCGCTCCCGGTCGCGCTCGACGAGTCGCTCCGCGACGTGCCGGCCGGCACCCTCCGTGCGGTCGCTGGCGAAGGGTTCCCCGCAGCGGTCGTCCTCAAGCCCACGATCCTCGGCGGACCGGCGCGGGCGCTCGAGATCGCCGCCGAGGCGCGCGACGTCGGCGTCGACGTCATCGTCACCCACGCCCTCGACGGTCCCGTCGCCCTCGCTGCCGCAGCCGCCGTGGCTCTGGCCGTCGGGTCGACTCGGAGGGCGATGGGGCTCGATGTCCACCCTGGCCTCGGTGCTTGGCCGCTCCGGGTGGTGCCCGCGCTCCGTGGGGCTGTGCTCGTGCCCTGGAACGAGCCGGGCCTCGGGGTGGTACCGCTCGCCACGGAGGAGGGCCGGTGACGCTCTCGATCTTCGCCGCCGCCGCGGAAGCCGGCGCGACCCCGGCGGTGGTGATCGCGGGTCGCACCATCAGCTTCGCCGAGCTGGGGCGCCGCACCGAGGAGCGCCTCGCCCAGGTCGCAGGCGAGGAGCACCGTCCCGTCGCGCCCAGGCCAGTAGCGCTCGTGGGAGAGGCCACCCTCGGTTCCCTCGAGCTCGTCCTCGCCTGCTTCGCGCTCGGTGTCCCGGCCGTGCTCCTCCACCCCCGGTCACCGCCCACGGCCCGGGTGGCGTTCGCCGCGGAGCTGGGAGCCCGTCTCCTGGAAACCTCCGAGACGGGCGGCGACGCGCCGCTCCGCGGCGAGGCGTCCCACGAGCCTCGCGCGCCGGCGGCACGGGATCCAGGCGCGGCGGAGCTCGCCGCCGCGGCCCGCAGCTCTCCTCCGAACGACGACCGCGCGCTCGTGGTGATAGCGACCAGCGGCAGCAGCGGCGCACCCAAGGCGGTGATCCTGTCGCGACGCGCGATCGTCGCCTCGGCGCGCGCGAGCGCCGCGCACCTGGGCTGGGAGCCCGACGATCGGTGGTTACTCGCGCTCCCTCTCGCCCACGTCGGGGGGCTCTCCGTGCTGACGCGCTGCCTCATCGCGCGGCGGACGGTCGTCGTCCCCCCGAGCGCCGAGCCCGCGGCGCTCGCCGAGGTCGTGACGCGCGAGCGGGTGACGTTGCTCTCCCTGGTGCCGACGCAGGTGGCCCGCCTGCTCGCCGTGGGCTTCCGGCCCCCGCCCTCGGTCCGCGCCATCCTCGTCGGAGGCGCACCCTGCCCGGCCGACGTCCTGGCGCGGGCGGCGGCCGCGGGCTGGCCCTTGCTCACGACCTACGGTCTGACGGAAACCTCCTCCCAGGTCACGGTCCAGCCCCGGGGCACCGCACCGCACCCCGATCTCGGGGCCGGGCTGCCGCTCCCGGGCATCGAGGTCACCACCCGAGGCGAAAGGATCGCCGTCCGGGGACCGACGCTCGCGACCGGCTACGTCCTCGGCTGCACCGAAGCCCCGACCTCGCCCGGAACCGCCCGCGCCAGCGGCGCCCCGCCCTGGGTCGTGGAGCCGCTCCCGCTCGACGCCGAGGGGTGGTTCGTGACTGCCGACCTCGGGCACCTCGATCCGGCAGGCCGCCTCCACGTTCACGGACGCGCCGACACGACCCTGATCACCGGCGGGGAGAAGGTCATGCCAGAGCGCATCGAGGCGGAGCTCCTCGGTCTGCCAGAGATCGCGGAGGCTGCCGTCGCGGGCCGCCCCGACCACGAGTGGGGCCAGCGCGTGGTCGCGTTCGTCGTCTGGAGCGGGGACCCGATGGGGCTCGACGAGTTGCGGGCGCGCCTCCGTGGACGCCTCGCCGCGCATGAGCTGCCGCGGGAGCTCCACGGCCTGGCAGAGCTGCCTCGCTCGCCGAGCGGGAAGCTCGATCGACCCCTGCTGGCAGCGCTCGTGGCCCGCTTCGCGTGAGGACCGGCGGCGTCACGGCGGCCGTGACTCGGACGGCCGCTCGTGACCCGGACCGACCGTCGGCGCAGGACGCCCGTGGTCAGGCGGGCAGGCGCGCGAACGCCTCCGCCAAGTCGTCGGGGACAGGACAGCGCTGGAAGCTCGCCATCTCGACGAAGACGTGCTCGGTCTGCCCGATCCCCGTCACGACGCCATCGGCGAGGCGGGCAACGCGGTAGCCGATGGCCACGGCGGTCGCCTCGAGCCGGCAGCGGACCATGGCGACCTCGATCCGATCGCCATAGCGGAGCGGCGTGAAGTAGTCCGCCTCGGCGTGGCGCAGGGGAGCACCCCACCGCCGCTCCCGCAGCACGTCGGGCAGGCGGGCTCCATTATGGTTCAGGAAGGCGATGAACGCGTCGCTGAAGTACTCGAGCACGCGCGGGTAGAAGACGATGCCCGCCGCGTCGACGTCCTGAAATCGGACGTCCCGCTCCAGCGCGAAGCAGTTGGCGGGCCGTTCGCGGAGTTCGGCGGGCTCGAAACGATGCACGACAGATCGCCCTCTACACCGCTTCGGGATCCTCACCAAGGGGCCACCGCCCGGGCCGCACCGATTCCCGCCACGGACTGGGCTCAGCGGGCCGGGGTGGCATCGGGGGCCTCACGGACCAACCCGAGCAGGATGTCCCGGTCGGAGCCGTCGACCACCACGGCGCGAGCCCCGTAGCCCTCGAGCCAGACCGAGTAGCGCTGCACCTTCCCTTTCGGGAGGTCCACCGTGAACGGGGCCTTCCCTACCCGCTTGCCATCGAGGAAGAACCGCGCGCCGTCCGGCTTGGTGCGGATGACGACCCGCACCGTCGAACCGTCTTCCGGCTCGGTCGTCGCAGCGGCTGCCGTCGGCGCGGCCTCGCTGGCGATGGGCGCCAGCGGTCGCGGCGCCAGCGGTCGTTCATGCGTCGGCGTCCCGCGCTCTCGATCGGGGGCCGCGGAAATCGCGGGTTTCGACTGGGCGTGCTCGAGGTTCGAGGATTGCCGCTGGCCGGAGGTGGCGGGTCGCAGCGCGACCCAGATCAGCGCCGCGCCGGCCGCCACCGCGGCGACGAGCAGCAACGGACGCAACACCTGCGTCGCCGGTGGCGGCGCGGAAACCGACGGGTGCGCGCTCCCTGGCCACGACGACGGCGGTGGTGAGGGGGCGGGTGCCAACGGTGGCGAAGAGGCAACAGGTGCCGGCGGCGACGAGGCTCGCGCGGACGACGGCTCGCAGGACGTGGTGGGGGTCCGGGCCGTCGCCACGGGGGCCTCGGCGGTGAGCCGATCGAGTTCGGCGGCCAGCGCCGCGGCGAGCTCGCTCGATCGCGCGGGGCCGGTCCTCGCCGGCCCGTCACCACCGTCACCGAGAGCGGCGACGGGCGGAGTCTCGAGGTCAGAGGCGGGCTCGGGCGACACCCTGACCGCTGCGGAGGTCGCCGGGGGCGCTGGTCCGATCGCGCCGCTCGACGGCACGACGTCACCGTGCCCGCGTGGTCTATCAGCCCCCGGCAGCAGACCCTCGCTGACCGCAGGGACGCGCTCCTCGGCCCCGGGCGGCGCTCGGTCCGCCTCCCCGAACGCGCCATCACTCGACTCGCGCTCGCCCGACGTCTCGCCCTCCACCGGAGGCGGCGGGAACGACACGGGTGTCTGGCGGCGTTGCCCGCTCGACGCGGCGCGCGCAGCGTGTGCTGGGCCGGCCGCATCCTCCAGCGGAGGGGGAGGCGCAGAGCCGGGGTGCACAGGCGACGCGAAGCCAAGCCGGGGCGGACTGCGCGAGGGGATCGGGTCGGTGGCGACGGGACCGGACCGGCTCGCGCCGGCGAGGGGCGGCACGGTGGCCGGGGTGCGGCGCCGATCCCGCAGGATCGGCGCCGCCTCGGACGGGCGCAAGCGCCCCCCTGCTTCTCGCGCACCGTCCGGCGCGGACTCGGTGATCTCGCCCGGAGCCGCCTCAGGCGGCCACGTGGCAGGATCGGTGATGACGGCCATCCCGAGCTGCGTCGCCTGACGCGACGGAACCCGCACCAGTCCTATAGCCGGCGACGGTTGAGCCGCCTCCGCCGGCAGCGGCTCCGCCTCGGCCACCACCGCAGCCGAGTCACCGCCTTCGCGCCCGCCGTCCGCGGGTGTCACCAACGGTGGCGCGGACGGATCCTTGGTGGCGCGATCAGGGATGGCTCCCCAGTCCTCGTCGATCTCGTCCGTCGGTGGCGGAATCGACGGAATCGCCGCTGGCTGCCGCAGCTCGGCACCGACGTCGGGGAGCGCGCTCGCCGCGGGCGCCTCCGGCGGAGTCTCCCCTCTCGTCCCGGTCATCGTCCGCCCACGACTGTCACACCCCACCCGAACGGTCAAGCTCGGTGCCGCGCCGCGCGCGGCTCGCGTCAACCGCCGACCTCGGCCAGGAGCGTCTTCGCGAGCTCGTGCTCCGGGTTCTCCGCGAGGGCCTTGTTGGCGAGCACCTTCGCCTTGCGGGCGTCCCCCTCGTTGAAGGCGAGCCACGCGAGACAGTACTGCGCGTCCGCCTTCGCCGCGGAGGTGATGCCCTCGCCGGTCGCCGGATCGTACGGCCGCATCATGGTGGCGGCGCGGAAGGCCTTGGCTGCGGTTTCGTACTCTTCCATCTCCAGGCCGAGCTGGCCGAGCTGCATCGCGATGGTCGCGTTGCGCGGATCCATGTCGAAGCCACGCTGGAGCGCGTCCATGGCGTCCGTCAACATCCCGTCCTCGAGGTGGAAGCGCGACAGCTCGACGTGCACCACGGCGAGCCCCTTCAGCCGCTTCCCTCGGTTCGCCTCGATCGTCTCGCGCAGGAGGTTCATGCCCTCCTCGGTCCGACCCAGCGCGCCCAGCGCCCGCGCGAGCAACACCACGGCGTCAAAGCTGTCGGTGCCGAGCGCCCGGGCGGCCTCGAGGACCCGCAAGGCCTCCTGCGGGTCCCCGTCCGGCTCCAGCAGCAGCGCCCCTGCGCGCAGCAGCAGGGCGAAGGCGTCCCCAGGGTCCGCGGCCTGGGCGGACTCCGACTCCAGCATTCGGGCCAACCCACGGTGGTCGCCCACCGCCTCGTAGGCCTCCTGCAGACGCGCGCGCACGATCGCATGCCCGGGCGCCGCCGCGAGCGCCCGCTCCAGCCCCTCGAGCGCGTCCGCCAGGCGATTGGCTCGATAGGCGGCGTCATACAGCCCGAGCGCGGCGTCGACCAGCCCCTCGCCCTGCTCGAGAGCGACGAGCCGCTGGAACGCGACGAGCGCGCCGTCCCAGTCCTCCGCGCGGCCGCTCAGCTCGGCCAGGCGACGCCAAGCCGCGGCGTGATCCGGGTGCCGTTCCAGGAGCTCCGTGAGCCGCCCCCGAGCGGAGGCGAGATCTCCGCGCGCTTCGAGCACCGACACCAGGCGCAACCCGAGCTCCAGCGCCCGCTCCGGCGGTGCACCGACGCTGACGCGCTCCAGCGCGCTCACCAGCTCCTCGTCCGACACCAGCCCGATGGCGTGCGCCCGCTCCGCGTCGGCCAGCGCCTCCTCCTCGCGGCCGAGCTCGCCCAGCAGCGCCGCACGCTGCGGGAGCAGCGAGGCGCTGGCCTTCTCTGCGGCGAGCACCTCCTGCAGCATCGCGAGGGCCTGCTCCGGCTGCCCGGCGGCACGGTAGGCCGCGATCAGTCGGCGCACGAGGGCCGAGTCCTTCGCGTTGACCTCGACGGCCCGCTTGAGGACGTCCAGCACGGCGAGGTGGTCCTCACGCTCGACGTAGCGCGCGATCAGCTCCTCCCGGAACGCCTCGTGCCCGGGTGCGGCGGCGAACGCGAGGGCGAGGGCGCGGTCGATGCCGTCCGCGTCGTGGAGCTCACGGCGGATGGCTACCAGCCGCTCCGCCAGCGGCACCGCCTCCTGCCCCGTGACCCCCTCCAGCAGCGACTCCAGGGCGTCGGCCTGCGAGTAGGGGTCCTTGCGGACCTCGGCGAGGCGCACTACCGCCTCGAGGGCAGGCCGGTTCCGGGCGCTCCAGTCGAGCACCGAGCGGTAGGCATCGAACGCCGCGTCGAGCCGCCCTCGCTCCTCCTGCAGGCCCGCGATGCGCAGCGAGATCGTGACCACCGCCTCGAGATCGTCGCGGTCCTTGGCGGCGTCGAGCTGCCGCTCGAGCAACGCCACGAGCTCGTCCGCTCGCCCGGAACGCTCGAGGATCCCGGAGAGGAGGAGCGCGGCTTGCGCGTCGTTGGGATCGTCGTCGAGCACCTGCTGCAACGTGATCGTGGCCGCGGCGTCATCGCCGCGCGCAAGCTCCATCTCTGCTTGCTCGAGGCGCAAGCGAGTCCGCTCCGACGCCAAGTCGACCAGCGGCACCGTCTGCCGGATGAGCTCGAGCAGGTCGTCGCCACGCCCGAGCTGCCTCAGGATCACCAGCAGCGGCTCCCAGGCCTCCCGGTCGCCAGGCTCGCTGGCGAGCAGGGACCGGTACAGCTCGGCGGCGCGCTCCGGGAGCTCGAGCTCGTCGCGCAGGGTCGCGGCCGCCGCCAGCAGCGCCGCTCGCCCCGCGTCTCCGCCGAGCAGCTCGGCTGCCTCGATCCGCAGCTCGACGGCGCGCGCGCGATCCCCGGCGCGGTGGGCCCGGTCGGCGAGTGCGAGCCGGACCCAGGATGCGTCCTCGTCGGAGAGCGCAAGCGCGAGGCCGCGCTGCAGCGCGCGCTCCTCGAGCGCACCGTCGCCCGTCTTCGCCGCCAGCGCCACCGCCTCCCGCAGCAGCGCGCCGTCCGCGGTGGGCGCGCTCAGCCGCGCCGTCAGCGCGCGCGCCAGGGTCCGGTCGTCGCCGCGCGCGCGCGCGAGGCGTTCCAGCAGGTCGACCAGGCCCTCGGCGGCGGGGTTCCGCTGCAGGGCGACGTCGAGGATGCCGATGGCGCGCGCGGGGTCGGGGTGGGCGGAGAGCGCCCGCTCCAGCAGCGCCAGCCCCTCATCGACCGTGCTCGGCTCGCTCAGGCGGATCTCGGCGAGGCGATAGAGAGGCCCCGCGTCGGCTGTCCCGCCCCCGCGCTTCTGCCAGATGGCGACCCGGCGTTCCAGGACGCGCACCTCGGCATCGGCGTCCCCGAGGAAGTCGTAGATCCGGCCGAGCGCGCTCCAGGGCTCCTCGGCCGTCACCCCCGTCCGCTCCAGCTCCGCCTGGATCGCCTGAGCCCGGGTGCGAACCGTCTCCGGAACCAGGGGGGCACCGGCGCCGCCAGCCCCCCCCTCTCCGACGTGCAGCATGACCAGATCGGCCAGCGCCCGGGCCGCGTCCTCCGGTCGCCGCGCCCGCTCCACCCGAGCCTCGATCGATCGCGCGAGGAGATCCCGGCGCCCCCTAGCCCGGAGGCTGGCCTCCAGGCGAACTGCCTCGCCCGGATGCTCGAGGGCCGTCTCGAAGGCGGACTCCACGAACTCCGCCGCCTGGATCGGGTCATCGCATTTGCTCGCGATCTCGGCGAGATCGAGCAGCGCCTCCGCGCGAGACGGGGCGTCGCGGTCCTCGGCCGGCCGGATCAGCAGGAGCAGCGCGCTGTACGTCTTCTTGGCGCGCTCGTACTGGCCCTCCTCGTAGGCGATCCGCGCCAGCGCCTGCAGGATCCCCGGGTGCGCGGGATCGATCTTGTTCGCCGCCCCGAGCTCGGCGATGGCTTCCGCGCGGCGTCCGGCCGCGAGCGACACGCGCGCCAGCTGGAAGTGGACCAGCGCCCGGTTCTTCGGTCGGCGAGCACCGAACAGCTCGATCTGCTGGCGGAGGATCTGGCTCGCCTCGTCGTAGCGACCCCCGAGCTCGAGGGCCCGAGACAGGGAGAGGCGCAGCTCGGGTTCCTCGGGGTCGAGCTCCACGGCCTGCTCGAGCAGCGGCACCGCGTCCCCCGGCTCCCCGCGCTGGTCGAGGTGCAAGCGAGCCGCCTCGAGCAACAGGCCGAGCCGCGCGCGGGGATCGGACGTCCGCGCCGCCTCGCTGGTGAGGAGGGCCGCCAGCTGGGTGAAGTCCCCGTCCTCCCGGTACAGCTCGGCCAGCCGCCGGCGCAGCGGGCCCGGGTCGTCCGCGCTCCGCACCGTCTCCTCGAGGCGCGTGCGCGCGAGCCCGCGCTCCCCGGCCGCCACGTAGGCGTCGGCGAGCCGCAAGGCCCGCTCCGAGAGCAGGCCCGCCGCGGACTGCGCGCAGAGCGTCTCGAGCACCTCGGCCTCGGCGCGCCGTTCACCGCGGGCATGATGGATCCGCGCGAGCGCCTCTAGCGACTCCTCCCCGCCGAGGGCGGCCCCCGCGCGGTGATCCACGATCGCCCGATCGACGTCGCCGACCCGCTCCTCCCAGAGCCGGGCCGCGCGCGCCCAGAGCTCCGCGCTGGTGGTCGGATCGCCCCCCGCCTGGCGCGCGCGGGCCTGCGCCTCCCAGAGTTCGGCCACCTCGTCGTGAAGCGCGCGCGCCTCGAGCAGCGCCGCCAGCCGGGAGACGGTGGCCGTCGCGATCGCGTCGCCCGCATCCTCGGCGAAGATGCCGCGCAGGATCTCCAGCGCCTGGTCCTCGGCCCCGAGATCGTCCTGTAGCACGCCGGCGGCGTCCCGTCTGAGCTCGCGCTGGCGTTGCCGCTCGAACGGGAGCCCGGCCGCGCCGAGGAGTAGCTCGGCGACCTCGGCGTGCCGGCCGAGCGCTCGGAGCCGAGCGGTGAGGTCTTCCACCGCCCAGGCCGCCGCCCGGGCCGCGCCCGTCGCGGCGGTGCCCTGCTTCCTCCACGCGGCCACGGCCAGCTCCATCAATCCCCGGCAGACCCCCAGCCCGACCTCCGGCGCGAGCGCCGGATCGGCGGCCGTCGCGATCGCCGCATCCCACTCCTCCGCGGCGACGAAGGCCTCGACGGCTGCGCGCGGGCGGTGCGTTCGCGTGCGGTGGATCTCCCCGAGCTGCCGATACCGGTCGCGCTGGCGCGCGGGATCCTCTGCCTCCGCCGCCTCGACCTCCACCAGCTCGGCGAGCTCGGACCAGCGGGATTCGGCCTCGAGCAGCGGCACGAGCGCGACGAAGCTCTCCTCGTCGCGCCCGGTGCGGGCGCGCACCTCTCGCCAGGCCTGGATCGCCGGCAGCCGAGCGTGCAGCGTCTCCTCGTAGAGGCGGGCGATGCGCACCAGGTCGGCGCGCGCCGCGACGGGATCGGTCCGTGTCCGGGCGCGAGCTCCCAGCGCCTCAATCAGCTCCGAGTAGTGCCCGGCGCGCTCCAGCACCTCCACGAGGCCGTCGAGCGCCTCGAGATCGGCCGGATCGTCCGCGAGGCGGAGCCGATAGTGGCGCGCCGCGCGGTCCAGAGCTCGGAGCACGGCGGCGGCGATCCGAGCCGCGGCCCCGCGCGCCGCCCGGCGCGCGCCCGGGTCGTCCTCCAGGGCCGCTCGGCGCTCGAGCACGTCGCAGTGCTCCCCGGGACGACCGGCCTCGGCCAGCAGCGGATCGAGGCTCCGCGCCGCACCGAGCGCGAGCTCCCGGTCGCTCCCCGCGAGCTCGAGCAGCTCGAAGTAGAGCTCGATCGCCGCCGCCGGCTCCGCCAGGAGCTCGACGTGTACCGAGGCAGCTTCCTCGAGCAGGGCCGCGCGGAGGGGGAGCGCTGACTGTTCGCGGGCGACCGCCGCGAGCAGCGCCGCCCGCGCCGCCTGGGCGCCGATCCGCGCGGCCAGCTCCGCGAGCAGCCGCCGGTGATCGGCGACCCCGGGCTCGAGCGTCACCAGCGAGGACACGTTCTGGAAGGCCCCCGGCACGTCGTCGAGCCGCGTCAGGCGGAGCTCGACGAGCTCGGTGAGTCGCATCACCCGTTCGCGGTCGGAGCGCGCGAATTCCAGCCCGATCTCCAGCATCCGCGCCACGTCGGCGACGCGACCGGCGCGCTCGTAGTACTCCCGCAGCAGCCCCGCCCCGACCTCGCGCACGCTGGCCTGCTTGCCGCGCCGCGGCTTGCTGCCCGGAGCGATCGAGGAACGGGCGGTGTCGAGCTCGACCACGCGCTCGATCAGGCGATAGGTCCCCTCCCCGACGGCCGCGTCGTTGCGCATCTCGTTGAGGATCTCGAACGCCGGGAGCGCGTCTCCGACGGCGATCCAGAGCTCTGCGATCCGTCGCCGCAGGTCGTTGCGCTCGGCCGGGGGCACCCGGTCGAGCCGTCGCGTGTACAGCTCGATGAGCGCCCGGAGCATGCCCTCGCGCTCGTAGAGCCGCTCGAGGGTCCCCTCCACCGCACCGTCGGTCGGGACGAGCCAGTTGAGTTGCTCCAGGTAGCCGATGGCCCGCGGGGCGTCGGCCGCGAAGTCCTTGGCGGCCATCGCCGCCTCGCGCAGCAGCACCACCCGGGCCGGCGCCTCGTGGGTCCGAGCCAGGGCGCCGTCGTAGAGCGCGAAGAGCTCATCCCAGCGGGCGGAACCGTTGAAGGCGAGCTTGAGGCGATCGAACGCCCAGTCCGCCCCCGGCGCCAGCTCTAGGACCCGCTTGAGCAGGGCCACGACCCGATCTGGATCCTCGAACCACTCCTCGAAGAACTCGACCATCCGGCGACCGACGGCCTCGGCGAGGTCGCTCGACAGGTCGCCGTCCAGGACCGCCGCGTAGGCGTCCGCCACGGGACCCGGGCGATCCAGGCGCCGCGCGAGCCGCTCGGCCGCCGCCCAGAGCTCGTCCGCACCGGGGTGGGCGCTGGCCCCACGGAGCGCCACGGCCAGGGACGCCTCGGGGTCCTCCTCGCGACACTCGAGGAGCTGCATGAACCAGCGCTGGCGAGCCTCGTTCAGCTCGCCCCCGGCCGCGGCGAGCGCGAGCAGTGATTCGAGCACCGCGGCGCGCGCCGCCGGATCCTCGGACCCCGCGGCGACCTGCTCCAGCACGGCGGCCGCCCGTGCGGCGCGCCCGGGGCCCTTGAGCACGCGGCGCACCACGTCCAGCGCGCCGACGTCGGTCGGGGTGGCGTCGCGCACGCGGCGCGCAGCGTCGAGCGCCTCCTCGGCGCGACCCAGCGGCTCCAGTAGCAGCCCTGCGATCTTCGCGTCGCGCGCGCGCGCCGCGTCACCTTCGGCGGTCGCTCGGAGCGATCGGAGCGCCTCGCCGGCCGCGTCGGCGTCGCCCGTCTCGGCCAGCAGGCGGGCCAGCTCCGCGAGCGCGGCGGCGCGCGCCGGGTCGCGCTCGAGGACACGGCGATAGAGCGCGATGCCGCGTGCGGGATCCCCGAGCTCGCGCTCCTCCACGGCGGCCCACTCCAGCCAGACCGCCGTCGGATCGGCCGCATGCTCCGCGCGCCACTCGAAGAGCCAGCGCCGATCCTCGAGCCGCGCGGGAGTCGGGGGCCGCGCGGCCAAGAACTGACCGAACGACTCCGCCGCCGTCGCCGCCGCGTCCAGCCCGGCGTCGATCACTCGGCGATAGATGGCGGCGACCCGGTCCTCCTCGCCCGGCTCGGTCCCGAGGACCCGGGCCTTGACCAGCCAGAGCGACTGCTCCCGCGGCGGGGTCAGCCCCTGGAAACCGAGCGCCGAGTCGATGAGCTCCACGAAGGCCGCCCCCTGCCCGGCAGCCACCGCGCGCGGCTCCAGCGCCGCGATCCGCGAAACCAGATCTCCGTCGTCGGTCGCCCCGGCGACCAGCACGTCGAACGCCGCCCGCGCCCGGTTCCACTCGTCGGCCATCGCGTACAGTTCGACCAGTCGCTCGGCGGCGTCACGGTGGCGCGGCGCCACGCGAAGCACCGCCTCGTAGAGCGAGAGAGCACGCGCCGCGTCGGGGGCCGACGTCTCGCGCAGCCGGGCCGCCTCGAGCCAGACCTGGGCCGCCGCCTCGGGGTCCCCCGCACGCTCCGCGAGCACCGTGCCCAGGCGCTCGAGGAGCGTCGCCCGGACCAGCGGCTCCGTGGCGAGCGCCACGCGGCGCTCGAGCACTTCCCGCACCAGCGGCGTCGCGCCCTCGGTGCGCGCGAGCTCCTCGACGGCCGCGAGGCCGTCGTCGTCGAGCGCCCCGTCGCGGACGAGGGGCGCGTACTGTGCCAGCGCCCCGGCGCGGTTGCCCCGCGCCAGATCCACCTCGGCCAGGCGGATCCGGACCGCCACGCGGCGCTCCGGGGCAACCAGCTCGAGCACCCGCGTGAGCTCCGCGTGGAGCTCGTCCCACCGGGCCTGCTCGGTGAAGATCTCGACCAGCCCCTGGTGCGCAGCATGGTCGCCCGGATCGGCGGCGAGCGCCGTTCGCCAGGTCTGCACGGCCGCGGCGATATCGTGCAGGTCGCGCCGCTGCAGGCGAGCCATGGCGTGCAAGAGCTCGCGCCGGCGAGCCGGCGCGCACGGCTGCGCCAGCGCCTGGCGGTACAGCGCGAGCCGCTCTTCGGGACTGCCCTGGAGGGCGAGCAGCTCGTCCACCTTCTGGAGCAGTTCGGTCGACGCGGGATCGTAGCGGAGCGCCTGGCGGTAGACCGCGACCGCCCGCTGCACCTCGTCCGTGGCCGCCAGCGCCTCGGCGGTCGCACGCGCCAGCGCCAGCCGCTCCGGGCCGTCGACGGGGCTCTCACCGAGAGCCTCCACGAGCACCCGCGCGCGCAGCGTGGGGTTCCCCGCCGCGTCGGCGAACGCGATCACGCGCTCGAGCCACGGGAGGATCAGCTCGGGGTGGCCCGCGGACACCGCGGTCAGGCCGCGACCGGCCAGCGCGAGCGCCCACTCAGGATCCCCGAGCTCGCGCTGGGCGATCTCCGCCGCCTCGCCGAGCGCCGCCAGGCGGGGCGCGAGCGCCGACCCGATCCCGGCGCGAAGCTCCAGGACCCGCGCGAGCTCACGACGCCGCCCCTCGCTGCGGTAGAGCGGCTCGAGCAGGGCCGCGGCCTCGTGGGCGACCTCGGGCACCCGAAGGAGCTGCTCCAGGGCCGCGCGGCTGCTGGGCTCCTTCGGGTCCGCCGCGAGGGCGGCCCCGAACGCGGCCACCGCGCCGGCCGGGTCGTCGAGGCGCGCGCCGCGGCCCTGCCCCGAGCGCGCCCAGAGCGCGGCGTGCTCTGCGGCTGGTGCCAGCTCGATCTCCGCCCGGAGCACGCGGTCGACCTCGCTCCAGCGCTGCTCTTGCTCGAGGAGCGGCAGCAAGCGCGCGTGTGCCTCTCGGGAGGGGCCGTGGACGTCGAGGTACGACTGCCACGCCCGCAGCGCGGCGTCGCGGTCGCGCGCGCCGCTCGAGCGCAGATCCGCGACGCGGAAGGCCAGCTGTCGGGCCTCGGCGGGGTCCGTCGCGCGTCCCGCCCGACGCTCCAGGATCGCCGCCAGCGCGTCCCGCTTGCCGGCCTGGTCGTAGAGGGCCTGGAGGCGTTCGAGCGCCTCGTCCTCCCACTCCGTGTCGAGGAGGGCCTCCCACGCGGGGGTCCCGCGCGCGGCGTCCCCGACCTCGTCGCATACCCGCGCGAGGCGGCGCGCGGCGGCGACGCGCGCATCGCCCGGCGGCTCGAGCCGCACCACGATCTCGAGAACGTCGGCGAGCCTCCGGGAGTTCCCGGCCTCCGCGAAGATGTCGACGAGGCTCGACGCCGACACCAGCACCGCCGACTCGTCGATGCCGGCCTCGACGACGCTCTCGAACTCGGCCTGGGCGCGCCGCACGTCGCCGGCGGTGAGGTATACGATGCCCAAGGTCGCGCCGATCCGCGCCCGCACCTCGGGATCCGAGCTGGGCTGGAGCGCGCGCCCGAGGAGCCGGGCGGCTTCGAGCGGCTGCTCGAGGCTCAGGCTGAGCTCGACGAAGCGTCGCCGAAGGGCGTCATCCGCGGGGTCCGCCGTGACCGCGGGCCCCAGCAGCTCCAGGGCGCCGGGCAGGTCGTTGAGCGCGTCCTGCTTGAGGATCCCCAGCCGCTTCTGCACCTCGAGCCGGCGCGGCCCCCGTGCGGTCTTGAGCTCGCGCGTCAGCATCGCGGCCGCATCCTCGCTCCTGCCGAGCGCCAGGTAGGCGTCGGCGAGCGCCGTCACCGCGCGGGGCGCCATGACCTTGTTGTCGAGCAGCGCCTCGGCAGCGGCGAGTGCCCGCTCGTCCCCGGGGACCTCGGCGAGCAGCGCCTCCACGTGGGGCATCGCCCGCTGCGGCTCGTTCAATTCGTCGCAGTAGAAGGCGATGAGCTGACGGCGAAGCGGCTGCGCCTCGGCGCCTTCGACGCGACCGAGCGCCTGCTCGAGGAGCCGCGCCGACTCACGATGCTTCCCGGTGGCGGCGTAGCGCGCGATGAGGGCGGCGAGCGACGTCGCGTCCGCCGGATCGACGCGGAGGATCCGCTGGTGCACCTCGATGGCGAGCTCATCGGTGCCCTCCTGGCCTGCCAGGAGCCCCGCCGCCTGCCGCAGCTCCGCGAGCTGTCGGTCGCGGTCCCGTTCCGCGCCGGCGAGCTCGAGGTACGCCCGCGCGAGGCGGACTCGATCGCCCTTCGCCCGCAGCACCCGCTCCAGCAGCGCGAACGCGGCCTCGTGGCCCGGCGCAGCGCCGAGCGCCCGCTCCGCGTATTCGATGGCGGCGTCCGTGTCGTTCGCTCGCTCCGCGAAGAACTCGGCCGCATGCAGGTACGCTTCGGCCTGGTTGGCGGGGGAGACGAGCTTGATGCGCCGACCCGCCAGCGCGGCCTCGTAAGCAGACGCCAGCTCCCCGACCAGACCATCGCGGCTGGCGGCGGCGTGGAGCGCGCCCCACTCGAGGGCAGGGTGCTGTCCCTTCGCCAGCGCCGTGATGAGCAAGTCGAGGACCTCGGCGGGGTTGGAGAGCTTCTCCGCGAGCACCTCGTTCAGCGTCTCGAGCTTGAGCATGCCGGTCCTCACCCGGGCGGAGGCGAGCCTCGCGCGTCCGCCCGGGTGGGACCGTACCAGATCCGCGCCGGGATCGGACCTATCCCTCGAACCCCTCAAGGAAATTCCCTGGTTCCCGCCGTCGCAACTTGGGGGTCGCCTCGGCACCGCGACCGGAGCTACCGCCCCCGGTTTCACCCTCCCGGGTGCCACGGCGGGGAGGAGCGCCGCCGCGCGGACGGGCTACCGTCGAGGCGGATCCCGTTGCGACAGGAACGGGTTCGGCGCGACGATGGGGTGACGAGCTCAGCGCTCGCCTCACGGGTGGGGCTCACCCGGCGTCCGCGCCGCCAACCCTGCTCCCACCCCGTATCGACCATAGGGACCGGCCATGTTCGAAACCGCCGAGATCGGGCGTGCCCTTGCCAAGCCAGAGTACGAGCGTCGGGTCCCGGAGCTCCGCACCGGGCTCCTGGCGGCGCAGCGCGACCTCGGCTCCGCGGACTTCCCCGTCGTCGTGCTCGTGCACGGGCTCGAAGGGGCCGGGAAGGGCGACTGCGTGAACCGCCTGCTGGAGTGGTGCGACGCCCGCTACGTCCAGACCGTCGCCTTCGGCTCCCCGCCCGAGGAGGAGCGGCAGCGCCCGGAGTATTGGCGCTACTGGATGGCGCTGCCGCCCCGCGGGCGGATCGCCCTGTTCGTCGGGTCCTGGTACTCACCACTGCTGCGCGCGCACGCGACCGGCAAGCTCGACGATCACGCGCTGGCGGCCAGACTCAGCCGGGTCCGGTCCTTCGAGCGTGCCCTGGTGAACGACGGGGCGCTGCTCGTCAAGCTCTGGTTCCACGTCTCGCGCGCGGCCCAGCGCGCGCGCTTCGACAAGCTCGTGGAGGAGCGGGAGACGCGGTGGCGCGTCACCAAGGAGGATTGGAAGCAGCACAAGCGGTATGACGACCACGTCCGCACCGCGGGCCTGACGCTGCGGGAAACCGGCACCGGGGCGGCACCTTGGACGGTGATCGAGGCGAGCGACGCTCGTTACCGCGACGTGACCGTCACCGAAACCGTCATCGGCGCCATCCGCCAGCGGCTCACCGCGGCACGCCCCCCCGCCGTCCGGTGTCCACCCGACCCGGACATCCCCAACCCGACGACGATCTTCGACCGGATGGATCTCTCGTCGCGGCTCCCGCGCGAGGAATACGAGCGTGAGCTGCCGCTGCTCCAGGGCCGCCTCAACCAGCTCAGCCGGCGCGTGGCCAAGGCCGACGTGGGCGTGATCGTCGTGTTCGAAGGACCCGACGCCGCCGGCAAGGGGGGCGCCATCCGGCGAGTAACGCGCGCCCTCGACGCGCGCCAGTATCGGGTCATCCCCATCGCGGCGCCCTCCGCCGAGGAGCGAGCCTTTCACTACCTCTGGCGATTCTGGCGGCACCTGCCGCGCCTCGGCCGCATCACCATCTACGACCGGAGCTGGTACGGGCGAGTCCTCGTCGAGCGCGTCGAGGGCTTCGCCAGCGAGCCGGAGTGGCGGCGGGCCTACGAGGAGATCAACGACTTCGAGCGGCAGCTGGTGGACCGCGGGATCGTGCTCGTGAAGCTCTGGCTCCAGGTGAGCGCCGAGGAGCAGCTGAGGCGGTTCCAGGAGCGAGAACAGAAGCCCTGGAAGCAGTACAAGATCACGCCCGAGGACTACCGCAACCGCGCCAAGACCAACCTCTACGAGGTGGCCGCGAACGACATGGTGACGAACACCAGCACGGAGTATGCGCCCTGGACGCTGGTCGAGGCGGACGACAAGCGCGCGGCTCGCTTGAAGGTGCTCCGGACCCTCTGCGCCGCGCTCGCCGCGGCGGTGTGACGCCACCGCCGTGCCCGTCGCCGTCGCTGGGGGGCGCGCACCGGCACGCGCGCCCCCGGGCGTTCCGGGGTGGAGCGCGCGCCCCGCGGAGATCGGGGACCAGACCCCTGGCCAAGTGACGGCGCCCGGGCGATGATCCGGGCCGGCGGAGCCTACTCCCGTCAAGGAGGATTGGAACCATGACGAGGTCGAGATCCATCACTGCCACCGCGGGCGCGCTCCTGCTGTGTGGCGGTGCGACCATCGCGCTGGCGCAACCTGCCGAGCGCCCGCACGGAGGCCCGGGACCCGGGCCAGGTGCGCCGGCCGCCGAGCACCGGGGGCCCCCGCGGGACATGCCGCCCGGCGAGGGTCGCGGCCCGGGGCCGGGCGGCGACGCGCGCGGACCGTGGCGGGGCCTCTCCTCCGCGGCGGCGGCGGGCTCCGCGGAGGCGCTGGCGCCGGTGCCGTCGGGCTCCGGACCTCGCGGTCACGCCTACGGTCGCGGTCACGGCCGAGGTCCGGTGCCCCGCGCCCAGATCGACGCCCGTCGCGAGCGGGCGAAGGCCTACTTCGAGGCTGCTCGCCAGACGCGCGCCGAGCGCGTGAAGGCCCGCCGCGAAGCCATCAGGAAGCGGTGGGGCGACTGGATCACCCGGCCCCCGGTGGAGAACGAGCTCAGGCTCCACGCCTGGCGGCTGGCGCGCCTCGAGGCCATCAAGCGCATCGCCACCGACGAGGGCAACGTGGATCTCGCCGCCCGCTGTGACGCCCTCGTCGCGCGGGAAACCGCCCGCCACGAGCGGCGCATGGAGGCGCTGAAGTCCGAGCCGGGCGCCGCCAGCGCGGCCCCCGCGGCCGCTTCCCCCACCCCGGCGCCGAAGCCGGCCGCCAGCTGAGGAGGCACGACGATGAGACGAAGCATCACGCTGCTGCTTGCGATCGGTTCGCTCGGCGCCTGCGCGGGCTGCAACCGGACCGAGAAGAGAGAGCTGCCCTCGGCGCGACCTCCGGTCACCCGTGCCGTCGCCAGCAACAGGCCCGCGGCGGCGCCGACCCTGGCGCCCGTCACCACCGGCGAGCCCACCACGAAGCTGGCCCCCGGGGACATCCCCACCCCCGAGGACTTCGAGGAGGAGGCGCAGGAACGGCTCGCCGCCGCCAACCTCGAGGTCGAGCTCGACGCCCTCGAGCAGGAGATCGGGCAGTAGGGCAGCCCACCGGCCGCCCCGGAGCGCGGCGGGCGCGGTGCCGTTGACGCCCTCCGGGGCGGACATCGTGGGGGGAGGGCCGCCTCCCCTGCCGCGCGGGCGCCGCTGTGTTCAGGCCGGGGGGGCGGGCACGAGCCGCTCCGCGGCCCCTCCGCTACCGTGGCGGAGGGGCCGCGCGCTTGGCGCTTCGTGAGCGTTTGCGTTAACTGAAGGACCGTGTCTCGACCGGGCTCGCTCCTCGCTCTATCGCTCCTGCTCTTCACCGGTTGCCAGGGCAAGCCCACCGCCGCCGAAGCGAGCCCGGCGCCCAGCGCGCCGCCCTCCGCCGCGCGCCCGGCGCCGTCCCCGAGCGGGAGCTCCGCGGCGGCGCGACCGCGCCGCCCCGCCGAGCCGCTGAACGTCCTCCTGCTCACCATCGACGCCATGCGCGCCGACATGCCCTGGCACGGGTACCCGCGACCGATCGCGCCCAACCTCACCCGCTGGGCCGAGCGGGCCGTCGTGTACGACGACTATCGGTCGATCTCGAGCTACACGGCGCAGAGCGTCAGCGCGATGCTCACCGGACGCTACGCGTCGACGCTCTACCGGTCTGGGGTCTTCTTCACCGGCTTCTACGACGCCAACGTCTTCATCACGGAGGCGATGCAGGAGCGCGGCATCCGCACCGGCGGGGTCCACTCCCACCTCTACTTCGATCGCAGCAAGAACCTCGACCAGGGCTTCGACACCTGGGAGCTCGTCGAGGGCATCACCTTCGACTCCGAGACGGACAAGAACGTCACGGCCGACAAGTCCGTCGCCAAGCTCCGCGCGATCCTGTCCGACCCGTCCTTCAGCAGCAAGCAGTTCTTCCTCTGGGCTCACTTCGGCGATCCGCACGACCAGTACGTGCGCCACGAGATGTGCCCGCCAGAGTGGGGCAAGAAGAACCGCGACCGCTACGACTGTGAGATCTTCTTCGTCGATCACCACATCGGCCAGCTCCTCGAGTGGGCTCAGACACAGCCGTTCTGGGCTCGCACCGCGCTCATCGTCAGCTCCGATCACGGAGAGGCCTTCGGCGAGCACAAGATGTACAAGCACGCCTTCCGCCTGTACGACGTGCTGCTGCGGGTGCCGGCGTTCTTCGTCATCCCCGGAGCAGAGCCGCGGCGGATTGCCGCCCGTCGCTCCCACATCGATCTCGGCCCCACCATCGTGGACCTCATGGGGCTCGAGCCCCTGCCGACCTTCCTCGGGCAGCCCATGGTGCCCGAGCTCTTCGGAGAGCCGGCGCGCGCCCGGGAGCCGATCGTCCTCGAGCTCGCGGAGGACAGCCACAACCCGCACTACCGGGCGGTGGTCCAGGGCAAGTACAAGCTGATCGTGGAGGGCGAGGGCGAGCGGGGCTGGGGCCGCGAGCTCTACGACCTGAGCGCCGACCCCGGGGAGGAGCACGATCTGGCGGAGGCGGAGCCGGCGGTGCTCGCGCAGATGCAGGCGGTCTTCACCGAAGCGTTCGCCAAGATCCCGTCGATCGCCCCGGCGGGCGGCGCCGGGCTCCACAGCGGCAGGGGCGCGCGCGGACCGCCGGGCCCGGCGGCGAACCCGAGCGCGACGCCGCGCGACGCCGCGCGCTCACGGTAGCCCGCGGCGCGCGGACGATGCGTCAGCGGACAACGCTCACCACGTCCTGCGCGACCTGCTCGCCCACGCTCCGCAGGACCTTGGCGTGCCAGCGGGTCTGCTCGGTGCGCACGGCGTAGTCGTCTTTCCCGTCCGTACCCGGCAGGCGCACGAGCTCGAGGTACCCGCGCGGCCGGCGTCCGTCGAGGTACTCGATCCGCACGACGAGGGCGTCGGGAGCCAGGTTCGAGGGCAAGGTTTCGAGATAGTCACCGGGGCGGAGCTGAGCGACCTTGGCGACCCAGTTGCCGGCCGTCTCGTCCACGGTTTCGGGGCTGGAGGCGTCGGCCCAGCCCTCCTGTTTTTCCCGGACCCGCACCAGCTGTCGGACCGCCCCCCCGCGCTCGACCCGAAGGGCCGAGATCTCCTCCTCGGGGAAGGCGTGCAGCTCGCGCTCTACCAGCCGCGACTCGGCGTAGGACAGGCTCCGCACGAGGTCACCGCTGATCGCGTAGAGCAGGTTCGACTCCGGATCCCGGGCGTACCGATCACCGCCGCCGGGGGTCGCACCGCCGACGATCAGGGAGCGCTGCACGCCGCCGATGGTGACGCGCAAGGTCCCCTCCGCCTCCTCGAAGCCGAACTCCTTCTTGCGCGGCTCCTCGTACCCGCCGAGCGCCCGATAGGCCCGCAACGGGGCGAGCGAGGCCGCCAGCTTCTCCACCGCCCCTACCCCCACGAAGCGCACGATCTCCTGCTTCGGAGCGGTGTCTTCCGCCCCGGCATCGGGCGCATTCGGCTTGAGCACCTGGACCTTCTTGTCAACCGTGCCCACGAAGTAGCGACCGGTCTTGTCGGTGCGCGACTCGAGGGTCACCTTCTTCTTGCCCTCCCACTCGATCTTCTGCACCTCCGCCGGCTTGCCCCCCCAGATCTCCACGGTCAGGCTGTCCTGGGCCGGAGCCTCCCCCTGCTTGTTCCCCGTCCAAACCACGAAGGCCAGGGTCGCGCCGACCCCCAGGAGGGCGGCGTGGACGAAGAGCTCGGCAAGTGGCTTCATGACGCGGCTCCCTTCGGCTGGCGGCGGCGTCCCAGCAACAGCCCGGCTCCGAGCACCAGCGCGGGGACCCCGAAGATCGTCGAGTAGAACCAGACCAGATCCTGGGCGCGGGTGTGCTCGATGCGGAGGTCCTCCTCCGACGCGATCTCGCCCATGAAGCTCTCCTCCCCGGTGAGCCACCGCAGGGCGTCCACGAACAAGATCTGGTTCTCGATCACGTTGCTCATCGGCAAGTCGGTGAGCGCGCCCGCGTCGGCGAGCACGAAAGCGCGGAGCTCGCCGCTGGCGGGGTTCCGATCCTTCTCAGCCTTCTTGGCGTCCTTGGCGTCCTTGGCGTCCTTGGCGTCCTTGGCGTCCTTGGCGTCCTTCGCGTCCTTGGCGGAGGCCGCGGGCGCCGGCGCAGCCGGCGCGTCCTTCGCCCGGCGGCTGATGGCGGCAGCGAGGTTGTACGTCCCGTGCTCCTCGGCCGGCGCGTCGAACCGGAAGTTGCGGTCGAGGTCGCGATAGGTTTCGGGCATCGCCTTGAGCGCGAAGTCAATCGTCTCGTCGGCTCCCGAGGCTCGCTCCAGGCTCCCCGCGCCGTCGACCATGACGGCGGCGCCCCGCGAGGAGTTGCGGCTCAGGGTCGACACGGCGGCGTGGGAGGAGAAGCGGTTGGTGACGAGGCGAGCGCGATCCGAGGGATGATTGCGCACTCGCATGTGGATCTTGTCGTTGACGAGCACGCGATCGTCGAAGGTGAGCCCGACGACGCCAGCGAGGTCGTCGAGCCAGCGCCGGCGGGCGGTGGCCGGCGTCGGGGTCGCGCTCGCCGCCGGGGTCGCGCTCGCCGCCGGGGTCGCGCTCGCCGCC
>CAYVRP010000021.1:82544-85619 GCA_964454025.1 uncultured Polyangiaceae bacterium | reverse complement strand
ACGCCCGAGCCTGCCGCGCCGCCCGCGGGCCCCCCGCCGGTCGCCGCGCCGCCCACCCCGGAACCACCGCTGCCCCCGCCCCCGACACCCTCGCCACCAGTGGTCGGGCCGCCGACGCCAGTCGCGTCCGCAGCGCCGTCCTCGCCGCAGCCGAACGCGCAGGCGAGGGCGACGAGGATCGCTGGCGCGGTGCGCAATGCTGGCATGGGACACTCCCGACGAGGCGTCGAGGGTAGCACCCGTCGGAGGTGATCGACAGAGGCTGGACGACAGCGCTCACCTGGGGAGGTCGGCCGACTTCGATACCACCACGGCGAGCTGCTCCTCGCTCGGCGACCGGACCGGCTTCGCCGCGATGGCGGACACGAACTTCGCCAACGCGAGCGCCGACGGTCGCTGGACCACGGCCGCGCCGAGCGAGAACGTCCCGCGCATCGCGTGCGGTGTCATTGCTGGTCCTCGTGAGCCCCCCAGCCGGGGAGCTACGAACCCAAGGCCACCGCGCTGGGCTCGCCGCTCGCCTCCACCTGCCGCGAGCGGCCGGGAGTGGCTACGCCCAGGGCGGCGCCCGATCGGCGCGCCATTTGAGGCTGCAGCCGAGGCTCGGGCGCTGCGCCGCGGCGGGTCGGCCGCCGGCGAGGAGCGCCGCGACGGCCGCTCGCAGGTCGGCCCCGTCGAGGAGGCGGGCGTTACCCGGGCGGCTCCCGTCGAGCTGGCCCCGGTAGGCGAGCGTGGCCGCGCCATCGAACACGAAGAAGTCCGGGGTACACGCCGCCTGGAACGCGAGCGCCACTGCCTGGCTCTCGTCATAGAGGTACGGGAAGGCGAACCCCAGCCGGCGGGCGAGCGCCGCCATCGGCGCCGGCCCATCCTCGGGGTAGGCGGTGGCATCGTTGGAGCTGATGGCCACCATCGGCACGCCCCGCGCCAGAAGGTCCTGCCCGAGCCGCACGAGCTCTGGCTGCACGTGGACGACGTAGGGGCAATGGTTGCAGATGAACGCGACGACGGATGCGGGCGCCGCGCGGAGGTAGCTGTCGGTGACGATCCGGCCCGACACCACGTCCGGCAGGGCGAAACTCGGCAAGGGGGAGCCGAGCGAGATCATGCGAGACGGGACGGCAGCCATGCGACCTCTGCCTCGCCGGTTCGTGCGCACCGCGAGCGGTCACGGACGAGGCCCGGGTTACCTAGCGCCCCCGCGCCGGATCGTCACGGCCCCGGTGCGCCTGGAGGAGGAAGCGCGCGCTCGGCGCGCCGCGGCGGCGGCGCGCCGTGGCCCCTGGCGTCGCCCTGAGCGCCGTCGGGCGGGGCCGGACGACGCCGCGACCCCTCGCCGACGAAGCGCGGTCACCCCGGCGCGGCGGTCGTTCGAACATGGCCCCGGTAGCGCGCCGCGACGGTGTGCTGCGGTGACGTCCCCCCGTGACCCTCTCGGTCCATTCGATCCGGGAGCGCTCTCCGCCGGGGCCCGGGACGTGCTCGACCGCCTCGCACTGCTGTCGCTCGCGGGCGCGATCCGGCAGGCCCGTCCTTGCGGCGGGCGCCGTGTCCCGGGATCGCCAGGGGCGCCGTCATGGCACCCGCGGTGCCCAACGTCCCGCGTGCCTGCGGCTCCACCTTTCCCCGTGGACTGCGGGTGGACGTCGGCGAGCTCTCGGTGCTGTTGATCTCGGGGGCGGCCAGCGTGGACGAGGCAGGCAGAACCGCACACGCGGTGACTTCATGGCGCGGTGCCCCCGCACCTGCCGGGATATCACCGCACTGCTGGCGAGCGAGGGCGCGACGTGGCGCGAGGTCGTACGCACCGCCTGTCACCTCGCGGACGTCGAGCGCGGCTGCGCGGAGCTCAACCGCGTCCGCACGGAGCTCTTCGACTGGATGGGACTCGGTCCGGCCCCGGCCAGCGTGGGGTGCCGGCGCGCCTCTGCCGCGGCGAGCCCCTGATCGAGATCGAAGCCGTGGCTTCGCTCCCCGGGCCGCGCACGGCGTGAGCCGGGCCGCGAGCGGATCCGTGAGGGGACGCGCGGCGGGCGAGGCCGCGGCCGGTGCGGGTCGTACGGGGGCGCGGCCGGAGAGGCGGCGCGAGCGGTCGGGGGCGACAGGTGGCCCCGGCAGAACTGTCATCCCTGGGGCGTTGGCTCGCCGGGCAAATGGGTTCTCCGCGCTCGCGCATAACAGGGCGTGGCGGGACCGCTCTGGCCCCCGGGAGAGCCCAGATGAAGCACCCTCGTATCCGTTCCGTCATCCTTGGTCTGACCTGCTGCGGCCTCGCTTCGCTGCTGGGCGCCTGCGGTGACAGCGGCTCGGACCCCACCGAAGGTGACGTCGCGACCTCCGGCGGGACGCAGAGCGCTGGGGGAACCAGCAGCGGCGGTACGACCACTACGGGGAGCTCGGGATCGGCCGGCACCGGGGGCCTCGCCACCACGGGCGGCAACCAGCCCACCGGCGGAAACCAGAGCACCGGGGGCAACCAACCCACGGGCGGCAACCAGCCCACCGGCGGAAACCAGCCCTCGGGTGGAAGCGAGTCCACCGGCGGCGCCCCGGCGACGGGCGGCGAGGCACCCGCGGGCGGTGCCCAGACCACCGGCGGTGCCGAAACCACCGGCGGCACCCAGGCGACGGGCGGCGAGGCTCCGGCGGGCGGCGCCCCATCCACCGGCGGCACGGCCGGGGCCGGGGGATCGGGTGGAGACGCGGTCGACTGCTCGGCGATCACGGACGCGGGCTGGGAGCTCTGCGAGAGTGGCCCCGACTTCTGCGCGGCCGTCTTCACAGACGGGGCGGGCTGCGACGCGGTCTGCGCCGCAGCGGGACTCGACTGCGCCGAGGTCTGGGAGAACGCGGCGGGTGCCTGCGCCCCGGACACCGCCCTGGCCGCGCTCACCTGCCGCCCCGCGTCGGGACACGAGTCGGACTACTGCCTGTGCCGCGCAGGCGAGACGCCGTCGACCGGTGGCGCGGGGGGGGCCGGGGGGGCCTCCGGCGGAACCCAGAGTACCGGCGGCACCGAGCCCACCGGCGGGACCCAGAACACCGGCGGCACCGAGCCCACCGGCGGGACCCAGA
>CAYVRP010000021.1:1337-82444 GCA_964454025.1 uncultured Polyangiaceae bacterium | reverse complement strand
CCCACCGGCGGGACCCAGAACACCGGCGGCACCGAGCCCACCGGCGGGACCCAGAGCACCGGCGGCACCGAGCCCACCGGCGGGACCCAGAACACCGGCGGCACAGGCAACGTGCCCAACGTCGGGCCCGGTCCTTGTGGTTGCGAGACGACCAACGGGGAGTGGGGGACCGTGAACGAGACGATCGTGGTCGGGTCCGGACAGGTCTACGACGGCGAGTGCAAGATCTACCGCGCCAACCCGAGCACGCTCGGGCCAGGGGACCAGTCGGAGGATCAGTCGCCGGTCTTCCGGGTCAACGACGGGGGCACCCTGAGAAACGTGGTCCTCGGCGCCTCGGCGGCGGACGGGATCCACCTGTACGGTGACGTGACGCTCGAGAACATCCACTGGCTCGACATCGGAGAGGACGCGATGACGGTGAAGGAGTCGGGGACGGTGTACCTGAACTGCGGCTCGGCGGCGAACGGCGACGACAAGGTGTTCCAGGTCAACGCGGCGGCTGAGATCCACATCTCCAACTTCACCGCGCGCAACGCCGGCAAGTTCATGCGGCAAAACGGCGGCACGACGTTCACGATGAACGTCTTCATCGATCACTGCGACATCTCCGACATGGACGAGTGCGTCTACCGCACGGACAGCACCACGAGCCACGTGACCTTCACCAACAGCCGCTACAGCGGGATCGGCGACGCCCTTTTCATCTTCGGCGACAGCGAGGTGAACGGGAATTCGAGCCAGAGCACGGTGTCGAACCTCCAGGAGTACTGAGCGAGGTCACTCGGTAGCGAGCCCTCGCTCCAAGAGCTCGACGTCGAACTCCGCGCCGCCGCGAGCGAGCCGGACGATCAGCGCGCCCCGGGAGCGCGCGGCGACGAGCGCGGCGGCGACGCCGTCGAGCGTGGCGACGGGCTCGCGGTCCAGGGCGCGCAGGATGTCGCCTGACTCGACGCCGAGGCGGTCGAGCAGCGAGTCGGGCGCGATGGATCCGAGCGCGACGCCCACCACCTCGCCCCCCTCGCGCACGGGATCGAGGCGCGTGCCCGCGAGCAGGTCGGCGCCCCGGGCGTAGATGCCGGCGACGGCGCGCGGATCGAGCAGGAGCTCGGTCGCTGACCGCCGCTGGATCCCGCGGGCGATCTCGGCCGGGACCTGCCACACCGGCGGCGCGTCGTCGGCCGCGGCCAGGAGGGCGCGGCCACCGGGGTCCGGGGGCGCGACCGCCCGGGCCTCGCGGAGCCCGGCGTGGAGCGTCGCGGCGCAGCGAACGCCGCCACCGAGCAGCCAGACCCGGTCCCACTCGATGGCGTCGACGCGAAAGGGCCCCACCGGGTCCCCCACGCGGCGAAGGGCGGCGGGCAGGCCCGGGCCGGACGCGATGGTCGCGAAGGACCAGGCGGGGGCCGCGCTGGTCGTGATGACCCGCACTAGCACGCCGCCGCAGGGACCGTGGCGCTCCGCGGCGCCGGCCAGCGCGGGGGCGGCGCCCGGCGCGGGGGCGTTGGTGGGCGCGTCCGGGAGCGGCACCACGCCGAGGTCGTCCTCCGCCAGAGGCAGCTCGACGGCGAGACGCGGAGGCTCGAGCGGGGTCTTCGTCGGGCCCGGGCGCGCCCGAGGCGGACGGGTGACGACGCCCCCCTCCGCCGGGGGTGCCGCCACGCCCGCCGCCGAGGCGGCCGCCGTGCTCGACGGTTCCCCCGATCCCGCTGCGGCAGGCGCCGACCCCACGGGCCGCGCGGCGGCGAGCCTCGCGCGAGGGGTCGCGGCTGCCGCAGCCGGCACCGGCCCGCCCCCTCGGTCCGCGAGCGGTGCCGCCTCGCCACCCGGCGTGGTTTCCCGCAACCAGAAGAGCGCAACGAACGCGGCCGGCACGGCGGCGATGGCTGTCCCGCCGAGGACCCGATCGAGGTTCATCGTGGGGCGGTCAAGCGAACTCCGTGCCAGCGCCAGGCGACGCCAGGCGCAACGGGCGCCAACGCCGAGGACGGGCCGCGACACCGGAGGCGGGTCCGCGGTCGGTGCCATTCTGGCGCGCCAGCCGGCGCGGAGCCTGACCGTCGCTGCCAGCTTGCCAACGCCGACGAGACGGCCCGCGGACAGCTGCGATATCTTGCCGCCCCATGACCACGACCGGACTCGGACCCGAGACGGCCCGGCCGCGAGTCGGCGCTCCGCCGCCGCCGGCCAAACGCCACCCGTCCACTTCGGCCGGAGGTGACGGGCGATGAAGGCGCTGGTCTTCGGCGCCGGTCGCATGGGAGCCGCGGCGGCCTGGGATCTGGCGCGTCAGCCGGGCGTCAAGCTCGTACGCGGCCTCGACCGCGATCTGCCGAGGCTCGCGGCGCTCGAGCACGGGCGCGGACGCCTGCTCACGGCCCAGCGCGGCGACCGGGCCCGCGTCGAAACCGAGCCGTGCGATCTGGAGCGGGAGCCGTCGCCCGTCGAGCGCCTGCGCGGGTTCGACGTCGCCCTCGCCGCCACGGACTATCGCCACTACGTGGGGCTCACGGCGGCCGCCGTCGAGGCGCGGGTCCACCTCTGCGACCTCGGTGGCAACAACGAGGTCGTGCGCGCCCAGCTCGCGCTGAGCGAGGCGGCCGAGCGTCGCGGCGTGTCCGTCATCCCCGATACGGGGCTCGCCCCCGGGCTCGCGTGCATGCTGGCGGCGCTGGGCGTGGAGCGGCTCGACAGAGCGCGCCGCGTGGCGATCCGAGTCGGCGGGCTGCCGGCACGGAGGCGGCCCCCGCTCGACTACCAGATCGTCTTCTCCGTGCGGGGCCTCACCAACGAGTATCTGGAGCCAGCGGAGGTCATCCAGAACGGGGAGGTCGTGACCCTGCCCTCGCTCGGCGACCGCGAGGTGCTGTCCTTCCCGCCGCCGTTCGGGGAGCTCGAGGCGTTCACCACCTCGGGTGGGGCTTCGACCTTGCCGCGCACGCTCCGCACCAGAGTGGATCAGCTCGACTACAAGACCATCCGCTACCCGGGTCACGTCGCCGTCTTCGCGGCGCTGCGCGAGCTCGGCTTCTTCGCCGAAACCCCGGTCGAGGGGGTGATCCCGCGCGCCTTCACCGAGCGGCTCCTGGAGCGCGCGCTCACCGATGACGGCGCCCCGGACGTGGTCCTCGTGCGCGTAGTGGTTGAAGGCGACCGCGACGGCGCGCCCTGCACCATCACCTTCGAGGTGATCGACCGCTCGGACCCCTTGACGGGGCACTCGGCCATGGCCCGCACCACGGGATACTCGGCGGCGGCGGTCGCGTACATGCTGGCCGCCGGCGCGGTCACCCGGCGCGGGGTCGTGCCCGGAGAGCTCGCGCTCCCGCTCGAGGCCTACCTGGCGGCGGTGCGCGCCCGCGGTATCGCGGTCACGGAGCGGACGGAGCCGCCGTGAGCCCTCGCTGCGGGCACGAGCGCGGGCGAGCCGGGCGCCGCGCGACGCTACCAGGCGCCGCGGCGCTCGCCACTGCGCTCCTGGTCACGGCCTGCGCCGGCGGCGCCGCCCGCGGACCGGCGGCTCCCGCGCCGGTGGGGCCAGCGGTCGCGCCCGGGCCGGACGCCCCAGTGAGCGCGAGCACGAGCCGCGCGCCGACCGGGGCATCGGTCGCCGCGGCGGCGAAGGAGCCAGCGCCGACGACGACGCCGGCCGGCGCGCTGGAACCCCTCGCGCCGCGTTGCCCGGTCGAGATGGCGCTCGTCACGCGCCCCATCGGGCCCTACTGCATCGATCGTTGGGAGGCGACCCTGGTGGTGACCGACGCCGCCGGGCACGAGCGTCCCTGGCCGCCGAACCGCGCCGTCGACCCCGTCGCCGACCGCACGCGGGCGCGGAGCGCGGCGGGGGTGATCCCCCAGGGCTACATCAGCGGCGAGCAGGCCGCCGCCGCCTGCGCCCGAAGCGACAAGCGCCTGTGCGAGGTCGACGAGTGGGTCCGAGCGTGCCGCGGGCCCGACCGCACGCTGTACCCCTACGGCGACGTGCGGCGCCCCGACGTCTGCAACGACCGCTGCCGCGTCCTCGACAAGCACCCGGGCGTGCGCCTCTTTCGACGAGAGGCGCCGCCCGGGACCGATCCGCGGGAGATGTGGTCGCCGCGCTGGATGAGTGATCCGCGCCTGTTCGAGCTCGATTTCACCGTCGAGCCGACCGGGGCCCGCGCGGGGTGCACCAACGCCTACGGGGTCTACGACATGGTCGGCAACCTGCACGAGTGGGTCGCCGATCCCGAGGGGACGTTCTTCGGCGGGTACTTCATGGACACGTTCCAGAACGGAGAGGGCTGCAGCTATCGCACCGTGTTCCACCCATTGGACCACCACGACTACTCGACGGGCTTCCGCTGCTGCCGGGACGCCGCGTGGGAGCCCGCCGCCGCCGCGCCGGCCGCCGGTTGAGCCCGCGACTTGCGCGCCCGTTCGCTTCGCGCGAACTTGAGCTCGTCATGGAAACTCGTGGCCAGCCGGGTCTGCCGCCCACGCTACTCGCCCCGAACTGGATCGCCGGGCGCCCCGAGCCGCCGACGACAGCCACGATCGCGCGCCACAATCCAGCCTGGCGTGACGATCTGGTGACGATCGCCCCCGCGAGTACCGTCGACACGGTGGCGCGAGCCTGCCGCGCCGCGCGGGAGGCTCAGCGCCGCTGGGCGCGGGTGCCGGCCCCCCAGCGCGCCCTCGTCCTCGGCCGCCTCGCGGGGCTCCTGCGGGCGCAGAAGTCCGCGCTGGCACGCTTCATCGCGCGGGAGGTCGGCAAGCCCATCCGCGAGGCGCGCGGCAGCGTGCAGGAGGCGATCGACACGGCGGAGTTCTTCCTGGGCGAGGGGCGGCGGCTCTACGGGCAGACAGTGCCGAGCGAGCTCCCGGACAAGGAGGCGATGACCCACCGGCGCCCGGTGGGGGTGATCGGCGTCGTTACCTCCGGCAACTTCCCGCTCGCGGTCCCCTCCTGGAAGATCGTGCCCGCGATTCTGTGCGGGAACGCCGTCGTCTGGAAGCCGTCGGAGGACGCCCCGGGCGTCGCGGCGCTGCTCGCCGAGCTCTTCACCGCCGCCGGACTGCCCCCCGGCGTGCTCAACGTCGTGCACGGGGGGGGAGCCGACGGGGCGGGCAGCGCGCTGGTAACCCGGATCGCCGACGGCGGGATCGACAAGGTTTCCTTCACCGGCTCGACGGCGGTGGGTCGCTGGGTGGGCGAGGTGAGCGGACGCGCGCTCACGGTGCCTTCGCTCGAGCTCGGGGGAAAGAACCCCCTGGTGATCCTGGCTGACGCGGACCTCGACGCCGCCGTGGACGGCGCCCTCTGGGGGGCGTTCGCGACCGCGGGCCAGCGGTGCACGAGCGTCGGTAACGTGATCGTCGATCGCCGCGTCCTGCCGCTGGTCCGCGAGCAGCTGCTCCGCCGCGCGCGCTCGCTCGTCATCGGCGACCCCCGACGCGAGGACGTCGACCTCGGTCCGCTGATGCACGCGCGCTTCCTGGGTGCCTTCCTCGAGCAGCGGGGGATCGGCATCGAGGAGGGTGCCGAGCTGCTGCTCGACGGTCGGCGCATCGGAAGCACCGAGCCGCCGCCGGGGTTCGTGGGCGACGCCGCGCGCGGGCTGTACGTGAGCCCGCGCATCTTCGATCGGGTCAAGCCGACCATGCGCATCGCGGTCGAGGAGTGCTTCGGCCCCACGGTGAACCTGATCGAGGTGGGAAGCCTCGATGAGGCCATCGCCGCGGCGACGGCCTCCCCGTACGCGCTCTCGGCGGCCATCTACACCCGGGACGCGCGGGCCATGCTCCGGTTCAAGGAGGAGGTCGACGCCGGGATGATCAGCATCAACGCCTCCACCGTCGGCGCCGAGTCACACCTTCCCTTCGGCGGTAACCGGTGGTCGGGCAACGGGACCCGCGAGTGCGGTGTCTGGGTGCTCGACGCCTACACGCGCTGGCAGACGGTCTACGTCGACCACTCCGGGCGGCTGCAGCGCGCGCAGATCGACGTCGAGGAGCCGCCGCAGGGCGCGCCGCCAGACCTGTCGGGGCTGGGGGGCTAGAGCGCCTCGAGGCGGGCCGAGAGGGCGCGCGCCGCGGCGGGAGTGGTAGCGTCGTCGAGCAGGAGCGGGAGCATCACGCGCGGCGCGGGGACGGCGTCGAGACGGGCGAGGTGCTCCGCCTGCGCGGCCTCCCGCGCGGCGCGGCGGGCAGCGCCGGCGAGGCTCGGAGCGCCCGCGGGGGGCCGCGGGCCAGCCGCGGCGAACCCGCGCGGGACCAGGGGCGCCAGGGCACGCCGCTCCTCCGCGGTGAAGAGCGGCTCGAGGACGCCGTTCACGACCACCGCGGCCACCGGGAGCGCCAGATCGTCGGTGAGCGCGCCGACGAGCTCGAGCGCCTCGGTCGTCGGGAGGTCCTCCGGGAGGGTGACCACCACCACGCCGGAGCGCGCGGGATCCGTGAGGTCGCGCCACGCGCGCTCCGCGTCGCGCCGGAGGATCCCGGGCGGCACGACGTCAACGATCACCTTGGGGACCCGGAGCATCTCGAGGCCGTGGCCGGTCGCCGGTGCGTCGTGGATCACGGTGTCGAAGCGCGGCCCGCCAGCGCCGGTGAGCTCGGTCGAGTGGAACCAGACCTTGCCGAGCACGGCCCACTCGTGCAGACCCGGCACCCCTGCCAGGAAACCGTGGACGAGCTGGTTGTTGAACACGGCGTCGAAAACCGCGCGGCTCCTGAGGATCATGCCACCGTACTCGCGCAAGGCCGCGTCGGCGTGGACCTGGACGCCCCAGACCCCGTCCGTGATCGGGCGAACCTCGGTCGAGAAGGGCGGCACGCCGAAGAGCGTGGACAGGCGCTCCGTGGCGCCGCTCGTCGCCACCAGGACGCGGCGGCCGCGGCGCGCGAGCGCCAGCGCCAGCGCCGCGGTGACGGTACTCTTGCCGACCCCACCCTTGCCGGTGACGAAGAGGAAGCGACGATCGAAGGGCGAGGCCATGGCTGGCGGCTGGGCAGGAGCGCCGCGTCTGTGATATGGGCGGGTGAGCCGTCGGGCAAGCCCTGGCGAGAGTGAGGCTCGCCGATCCGGGGTGCCGCCCCCGACTGAGAAGACGCCGACATGCCGTTTCTTTCTGCCCCTGGCTGCTCGGAACGCGTCACGAGATCGCGCCGCCGCCTCGTCGCGGGTGCGACCGCGGGGCTGGCTTGCTGGTCGCTCCTCGCCGCCACGAGCGGGTGTCGCTGCGCCAGCTCCCCCGCGGGGAGCGGCAGCGCCAGCGCCAGCGCCAGCGCCAGCGCCACCCGGCCCCCGGCGCCACGGGCGTCGGCGAGCACGCTGCCGTACGTGCACCGCATCGTGCCGCGGGTCGGCCCCACCTTCGCTGTCCTGCCCGGCGAGGGGATCGGCCCCATCCGGTTCGGTGCGACCCCGGCCACCGTGCGGCGACAGATGACGCGCCCCTGCGACGTGGAGACGGCGGAGATCTGCCGCTACTTCCCGGAGGCCGTGGAGTTCGTCTTTCGCGACGGCGTCGTCGCCGAGATCCGCATTCATCGCCTCGATCGCCCGGCGGGCAAGGACGCGCAGGGCGTGGACCGCGTGTACGGCAACTTCAGCGGCGCCATCCCCGCCGACCCCGCGGCGGGACGCCCGGACATCACGACTTTCGGCATGCACGCGGAGGGTGCCAAGGAGGGGCTCGGCCCGCCGCTGCGAGTCGAGACGGTGGACGGGCTCGGGCCGAATCGGACGGTGGCCATCCACTACTACGACGGCCTGGTGGTGGAATACGACCGGGTCCCGGAGGCGAAGGTGCCCGTAATCGGCGGGCTCCGGGTCGTCCCGCGCGCCAAGCAGCCGTAGGCGGCAGTCGCGCTCGGCGCGGCCGCCCAACGGGCTCAGCCCTGACGGACCCGCCGGCGCTCCTGGATCATGTGCTGGGTGATCGCGCGCTGAGCGGCGGCCGTCTCGACCAGGGTCCAGACGTCGTGCTCGGGCTTGCCACCGGCGCGCTCGAGGAGCAGGTCAGCGGCACGCTCCGGCTCGATCGCGTCGAGGTGGCGGCCGGGCAGCTCGACCACGGCGGACCGCGCGCGGAGCCCCTCGAGCGTGGTCAACATCCCCTCCACCACCGCCCGGAAGACGCGCTCGTCGAAGGCAGGCGCGGGGCCGATTCCGAAGACGATCACCTTGTCGAACGGCAGCTTCGGCTTGCCGGGCACGAGCAGCACCTCGCCCACCGCGCCGGTGGCGAAGCCCTCCGCGATCAGGCCCGAGATCCGCCCGGCGAGCCGCCAGTCCACCAGCCCCACCACGCCGTGCGGCGGCCGCTCGTCGGCCGCCAGGCAGGCCGCGAGCACCTCCGTGCCCGCCAGATCGAGGCGGCGCAGGTCGGGCGGGACGAACCGCAGATCCACCTCACCGTGCTCCCGGGGTGGATCTGGGGGGTGACCCCCGAGCCGCCATGCCTCGCGCCCCCTCGTCCTCGTCCACGCGCCCGCAGTCGTCCGCGACCCGATCGAGCACGCCGTTGACGAACGCGCCGCTGTCGGCCGTGCCGAAGCGCTTCGCGAGCTCGACCGCCTCGTCGAGCACCACTGCCCGCGGGACCTCCTGGTGGGCGACCAGCTCGTGAGCCCCGAGGCGGAGCAGGTTTCGATCCACCCGGGTCATCCGCTCGAGCCGCCAGTTGCTGCTGGCCGCGCTCACCAGCTGGTCGATCCGGGTGAGGGAGGCCGCGACGCCGCGTACGAGCGCGTCGGCGTAGGCGCGATCCTCGGCGTCGCCGGGCATCTCCGCCCAGTACTCGCGGATCACGTCGTCCACGGGATCGCCGCTCGCCTCCAGGGCGTAGAGCATCTGCAGCGCGGCCTCGCGGGCGGTCGTCCGAGCACCCATCGCCGAGCCAAGGGTGGAGCCAACCTGACCTCGACGCAACCCGGATCGGCGGCGAGGCGTTGGGGCTCACTGGGCCATCAACCGCCGCAGGCGCCGGATCCGGTCCCGGCGCGCGATGAGCCGGGCGTCGAGCTCCGGATCCGGCTCGTTGATCCGGTGGCGGAGGAAATCGAGGCGCGCTCGAAGGGCCACCTCCGGTGGGGCCACGCGGATCACATAGGCCATCGCCTCGTACAGGATCGGGTCCGGCAGCGTGAGCGCACCGAGGATCCGCCGCCACTCCGCCACCGCGTCCCCGGTCCGCCCGACCCGCGCGAAGGCGCGCGCCCGGTCGGGGTCGGCGCCGGCGATGGGGTGGCGGATGCGGTCCAGCAGGGCCGGCGCCGCCTGCAGCTCGGCCTCGAGGCGCGGCCCCCGCGGGTCGCGCGGGAAGCGCGCGACGAAGGCGGCGTGACGCGCCCAGGCCGCGTCGAGATCGAGGCGAGTCACCTCGAGGCGCACGAGCGCGACCCAGGGTGAGGGATCGTCGGGCCGTAACGGCACGACCTGCTCGAGGAGCCAGCGTGCACCGTCGTAGTCGTCCAGCGCCCGGCGGCAGGCCGCGGCCCGCTCGAGCAGGGCCGCGCGGTGTGGGCGCGGCGCCGGCTCCGCGGCGAGCGCGGCCTCCACGAGCGGCTGCGCCAGATCCGCGAGCCCGGCGTCGAGCAGGACGGCGGAGAGCGCGAGGGTCGGCACCGGATCCGCGGGTCCCGTCCCGCGCGCGGTCACGACCCAGAAGCGCTCCGGGTCGGACCAGATGTTCACGCGGAGCGCGGTCGCCACGCCGAGCGCGAGCAGCGCCGGCGCTGCGAGCCAGCGAGCCCGCGGTCGTCGCGTCGTCAGGCGCTCGAGCGCGGGAGCCAGCACGACCGCGAGGGCGGCGAGCGGCAGGTACAGGAGCCGATCGGCGGCCACCACGTCCTGGGCGAGGGGGACGAGGTGGAGCACGAGCCCGAGCGCCACGGCGAGCAACGGCCAGCCGATGACCGCACGCTCGTCCAGCGACCGCGCGCGACGACGGAGCGCCCACCCGGCCGCCATCGCCCCCGCGGCCACCAGCGCGCCGAGGACCCGCATCGCGAGCGACGGCGCGGCGACGAGCCCGATCCGGGCCGCGGGGCGGAGCGGATCGAGCGCCATCCAGGCGTAGGTCCCGAGCGCCTCCAGGGAAACCCCCAGGCGCGCCACCACCGACTCCGGCGGCCCGTCCGGCAGCGCGGTCGCGCCGGCGATGACGCGCAGCGCCGCATAGGCCGCGAGCGTGACGGCGAGCGGCGCCGCCGCCCCGAGGAGTCGGCGTCCCCCCCGGGGCGCGTGGCGGAGCGCCAGACACGCGGCGGCGACCCACCCGGCGAGCGCGACCTCCTTGGCGAGCAGCCCCAGCAGCAGCGCGCCGGCGCCGACGGTCCGCTGGACGACGCCGTCAGAGCGGAGCAGGACCAGAGCGGTCAGGACCGCGGTGGTCGCGAGCAGGTCGGCACGCCCGCCGGACCACGCGACCGCCTCGGTGAGGCGGGGGAGGAGCGCCCAGCCGAGCGCGAGCGACAGCGCGACGGACGCGGGTCGGTCGCCTCGGCGCAGCAGAGAGAAGAGCAGGACCGTGTTGAGCAGGTGGAGCGCGACGTTGACCGGGCGCCCGTCACGCCGACCGCGGGGTCCCGCCGGATCGAGCTCCAGGCTCAGGGCGGTGAGCGGTCGAAAGGTCCCACGCGCCGGGGTTCGAGCGGAGGCGCCCGGGGCCGCCGGTGTCGGTTCGGGGAGTCCCAGCCCCGCGTTCTCCGCCGGCACCACGGTGGTCGTCGGCGGGCTGCCGGGTGTCGTCGAGACGGCCGGCAGGAGGGGGGAGTATGCCAACGCGACGGCAACGAGCGCGGCGCCGAGCAGGAGCCACGGGCGAGCGGCACTCGCGGCGCTGTCCTCGCGGACCGGACCGACCGGCATCGCCGTGTCGTTACCACGGCGGGCGAGGAGGCCGAAGCGGGGCCCGCCCGCGGCCGGGAGAAGGGGATCCTAGAGGCCCGCTGCGCTCAACGCGCGGCCGAGCGAAACCATCTCGATGGCCGCCACGGCGGCGTCGAAGCCCTTGTTTCCGGACTTGGTGCCCGCGCGATCGACCGCCTGTTCGAGAGTATCCGTCGTCAGGACGCCGAACGTCACCGGCACGCCCGACTGGAGCGCCACCTGGGCGACGCCCTTGGCCACCTCGGCCGCGACGTAGTCGAAATGGGGCGTACCGCCCCGGATGACCGCCGCCAGCGCGACGATGGCGTCGAAGCTCTTGCTGGCTGCGAGGCGGGCACAGACCCCTGGTACCTCCCACGAGCCGGGGACGCGGATCACCGTGCAGCGAGCCGGGTCGGCGCCGTGCCGCGCCAGCGCGGCGAGCGCGCCATCGATGAGCCGCTCGACGATGAACTGGTTGAATCGAGTCGCGACGAGCGCGAAGCGTGCGTCGGGGGGCGCCACGAGCGTCCCCTCGACGACCCGGGCATTCCGCTGGATCTCGTTTTCCATCGCCGGGCGAAGTTACACCCGGCCCTCGGCCCGTGCCAGCCCCCGCGCGGGAGCGCCCCGGGCCACCGATCTGATCGTCGCCGACGCCCGCGCCGGCGGCGAAGGGCTCGCCGCGGGGCCTCGGTTGTTCGCGGGGTCGCGCCGGTGAGCGCGATGCTTGCCCTAGCGAGCCTCGTCGAGCGCGACGCGCTCCACGACCTCGAGACCGTGCCCCACCAGACCGACCAGACGAGTCGGGTTGTTGGTGAGCAGCCGCAACCGACGTACCCCGAGGTCGCGCAGCACCTGTGCCCCGAACCCGTACTCCCGGAGAAGCCCGAGCGGACGCCCGGCGGTGGCGGCGATGGGAGAGCTCTTCTCCTCGCCGAAGGGCGGGTTCAGGGCGGCGATCTCGGCCCGAAGGTCGCTGCTCGGCGGCAGGTAGACGACCACTCCCACGCCCTCCCGCTCGATGGCATCCACCGCCGCCGTGAGGCTCGTGCGCCCGGTCACGGGCACGCCGAAGGCGTCGGCGAGGGTCGCGCCATGATGGACCCGACAGAGGACCGACCCGACCTGGGCGGGCCGCCCTTTCACCAGCGCGAGGAGCTGCTGGTGCTCCACCATCTCCTCGTAGACCACTGCGTGCCATCGGGTCTGGGTGCGCGCCAGGACGATCTCGGCCTCGGAGACGCGACGGACGACCGACTCGGTCTGCAGCCGGTAGGCGATGAGATCGGCGATGGTGAGGATCCGGATGTCGTGCTCGGCGGAGAAGGCCACGAGGTCCGGCATCCGCGCCATCGTCCCGTCGTCGTTCATGATCTCGCAGATGACGCCAGCGGGCGTCAGCCCCGCGAGCCGCGCCAGATCGACGGATCCCTCGGTCTGCCCGGCGCGAACGAGCACGCCACCGGAGCGAGCGCGGAGCGGGAAGACGTGGCCGGGGGTCACGATGTCCTCGGGGCGTGCGTCGGGGCTGCTGGCGACCCGGATCGTGTGCGCGCGGTCCGCCGCGCTGATCCCGGTGGTGACACCCTCGCGCGCCTCGATGCTGACGGTGAAGGCGGTGCCGAGCGCGGGGCCCCGCCGCCCCGGCACCTGCATCATCGGCAGCTCCAGACGGTCGACCTGCGCGCCGGTGAGGGTCAGGCAGATCAGTCCCCGGCCGTACTTGGCCATGAAGTTGATCGCCTCGGCGGTGACGCACTCGGCCGCGAGCGTGAGGTCCCCTTCGTTTTCACGCTCCTCGTCGTCGACGAGGATGACCATCTTTCCGGCACGGATGTCGTCGATGGCAGCCTGGACCCGCGTGAGCATGAACGTCCTCGTGGAAGGAAGGGGAAAAGACGCCACCGGGACGGACAGGGGAGAGGCGCGGCCGGCGACGGGGTGACTCTCTACATCAATCCCGCGCGACGCAGGGCGTCGATCAGGGTGGCTTCCGCCCCGGGCTCGCCGCCGGGGGTAACCGCGGCCCCGCCGGCCGCGGCGCGGGGACCGCCGGGCGCGCGGAGGGCGGCGACGACATAGCGCGCGAGCAGGTCCACCTCGAGGTTGAGGGCGCGCCCCGGACCGATCCCCGCGAGGGTCGTCGCGCCGAGGGTGTGCGGGACCAGCATGCCGTCGAATTCCCCGGCGGCGACGGCGTTGACCGTCAACGAGACGCCATCGAGGGCCACCGAGCCCTTGGGCGCCAGGTAGGCGGCCAGGTCGGCGGGGAGCTCGAACGTCGCCTGCCGCGCCTCGCCGGCCAGCGTGACGTGCCGCACGCGCACGACCGCGTCGATGTGGCCGCTCACGAGGTGGCCGCCGACCCGGTCCCCGAGCCGCAGCGCCCGCTCGAGATTGACGGAGGTTCCCGCGGCGCAGGAGCCGAGGTTGGTGCGGCCGACGGTTTCGAGCGAGACGTCGGCGACGAAGCCGTGGGGATCGTGCTCGGTCACCGTGAGGCAGACCCCGTTGACCGCGATCGACTCGCCGGTGACGAGCCCGTCGAGCCTGGCTTCGACCCGCAGCCGGAGGCCTGGCCCGCGACGCTCCCGCCACGCGACCACCCCTACCTGCTGCACCAGCCCGGTGAACACGCCGGAGGCATAGCATCCGGCCCGGCGACCCGTCGACCGCGGACCGACGGCAGGGTAGAGAGCGAGCCGGACGGGCGCCGGCCGGAGGCACCCAAGCCCGCCCCCCGAGCCGATGACCGCCACGTTCACCGATGGGACGATCCACGTCTTCACCTACAAGGACGGGCCGTTGGCGCGGTTCGCGCATGACCTCCGGCTCACCGTGCAACGGTTCGCGGTCACGGTGACGGGGCGGGAAGTCCACGCCAGCTTCGATCCGAGGTCCCTGGTCGTGGACGGGGTGATCAAGGGCTCGCGCGTCGACACGCACACGCTGTCCGCCAAGGACTGCCGGGAGATCCTCGAGAACCTCGAGCAGCATGTGCTCAAGTGGCGGCAGCATCCGGAGATCAGCTTCACGGGGAGGGTCGTGGCGGGCCAGGCGGGGGCGCTGACGGTCAAGGGGACCCTCCGGCTCGTCGGGCGCGAGGGGCCCCTCGAGGTGAGCCTGAGACGGCAGGGCGAGCGCGTCGCCGGCCAGGCGTCGTTGATGCAGACGCGGTGGGGGATCCAGCCGTTCTCCGCGATGCTGGGGGCGATCCGGATCAAGAACGTCGTCGACGTCCGCTTCGACCTGCCCGCACCCGCCGGCGACGCCGAGCAGCCTTGAGCCTCGGGCGCTTGTGATCGTGGCCGGGGCGCGGCAACCTTGGGGGGTGCGCGTCGGGTCCTGTGTGATGGCGGCGGCGCTCGCCGGGGTCTGCGCTTGCGGACCGAGCGTGCAGTCGATCTACGAGGGGAACGTCCGCTTCGAGCACTGCTACCGGCTCGATCTGGACCGGGAGATCGCGCCGTCCCACCGCGAGGCGTGCTGGCGCGAATGGTCCGAAACCTACGCCTACGGGCAGACCCGGGACCGGATCGAGTACGCACGCCGCCGCCTCCGCTACCTCGCGGCCGGCGAAACCAGCCCCCCGAGCCTCGACCTGTCCCGGGTGGGGCCAGCCGCGTCCGTAAGCCGTGAGACGACGCTGGCGCCGCTGGACGTCCGCGCGCCGCCCCCGACCCTGGAGGGACCCCCGGCGCCGACGGCACCCGCCGCTCCCGAGGTGCCGGCGTCGGCTCAGGTCGAGCCCCGGCTCCCCGGAGAGGCCTGCATGAAGGCCTGCGCGACCCATTTTGCGACCTGCACCGAGCCCTGTCGAGGACGGGCCGCGGAGGCGCCGAGCCGGTGCGTGGACTGCGAGGGGGACTATGGACGCTGCGTGCGCCGTTGTTTCGAGTGAGCGCCTCGATTAGTTGACGCGCCGTGCCACCGGGAGCTAACGACGGTGAGGAAGCGATGAGCGTGCTCGAGTCTGGGTCCACGGCGCTCGCGACTCCGATGCCGCGCGTGCTCCGCCCACAGCGGGCGATGCCTGCCGACGCCGTGCGGCCGACGCGAGCCGAGGTCCATCTCGGCCACTTGCGTCATAATTTCCATCTCTTGCGCCGCGCAGCGCGGCACGCGGAGGTGTGGTGCGTGCTGAAGGCGGACGCCTACGGGCACGGCTCCAAGGCGGTGGCCCGGGCGCTAGAGCGCGCCGGAGCGACCGGCGTGTGCGTGGCGCTGCTCGAGGAAGGGATCGAGCTGCGCGAGGCGGGGATCCGCATCCCCATCCTGGTGATGGGCGGCTACTACGGCGGCGCCACCGGTGAGCTCCTGCGCCACCAGCTCACCCCCGTGGTGAACGACCTGTCCGCCGTGGCGGCGATCGCGGACGAGGTCCGGTATCAAGCGTCCGAGCCGCTGCGCGTCCACGTCAAGATTGACACCGCGATGAGCCGGCTCGGCGCGCGACCAGAGGAGGTCGGCGCCCTCGGCGAAGCCCTCGCGCGGCGGCCGGAGCTCGTGGTCGAGGGCGTGATGACGCACTTCGCGTGCGCCGACGCGGGGGACCTCGAGTCCGTCGATCACCAGCTCGAGCTGCTCGATCGAGCAGCGACGACGCTCGCCGCGCACGGCCTGGCGCCGCGCGTCCGTCACGCCGCCAACAGCGCCGCCCTGCTCAGGACCGATCGCGCGTTGCTCGAGCGAGTTCGACCCGGCATCGCCCTCTACGGGGTCGAGCCCTACCCCGGACTGTGCGCGCAGCTCCGGCCGGTGATGCGAATCCGCACCGAGGTGGTGGCGCTGCGCGAGATCCCGCCGGGGCAGCCGGTGGGCTATGGCGGGACGTGGCGCGCCGCGCGAGCGTCGCGGATCGCCACCGTGCCCATGGGATACGCCGACGGTCTCGGCCGGGGTCTGTCGAACCGAGGGCAGATGCTGGTGCGCGGGAGGCGGGTCCCCATCGTCGGGCTGGTCAGCATGGATCTGACCATGATCGATGTCACCGAAGTCCCGGGCGTCGCGCTGCGCGACGAGTGCGTGGTGCTCGGGCACCAGAAGGGCCCCCTCGGCGAGGATACCATCAGCGCCGTCGAGATCGCCGCCCACCTCGGATCCATCCCCTGGGAGGTGCTCACGGCCGTCTCGCGAAGGGTGCCGCGGTTCTACCGGGAGCCCTGAGCCCCGCGCGTTCCCTGCGCGTCGCCTGACCGGAGCCGAGGCGCGGCGATCCCCCTTCAGTCTTCGAGCAGCAGGCGACGCTCGTTGAAGGCGGCGGCCACCGAGGCGAGCCGCTCATCACGCCGGGTTTCGGCGATCAGGCGGGTCATGCACGCCCGGTAGGCGTCCCGCCCCAGCTCCCCGCGCAGGAGGTCGACGCGCAAGAAGACGGCGGCGGTCTGCACCACGTCGCACAGGCAGTAGGCCTGGACCTCCGCGAGCCGCCCGGCGTGCATGAGCGGTCCAACGTCCTTGCCCGCGACGCCGACCTTCCCCGGCATCCCGCAGAGCTTGGCCACGACGTCGAGACGCGCCGGCTTGGCCGCCCCAAAATCGGCCAGGTAGTCCATGAGGTCGAAGTGGCCGTCGGAAGAGAAGCGGTAACGCACGTCGCGGGACTGGTAGTACTGGGGAAGCGGGATCCCGTGACGCAGGCACCGGGCCGCGATCACCGGCAGGTCGAAGCCGCGACCGTTGAAGGTGACCAGGCAGGGCTTGCGCTCGTTGAGCACGGCGGCGAAGTCCTCGAGGATGCCGCGCTCGTCCTTGCCCTCGCCCAGCACGGCGATGCGCCGGACCTCGCGGGCGGCGTCGAACCAGAGCGCGCCGAGTACGACCACCTGGTGATGCGGCGGGGCGGGCAGTCGCTCCGCCTCGCTGACTTCCGCGATCGGCAGCTCGGGATCGAGCACGGTTTCGATGTCGATCACGAGGAATGGCCGGGCGGTCACTGTCTCGGGGCCGAGCTTGGGCCGGTCGGCGGAGACGGTCAACTCCCGTGAGCACGCGGGAAATCCTCGGTATTTTCGCTCGCTTGACAGTCCCTGGAGGGCGTGGTCCGGTTTCGGGTCCGCGGTGGCCGGCCGAGCGCCGTGCCCCGGTCCGCCGCGTCGGCTGAGCCCCTCGCCAGGCTCGGCGGGTGGACCCCGACGGCAGATTTGAGCATGGCCCGAAACGTTCTCGTCATCAATTGCGACATCCGCGAAACGCGCGTCGCGCTCATCGAGGATGGTGTCATCGCGGAGCTGCAGATCGAGCGCGCCTCGGCGATGGGCACGGTCGGCAACATCGTCCTCGGTCGGGTGTCGCGGGTGCTGCCCGGCATGCAGGCGGCGTTCATCGACGTCGGGATGGACCGCGCGGCGTTCCTGCACGTCGAGGATCTCATCCGCCCGCACGACTTCGAGGCGTACCTGGCCGGGGACGCCCGAGAAGATCACGAGGCGACCGCACGAGGCGTCGGTGGCCGGCGTCCGTTCAGCGGGGGTGTGGCAGCCGGCGACGGCGACGCTGACGAGAGCGAAGACGCGGAGGACGACGAGGCTCCCCTGGTCGGGGCTGACGACGCCGACGAAGACCGCGCAGAGTCCCCGCAGGCGGCCCCCCAGGCGGCGCGGGTGCCGCGGCGCCGCCTCGTGAGACCGCGGGATGCGGTCGCGGCGGCGGAGGCGAAGGCCGCGTCCGCGCTGGAGGCAGTGGCGGCGGGCCGAGCCGCTTCGGCTGTGGAGCGGGCGCCGGCCTCGGTGCGGGACGGCGAGTCACCCGGGGCCGGCGGAGATCCTTCCGCGACCCCGCCGGAAGGCGAGGCCGACCCTGCGGACGAGGAGCTGGAGAACGACAGGACGACCGAGGGCGACGACGGATCGGCTGAGGACGACGGAGAGGATGGGCTCCCCAGCGATGAGCCAATGGTGGCCGGTGGGCCGGCCGATGACTGCGCGGCGGGAGAGGCTCCTCCGGGCCCGGGTGGCGGGGCCATCGGGGCGGGAGACGGCGCGGCGCGGACGGGGGACGGAGAGGACCGGGCGAACCGGAGCCGGCGCCGCCGCCGCCGGGGTCGCAAGGGCGTCGTCCCCGAGCCGGGGCGCGCGCGGGACGGCATCGCCAGACCTGATCGGCGTCACCCTCGCGTCGCGGCGAGCCGCGTCTCTCGGTCGGTGCCGATCACCGACGTCGTCAAGGAAGGCGACGAGGTAGTGGTGCAGATCTCCAAGGAGCCGATCGGCACCAAGGGCGCGCGGGTGACGAGCCATGTGTCGTTGCCGGGTCGCTACGTCGTCTACCTCCCCACGCTGGACCACGTCGGCATCTCCAAGCGCATCGGCTCCGCGCGCGAGCGCGCGCGGCTTCGCGAGGTGATGGAGGCGCTCAAGCCCGAGAAGGGTGGCCTCATCGTCCGGACGGTGGCCGAGGGGCTCACCAAGAAGGGCCTGAAGGCGGACGTCGGCTACCTGATCAAGCTCTGGGCCGATGTCTCACGCCGGCGGGAGGGCGCGCGAGCCCCGTGCGTGCTCTACACGGAGCTCGACTTGGTCCTGAAGACGGCCCGGGACCTGTTCACCGAGGAGATAGAGAAGATCGTCATCGACGATCGGGATCAGTACGGGCGGCTCGTGCGCTTCGTCGAGATGTTCATGCCGGAGCGCGCCAAGGACGTCGAGCTCTACACCGGTTCGGAGCCGGTCTTCGACGCCTACGGCATCGAGGACGAAATCGGCCGCGCCCTCAGCCGCAAGGTTCCCCTCCCGAGCGGCGGGTACCTCATCATCGATCAGGCCGAGGCGCTGACCGCGATCGACGTGAACACGGGCCGCTACGTCGGCAAGGGGAGCAAGGATCTCGAGGAGACGGCGCTGAAGACCAATCTGGAGGCGGTGGAGGAGATCGCCTACCAGCTCCGCTTCCGGAACATCGGCGGACTGGTCATCCTCGACCTCATCGACATGGACTCGCCTGGGAACCGGGAGCGGGTGTGGCGAGAGCTCGAGCGCATGCTGGCCAAGGACAAGGCCAAGACCACCCTGAATCGCATCAGCGAGCTGGGGCTCATCGAGATGACCCGCAAGCGGACCCGAGAGAGCCTCAGCCGCACGATGCACGAGCCCTGCTTCTACTGCGACGGCACCGGGCAGATCGCGTCGCGCACGACGATCGGCTACGAGATCCTCCGCCAGATCCGCCGCGAGCGGAGCTCGTTGCCGGGGTACTCCGTGGTGGTCAACGCCCACCCCGCCATCGTCGATCTGATGCAGGGGGAGGAGCGCGCCGCCGTCGAAGAGGCCGAGCGCAGGTACCTGCGCCGCATCGAGTTCAACGCCTGCCGCGAGTACCACATCGAGCAGTTCGACCTCACGGGGAGGTAGCCATGGCGAGCGGACGCCGCGACGAACGGGTGACGATCAACAAGGAGTTCGACTCGTTCGATCAGTTCATCCAGGAGTACGTCACCAACATCTCGGCGACCGGGGTGTTCATCAAGAGCAAGACCCCGCTCCCCGTGGGGACGCAGGTGAACCTCCGCTTCACCGTCATCATGGACGACATCGAAACCATCACCGGACTCGGTCGGGTGGTGCGCGTCTCGGAGGATCCAGCGGGGATGGGCGTGGTGTTCGAGGAGCTCAATTCGTACTCTCAGGCGCTGATCGGGAAGCTTCTCACGGCGCGACCCCCGTTCCCCAAGGCGCCCGATCCGGGCTCGTCGAACGTCTGAGGGCCCTCGGGACCCTCACGCAAGTACAGGCGAGCCGTCGGCCGCGTGGCCGCACTGGCGGGCGAGGTGCGAGCTGCCTTGCGCGGAGCCGCCGCGCACACAAGAATACGCGCGCCTCATCATGTACATCCACCTCAAGGGCAAGCCCCGCAAGACGAACCGGAACCGCAGCGCCCGGTACAAGGCGAAGCTCCGCGCGAAGAACCGCCGGCGGCGCGAAGGCCTGCGGCGATAGCGCGCGCCGCGCGCAACCTCGCCGGCGCGGCGCTCGAACGATCCCGCGCCCTCGGGCCCGAAGTTCAGAAGGCGTCGTCGTCGATCTTCACTTCGAGCGCGCGACGGGCCACCTCGAGGCTGAAGCCGGCGCGGGCGAGCACCCCCAGATCGCGCTTGGCCATCGCCTCTCGCGACGCGGGCGGGCGGTAGCGCCCGAGGCGTCTGCGGCGCACCAGGGCGCGGGCCGCGGCCAGCTCCGGCGCGTCGTCGTCCCCGTCGGCGCCGCGGATCGCGGCGACGATGGTCGCGTCCGCCACGCCCCGCGCACGAAGCTTCTCGGCAATGGCGCGCGCGGAGGCGCCGCGACTGCGCTGGCCGCGCGCCAACGTCTCCGCGAAGCGACGATCGTCGATCACCCCCGTCGCGCTGAGGCGAGCAACGAGCGTCTCGATCTCGACGTCGAGCCTGGCCGTGGCCGCGTCGTCGAGATCGGCGCGCCGCACCAGGCGCCGGAGCAGGGCGCGGAGCTGCGCCGCCGAGGCGTCGAAGCGGTCGAGGTGGCGCAGTGCTCGGGCGGGCAGCGCCTCCACTGTGAGCGGGACCGGGGGGGGCCGACCCGACGCCGCTTTCCGACGCACGCGGCGGGCCATCAGCCGCCGCGCTTGAGCTCCGTGAGCACGAGCTTGGACACGGCCTTGAGCGTCTCGAACACACCCACCCCCGTGCGCGCGACGGCCTCGAACTCCGGCACGTTCATCGGGTTGACGAGGTCGTGCAGCTCCTTGACGTCCACCACGTTGGGCAGGTCCCGCTTGTTGTACTGGATGACGTAGGGGATCTTCTCCAGGGAGTAGCCCTGTTCGGCCAGGTTGGTGCGGAGGTTGTCCACGCTCTCCTGGTTGGCCTCGAGCCGCTCGATCTGCGAATCGGCCACGAAGATCACGCCGTCGACGCCCTTGAGGATGAGCTTGCGGCTGGCGTCGTAGAAGACCTGGCCAGGAACGGTGTAGAGGTGGAAGCGGGTCTTGAAGCCGCGGATCTCCCCCAGGGACAGGGGCAAGAAGTCGAAGAACAGGGTCCGCTCGGTTTCCGTCGCGAGCGAGATCATCTTCCCCTTGGCCTCCGGGTTCGTGCGTTCGTAGATGTACTGGAGGTTCGTGGTCTTTCCGCAGAGACCCGGCCCGTAGTAGACAATCTTGCAGTTGATCTCCCGGGCCATGTAGTTGATGAAGCTCATCGCCCGGCGCCTTCAGTCGTTGAAGAGATTGTCGATGTCCTCGTCGGTGATCTCGGCGAAGGGGGAGTCCCCCCCGGGCTCGGCGACCTTCGCGAGCAACGACTCGAAGACCCGGTTCAGCTCGTCGCTGGCCTTCCGCACCCGCAGCCGGCCCAGGCCGAGGCTCGACTTGGAGTCGAAGATGACGACCAGGATGACCCGGTTGCCGACCAGCTGGATGTGGATGTTCGCCTTCTCACCCTCGTGGAACTGGGTGGCGAACTCGTTCTCGCGAAGCAGCTTCGCGATGCCCCCCGTGGCGGCGATGTTGCCGGCCGTCAACGAAGCGAGCGAGGTCGTGTCGATGTTCTCCACCTCGCCGCTGGCCGCGATGAGCTGGCCGTTCTTGTCGACGATGAAGACGACCTTGGCGTTCGCTTCCCGGACCAGACGGTCCACGACCACCTGGATCTGGTTGAACTCCTCTTCGTACATCACCATCTGCGGGTTAACCATGCGCGCCTCCGCGAAGCTGGCTCGAGCGGTCGCCGGGCCCGAACGAGGTGCCGCGGTCGCTGCCGAGATCAGGGGTCCGACGTCGACCGGGGGCGGTGCCGACCGCCACGCGGTCCGCGCCGGCGCGCGAGCGTCCGCCGACCCGGCGCGCGAGGCTGATGCCATCCGCTGCCGCCGCGCCGAGACGGGTCGGTCCGCGGCCGTCGATCCCCGACGCCACGGGCGCACGACTGCGGGGGTCGCCGTCACCCGGACCGGGCACGTCCGGGCGGGGCCGCGGCGCGCCTCCGACGCACGCAGTAGGGATCTTCATCGGGAATTCGCCGGAGCTCGCACCACTCGAGCGAGTCAATCTTCTATCCGAGCCACCCGACGCCAGCAAGCGGGGGAGGCGCCGGGGCCTCACTTTCTCCGCCGACCCGGCCTCCCGGCTGGCACCCCGCGGCGCGGCCAAGCGGGCCTGCCGGGGTACGCGGAGCGCGCGTGTCCACTGAACGTCCGAGGTGATGCCACCCGAGGCGGCGTCGCGCGGGCCCGTGCGGTCGGCGACGCACCTGCACCGCCCCGCCGCGGCGGCCAGCGGCGGGGCGGTGCGCAGCGGTCGCGTGCGACCCGCGCGCGTCGGCCATGGTAATGGGTCTGCGCATGGTCGCCGCCCGCCGCTGGGACCGACGCCCGGGGCGCGTGGAGAAACGGGCCGCGCGCGCGGTCGCGGCCATCGGAGTCGTGATGGCGATGGGCGCGCCAGCGTCCGCGCGAGCCGAATCCCTGCTCCTCCACCCGGACCTGGTCGCCGCGACCGCCACGCTGGACCGGGCGCGGGGCAGCGAGCGATACGCGGCGCTGCGCGGGCTTTGGGACACCTGGGATCGCGCCGACCCGCTCACAATCGAGGAGCTGCTGCGGGCCGTGGGCGCCGATCCCCGCCTCGAACCCCCGGAGCGCGCCTACGCCGCGACCCTCGCGGCCTTCGCGCGCCTCCGCCGCGGTGACGTCGCCGCTGCGCGCCGGGAGATCGCGGCGCTCGGCTTCGTGAACGACTGGCTCGTCGTGGGTCCGTTCGACAACGAGGGCAAGACGGGCTTCGCCGTCGACCACGGTCCCGAAGCCGAGCTCGCGACGCCCATCGTCCCCGGGCGCGCCTACTCGGGCAAGGAGCGGCCGGTCCGCTGGCGCGCCGCGCCGGCAGACGCCTTCCCGTTTGGATGGCTCGACACGGGGGCGCTGGTGCGACCGACCGAGCACGTCTGCGTGTTCGCCAAGACCTTCGTCAGCGGCAGCGGCAGCCGGACCCGATCGATCAGCGCGTGGGTGGGGGCCGCCGGCGCGGTCAAGGTCTACTTCAATGGCCAGCTCGTCCTGGAGGACGCCGCCTATCGTGCCCACGACACCGACCGCTTCGCGGTCGAGCTCGAGCTCTTCCCGGGCCCCAACGACCTGACGGTCAAGGTCTGCGGCGAGGAAGAGGCGCCGATCCTTTCGGTGCGCCTCGCGGACCGGCGGGGGTCACCGGACCCCACCCTGCACTTCGCGAGCGATCTGGGCGCCAGCGCCGCCGCGGCGGCGCTGGCGGCGCGCGTGAGCGCGCGACCCTACCGCCCGCCGCCGGGCGGCGTCACCGGGCCGCTCCGGACGCTGCAGGCGCGGGCAGAGCGCGCTGACGCGAGCGCCGCCGAGCTGGAGGCGTTCGCCCGCTACCTGGTGGTCACCGGCTCCGACGACCCGACCGAGCACGTCGCGCGCGACGCCGCCCGACGCGCCGCCGAGGCAGCGCCGACCGTGGAGCGCCTGCTGCTCGCGGGCGAGCTCGCCGAAGATCGCAATCAGCGCGCGACCTGGCTGGCGCAGGCCGTGGCCACCATGGGATCCCGGCCGCGGGTCGATGTCTTGCTCGCGCAGAGCGAGCACGCGCGCAGCGGCATCAACTGGCGGCAGGCGGTCCCTTTCTTGGACCAGGTCCTGGCGCTCGACCCCGACAACGTGGAGGCGATCGCCGGCCGGGTGGCGCTCTACACGGAGGCGGGCCTGAAGCGAACGGCGCTCGACACCCTGGAGCGCGCCGTGGCGCGAAACCCCTCCGCCGTCAACCTGCTCAACCTGCACGCCTCGGCGCTGCATGCGGTGGGCCGCACGCGCGAGGCGCGCGAGGCGGAGGCACGCTACGCTCAGCTCCGCTTCGACGACCGCGGGCACCTCGCGAACCTGGTGACGGGCGCGCTCGCTCGGCGGGAGGACGCGGTCGCGGAGCGGTGGCTCGCTCGCCTGCTCGCCATCGCCCCGGACAGCCAGTGGGCGCTCGGGTTCGCCGCCCGAAGCCGTCGGGCCATGGGCCAGGCGAGCGCCGCGATCGCGACCTACGAGCGGGCGCTCGAGCTGTGTCCAGAGGACGTCGAGACGCTGCGGGCCCTGGCCGAGCTCCAGGGCGAGCTCGGGCACCGCGAGGCGCAGCTCGTGGCGCTGCGACGCATCCTCGAGCTCCGCCCCCAGGATCGAGCGGTCCGGGAGTACGTCGAGCACCTCGAGCCCGCCGGCGCGCGGACCGACGAGCGCTACGCCTGGGCGCCGAAGCGCTTCCTCGGGCTCCGCGCGGCCCCGGCGGCGGGCCAGAACCAGCGCACGTTGCGCGACCTGACCGTCACCACCGTCCACGCGAACGGCAAGGGCAGCCGCTTCCGCCAGATCGTGTACCAGCCCCTGACGGACGCGGCCGCCGCCGCCGGACGCCAGTACTCCTTCCAGTACCAAGCCGATCGCGAAGTCGTGCAGCTGCGCGGGGCGCACGTCTACCGCGCCGACGGACGGGTGGACTCCGCGATCGAGTCCGGAGAGGCGGCGGCGAACCTGCCTGAGCTGTCGATGTACACCTCGGCGCGGAACTTCTACGTCCAGCTGCCGCGGCTGGATCCGGGCGACGTGGTCGAGCTCAAGTACCGCGTGGACGACGTCGCACCCCGCAACGAGCTCGGGGACTATTTCGGCGAGGTCGTCTACCTGCAGTCCAACGAGCCGACGGCGAACGCCGAGTACGTCGTGGTCACGCCGACCGCGCGCCCGCTGCACTTCGACACCAACCTCCCGGAGCTCGAGCACACCGTGCGGCGGTCGGGCGAAACCGTGACGCACCGGTTCTTCGCGCGCGAGCTGCCACCGGTCGCCGAGGAGCCGGCGATGCCGCCGTTGCCGGAAATCGTGGGCCACGTCCACGTCTCCACCTACGACGATTTCCAGCAGATGGGGGCCTGGTACTGGGGGCTCAGTCGCGACCAGCTCACGCTGGACGACGAGACGCGGAAGCTCGCTCGCACGCTCGCGGCGGGCGCGAGCAGCGCGCGCGAGAAGGTGGCCAGGGTCTACGACTGGGTCGTGAGGAACACCCGCTACGTCGGGCTCGAACTCGGCATCTACGGGTACAAGCCCCGACCGGCCGTGCTCACGGTCGCTCGTGGCTGGGGTGATTGCAAGGACAAGGCGACCGTGATCGTCGCGCTGTTGCGCGAGCTCGGCATCGACGCGACGGTGGTGGTGGTGCGGACCCAGCTCCGCGGGGACTTCTCCTCGAAGGTCGCGAGCCTGGCGCCCTTCGATCACGCCGTCGCCTACGTCCCGTCGCTGGATCTGTACCTCGACGGCACGGCCGAGTACGCCGGAATCGAGGAGCTGCCGGTCATGGACTACGAGGCGCTGGGCCTGCTCATCAACGAAGGCCAGTCCCAGCTGGTCCGGCTGCCGGCGAACGACCCGACGCAGAACGCGATCGCCCGGCGCGTGCGGGCGCGTCTCGCCGCCGACGGCTCCGCCGATCTCGAGCTCCGCTATGACGTGCGCGGGAGCTCGGCACCGGGATGGCGCCAGAGCTTCCACGCGAAGTCCACCCTCCGAGAACGGGTCGTCTCGGAGCTCGTCGGGCCGCGGTACCCGGGGTTCACCCTCGCCGAGGGTCCCGGCGCAGTGGCGACCGGCAACCTCGAGGATTTCTCCGCGCCGGTGTGGATGGAGGTGCGCGGCGTGGCCCCCGCGTTCGCGCGGCGCGAGGGCACGAGTCTCAGCGTCGCCGTCACGCCGAGCGTGCGGCTGACCCCCACCTATGCGCCGTTGCCGCGGCGATCCCAGGATGTTCGGCTGCTGGCGATACCCGGGGTCGAGGAGACGTTCGTGGTCACCCTCCCCGCCGGGACGACCCTGCTCGGCGCGCCGCCGGAGGCGAGCGGGAGCGGACCGTTCGGCAGCTACTCGGTTTCGGTCGAGCGGCGCGCGAACGAGGTGACGGTGAAGAGCCGCCTGCTCGTCCGGGCGACGCGGATCAAGCCCGCGGACTACGCCGCCTGGCGCCGCTTCTGCGACGAGGTGGATCGGGCGTTCTCGCCCCGCCTGACCGTGGGGCTCTGAGGCTTCGCGATGAGACACCTTCGGCTGATCGGTTTGCTCTTCGCCGCGGTGCTGCTCGGCAGCTGCAGACCGGCGCCGCCGCGCCACGCGCAGCCGACGTTGCACGAGCTCCGCCAAGCGGGTCCGAGCGCGCGGGCGCCCGACGTGGTGGCCCGCTGGCTCTTGGCGGAGCTGTTCGCGCCGGGCGGCGCCGCGCAGGAGGCGGCCAGGGCCGCCGAACGCCTGCGCGGGATGGACGTCGAGGCCGTGGCGCTGGCGCAGCTCGGCCTCGGCCTCGACGCCTGGCTACACGGACAGGTGTCCGCGGCCCCGGATCATTTCCTGCGCGCGGTGCGGGCTGCGAGGGGCTGGGAGGACCCGCTGGCCCCCTACGTCGCCTGGTTCGCCGCGCAGCAGGCCACGGCGCTACGACACCACTCGCCCGACCTGTGGCGCCGGTGGAGAGCGTTCGTGGAGGAGGCCATCGACCAGCCCGTTCACCTCGGCTGGCGTGCCCGAAGCGAGCTCGTCGACTGGTGGTCGGCGGAGGCGTTCGCTGCCGCCGAGCCCGACGTCCTCGCGAGCACCGCCGAACGCTACGGCTGCGTCGGGGCGGTGCGCCTCGCCGGACCCTTCGGGCGCAACACGAAGCGCGATCTGGTGTCCGCCCACCCGGCGGAGGCGCCGGGGCCGTGGCCCGAGCGGTGGCGGCGGGTCGACGGGCAGGTGGAGACACCGCGTCGCCTCCAGACCCGCCACGAGGGATGTCGCGTCTGGGCGGACGAGCCGACGGCGGGCGGCGTCTTCTACGCGGAAACCTACCTGGACCTGCCGGCCGATCGCGAGGTGCTGCTGGCCGTGCAGGGCGCGATCGCCGTGTGGGTGGACGACACGCTGATGCTCGACCGCGATCCCCGGCGCTGGGGCGAGTGGCCGCGGTTCGGGGTGGCGCTCTGGCTCGAACGAGGTCGCCACCGGGTGCTGGCGCGCTTGGAGTCTCCCGCCACCTCGGTGCGCGTGATGGAGCCGGATGGACGCCCGCTCGAGGTCGCCGCGGACACGGACGGCGCCGCCCCCTACGCGGTCACGCCACCGCGTCGCACCGGCGAGCCGAACCTCGTCGCCCGCTACGTGGCGCGCGGGCAGGTCCTCCCGCCGCCCGACGACGTCACCCGCCTGCTGGTCGCCTACCTCGCCTACACGGAGGGGCAGGGCGACCTCGCCGCGGCCTTCATGGAGCCGTTCGTCGCCTCCCTCGACGAAGCGACCGGTCCCGCGCTGCTGCTGTCCTCCACCTTCGCGGGACGTGACCCTGTCTACAACGAAGCACAGGTCCGCGATTTGCGGCGGGAGCTCCAGGAGCGGGCGGTCAAGCACGACCCCGGGCTCTGGCAGGCGGCGCTCGACCTCGCGCTCTTCCGCGGGCAGCAGGAGGGGGCGGCCCAGGTGGTCCGCCCGCTGCGAGCGCTGGTGGAGCGATTCCCCGACGTGTCCGCCGTCGCCTTCGCGCTCGCGCGCACCTACGGTGAGCTGGGCTGGCGGGCGGAGTACGCCGCTACGGTCAACGCGATGGTCGGGCGCTTCCCGGAGAGCCCCGAAGCGCTGGCGGCGGCCCTGGAGCTGGCCGACGCGAACGGAGAGCGGGAGCGCGCGGACACGCTACTGCGGGAGCTGCAGAAGCTCGACCCGGACTCGGAGCTCGCGCTCTCCCGCGCGGTCGAGCGCGGCGACTACGCCGCCGCGATCCGCGAGGTCGAGCGCCTGCGGCAGCGGCGGCCCGATCGCGAGGAGCTGGCGCTCCGCGTGCACCGGCTCCAGGTGGCCGCCGGCTCCGCCCAGGACTCCGTGGAGGCGCTCGAGGAGGCACTGGCCAAGGATTCGAAGAACGCCTCCCTTCGCCTCGCCCTGGCCGACGCCCGCTACGCCAGCGGGCAACGCGACGCGCTGCAGCGGGCGCTGGTCGACGCGATCGATCGTGGCGCCGCGACCGAGGCCCTCGAAGAGGCGATCGATCTGGTCGAGGGGCTGACCGAGCTCGAGCCGTACCGGTTGCGGGCGGAGCCGATCATCGCCGCATACGAGCGGAGCGGCCGGCATCTGCCAGGACACGCCGCGCGCGTCCTCGACTACGCCGCAGTATGGGTGAAGTCGGACGGTTCCAGCCGCATGCTGGAGCACGAGATCGTCCGCATCCAGAGCGCGGAGGCCATCACCAAGATGGCCGAACACCCGCGCCTCCCGGGCTTGCCGCTCCACATGCGGGTCATCAAGCGGGACGGCCGAACGCTCGAGCCGGAGCTGGTCGCGGGCAAGCCCTCCGTCACTTTCCCGCACCTCGAGGTCGGCGACTACATCGAGACGGAGCAGGTGGTGAGCGAGCCCGGGGACGGGGCGGACGGCACCTTCTACCTGGGCCCGCACTGGTTCTTCCGCGAGGAGAACGTCGCCTACGCCCGCAGCGAGTTCGTGGTGATCTCTCCGGTGGGCAAGGAGCTGATCGTCGAGGTCACGGGCGACGTGCCGGCACCGCAGCGGGAGGACCGGGACGGCTTCGAGGTGCGGAGGTGGCGGGTCGACGAGAGTCCGGCGGCGCCCACGGAGCCAGGCAGCCCGCCGCTCCCCGAGTTCTTGCCCAGCGTCCACGTCGGTTGGGGCGTGAACCAGCAGCGGGTCGTGCGCCGCTTCTTCGATGAGGCGATCGATCTGACGCCGATCGATCCCCGCATCGCCCGGATCGCGCAGCGGATCGTGGAGCCCGCCCCGCCGCGCGCGCGAGCAGAGCGCGCGCAGCGGCTCTACCGCTGGGTGCTCGCCAACGTGGAGGACGGCGAGGAAACGGACGGTCGGCGCGTCGTGGTAGGCAAGCAAGGGAATCGCGCGCGCGGCTTCGCCACGCTCTGCCGCGCCATCGGGCTCGACGTGCGTTACGCCGTGGCGCAGAACCGCATCACGGCGCCGCCGCGCGGCCCCATCACCGAGGCGATGCTGTTCAGCCAGCTGGTGATGCAGGTGGACGCGGAGAATGGCCCGATCTGGCTCACGGTGGGCAACAAGTACGCCCCGTTCGGCTACCTCCCGGCCGAGGTCCGCGGCATGCCGGCCTACGTCCTCGCCGGCAGCGGACCCCGTCGCACGGAGACGCCGGCTGACGGGTCCCGTGACGGGCTGGAGTACGAGGGGGAGGCCGTGCTCGCCGCCAACGGGTCGGCGACGCTCAAGCTCGCCGAGCGTTTCGTGGGTCGCCACGCGATGGCCGCGCGCAACGATCTCGCGGAGCTCGCCGAACGCCGAGTCCCCGACGTGCTCCAGGCCCTGGTCGCGCAGGACCTGCGTGGGGCGCGCCTGGACGACCACGCGATCGAGCACCTCGACGAGCTCGACGCGCCGGTCACGTTGCGGCTCGAGATCGCCGTCCCCGCGCTCGCGGAGCCGGAGGGGGGCGCGCTGGTGCTCGCCCCGCCCTTCGTGGTCCGCGTCAACCAGCTCGCGACCTTGCCGACGCGGCAGACGCCGCTGCTCATCGCGACGGCGACGTACCGGCGGGTGCGGCTCCGGATCGAGCTTCCCCCCGGGGCCATCGTCGAGTCGACCCTCGACCGGCGCGTCATCGCCGACGGGGACCGGCGCGTCGTCGTGGCCGACCGGATCGAGGGGAACGTCCTCGTGCTCGACCGCACGGTAGATCTGCCAGCAGGCCGGGTGCAGCCCGAGCAATACGGGTCCTTCGTCGCCTTCGCCCGCCGCGCGGACGAGGCACAGACGGCCGCGATCCGCATCCGGCTACGTCCATAGCGGGCGCGGCCGCGTTCAGGGCGTCCCTTCGGTGTCGCCCCCGGGAGGACGCAGCGCGCGCAGGCGCCGGAGCCGCTCCCCGATCGCCTGCTCCAGCCCGTGCTGGGTCGGCTGGTAGAAGCGACGTCCGACCAGGGCCTCGGGGAGGTAGGTTTCGCCGGGGACGTACCCCTCCGGGTGATCGTGCGGGCATTGGTAACCTGCGCCGTACCCTTCGCGGGCGAGCAGGGCCGTCGCCGCGTTCCGGAGCCGCTTGGGCACCGGGAGCGCACCCGTCTGGGCGATCTCCGCACGGGCGGCCGTGAACGCGCGCCCCACCGCCCCCGATTTCGGGCAAGTGGCCAGGTAGAGGCAGGCCTGGGCCAAGGGGTAGATGCCCTCGGGCATCCCGAGGCGCCGGCAGGCGTGATCGGCATTCACGGCGACGTCGAGGGCCCGCGGGTCTGCGTTGCCCACGTCCTCGCTCGCGAAGATGATCAGCCGACGGAGCAGGAACAGCGGATCGTCTCCCGCCTCGAGCATCCGCATGAGCCAGTAGACGGCGGCGTCCGGATCGCTGCCGCGCATCGACTTGATGAGGGCCGACGCGACGTCGTGGTGCTCCTCGCCGTGCTTGTCGTAGAGAAGCGTCGGCTCCCCGACGGCGCGCTCGACGACGCCGATCTCGAGCGCGACCGGCGCCCCCGGCTCCGCGGGCTCGACAAGCAGCCCGAGGCACGTCTCGAGGAGGTTCAGCGCCCGACGAGCGTCGCCGCGGGCGGCGGCGGCGATGAGGGCGATCGCCTCCGACGTGGCCGCGACGCCGAGCCCACCGACCCCGCGCTCCGGGTCGGCGAGGGCACGCTCGATCAGCGTGACGAGATCGGAATCGGAGAGCGCCTCCAGGCGCAGCACCTTGCAGCGCGAGAGGACCGCGGCGTTGACCGCGAACGACGGGTTCTCCGTGGTGGCGCCGATGAGGGTGATGGTGCCATCCTCGACGTGGGGCAGGAAGGCGTCCTGCTGTGACCGGTTGAAGCGGTGGATCTCGTCCACGAAGAGCAGCGTGCGGCGCCCCTGGTACGCGCGGCGCTCCCGCGCCGCGGCCACGATCGCGCGCACCTCGGCGACCCCGCCGAGCACCGCGCTGAACGGCACGAACTCCGCCCGGGTGGTCCGGGAGATCACGTGCGCGAGGGTCGTCTTGCCCGATCCGGGCGGCCCCCAGAGGATGAGCGACGGAACGCGATCGCTCGCGACGGCCTGCGCCAGCCAGCGCCCGTCGCCGACGAGCGCCCGCTGGCCCACCACCTCGGCGAGCGAGCGAGGCCGCATCCGGTCGGCGAGCGGCGCACGCATCTCGGGGCGTCCCGCCAACGCGCGCCGCTGCTCGAGCAGCGTGGGCTGCTGCCGCGGATCAGGTCGCGCGCGCCGGGTCACGACGCCGTCGCCTGCGGGGGGCGCGGGGGACGCTCCCCGAACAGGGCGGTCCCGACCCTCACCTGGGTCGCCCCCGCCGCGATCGCCACTTCCAGGTCGTGGCTCATCCCCATGCTGAGCTCCGGCAGGCGCGAACGGCCGCCGTGAACCTGCTGGAGCTCGACCAAGCGCACGAAATAGGGGCGCGCCGCGCTCGGATCCTCTGTGAAGGGCGGGACCGTCATCAGCCCGCGCAGGGCGAGCGATGGCTCGCGCTCGACAGCCTCGAGGACCGCGCCGAGCTCCTCGGGGGCGCAGCCGCTCTTGGCATCCTCCCCCCCCACGTTCACCTCGACGAGGACGACGAGACGCCCGTCGGCAGCCGCCGGAAGGCGCCGCGCGGGGGGCACCGGGCAGGGCGCCGCGCGCCGACCGAGCTCGGCGGCGAGCGCGACCGAGTCGACGGTGTCGACGGCGCTCACCACGGAGACGACTTGCCGCGCCTTGTTGCGCTGGAGGTGCCCGATGAGGTGCCATCGGAGATCGGCGAGGTCGGACAGCTCTCTGGCCTTGCCGACGAGCTCCTGCACGTAGTTCTCGCCGAAGTCGCGCAGCCCAGCGGCGTGGGCCTCGCGAACCAGGGCGGCGGGCATGTGCTTGGACACGGCGACGAGCGTGATCTCGTCGGGCGCGCGTCCGGCGCGGGCCGCCGCCGCGGCGACGCGCGCCGTCACCTCTGCGATCCGGGCGGCCACCGTCATCGATCCCTCACGGCGCCGGGCGGCGGGTCAGCACCACGGTTCCTCGTCGGATGAGGTGGCTGTCGCCGCTCGAGGCGCGTAGATCCCCGCGGAATTCGTCGCCGCGACGCTCGGCCGTGACGACCCCGGAGAAATGACGACCTTCCCGACCCGCCTCCGGCTCGAGCAGCAGCCGGAGGGCGTCGCCATCGAGAACGCCCCGGACGCCCTGGGCACCGAGCGCTCCCGCCGCCTGCCCGCGCACCGTGGCCTGTTCGTCGACCGTGAGGGCCAGCGTGCCCGGTCCGGAGCCCTGCGTCCCGTCGTCCTGATCCCACGCCGCCTCCCGTCCCTCTTCGGGGGTCATCTCTATCGCAGCGCGCTCGACGAGGTAGGTGCCGGTCAGCTCCACTCTCCTCGCCGGAACGGCGCCGACCGGGTGCGCTGCGCGCGCGACGGAGGCCGACGCGAACGTGGGGGCCGCAGCGCTGGCCGCCGCCTCGCCGGCTGCCGGACCGCTCGAGCCGCGGCAGGCGGCCAGCACGGTGGTGGCCAGGATCAGGACGAGGCCGGCGAGGCGATCGCAACCAGGTCGCCGGAGAGCCACACGTGAGGGGCGCGCTCGCGTGCTCACCCGCCGCCCCCCGCGGCCGAGAGGGACAGGATGCGGACGGCAAGGTCCCCGTCGACGTCAACCAGCTCGCCGGTGGCCAGGCTGCGCCCGGCGACCCGCAGGACCACCGGCGAAGCGATCCTCTGGTCGGTCCGGATCACGTCTCCCGGGCGGAGCTCGACCCACTCGCGAGCGGACATGGCGACGGAGCCGAGCTCGATCCGCACGATGAGCGGCGCGTCGTAGATGGCCTCGGTTACCGCGTCATCGTCTTGCGTCACTTCCGTCTCCTCCACGTCCAGCGCGAGGTCCCTCGCCCCGCCCACTAGCACGACGGCGCCATCCGAGGCCAAGCTGACCCGGGGACCACGGGAGGCGAGCGGCGCCGCCAGCGCTCCCTGCCCGGTGCCCGTGGGGTCGATCCAGAGTCCGCCGCCACACGACCAGGCATCCCCAGGGCGCAGCTCGCCGAGATCTCTCCAGGTGCCGGAGCACTCGCCGACGACGAGAGGCAGGCGAATCGGGAGGTCCCCGAGACGATCGACGAATGAGGCCGGATCGGGGCGGGGCAATGAGGCTCCCTCCCAGCGAACGAACGCGTCGAAAGGGTACGCGCGACCCTCGAGCTGCACCGTGCCGTCGAGCGCAACCCCGGGACCGGGGTCGATCCGATCCCAGAGCTCGAGCGCGCCGGCTCCGTCGTCGGTGAGACGTCGCGCCACCTCGAGCACGATCGCCTCGGCGGCGCCCTCGAGGGCTGCCGGCACCGGGGCTCGCGGAGCTTCGATCGCTTTCGACCGGCCGAGCAGCCGCGCGGTCGCGGCGGTGACCAGCCCGGGATCCAGATTCAGCGAAAAGGCCAAGCCCCCGTTGCTGCGGCGCAGCACCACCCGCACGCGAGCCGAATCGGCGCAGCCAGCGGCGGGCCGCAAGGCGTGGAGCGTGACCCGACAGGGAACCTCGAGCAGCTCCGCGATGACGCTGCCAGCTCGCTCGGGCGCGAGCACCGCCTGCAGGGCTCGCCTCGCGTCTCGAACGGCGGCGAGGATGGCTCCATCCTGGCGGGCGAGCGCCTGCCATGGGTAGGGGGCGAACACGAGCGAGCGGGACATGCGGCACGGCGCCATGGGGCGTCGTCGTGTGGCCGGCAGTATCACGAACACTTGGTCGTGACTCCATCTCGGTAGAAGCGGGATCAGGGCTCGCCCTTCGGCGCGCTTCGTCGAAACTGCGAACGAAGACATCCGGCCGGCTACAAGGCCTATGCAGTCCGCTATCCACAGGGTTTCCCCATTGCTGGGGACAACCGGACCAGGGACGGGAGGCGGCTAGGCACCCGAGGACTCCTTCGGCGCCTCAATCCTCCGCAGCACCCGCGCTGTGCGAGAAAGAGAGGTAGCAACCGACCGGTCAGTCGCTACGCCACGAGCGGGCGGTCAGGGGCGGCCGGCTGGCGAGCTCGAGCGGCAGCGTGGTATTTTGGCCGGCGTGTCGAGGTGGACCATCTCTACGGCTTGCCGCGCGGCGCTTGTCGCGGGCCTCGCGACGGTGATTGTCGGCTCCCCCGTTGCCGCCCAGGAGTCAACGGCGCCCGCGGAGCGGGTAAGGAAGGATCCGCAGGGGATCAAGGGGATCAGCCCCTACTGGGAGGCCATCCGGGAGGGCGACGGCGCCTACGTGGCGCGCGACTACGCCGCTGCGATCGCGGCGTTCAAGCGAGCGATCAGCCTGATGCCGCAGAAGGCCCTCGCTCATTACCGCCTCGGGCAGGCGCTGCTGGCGAGCGGCGCGACGGCAGAGGCGGAGCAGGCCTACCAGGCCGCGCTCCGCTTCGCGGAGGATCCGACGATGAAGGCGAAGGCGCTCTTCGTGCTGGCCGACCTCCGCGAACGCCAGCGCGACCTCCCCGCGGCGGCGGAGAGCTGGGCGGCGTACTCCGGCCCCGCGCAGGCGCCGGGCGCGAACGGCTACCCGGCAACGGCGACCGCGCGCAAGGCCGCCATCGCCCGCTGGCAAGAAATGGAAGCGGGCTACGCCAAGGTGAAGGAGCGCATCGCCGCACGCGTCGCCGAGGCAGACAAGAACCTGCAGAAGAGCTCCCAGTAGCCGGAGCTGGCGGGCGGCCGCCCCGTCAGGCCGGAGCCGGCTCGAGGGCGCCGATGCTCGGCAGGTTCCGGAACTGCTGCGCCCAGTCGAGCCCGTAGCCCACGACGAAGTGGTCCTCGACGGTGAAGCCAAGGTAGTCGATTTCGACGCGACAGGCCGTCCGCGCTGGCTTGTGGAGCAAAGCGCAAACGCGAACGCTGCGCGGGCCCCGGGCTCGGAGCAGCTCGAGCAGGTAACTCAGCGTCAGCCCCGTGTCCACGATGTCCTCGACGACGATCACGTCCTGTCCGGCGATCGGCTGCGTCAGATCCTGGGTGATCTGCACGACGCCCGTGCTTCGGGTGCCGGCCCCGTAGCTCTGCAACCCGAGGAACTCGACCCGCAGGGGGAGCGCGATGTGGCGCACGAGGTCCGCGGTGAAGATGAAGCTCCCCTTGAGGATGCAGAGGATCACCAGCGACCTGTCCGCATGATCGCGGGTGATGGCCGCGCCCAGCTCGGCGACCCGGGCGGCGATGGCCTCGGCCGGGATCAGGGTGCGGATGCTCCGGTCGCCGGTGCCCATGGACTCGTCGGTAGCGACCCGGCGGCCTTCGGTCAACGTCCAAGCGGGGTCGGCGCGGCGCCAGGTTCGCCCCCGGCCGTCTCGAGGCTCCCCCGGGTCCCGTCGGTCGTCCACGTGACCGAGCCGCAGCGGTCGAGCCGGTAGGTGGCGACATGGTGAGCGGCGAGCCGCTGCAGCGTCGTGTCGTGCGGGTGACCGTGGCGGTTTCGCACGTCGGTGGAGATGGTGGCGATCTCGGGGGAAACCGCCGCCAGGAAGCGCTCGCTGGTCGACGTCCGGCTGCCGTGGTGCCCGACCTTGAGCAGATCAGCGCGGAGTCTTCCGCTCGACCGGGCGAGAAGCGCCTCCTCGGCGCTCGCCTCGGCATCACCAGGCAGGAGCGCGCACCGTCCCCCGAGGCAGACGCGCAGGACGAGGGACGCGTCGTTGGCAGAGCCGGCAGGCGCGGCCGTCGGCGGGCACGGACCTAGCACCTCGACGGCGGCGGCCCCGAACCGCCGCACGGTGCCGCAGAGCTCCGCGGGGCGCCGCACGGGGATGCCGCGCGCGGCGAGGAGCGCGAGGAGCGCGCGGTGCTCGTCGCCGGCGCCGTCGGAGCGACCGTACCCCGAGTCCCAGAGCTCTCCCACCTCCACCTCCCGCAGCACCGAGGCGAGACCGAACAGGTGGTCCGGATGGGGGTGGGTCAACACGGCGACGTCCACGCGAGAACGGCGCCGCGCGCGGAGCAACGGCAGCAACACTCGGGTGCCAGGATCCACCGGGCTGCCGACGAAACCACCGCCATCGATCAGCATCAGCGAGCCGTCGGGTAGATCCACGAGCTCTGCGTCGCCCTGGCCCACGTCGACCAGGGTCACCCGCAACGATCCCGATGGTCGGGCGAGGTGACGCACCCCGAGCTCCACCGCCAGCAGCGCCAGCGCCGCGCAGGCCAGGGCTCTCGCGCGCCGCGTCGCCACCGCGTACCACGCGGCCCCGACCCCGATCACCACCCAGTGCCAACCCACGGGGGCGAGCACGGGGAAGGAGAGGAAGCTCACCGCGGCACTCGCGTGGGCGATGGCGCGCACGGCGAGCAGCGCGCCCGAGGCGACCAGCGCGACCCCGCGCTCGAGGCAGGGGACCGGCGCGAGCAGGGCGTGCGCGAGGCAGAGCGGCAACGCGATCGTCTCGCCCAGCGGCGCCGCGGCCAGGTTGGCCACCAGCCCGGCGACCGTGAGGCGGGGGGCGAAGACGGCGAGCAGGGGCGCGCAGGGCAACATCGAGGCGACGGTGGCGGCGAGGCCCTTCGCCAGGTGGCGAAGCAACCCCGTGAGGCGCGCCTGCGCGGCGTTCGCCCAGCGTCGCCCCAGCGTGAGCAGGCCTGCCGTCGCCGCCGCTGAGAGCAGGAAGGAGACGTCGAAGGCGAGCAGGGGGTCGATCAGCGCACCGATGACGAGCGACAGCCCGAGCGCACGCGCGCCGGAGGGGCGCCGGCCAAGCGCCCGGGCGCCGAGCATCGCGGCGAGCATCCACGCCGCGCGCCACGCCGAGCCCGAGCCACCGGCGAAGTCCGCGTAGATCAGGGCCAGCACCAGGCCGACCACCGCCGAGGCACGCTCGACGTCGTGGCGCGCGGCGAGCCCCTCGATCCGCACCAGCACGAAGCGCAGCGCGGCCACCAAACCCAGCACGGCGAAGACCAGGTGCGTGCCGCTGACCGCCAGCATGTGGGAAAGCCCGCTCGCCCGGAACGCTTCCGCCTCGACCTCGTCGAGATCGTCCTCGCCGAGCACGAGCGCCCGGGCCATGGGGACCGACGCCGGCGCGAACGTCGCGGCGATGCGCCGCCGCACGTGCCCGCGCGCGCGGTCGATGGCCGCCGCCAGACCACGGCCGGCCGCGATCCGCTCGATGGCGACGGTGCCGCCCGTGAGCGTCACGCCGCCGCGGGCCGCGCGGTGCACCGGGTCGGGCAGGTCGGCGTTGCGGAAGAGGCGAATGGCAGCAAGCTGGGCCACGACGGCGAGCCGATCGCCGCGCGCGAGGTCTGAGGGGCCGCCGACGAGGCGGACCCGCACCGGGGGAAGACGGCGTCCGCCGCAGTCGGCGTCGGTGAGGTCGGCGACGAACACGGCCGTCCCGTCACGCCAGACCGGTGACCGCCGGACCCGGGCGGTGCCGGCGCAGCGTGCCGGCGCACCCAGGGCGTCACGAGCCTCGATGCGGGCGACCTCGTATCGTGACAGCTGCCAGCGCGCCCGCCCCACCGTCAAGGCTCCGGCGATCAGCGCCAGCGCCAGGGTCCGCAAGGTCGCGCGGCCCGAACCGCGGAGGACGATCAACAGGCCGCTCGCGGCCGCGAGGGCGGGCAGCGGGGCGGCCGAGGCGGCCGAGCCGCACAGCGTGCCCGCCGCGACCGGGAGCAGCGGATCGATACGCACGGGGCGACCCCGGATGCAAAGGGCGCGCCGGAACGCTCGCGCGGTCCGCGCTGGCGCTGACCCTAGACCGCACGGCCGCCCCTGGCGTGTGCCAGCCCCCGCCGGCGGCGCCGGCGCCGCCACGACGAGCCGGACGGATCACGGCAGGTCGCCGCAGAACGTCTCGCAGAGATCCTCGTCACCGAGGCAGGCGCAGCAGGCCACGTAGGTGGTGCAGCGCTGGCAACCGTCGCTCTCGTAGTCGCACGCGGCCGGGGCAGCCTCCCGCACGACCGGTTCGGTGACCCGGGGCCCGGGACCGGACGGCCCGAAGACGTTCGCCTCGGAGCGCTCCGTCGGGGCATTCGGGGGCTCGGGAGTCACCGGCGGTGGGTCGGGGTGGTGCGCGGATCGCTCGGTGTAGGAGAGCGGCTCTTCATCGGGGATCGCGACCGTGCTCGTCTGGGTTTCACCGTCACCGCAGGCGCCACACGCGAGCGCGACGACCAGCGCGGTGCAGGAGGGCAGCTTCGGGAGTCGATTCATCTCTCACCTCCGGCGGGCGCGAACGCGCGACCGCTCGAGCGCCCCCGAGGGCTTAGAAGTAGTAGAGCGCGGCGACGTTGGACGTGAAGATGTTCCAGGGATTGTCGTACACCGTGGTGGTCAGGTTGCCACGCGTCTCCGAGTGCGTCGCGGAGTCGGCGGCAGCCGAGCTCTTCACCTTCCAGTTCTCATAGCGGTAGAGCAGGCCGATGCTGCCCTGGAGCGCGAGCTGCGGCACGCCGATGAACCCGAAATGCACCTCCCCGCCGCCTCGAGCGCCGATGTCGAAGGTGAAGCCCGTGGACTTGTCCTCGGCGTCGGCCGCCGGCTGCACGGTCTGGGTCGCGAAACCCACGTTCACCTCGGGCACCACCTGGAAGCTGAAGTGACCGGAGTTGGCCAGGGCGAGCGGAACGCCCGCATGGAAGACGAACGCCGTGAGCGGCGCCAGCTCGGCCTCGGTGGACGTGGTGGCGCCACCGACAGACGTCTCGTCCTCGATCTTGCCGTCGTCGACCAGCGCGAAGCCGATGCCCGCGTCGATGCCGAGCAGCGGGGTCGCCCAGAAGCGGATGCCGATCACGGGCGCCTGGGCGACGTCCCGAGCGGTGCCCGTGAGGGCGCTCCCGGTGCCGTAGGCCACCGTCCGTCGGCCCAGGTACCCCACGGCGAAGCTGCCGACCATCTGGTCGTGGTCCGATCCTGTTGCCACCGCCGCGGCGCCTTGAACCCCAACGGTCGCCGTGGCCTCACCCCCGGTCGTCGCCGCGGCCGCGGGCGCCGGCGGCGGGGCGGCCTCGACGGGGGCCGGCGCCGCCGCGGCCGGCGCGGGCGTAGCCTCGGCCGGTGCGGGCGCGGCCTCGGGCTCGCCCTGGGCCAGCCCAGTCGAGGCGAGCAGGAGCACCCCAGCGGCAGTGGTGACGGAGCTGAAGAAACAGGAATTCTGCATGGGTTTCCTCCGCGACGCGGCGAGGGGGACGAACGACCTTGCAGGCCCACCTCACCCGCGGGGCGGATCGTTGCCCGCTCGCCGGCTTTCGGTCAAGAACACCGTTCGTGAGCTCCGGGCGCGGGGATGCGGGGAGGCCCGCGGTCCCCGCGAACCGCGGGCCTCGCAGCGACCAGGGAGCAGACCCCGGTGAAGGTCCGAGCGGACGTGGCGATGGTCAGCCAGGGGCTGACGACGACGCGGTCCCAGGCCCGGGCACTGCTCATGGCAGGCCGCGTGTTCTGGGGTGAACGCCGCGTGGACAAGGTGGGCACGCTGCTGCCCGAGGGGGCGCTCCTGGAGGTGCGTGGGGAGAAGCGCTTCGTCTCGCGGGGAGGGTACAAGCTCGAGGGAGCACTCCGCGATCTCGACCTCAAGGTCGCCGGCGCGGTCGCGGTCGACGTCGGAGCGTCCACCGGCGGGTTCACCGATTGCCTGCTGCAGGCGGGGGCGGGCCGGGTCTACGCCATCGACGTCGGCCAGGGGCTGCTCTCGGCGCGGCTGCGCCAGGATGCGCGCGTGGTGGTGCGTGACCGCACCAACGCACGCGAGCTCACCCCGGAGAGCTTCCCCGAGCCCATCGATCTGGTGACGGTGGACGCCTCGTTCATCAGCCTGGATCGGCTGCTGCCGGCGATCGCGCGTGTTCTGCGACCCGGTGGCCTGGTCCTGGCGCTCGTGAAGCCGCAGTTCGAGGCGGGGCGCGAGGCAGCGAGCCGCGGCCGCGGGGTGATCCGCGATCCGGACGTGCGCGAGGCGGCGATCGAGCGCGCCCGCGCCGCGATGGTCGCCGCGGGGCTCCAGGTGCTGGGCGAGCGCGACTCGCGGGTCGCCGGGCCCAAGGGGAACGTCGAGCGCTTCATCGTCGCGCGTCGCAGCGGCCCCTGACGGCCAACCCCACCGGGGCTCAGAAGGCGAGCACCCAGAGGTCGTAGAGGGTGTGCGTCCAGACCACCGGCGCGAAACCGCGCAGGGCGTAGATGGCCGTGAAGACGAGCCCGCACACCCACCGGAAGACGAACACGCGGAGCTCGAATGGGTCACCGAACGCCCCCACGTGGTGCCAGCCGCTGAACACGGCAGCGGCGATGACGGCCCAGAGCAGCCGCAGCCCGAGCTCCTTGGTCGCGGTCGCTTCGGCGAGCAGGAGCAGCGACAGCAGGCGGACCCCGAGCCCGAAGAGGACGACCCGAAACGCGATCTCCTCGTAGAGCCCGGCGCCGAGCGAGAGGACGATCCCTCCCCAGCGATCGACCTCGGCGGCGCCGCCGAGGCGCAAGCGCCCGACGACGTAGCCTGCCACCAGGCGCATGGCGATGGCGTAGACGGTCCCCTCGACCGCCACCCAGGCGAACCGCTCCCACCGCAACGCCTGCCCGCGTCCCAGGAGCACGAGTACGCCGACGAAGCCGATCCCGATGGCGACGGTCAGCGCGGCATAGGCGCGCAGATCGTGGTTCGCCAGCGCGACCAGCTCGCGCGTCACCACGTCGGCGGCGTTGCGAAAGGGGAGGAAGGCGACGCCCAGGTGGTAGCCGACGAAGATGGGCAGGGTGAGCCCGAGATCGGCCCAGGGACCGCTCCGGCGCCCGACCTCGGCCGACGCCGGGCGCCTCCCTGATCCGCGGGCACTGGACGGCATCGAGCCTCATCCGCCGGGCTGGAGGTGGTAGACGACCCACATCACCAGGACGGTCCAGAGCAGCACGACCAGCACGAACGGCCCGTCCTTGAGCATCTCCTGCGTGGGGCTCTCCGCCTGCGGTCGCGATCGGACCAGTTGGACGAAGCGTCCCACGCCGAGCACGACGAAGAGGGTGCTTGGCCAGAGCCAGTCGGTGCGGAAGAAGGCGCGCGTGCGCGGGTCCACGGTGTAGACGACGTAGGTAGCGATGGTAGCCGTCGCCGTCAGCAGGAGCGCGACGTCGAGTCCACGGCGCGTGTAGGCCTCGAGCGCTGCGCGCTGTCGTCTCGCGTTGGAGCGCGCCGCCGTGAGCTCGTGGCGCCGCTTGCCGAACCCGAGGAAGAGGGCGAGCAGCGCCGTACAGGCGAGGAGGTACCCGGAGACGGGAACGTTGGTGGCGTAGCCGCCCGCCATCACCCGGAGCACGAAGCCGGCCGAGATGGAGGCGACGTCGAGGTAGGCGACGTGCTTGAGCCGGAACGTGTAGGCGACGTTGTTGAAGAAGTAGGCCGCGCTCGCGAGGAGGAACATCCCGAATACGGGCGTCGTGCGGAGGGTCTGCAGGGCGAGTTCGATCCCGGCCGCGCCGAGGAGGGAGAGGCCGACGAGCGCGTACACCATCACGCGGGCCCAGGCGACGGGCACCCGGCCCGAGGCGATGGGCCGGTGGCGCTTGACCGGGTGCTGGCGGTCCGCCTCGACGTCCCCGAGATCGTTCATCGTGTACACGGCGCCAGCGAGCAGGCAGAACACCGCGAAGGCGGCGCTCGCGCGGCCAAGCAGGGCGACATCGAAGATCTCCTTGGCGAAGACCACCGGCGCGAGCACGAAGACGTTCTTCACCCACTGGTGCGGGCGCACCGTCCGCACCACCCCCGCGACTCGCCAGAGCAGCGGTCCCTCCGAGCGCACGGGGATCGAGCTCGGGATCCCGCTGACACCCGCGCCGGGCGGCACGTCGAGCGTCGCGGGACCCGCCCCCGCGGTCACGAGGCCCCCGCTCGGCGAGCTCGCCTCTCCTGGTGGTGGCGCGGCGGCGGGCTTCGAAGGTGTCACAAGGATCCCCGGTCGCCGGGCCGGCCCTGCGAGTGACCACCCGGGTTCGCGACCGGGCGCACCTTACCGCAACTTCGGTGCACGCCAACTGGCTTGACGAATCGGCTTCCCCGGCCCCGGGGGCTTCGAGGCACACTCGGTGCGTGTCGAAAACGCCACGGGTCCGCCATGCGGAGCTCGTCCAGGAGATCCGCGCGCACGACTACCGCTACTACGTGCTCGACGACCCGCTGATCGACGACCGGTCCTACGACGCGCTCTACGCGGAGCTCCGGGCGATCGAGGCGGCCCACCCGGAGCTGCGGACCCCCGAGAGCCCGACCCAGCGGGTGGGCGATAGGCCGCGGGAGAACCTGCGCACGGTGGAGCACGCCGTGCCCATGCTCTCCCTGGACAACACCTACAACGACGCCGAGCTGGCTGAGTTCATGCGGCGGGTCCGGGAGCGGCTGCCCGGCGACCCCGTGTGCTTCGCGGTGGAGCCGAAACTCGACGGCGCCAGCGTGGAGCTGGTGTACCGGGAGGGAAAGCTCGTGGGCGGATCCACGCGCGGCGACGGGGTGCACGGCGAGGAGATCCTGGAGAACCTGCGGACGATCCGCTCGCTCCCGTTGAAGCTGGAGTACGAGCGTCCTCTGACGCTTCGCGCCGAGGTGGTGATCCTGCGCCGCGATCTCGCGGCCATCAACGAGGAGCGCGCAGCGGCCGGAGAGCCGCCCTTCGCCAACCCGCGCAACGCGGCGAGCGGAAGCCTGCGCCTGCTCGATCCGCGCCTGGTGGCGAAGCGGCGGCTGCGGGCGGTGGTCTGGGCGGTCGTCGAGGGGGAGGATCTCGCCCCCTCGCACTCGGCGGCGCTCGGGCGCCTGCAGGCGCTCGGATTGCCGACGACCTACCCGGAGCTCACGACGTGCGCCTCGTTCGCCGAGGTGGAGGCGGCGATCGCCGCGCTCGCTGAGCGCCGCGCCGCGCTGCCGTTCGACATCGACGGGTGCGTCGTCAAGGTGGACGGCTTCGCGGCGCAGCGGGCGCTGGGCTTCACGGCGAAGTTCCCCCGCTGGGCGATCGCCTACAAGTACGGCGCGGAGCGGGCGACGACCCGGGTGCGGGACATCGTCGTCCAGGTCGGTCGCACGGGGACGCTCACGCCCGTGGCCGAGCTCGATCCGGTGGCCCTGGCGGGCACGACCGTGACGCGGGCGTCGCTGCACAACGCCGACTTCGTGCAGGAGCTCGACGTTCGCGTCGGCGATCGCGTGGAGATCGAGAAGGCGGGCGAGATCATCCCGCAGGTGGTTGCGGTCGATCTCGCGGCTCGCTCCGGAGAGCCCCCGCGGTTCGAGATGCCGGACGCATGCCCCGCGTGCGGCACGGCCGTGGAGCGGCGCGCGGGGCAGGTCGCGGTGCGTTGTCCGAACCCGGACTGCCGCGCGATCGTCAAGGCGTCTATCCTGCACTTCGCCCGGCGGTTCGCCATGGACATCGACCACCTGGGAGAGGTCCTCGTGGCCGAGCTCGTGGACCGGGGCTGGGTCCGCGACGCGGCCGACCTGTACGATCTGACGGTGGAGCGGCTCATGGAGCTGCCACGCATGGGCGAGCGGAGCGCCGCCAACGTCGTCGCCGCGATCGCGGGCTCCCGCGATCGTCAGCTCGACCGCCTCATCACCGGGGTCGGCATAGAGCTCATCGGGCCGGTCGCCGCGCGTCAGCTCGCGGAGGCGGTGGGCTCGCTGGAAGCGCTCCTGGACCTCGCGCCCGCGGAGGTCGCGGCGCGCGCCGCCGCTGTCCCCGGGTTCGGACCGAAGATGGTGGAGAGCCTCCGCGCGTTCCTGGAGGATCCACAGAAGCGAGCTGTGCTCGAGAAGCTCCGGGCGCGGGGGGTTTCGCGGGCGGCGGGAGGTACCACACCGTCGACGGGGCCCCTCGCCGGCTGGTCGTTCTGTGTCACCGGCGTCCTCTCTCGCCGCCGCGAGGAGGTGCACGCGGACATCGTCGCCGCTGGCGGTCTGGTGCACGACGCGGTGAAGAAGGGGACCTCCTACCTGGTGGTCGGCGCCGACGTAGGACAGCGCAAGCTGGACGCGGCGCGCAAGCGCGGTACCCAGATCATCGACGAGGCAGGGCTCATGCGGCTGCTCACCGCCGCGCCGCCCCGAGATCGAGCTTGAGCCGACGGAAACTCCTGTGGGCCTCGCTGGGCGGCGTCGCCGCCGTCTCGGCGCTGTCCCTGGTGGTCGTCCTGCTGCGAGGCGTCGCGTCCGCCCCGCGGCGCTGCGCCGCCGGTTTCGTAGCCGGACCGACCCGCTGCTGCCCGCGAGGGCAGAGCGAGCGGGACGGCGCCTGCGTCGGCGCAATCGCCACCTGCCCTCCCCCTCTGATCGCCCGGGGCGGCGCCGTCGCCGGGTGCGCCGTAGTGCCCAAGCAGGTACGTATTGCGGGCGGGAGGCGCGAGCTCGCGGCCGTGGACTGGGAGGGTGCCCCTGGTGACCCGCCCGGGAAAGGGACGGTGGCACCGTTCCTGATCGACGCCCACGAGGTTACCCATGCGCGTTGGCAGGACTGCGTCCGCGGCGGTGGGTGCCGCGCGCTCGGGGCGGCCGAGCCCGGGTTGCCCGTCACGGGCGTGTCGCCCGAAGAAGCGACCGCGTTCTGCCGCTTCGTCGCCGGCCGCCTCCCGCGCGCGGACGAGTGGGCCTTCGCCGCCGGGGTGGGCCGGGGCTTCCGGTACCCGTGGGGTCCGACCGGGCTCGTCTGCCGCCGCGCAGCGTTCGGGCTGGTGGCGGGTCCCTGCGCGGAGGGAGCTCGCGGGCCGGAGCTCGCGGGTGCTCGCCCGGACGGCGCGACCCCGGATGGCGTGGAGGACCTCGCCGGCAACGTGGCGGAGTGGACGGTGGAGCCAGACGGCGCAATGACGGCACGAGGCGGCTCGTACGCGTCTCGCTCGGCGGCCGAGCTCAAGAGCTGGGCGTCCGTCATGCTCGAGGGCGCCGACGCGCGAGTCGGCTTCCGCTGCGCGTACGAGGTCGGGGCCGAGCCTGGGGGCGGTTGACACCCCGACGGGTGGGGGCCAAAGGGAGCCAATCATGAGAGCCGCGGTGCTCTGTGTCGGGACGGAGCTGACGACGGGCGAGGTCGGCGACGCGCACGGCGCCTGGCTGGCGGGCGAGCTGACGGGGCTCGGGTTCGAGGTCGGCGAGATCACGATCGTCGCTGACGGCGTGGCCGCGGTGTCGGCGGCGCTCACTCGCCTGGGCATGGCGTACGATTGCGTCGTCTGCACGGGCGGCCTCGGACCCACGACGGACGACGTCACCGCCGCCGCGGCCGCGGCCGCATTGGGGGTCGGGCTCCGGCGGGACGCGGAGTCGGTGGAGCGGATCCGGGCGGTCCTGGCCGCGCGGGGGCTCCCCCTGTCGGAGTCGAACGCCAAGCAGGCAGATCTTCCGGTCGGAGCGCGCGCGGTGCCCAACGACAACGGAACGGCGCCGGGCTTCTCGCTGCGCGTCGGGCGGGCGGACGCGTGGTTCCTGCCGGGGGTGCCGCAGGAGATGCGGGCCATGTTCGCGGCGCAGGTCGTACCCGCGCTGCAAGGGACGACCGACGACGTCGGGCGGGTGATCCGGCTGCGCACGTTCGGCCTGGCGGAAAGCCTGATCGGGGAGCGCTTGGCGGGGATCGAGGCGACCCACGGCGTTGAGCTCGGCTATCGCGCGGAGGCGCCGGAGGTAGAGATCAAGGTCCGGGCGCGCCGCGCCTCGACGAGCCTGGCCGAGGCGGCCGCCCGCGAGGCCGCCGACGCGATCGTGGCACGGTTGGGGCACGATGTCGTCTACGCCGAGGGCGACCTCGCGCTCCCGGGCTTGGTGGGGGCGCGGCTCGCCTCGCGCGGGCTCACGCTCGCGGTGGCGGAGTCTTGCACGGGTGGCCTGGTCGGGAAGCTCCTGACCGACCTGCCCGGAGCGAGCCGGTTCTTTCTGGGCGGCGCCATCGTGTACGCGAACGCGACCAAGGAGGCGCTGCTGGGGGTCCCGGCGGCCCTGCTCGCCCGGCACGGCGCGGTCAGCGCCGAGGTCGCCACCGCGATGGCCGAAGGGGCGGTCCGTGCGTGCGGCGTCGACGTCGCCCTCGCCATTACCGGCGTGGCGGGCCCCGACGGCGGCTCGGCGACCAAGCCGGTCGGGCTCGTGGAGCTCGCCGTGGCCGGGGGCGGGCGCACGAGCCACCGGCGGGAGATCTTCGCCGGTCCCCGCCAACGGGTGCGCCGGTGGGCCGCCTGGGCTGGCCTCCAGCTCGTGCTTCGCCACCTCGACGGCCGCGGGACGATGCCGTGACCGACTCCGTGCGCGCGTTCGTCGCGCTGCCAATCAAGGGAGCGCTCGCGAGGCGCTGCGCGGAGGTGGCGACGGCGCTGCAGTCCCATCCGGTGGCCGCACGCCGGGGAGCGCGCTGGACAAGGGCGGATGGCCTGCACGCGACGCTGCGCTTCCTGGGCGAGGTGCCGGTGCGTGTCTTGCCCGGTGTCCGGGCGGCGCTCGAGGTCGCTGCAGCCGCGATGGGCAGGCCGGAGCTGCTGGCCGGGCCGGTCACGGCGCTAGGTGGGCGCCAAGCGCGGGTCATCGCCGTCTCGCTCACGATCACCCCTCCGCTCGGGCCGCTGCTGGAGGCGCTCGACCACGAGCTCGAGCGGCTCGGCCTGCGCCCCGAGGGACGCGCCTTCCGCCCCCACGTGACCCTGGCCCGGCTCCGGCGCCCCGGTCCGGTCGACGACTGGTTGGGGGACGTGTCCGTGGGCCCGGCGCGCGCGCTCGGGACCGAGGTAGTGCTGTTTCGCTCCCAGCTGTCCCCGCGCGGCGCCGTCTACACGCGCCTGGCGGCAGCGCCCTTTGGCCCACCGGAGCCGGGCTGACCGGGCCTGGAGGCCGCCGCGACCGGCCGCGGCCGGAGGGTCAGCTCGGTTCTCCGATGCGGAGCGAGCTACCCTCGCGATCGACCACCAGCGTGGAGCCGGGCGGAAAGTCGCCGGCCAGCACTCGCGCCGCGAGCGGGTTCTCGAGCAGACGTTGGATGGTGCGCTTGAGCGGTCGCGCGCCGAACTGGGGGTCGAAGCCGACCTCCGCCAGCAGGTCCTTGGCTTCGTCGGTGACGGTGAGACGGATCTCGCGATCCGAGAGGCGCTGCGCGAGGCGGTCGAGCTGCAGATCGACGATGGCGCGCAACTGGTCCGGGCCGAGCCGCCGAAAGACGACGATCTCGTCCAGCCGGTTGAGGAATTCCGGTCGGAACTGAGCGCGCAGCGCCGACAGCGCCGTCGCCGAGAGCAAGCGGGCACGCTCGTCGTCGGTCAGGTCCCGGCGCTCCTCGAGCGCCGCGATCTCCGCGGAGCCGATGTTGCTGGTGAGGATCACCACCGTGTTCTTGAAGTCCACCGTGCGGCCCTGACCGTCGGTGAGGCGACCGTCGTCGAGCACCTGGAGGAGCGCGTTGAAGACGGCCGGGTGGGCCTTCTCGATCTCGTCGAACAGGATCACGCTGTCCGGCCGGCGGCGTACCGGTTCCGTCAGCTGGCCCCCCTCGTCGTAGCCGACGTACCCCGGCGGTGCGCCGATGAGCCGCGAGACGGCGTGCCGCTCCATGTACTCGCTCATGTCGAGCCGGATCATCGCGCGCTCGTCGTCGAAGAGGAATTCGGCGAGGGCGCGCGCCGTCTCGGTCTTGCCCACCCCGGTGGGGCCGAGGAACAGGAACGAGCCGACGGGGCGATCCCGATCGCCGAGACCGGCGCGGGACCTGCGCACGGCGTCGGCGACCACCCGCAGCGCCTCGGTCTGCCCGACGACGCGACGCGCGAGCTCCTCCTCGACGTGGAGGAGCTTCTGCAGCTCACCCTCCAGCATCCGGGCGACGGGCACCCCGGTCCACTTGGAGACGATGAGCGCGATGTCTTCGTCGGTCACCTCCTCCTTGAGGTAGCCGCCGTCGCGCTGGGCCTCCACCAGGTCGGCCCGCGCTTGCTCAATGGCCCTCTCGCACGCCGGGATGGTGCCGTACTGGATCTCCGCCGCCTTGCCCAGATCACCGGCGCGGCGCGCGCGTTCCTCCTGGACCCGTAGCTCCTCGAGCTCGGCCTGTCGGTCGCGGATGGTCTGGATGATCTCCTTCTCGCGCAGCCAGCGCGCGCGCATCGTCGCCCGCTGCCCCATCAGCTCCTCGATCTCGTGCTTGAGCTCGTCCAGGCGTGCTCGCGAGCTCTTGTCCCGCTCGCGCTCGAGAGCCTGCTCCTCGATCTGGAGCTGGATCAACCGCCGTTCGAGCTGATCAATCTCGAACGGCATACTGTCGATTTCCATCTTCACCCGGCTCGCAGCCTCGTCCACCAGATCGATGGCCTTGTCGGGCAGGAAGCGATCGGAGATGTAGCGATGGCTCAGCGTGGCCGCAGCGATCAGCGCGGCGTCCTGGATCCGGATGCCGTGGTGGACCTCGTACCGCTCCTTGATTCCCCGGAGGATGGCGATCGTGCTCTCGACGGAAGGCTCGCTGACGAGCACGGGCTGGAAGCGCCGCTCGAGCGCGGCGTCCTTCTCGATGTGCTTGCGGTACTCGTCCAGAGTAGTGGCGCCGATGGCCCGTAGCTCCCCGCGCGCGAGCGCCGGCTTGAGCATGTTCGCGGCGTCGATGGCGCCCTCGGCGCTGCCAGCGCCCACCAGCGTGTGCAGCTCGTCGATGAAGAGCACGATGGTGCCGCCCGAGCTCTCGACCTCCTTGAGGACCGCCTTGAGCCGGTCCTCGAATTCGCCGCGGAACTTGGACCCGGCGACGAGCGCCGCGAGATCCAGGGCCAGGATCCGCTTGTCCTTGAGGGACTCTGGAACGTCGCCCGCGGCGATGCGGTGGGCGATGCCCTCGGCGATGGCCGTCTTGCCCACGCCGGGCTCGCCGATGAGCACGGGGTTGTTCTTGGTGCGCCGGCTCAACACCTGCATGACGCGTCGGATCTCCTCGTCGCGGCCGATGACGGGGTCGATCTTCCCCCTCCGGGCGAGCGCCGTGAGATCGCGGGTGTACTTCTCCAGGGCCTGGAACTTCCCCTCCGGGTCCTGGTCGGTGACCCGCTGGCTGCCCCGGACCTCGGCCAGGGCACGGAGGAGCCGGTCGTGCGCCACCCCGTACCGGTCGAAGATGGCCTGCACCTCCTTGTCGCGCCGGGCGGCCGCGAGTGGGAAGTGCTCCACGGAGATGAAGTCGTCCTTGAGCTGCTTCGCCTCTTGCTCGGCGTCACGGAGCAGGGCGAGCGCCCTGCGACCGAGCTGGGGCTGCGCGCCGCCTGACACCCGCGGGAGCGCCTCGACGCGCTCGCCGAGCGCCCGCGCCAGGGCCGGCACGTCCACCCCGAGGCGCTCGAACAGCGGGCGCCCGATCCCCCCGTCCTGCTCGAGCACGGCGACCAGCACGTGCTCAGGTATGACCTCGGGGTTGCCCCGGCGCATGGCCTCGTCCGCCGCGACCCGCAGCGCCTCCTGGGCCTTGTTGGTGAAGTGGTCGAGTTGCATGGCATCCTCCGCTCTCGGGGCGGGGCCGACCTAGGGTGGCCCGAGAAAGCTGAGTCGCATGGCATCCTCCGCTCTCGAGGCGGGCCGACCTGGTCTTGCCCGGGAAAGCTAAGTCGCGCTGCGGCGCTTGCAAGCGCTGCGCCGACGCCGCGCGCTTGCCCGGCGCGCAGCCCCGGGGGGGGGGCGCCGGGTGGGGTGCGCGCTCAGATGTCGAGGTTGCGGACGTTGAGGGCGTTTTCCTCGATGAACCGCCGCCGCGGCTCCACCTGGTCGCCCATGAGGATGCCGAACAGGTCGTCCGAGCGGACCGGGTCGTTGACGCGAACGAGCAGCAGGGTGCGCCCGTCCGGGTTCATCGTGGTTTCCCAGAGCTGATCGGCGTTCATTTCCCCCAGGCCCTTGTAGCGGGTGATCTGGAGCCCCTTGCGCCCGCGCGCCTGGATGTAGGCGTCTAGCGCCGAGACGTCGGGCAGCTCGGCGATGACGCCGTTCGGCTCCGTGACGGTGTACGGGGCCGCGCCGATGGACCGGACGTCACCGTCGATGCTCAACAGCTCCCGGTACTCGGCAGTGTCCGCGAGCTCCCAGTCGATCACGGCCGGGCGCGTAGCCGCTCCCGGACGGGGCTTGACGACGATGCATCCGGCCCCGTGCTCGCGCTCCCAGTCGACCTCGACCTGCAAGGGGACGAGGTCGGGGAAGCGCTGCTCGAGCAGCTCGCCGACCCTCGCGGCGCACGCGCGCACGCGGTCGGCGTCGCGGAAGTCCGCGAGGTCGAGCGCGCCGGCCAGGAAGACCGTGCTCACGACGCGCGCGTCACAGCGGCGGTCGATCTTGGCGAGGACGGCCGTGAAGCGATGGAGGCGCTGGGCGAGGTTCAGCAGCGCCACACCTGACAGCGCGGGTCCGCCGACGGCCTTCAGCGTGAGACCGTCGATGCCGTTCTCCACCAGCATCTGGTCGAGCGACGCCTGATCCTTCAGGTAGAAGACCTTCTTGCCCTTGCGCACGCCGAAGAGCGGGGGCTGCGCGATGAACAGGTGACCCGCGTCGATGATCTCGCGCATCTGGCGGTAGAAGAAGGTGAGCAGGAGCGTGCGGATGTGGGATCCGTCCACGTCCGCGTCGGTCATGATGATGACCCGGTGGTAGCGGAGCTTGCTGATGTCGAACTCGTCGGCGATACCGCAGCCAAGAGCGGAGATCAGCGTCGCCACCTCGGGTGAGGACAGCATGCGATCCAGGCGCGCCCGCTCCACGTTCAGGATCTTGCCCCGGAGCGGCAGGATGGCCTGGAAGTGCCGATCGCGGCCCTGCTTGGCGCTCCCGCCGGCGCTGTCCCCCTCCACGATGTAGATCTCGCTGCGCGTCGGGTCCTTGCTCTGGCAGTCGGCGAGCTTGCCGGAGAGCGCGGCCGAGTCGGTGGCGCCCTTGCGCACCACCTCGCGGGCCTTCCGCGCCGCCTCCCGCGCCTTGGCGGCCACGATGGCCTTCTCGAGGATCTTGCGCGCGGTCTGCGGGTGCTCCTCGAAATAGCGGCCGAGCAGCTCGTTGACCGCGTTCTCGACGATGCCCTTCACCTCGCTGGAAACCAGCTTCGCCTTGGTCTGGGAGTCGAAGGATGGATCGGGGTGCTTGACGTGGACGACGCAGATCAGCCCCTCGCGGCAATCGTCGCCGCCGAGCCCGCTCTTGAGCTCCTTGAAGAGCCCTGCCGCTTGCCCGTAGCTGTTGAGGGTGCGGGTGAGGGCGCTCTTGAGCCCGGTGAGATGGGTGCCCCCGTCACGGTTGTGGACGTTGTTGGTGTAGCAGAGGATCTGCTCGACGTAGGCGGACGTCCAGCGCATCGCGATGTCGACCTGCACCGTGCCCTTGCCCTCGAGCCAGGGCGTGTCGGCACGGAAGGCGATGACCTCCTCGTGCGCCGGCTCACGGTTCTCCGTCAGGAGCTGGATGAACTCGCGGATGCCGCCCTGGAATTCGAAGACGTCCTGACGTCCCTGGTCGCGTTCATCCACGAGCTTGACGATCAGGCCCGAGTTGAGGAACGCGAGCTCACGCAGGCGGTTCGCGAGGATGCCGTAGTTGTATTCGGTGTTGGTGAAGATGGTGCGGTCGGGCTTGAACGTGACCTTGGTACCGGTCGTGGAGGCCTCGCCCAGCGCCGCCAGCGGGGCCTGCGGAACGCCCCGGCGATACTCCTGAAACCAGACCCTGCCCTCGCGCTTGATCTCGAGGCGGAGAAACTCGGAGACAGCGTTGACGGCGCTCACGCCGACGCCGTGGAGCCCAGCGCTGACCTTGTAGCTGTTGTTGTCGAACTTGCCGCCCGCGTGCAGGATCGTCATCACGACCTCGGCGGCGCTCACCCCACGCTCGTGCATGCCGACCGGGATCCCTCGCCCGTTGTCCTCGACGGTCACGGAGCCGTCGAAGTGAACGGTGACGCTGATGCGGTTGCAGTGCCCAGCGAGGTGCTCGTCGACGGCGTTGTCCACCACTTCCCAGACGAGATGGTGGAGCGCGGAGCCATCGTGGACGTCGCCGAGGTACATCCCGGGGCGCTTGCGCACCGCCTCGAGCCCTTCGAGCACCGTGATGCTGGCCGACCCGTACTCGTTCTCTTGGAAGACGGTCGCGTCGGGAACGTCGGTCTGCAACGTCTGTCTCCTGGGTCGGGTGGACGGCGGGCGCCGGGCAGGGCGCCGGAGCCGGCGTGGCCGTTCGGGCGGCGCGGGCAGCGTCGAAGCGCCGCGGGACGGCCGCCGCAGCGGCACCGGCAGGTATAGCCGTCCGGGTGGGAGCGGACAAGCGTTTTTGGCGCTTTTTGCCGCGAATTCCCGGGCTTGGTTCGCGCGCGGCTGCAGCGTGCTCGCCGGCGGTTTCGCGTTCAGACCGATGGCAGCCCGGGGGCGAAAGCCAGGGCGTTCCGCGGGAACGGCGCCGGGTCCTCGGCGTGAGCCGGGGGGGCTCGCCTCAGGCCTCGAGCGACCCGCCGCGGAGGCGCCAGTCGACGCGGTCGGACGGGGCGATCTCGGGCGTGGCGAGCAGCTCCGGGCGGGTCGTGGTGACGAACACCTGACCGGCCGTACCGTGCAGAAACTCGTACACCGCGCCGGTTCGGGTGGGGTCGAGCTCGCTCGAGACGTCGTCGAGCAGCAAGATCGGTTGCGCTCCCCTCGCGGCGGTCACCGTGGCGAGCTCGGCTATCTTGAGCGCCAGGGTGAGGATTCGCTGCTGGCCCTGGGAGGCCTGGGTGCGGGCCGAACGGCCGTCGAGCAAGAGTTCGAGGTCGTCCCGCTGCGGGCCGTAAGTGGCGGTGCGCCGGCGGAGATCCGCTGCTCGACGGGAGGCCAGGGCGGTTCGGAACTGGTCCACGTCGCTCGTTCCACCGGGGCGGTACGCGACCGTGAGCTGGAGGCCCGGGGAGGCCATCCGGGCGAACGCGGGCGCCAGGGCCTCCGCCAAGCGCTCGGCGGCGCGCGCGCGCGCGGCGGCCAGGAGCGCCCCCTCGGTGGCGGCGAGTTCCTCGTAGACGGAGACGTCGCTGGCGGTGATGCCTCGCTCCTCCAGCGCTCGCTGGCGCTCGCGGAGCGCGTGAAGGTAGCGTCGGCGATGATCGGTGCTGGTCGGCTCGTGGAAGAGCGCGACGCGGTCGAGCAGGGTGCGCCGCAACGCGGAGGGGCCGCTGACGAGCTGGAGGTCTCCGGGGTGAAACACGACGACGGGCGTGAGGGTGGCGAAGCGCGCGAGGCGCTCCGGGCGGCGCCCGTCGACGAGGTAGGACGTCACCCGCGGCACGACCACGGCTCGCTGCTCGCGGACCTGGGCGGCTTCCGCCACCAGAGCGGTCACCGTCGCTCGGTCACGGCCGGTCTGCAGGACCTCGACCGTGCGCTCGGTGCGGAAGCTCCGAGTGGTGGCGACCAGGTAGATCGCCTCCAGGAGGCTCGTCTTTCCCTGGCCGTTGTCCCCGGAGATGACGTTGAGCCGTGGACCGGGCTCGAGGTCGACCGAAGCGAGGTTCCGGACGGAGCGGACCGAAACCCGGCGGATGGTGACGGTCGGGCTCAAATTCGCATCGGCATGACGACCGCGAGGTAGCTGGACCGCGGGGTCTCGTTGGCGGGTCGGATGATGGCGGGGTCGAGCTCTCCGCTCAGCCCGAGCAAGATCTCGTCGTCATCGATGGCCATCAGGACGTCGTGGAAGTACTTGGCGTTGAAGCCGACCGTCACCTCGGGACCGTCGTACTCGACCGGAACCTCATCGAAGCCTTCACCGCTCTCGGGGCTCTCGCTCTCGAACCGGATCTTCCCCGAGTGGAGGGTGATTTTCACCCCACCGGTGCGCTCACTGGCGGCAACGGACACCGCACGAAGGGCGTCGGCCATGGGCAGCCTGGGAGCGCGGATCACCCGCTCCGAAGCCTCGGGGATGACCTGCTGGTAGGGCGGGAACTGGGCGTCGACGAGCTTGACGCTGAAGTGGAAGCCACCCAGGTGGAAGAAGACGTTGGGCCCAGCCTGGACCATGGAGAGCTCAAGGGAGTCGGCGTCGTCGGACTTGCCGGCCTCCCCTCGCGCCTCCTCGCAGAGGCGCTTGAGCTCCAAGATCCCCTTGAGCGGGATGAGCATCGAGGCTGCGTCGGCACGCTCGACCTTGAACTCCATCTTGCTCAGGCGATGGCCGTCGGTGGTCACCATCCGAACGCGCTGTCCATCGCACTCGAAGAGGGCGCTGTTCAGGTGGGACCGAGTCTCGTCCGGGGAGATAGAGAAGTACGTTCCCTCGACCAGATCGGCGATGACGCGCACCGGGACGGTGAGCCCTCGCTGTGCCTCGTCGAGGTGGGGAAGCGCGGGGAACTCCTCGCCCGGGATGCCGTGGAGCGTGTAGCGGCGCGCCGTGCCGACCGCACGGATGGTGGTGTTCGCACCGTCCGTCGTCGTGATGGAAACCTGTCCTTCCGGCATCATGCGGATGCGATCGAGGAGATCGCGCGCGCCGAGCGCGATCGATCCCGCCTGCTCGACCGTGGCCGGAATGGCGCCGCGGACGGCCAGCAGCAGGTCCGTCGCCGAGAGACGAAGCTTGTCTGGGCCGTCCGTCTCCACCAGGACGTTTCCCAGCACGGGCATGGTGCTCTTCTTGTCCGCGACCCCCTGACAGCGAGCCAAGACTCGGAGCAGCTCCTTTTTCGAGACGACGACGTGCATTCTGGCTTCGTCCTAGTCGGATACTGGGCCGACCGCTAGCGCTCTCGCCGCGGTGGAAGCCGGGCCGGCGGCGGGCGCGGAGAGTACGACGAGCAAGGATTGGTGCAGATGAGATTCATAGAATTGGTCGTGGCAGTAGGGGGTGTGATCGGGGGGCATTTCCGGCTCAAGTGTCCTGATATCAAGCAGAAAACGGGGCCTGGGTCGGTGGAGATCATGCGGAGGAACCGCCCTCGAGCAGGGGAGGAGCGGCGAGGTGCGCCAGGGATCCCGAAGCAAGACCGAGCAAGCGGGCAGGGGAGTCAGCAGGTTCTCCCCAGGCTGTGGGCAAGCGTTCGGCGTCAGGTCTTCTTCAGGCCTGACGGGGTGGCTGGAGGGGCTTTCGAGTCCGAGCCGGTCGCGGGGAAGGATCCTCGAGGCGGGCGAGAGCCTCGACCAGAGCCTGGCGGGCCTGAGCATAGGTCTGCGGCCCGATGTCGCCGTTCTGGCGCGCGCGCTCCAGCGACGCGAACTCCTTGAGAAGCCGAGAGCGGGCGCGTTCTAGGTCATCAGAAACCGGCCGGCCGGCTCTGATTCTGCCCAAGCCCGCTACGCCCCAAAGCAGAAGCCCGCAGGACCCGAGGGCGGTCAGGAACGGGTAGGCGCCGCGTCGGGGGAGCCCCTCCAGACGGATCGGCACCCGCGTCGCGACATCGCCAGCGTCAGGGGCGTCGACCTCGACGACCAGTCCAGGAGTCCCATCGGGCGCGCGGGCAGCTCGCGGCTCTCCGGCGCCACCGACCGTGACGCGCAGCCCCGGAACCTCGTCCACCCACACGCTCGTGCGAAGGACGCCCGGAGGCACCGTGAGCTCCACGATCGCGTGGTCCCGTTGCGCCCAGGGGAGCAGCCACTGGGCCGGGTTGTCAAGCTGGAACGAGAGAGTGAGCTCGTGTTCTCCAGGAGGGACCGCTCCCACGAGCTCGACGCCACCTGCGACCTGGACCCAGCGCGCGGGGGCTTCCGGATCGGGCAAGGAGAGCGCTCGATGTCCGGCCGGGAGCTCGAGGCGGTATCCTGTTGGGAGCCACGTGCGTTCGCCTCGGTTGACGAGGCGGAGGGCGAGGTCGGTCTGGATGATGTCGTCTCTCAGGGACAAGAGGGCGAAACACTGCGCGCTGACGGCCGTGTCTTCCCGGCGAGCAGTGGGGGGGAGGACCGGGATCCGGACCCGGACGCCGTGCGTGGGATCGAGGCGGAAGGGCTCGGAGCGGTGGGATGTCGTGCCATGCCGCAGGGTCACAGCGAACCAGTCATCGGGGCCGGCGGTCAGGCTGGAAAAGCGGGCGGTGCCGTTTGCGGCCGTGAGCGCGCCGAGCTCCCTGCGGTGCTCGCCCTGGGCGGGGGAGCGCTGCAACACCGTAAGCTCCACCGCTGCGCCCGCAACCGGGGCGCCGTCGGGACCACGCGCTTCGACCTCGATGGTTCCCGGTGGCAGATCTGACGCCGGCGCTACGGACGAGCGACCGAGCGGCGGCGGGACGAGCTCGTCCAGGCCCGTCCCCTCGGGAATTGGAGGGTGGCCGGGGAACGGGGGCTCGTCGGCGTTCACCACGGATGGCGTGAGGACGCCGCCGAGCAGTGACAGCGCGCACCAGAGCGAGGCGAGACGCCGCCGGTTCACACCTTGCGGTCCTTCGGGGTCGGTATGGAGGGCGCGGGCGCTAGCGGCGCGCCGCAGGCGCTGCAGAAGCGGGCGTTACGAGCGTTCCGACGCTCGCATGCGGGGCAGCGGGGCCGTCGGCCGTGCCCACGCCCTGGCGGCATGGCAACGGCCGGCGTCCCCGGCGCCGCGCCGGTGGTCGGCTCCGGCACGGTCAAGGCGCCTGCCTCGCGGAGGTACTCGCGGATCCGGCGCTCGGCCCGCGCGACCTGGTCGGCCTGGAGCTGGCTGACGAGCTGGAGGAGACCGCGCGCCTCCTCGCGGTAGCGGGCGCTCAGTGCGGCGTGATCCTCGGGGGAGATCTTGCCCACCGCGAGCTCGTACTCGAGGTCCTTGAGGGCGCGCAGGATCGAGCGCTTTTTCTCCTCTTCCGCCGAGGGTCCGACCAGCGTGAGCGCCTCCTCCAGCGTCAGCTCGGCGTCACCGGCGAGGGCCACCAGGCTCGAGTAGGCCAGGAAGACCGCGCCCGTGAGCGCCAGCCCCGCCAGGGCGAGCAGCGTCGCAGGCAACCCCAGCGTGAGCGCGGCGCCCGCGCCGGCAGCCGCACTCAGGACGCGCCAGGCGCTGAGCGGCACCCGGTGCCAGGCACGGACGAGTCTGGAGACGGCTCGATCGGTCATGGAGCGCCAGCGACACGAGCGATGATCGGAGGCGACAGGCCGGGCCGAGGCCCCAGCGCCACCCCGAAGGAGAGCAGGAGCACGGTCGTCACGGACGTCGCGGTCCGGATGGCGGCCCAGGGGCCCAGGCGCCGGTGGTCGGCCTCCGGCCAGAGAGAAACCATCGCGCCGAGGAGCATGACGGCAGCACCGGCCCAGACCCACGCGACCAGGGGGTTGAGATGCAGTCCGAAGGTGGCTCGGTCCGTGCCGGGCTCCACCGCCAGCAGCGCGACGTACACGTCCTGCCGCAGCCCACGCCAGAGACTCACCTCGGTGGTCGATTCGCGGGCGTAGAAGTAGCGCGCGGGCGTGAGAGTACCGATTCGGCGATCACGGCGCGTGAGCTCCAGCGGGGCGAAGAGCATGCGCTTCTCGCGATCGGCCTGCTGCGCGGCGGAGCAGCGCGGGGAGCCGGGGCAGGGATGACTGCCATCGTAGCGGAATGAGTAGCCGGCGAGGGTCGTCGCTTCGCCGGGGAGGAGGGTGACCTCGCGGTGAATGGACCAGGACTCACCGGCGAAGCCCAGGAAGGCCAGGGTGACGCCGAGGTGGACGACGTAGCCTCCGTAGCGACGCCGGTTTCGCTCGACCAGGCGCACGAGTGACACAGGCCACGGCTCGCGGTCGTCGCGGCTCGCGGTCGCCGCACGGCGCACGCGCAGCCCCCGGTGGAATTCCTGGATGATCACCGCCGTGTTGAAGGCGGCGAGCGCGACCGTGAGGAGCGGGTAGGTGGCGCTCACGTACCGCATGAACGCCCCGAACGGACCCGGGAACGGCGCATCGGACAGGGTCAACGCAGGCAGTCCCACGAGATGACCGAGCGCGAGGTGCGTCAGAGCTCCGCCCCCGAGGGCCAAGAGCGGCCAGGTGAAGGCCGCGCGGAGCGACTCGGGGCTGGTCTTCCGCCAGCCGAAGAGCGGGGCGAGCCCCATCAGGGCAAACACGACCAGCCCGATGGGGGGCACCCAGAGGTTGAAATGCGGGGCTCCGAGGAGCAGCTTCTCGCCCGTCGTCTTCTCCGCCAGGAGCGGGAACAGCGTGGAGACGAGGACGAACAGCATGACCGCCAGCAACGCCCAGTTGTTGAGGACGAAGGTCGACTCGCGGCTGAGCAGCGACTCGACGCGGGCGCGGGTGCGCAGGAGCGGCCAGCGCCAGATCACCAGCCCGGCGGTGGTGGCGGCGATGAGGGCCATGAACCACAGGAAGTAGGTCCCGAGGCTCGATTGCGCGAAGGAGTGGACGCTGGCGATCAGGCCCGAGCGGGTGAGGAACGTTCCGAGGATGGTCAGGAAGAAGGTAGTGGTGATCAGCAATACGTTCCAGACCTTGAAGAGCTCGCGCCGCTCCTGAATCATGGTGGAGTGGAGGTAGGCGCTGGCCGTCAACCAGGGCAGAAGCGAGGCGTTCTCTACCGGATCCCAACCCCACTTGCCGCCCCAGCCGAGCTCCTCGTAGGCCCAGACCATCCCCAGGACGTTGCCGATCGTGAGCAGGATCCAGGCGGCCAGCATCCATTTCCGAACGGCCACGATCCACTCGTTGTCGAGACGGCCCGTCACCAGCGCGGCGACCGCGAAGGCGAAGGGCACGACGCAGGTCACGAAGCCCGCGTAGAGCGCCGGCGGGTGCAGGATCATCCAGGGGTTGCGCAGCAGGGCGTTGAGTCCCTCGCCGTCCGGGCGTGGACCGGTAGCGAAGGTCTGGAACGGGTTGGCGGCGAAGACCATCAAGACGCCGAAGAAACCCACCACCAGCATCAGGGTCGCGATGACCCAGGGCTGGAGCTGGCGGTAGCGTCCGGAGAGCCAGCGCACCGCGACCGCGACCGCGATGCTGGTCAGCAGGAGCCACCAGAGGAGGGACCCGTCCTGGCCACCCCAAAGCGCGGTGAGCAGGTAGATCCAGGGGGTCGCGCGATCGCTGTAGCGCGCGACGTAGCGAATGCCGAAGTCGTGGCTCGCGAAGGCGTAGCTCAGGAGCAGGACCCCGAGGAGGACCGTGGCCGTGGTGGCGTAGGCGCCGAGGCGGGCGGCGGCGAGCAGGTGCGGGCGCCCGCCGGCCGCGCGCACCGCGAGGGCGCAGGTGTAGGCCGCGAGCAGGAGGATCGCGTACAGGACCGCCGTGCCGAAGTCGGCGAGCGATGGCGGGGCGCCTCCGAGGAGGGGCAACGACGATTCCGGCAAGCTACCTCGGTCTCGGCGGACGGGGCGGAGGAGTGGCAATATAGCGAAAGCGGGCCGTCTGGCGAGCTGCGCGGGGGAGCTCCCGGCGGCGGCCTCGCAGCGACCGGCAGGTCACGACGGCGCTTTCCCCGGCGCCAGGTCCCCTCCCCAGCGGGCCGCGGCGGAGGGCGCGGCGGTGCCGAGGGGTCCCGTTCAGGGCTGCTGGGAGACGATGGTGCCCACGGTTTCGCCGAGGCAGACGCGCTTGATGTTGCCGCGCGCCATCTTGAAGACGCGGACGGGCAGGCCATGCTCGCGGCAGAGCGTCACCGCGGTCGAGTCCATCACCCCGAGGTGATCGGCGAGGAACCGATCGAAGGTGACACGCTCGAGCAGCTGGGCGTCCGGGAACCGGAGCGGGTCGCGATCGAAGATGCCCTCTACCTTGGTGGCCTTGAAGAGGGCGTCGGCGCGGATCTCCATGGCGCGCAGGGCGGCCGCGGTGTCCGTGGAGAAATACGGATTGCCGGTCCCCGCGGCGAAAACGACGGCGTGACCCCGCTCGAGGTGGCGGATGGCGCGGCGTCGGATGTACGGCTCGGCGACGTTGTTGATCTCGATCGCGGTCATGACCCGCGTGGCGACGCCGCAGCGCTCCAGGGCATCCTGGAGGGCGAGGGAGTTGATGATCGTCGCCAGCATCCCCATGTAGTCGCTCTGGGCGCGGTCCATTCCCTCGCTGGCGCCGCGCAGGCCCCGGAAGATGTTGCCTCCACCGACCACGATTCCGATTTGCACGCCCGTAGCGTGGACCTCCGCGAGCTCGGCAGCGGTGGCCTTCAGCACCCCGGTGTCGATCCCGGAGCCCCCGTCCGGGCCCGCCAGAGCCTCTCCGCTCAACTTGATGACGACGCGCTTGTAGTGGAGACTGGAGGCGCTTGCGGTGGTCACGGGCTCGAGGCGTAGCCCGGCGTCCGCGGCGGCGCAATCGACGGTGATCTCGGTGATTCGACGGCGATCGACGGCGGAGCAGACGCGGGCGGACGTTCCCGAGCGGACGCGTCCCTCGCGCCCCGGCGCGAGGGGCTGGCCGCCGCGCGGGGCGGTGGTGGTGCTGGCGCTGGCGGGGGCGGCGGGGTGCCGATGCGGCAACCGCAGCGAGGCAGGTGTCGGGGCGGCGCCTTCGGCGAGCGTCGGGGTGCTCCCGCCGGAGCTCGCCGCACGGACCCTGGCGCGGGTCGGCGATCGAACGATCACGCTCGGGGACTACGTCGCGGCGCTCGAACGGATGGACCGGTTCGAGCGGATCCGGTACCAGTCGCCCGAGCGGCGCCGCGCGCTGCTCGACGAGCTGATCGACGTCGAGCTGCTGGCGGGTGAGGCGCGCCGTCGCGGTCTGGATCGCGACCCGGAGGTGCGGGCGCGGATCGATCAGGTGCTGCGGGAGCTGGTGCTGCTCGATCTGCGCGAGAGCCTGCCCGGACCGGAGGCGATCCCCGAGGCCGAGGTTCGCGCCTATTACGCCAGGCACCGCGCCGACTTCTCCGTGCCGGAGCGTCGCCGGCTCTCGGTCATCGTGCTCGGGAGCCGGCTCGAGGCGGAGCGGGTGCTCGACGCTGCTCGCGCGGCCAGCCCGACCGCCTGGGGCGAGCTCGTGCGCAAGCACTCCTTGCGGCGCGATCCCGCGGGCGAGGAAGCGGAGGGGCTGCTCGGGGACGTCGGCTTCGTGACGGAGCCGGGGACGGACGCGGAGCCGGGCGGGGAGGTGCCGGAGGCGGTGCGGCGCGCGGGGTTCGCCATCCCGGACCTCGGGGGCGTGTTTCCGCAGGTCGTGGAGGCCGACGGCCGGGCCTACGTCGTGCGACTGGTGTCCCGGAACGCGGCGGGGCTGCGGAGCTACGCGGAGGCCGAGCGGACCATCCGGGTCACCCTCGCCCAGCAGCGGATCCGCGAGGCCGAGGCACGCCTGGAGCGGGAGCTCCGCGCGCGCTTCGAGGTGCGGATCGACGAGGCTGCGCTCGCCGGCATGAGCGTGGCGCCGAGCGCGGCGCCTGCGGCGAGCGCGAACCCCGGGGTCGCGCCGAGCGCGCGGGAGGCGAGCGGCGTTGACCGCGCAGCCGCTCCCTGAGCGCGTGGTGGCGACCGCGGTCCCCGGCGAGGACGACTGGCGGTGGCAGCTGCGACGGGCGATCCGGAGCGCGGCGGGGCTGGAGCGCGCGCTGACGCTCACGGCGGGCGAGCGCGCCGGCGCGATGGCCGCGGAGCGCGGCGGGTTTCCGATCCTGGTGACGCCGTACCTACTGTCGCTCGCCGACCGGCAGGATCCAGGCTGCCCCATCCGGCGGCAGTTCGTGCCGGACATTCGGGAGTGGAGCCCGACGCCCGGTGACCGGCGCGACCCGCTGGGCGAGGAGGAGCACGAGGTGGCGCCGGGGCTGATCCGCCGCTACCCCGACCGCGCGCTGTTGCTGGTTTCCGATCGGTGCGCCGGGCACTGCCGGTTCTGCACCCGTCGCCGCTGGGTCGGGCGCGGTGGCGGCGCGGGTCCTCGGGCGCGGTGGGCGGCCGCGCTGGCCTATCTGGCGCGGCATCCGGAGGTGAAGGACGTGATCGTCAGCGGGGGTGATCCGCTCGTGATGAGCACCCGGCGGCTCGCCGACTTGGTGGCGAGCGTGCGCCGGATCGAGAGCGTGGAGACGATACGCCTGGCGACACGCGTGCCGGCCGTGCTCCCCCAGCGCGTCACGGAGGAGCTCTTGGTCGCGCTGCGCCCGTACCAGCCGCTGTGGGTCATGACGCACTTCAACCACCCGCGCGAGCTCGGCGCCGAAGCGCGAGCGGCCTGCCGGCGGCTCGCTGACGCGGGGTTCCCGGTGATGAACCAGACCGTGCTGCTCCGGGGCGTGAACGACCGGGCGCCGGTGCTGGCCGAGCTCTTCCGGGGACTGGTCCGCGAACGGGTCCGGCCGTACTACTTGCTGCAGATGGACCCGGTGTGCGGCACCGGGCACCTGCGTACCCCGGTCGAGGTGGGGCGCCGGCTGCTGGAGGAGCTCCAGGGGCAGCTCTCCGGCATCGCCACCCCGCGGTTCGTCGTGGACACGCCCGGTGGACACGGGAAGGTGCCCGTGGCGCCCGACTTCGTGCTGTCCGCGAGCGATGGCGTCACGCGCTTCCGCGCGCCCGATGGGGCGGTGGTCGACTACCTCGACCCGGCCGGCGCGGCGCGCCTGGACAGCCCCGCGGCGCCGCGCTAGAAGGCTCGGTGCGTGTGAGGACGCGTGCGGGTCCGTCAACAGCGCACCTCGAACCCCGCCAGGCCCGGAAGGGAGCAACGGTAGAGAGAAGCGGGTGTGACGGGCCCTTCCCTCGCGCGTGCCGGCGGTCCCGGAGCCACCGCCGCGGTCACACGCCGAACATCTCGATCACTGCACCGTTGTGCGCCGCCGGCGCGTCAAGGGCGTAATGAACGAGCGTGCACGCGACGGCCTCGGCCGTCATGCGCGGCGCGAAGCCGGAACCGCGCAGCATGTCCGTGTCCACGGAGCCGGGGAGGACCGCGAGGGTGACGACGCCGGTGTCCGTGAGCTCGGCGGCGAGCGAGCGCATGAACCCGACCAGGCCCCACTTGCTCGCGTTGTAGGCGGCGCGCAGCGGAGTCCCCACGGTCGCGGCGATGCTCGCCACGTGGAGGATGCGGCCGCGCCCGCGTCGTCGCATCGCGCCGAGGAAGGCGGCCGAGAGGAGCATCGGTGCCCGCAGGTTGACGGCGAGGTGGAGATCCACCTGCTCAGGCGTTAGCTCGGTGACCGGGCAGGCGGTGGCGATGCCGGCGTTGTTGATCAACAGATCGGGATCGCCCACCTCCGCGCGGACAGCCTCGGAGGCGGCGCGCAGGGCCGCGGCGTCGGCCAGGTCGCAGCGGAAGGGACGCGCCAGCACCCCGGCGGCGGTGGCGGCGGCGGCGACGTCCGCGAGCCGGGAGCCGTCGCGTGCGACCAGGGCGAGATCGACGCCCCGCGCGGCGAGGCCAAGGGCGGTCGCGCGACCGATCCCACGGCTGGCTCCGGTGACCACGGCGAGCGTCACGGTTCGGTTCGGGCCTCGGGATGAGGGTGGTGGCTCGCGAGAGCGCCTGCGCGCGCGGTCACCGTGACGCGGGCGTTGGGCTCGCGAGCGCCCCGGCAGCTGAGGCAGGTGTGCAGCAGCTCGACGCGGCAGTAGGCGCCGCGCGCGCCGGCGTGGACCATGAGGGCGTCCACGACGGTGCGCGCCAGCACCTCCTGGAGGATCAGGCGCCGCGCGCAGGCGTCGACCAGACGGGCGATCACGCCAACGCCGAGGCACGCCGCGCCCGGGAGGTACGCGACCGTCGCCGCGCCGAACGCCGGTAGGAGGTGATGCGGGCAGACCGTCGTGACCTGTATTCCCTCCACGGTGACGAGGTCATCGGGCGCCGGACGCTGCGTCGCGCAGGCGCCGGCGCGCAGGAGCGCCGCCGGATCGGTGGCGTAGCCGGCGAGCAGTTCGTCCGCGAAGGCCGCCGTCACCCGCTCGGGGGTGCCGTGCAGATCGGGGTGATCCAGAGGGTCGTGGCCGAGCGCGCGGAGAAACGCCGCCATGGCCTCCCGAGCAGCGTCGCGGTCGATCATCGGCGTTTCCCCCCCGCGAGCGTCAGTCGCGGTCGACGTTCCACAGCACGCCGACCGCGCTGGACACCTTGCCGTCCCCATCCTCGAGGGTCTTGCAGTCGTCGCAGCGGGCGGGAAACTGCGCGGGGGCGGGGCAGTTCGTGCAGCGCGTGAGCACGCGGCGCGCGCCGTCGAGCTCGACCAGGAGCCGCTGGAGCAACGACAAGCGCGAGCGCATCGAGTCGATCTGCTGCTCCAGGCGCCCGAGGACGTCTCGCGCGGCGCTGTCCGGCGTGGTCGCGCGCTGCTTGGCATCGAGCATGTCGCCGATCTCCTCCAGGGAGAACCCGGCGGCGCGCAGGTCGCTCACGAGCTGTAGCTTGCGCAACTCGCTCGGAGGGAAGAGGCGGTGCCCCCCGTCGGTGCGCTGGATGGGCTTGAGCAGCCCCGCCTCCTCGTAGAACCGCACCGTACGTAACGTGTTGCTCGACAGGCGGGCCATGTCACCGGTCGTCAGCAACCCGTCCTTTCGACGCAGGTGGGGGGATCCATTGGTGGAACCAGACGTCGACACGAGCGAAATTCCTGGCCGAAGCTTAGGAAGGGGCCACCGGAGGGTCAAGGGGGTGGCCGGCCTCCCGGCCAGCCATCGACAGGATTGCAGCGCGTGACCATCGGGGCTGGGCGCGTTCGCGGCCGGGCAGGTCGGAGTCGGTCATCGGGCCGTTCCGCCCTCCGCCGGCTGGGGGCCCGCCCCGGCACGCGCGCTGGCGCCAGCGGCGCCCCCCGCGCCGGGCGCGCCGGCGTTCCCGGCTTCGGACGCGGGGAGCGCGCAGGCGAGCATCCAGCGGTCGAGCTCGCAGCGCGCGAGCGAGCGTCGCGGGGGCTCGCAGCGGTCCGTGAGGTCCGGGTGGTCGTCGAGCGGACAGAGGAGCCCCGCGCTGGCGCAGCCGATCGTGCCGTCTCGGGTCGCGAGGACCCCGTCATCGACGGTGAGCGCTGCGGTCTGGAGCTCCGGGCAGCCGAGGAGGTTCTCGAGCGGGGATCCGACGACGGGTTCGAGCGGATCCACGACCTTGTCGTGGCAGGAAGAGGCGCCGAGAAGCACGAGGGTGAGCGACAGCGAAGAGGTCCGGGACATCGTGGCTCCTGGGGTCGGGGTGGCCGTCCTCTTCGTCCTAGCGCATCCGTCGCGCCGCGGACAAAAGCGCGCGCTCACGCCGCCGGCGGCGCCGTCGTCACGCGCCGGGCCAGAGCAGCAACATGGCGGAGGTCAGCAGGTAGTCGGCGATGAGGATCGCGATGGAGGTCACCACCACGGTGCGGGTGGTGCTGGCGCCGACGCCGGCCGTGCCGCCGCGGGTGTGGACGCCGAAGTGGCACCCGACCAGGGCGATGATCGCGCCGAAGAAGGGGGTCTTCAGGAGCCCCTGGAGGTAGTCCTGGAGCCAGACGGAGTTGACGCCGCTGCGCAGGAAGAACCCGGAAGGGATGTGGAACTGGACGTCGGTGATGACCATCCCGCCGGCGAACCCGAGCACCATCGCGAGGCCGCTCAGCATCGGCATCACCAGGACCGAAGCGAGCAGGCGCGGCCAGACGAGCTTCTTGAGCGGGTCCGCACCCAGCGCGCGCACGGCGTCAATCTGCTCGGTCACCGCCATCGCCCCGACCTCGGCGGCCATGCCCGCGCCGATGCGGCCGCCGACGATCACCGCGGTCAGCGTCGGCGCGAGCTCCCGCGCGAAGCTCAACGCCATCACCCGCCCGGTGTACTCCATGCCGCCGAACTGCTTGAGCCCGTAGGCGAACTGCACCGACATCACCATCCCGATGAAGACGCTGGTGACGGCGACGATCCCCGTCGACGCCACGCCGAGCGCCTCGACCTGGCGGACGATCTCGCGCCACTCGAACGGACGGCGGAAGCCTGCCACGAAGGCCCGCAGACCCATCACCGTGATCTGCCCCACCTGCTCGAAGAAGTCGGCGATCGTGGCGCGCAGCCGCTCGACGAGCGGGGGTAGCGGCCGCGGTCCGAAACGGCTCGGCGACATCACCGAGAGGCGGCCGGTCGATTCGGGTTCGGGGGCCATGTCAGCGGAGCGTCGCGAAACCCTGCGCGAACTGCTCGAAGGCGGCGAAGCCGTCCGCTTCGGTGCGCGGGTCGGCGATGAGGATGAGATCGTAGACGCAGCCGTCCTTCTTGAGGACGATGACGGTGAAGCGGCGCGGGACGCCGTCGAGCTTGGCCGCCAGCTCGGTGCGGAGCGCGGCCCGCCCGTCGAGGGTGAACTCCTCCTGGGAGAGGATGGTCCGGTCGGTGAACACCAGGAAGAGGTGCGCCGTGAGCGCGGTGAGGGGCACGTCGTCGCCGTCCTTGCCGCAGCGACCGTTCACGGCGACGGTCGTGCGCGCCGTGTCGTCGCGGAAGGCGAGGCGGGTGTCGTCGAGGTGGATGGCGCGCCAGGTGCTCGGGAGCGGACCCACCCGGAACGCGACCTCCCGGTCGCGGTAGGTCTGGCCGTGCAGGCCCGGGCGTGCGCACGCCAGGACCAGCCGCGCACCGCCCAGGGACGAGGCGACACGGCGAAGCCGGGTCGAGGCGGCCATCGCGATGGCGGGACGGTAGCACGGAGCCGTGCGCCGTGGCGCGCGAGGACCCCTGGGCACTCCAGGTAGCGACCCGGTGGGGGGCCGCGCGAGCCCTCATGACGAGCCGTCGTCCCGGCGCTACCGTTGGGGCGTGTTCCTGCCGCTGGCCGACATCAACCCCACCTCCCGCCGTCCCCTGGTGACCCTCGGCCTGGTGGTCGCGACGGTCCTCGCGTGGTTCTGGCAGCTCGGTGCCATGAGCGTCGAGGGTGAGGTGGCGGTGGTTTCCTCCTTGGGGCTGGTGCCGCGGCGGCTCCTGCTCGAGCCGGCGGTGGCCATGCCGACCCTGCTGACCAGCATTTTCCTGCACGGCAGTCTCGCGCACCTGGCTGGAAACATGCTCTTTTTGCACATCTTCGGGGACAACGTCGAGGAGGCGCTCGGGCGGGTGCGCTACCTCCTTTTCTACCTCGGGTGCGGGGTGGCGGCAGGGCTCGCCCAGGTCGTGGTCGAGCCGTTCAGCGCCGTGCCGATGGGCGGGGCGGCGGGGGCGGGCGCCGGCGTGCTCGGAGCGTACCTCGTGCTCCACCCGCGCGCGCCGATCCTGGTGTTCAACGGGCTGATCTTCCCCTGGCCCCTGCTCACGTTCCCGGCGTGGATGGCGATCGGGATGTGGTTCGTGCTCAACGTCCTCGGAGGGGTCCTCTCCTTGGGGATGGGACACGGCGGCGGGGTCGCCTATTTCGCCCACCTCGGTGGCTTCGCCGCCGGGCTGCTGGCGATCCGGATCTGCATGGCCGGGCGCGTGTGCCGCGAGGTGGATCCCTGGGAGGGCTGGCGACCGCCGCCGCGCGCGGGCGCGCTGCGGCGGCGCCCGGACGCGCACCGCGGCTTCGAGGATCCCTGGGATCGCTTCGACCGCTGACCCGTGCCCGCGGCGGCGCACCCGCCCAGGCCAGGCAGCCAGCGGGCGGGCGCGTCCCGAGCCTCCGCGGCCCCCTCGACCGCCGGGTGCGTCGGGCATCGGTGCCCGCGTGGGGCCTGTGATAGCGTCGGCCCGTGACGTCCCGAGGCCCCTTCAAGCTCTACAACACCCTCTCCCGCAAGATCGAGGAGTTCGTTGGCCGGGAGCCGGGCAAGGCCAGCATCTACTGCTGCGGTCCGACGGTGTACGACGTCCCGCACGCGGGTCACGCCCGCGCGGCGGTGGCGTTCGACGTGCTGGTCCGGCACCTCCGCGCGCGTGGGCTCGAGGTTACCTACGTCCGCAACGTGACCGACATCGACGACAAGATCCTGGCGCGCTCGCGCGAGAACGGCGAGTCGCCGCTCGACCTGGCGCGGCGCATGGAGGCGATCTACCGCGAGCGGATGGCGGCGGTCGGCTGCCTGGCGCCCGATCGAGAGCCGCGGGTGAGCGAACACCTGGCGGAGGTGATCGCGCTGGTCGAGGCGCTGATCGCCGCGGGCCACGGGTATGTCCTGGAGATGCCGGGGGGGACCCGGGACGTGTACTACTCGGTGCGGAGCTTCCCCGACTACGGCAAGCTCTCTCGTCGCCGGATCGACGAGCTACGGGCCGGGGCGCGGGTCGTACGCGACGAGGCCAAGCAGGATCCGCTCGATTTCGCGCTGTGGAAGGGGGTGCCGGCGGAGGAGTGGGGCTGGGACAGCCCCTGGGGTCGGGGGAGGCCCGGCTGGCACATCGAGTGCTCGGCCATGAGCACGGCCTACCTCGGCTACGGGTTCGACATCCACGCCGGCGGGATGGATCTCATCTTCCCACACCACGAGAACGAGATCGCGCAGAGCGAGGGGGCCCACGTCGGCCCGGAGCCGTGGGTGCGCTACTTCATGCACAACGGCTTCGTCAACGTCGACAAGGAGAAGATGAGCAAGTCGCTCGGCAACTTCGTCACGGTCGACGACGTCCTCGCCCGCAACGACGCCGAGGCGTTCCGGTGGTTCTTGCTCACGGTGCAGTACCGGAGCCCGATCCAGTTCGACACCGAGAAGCGGCCGGACGGTCGCGTCGTCTTTCCGGCGATCGACGAGGCGGAGGGTCGCATCGACTACCTGTACGCGACCCTCCGGCGCCTCGGGGAGCTGCTCGACACGGGCGTGACCGTCCCCACGAAGCTGCCGCCGGAGCTCGGGAAGCTCCGCGCCGGGATCGAGCGGGCGATCGACGAGGCGCACGCCGCGCTCGACGACGACCTCAACACGCCGGTCGCGCTGGCCGCCCTCGGCGAGATCGCCCGGCTGGGGAACGAGATCTGCGACGCGGCGCAGAAGCGGCGCAAGGACGCCGCGTTCCTGGGGGCGGCGGTCCTCGCGGCGCGGCTCTGCGCGAGCGCGATCACGCGGGTGGCCGACGTGCTCGGGCTGCTGCGCGCCTCGCCCGCGGAGCACCGGGAGCGGACGACGGCGCGGCGTCTCCGGCTTCGCGGCCTCGACGCGACCACCGTGCCGGCGCAGGTGGCCGCGCGCGCCGCCGCGCGGGCCGCGAAGGACTTCGCGCGCGCGGCCGCTCTGCGGGACGAGCTCGCGGCCCAGGGCATCGTCCTGCGCGACGCCCCGTGGGGCACCGAGTGGACCATCACACCGTGAGCGCGGCGGCAGGGCCGCACCCGGGGGGCGAAGGGGCTCGACGAACTAGACGCCGATGAAGAGGCGGTGCGCGAAGTTGCGCTCGAGGCGGGCACGCAGGATCTTGTCGGCGGCCGACTCGATGTCGTACTCGACGCGCTTGAACTCGAAGAGCTTCCGGTCCGAGTCGTAGACGGTGTAGCTCGCGCGGTTGTCGTAGTCGCGCGGCTGCCCGACGGACCCGACGCTACAGATGTACTTCTTGCCGGGCTCGAGGTCGAAGTCCACGGGCGGGAGCTCCTCCACGGTGGTCGGGGTGAGCGCGAAGACCTTGCACAGGTGCGAGTGCCCGATCAGCGTGAGGGGCGCGAGGCGGTCGTAGATCGGCAGGCACTCGCGGGCCTGCTCGGGCGCGAAGATGTACTCGAATTCCTCGAGGCGAACCGGCGAGCCGTGGCAGAGCTGGACGCCGACCGTGTCGAGCATGATCTGGTACGGTAGGCTCTTAAGCCAGTCCAGGTTCTCGCGGCTGAGCCACTTGGCATGCAGGTCGAGAGCCTGGCGGGCGGCCTCATAGTAGTAGGAGTAGTCCATCCGGCCCGCGACCGCGGCGTCGTGGTTGCCGACCACGGTCGCGCGACAGGTGGCGCGGACGAGGTCGGCGCATTCGTTGGGCGAGCCGCCGTAGCCGACCGTGTCGCCAAGGCAGTAGAAAGCGTCGATGTCTTCGTCCCTGAAGGCCTCGACCGCGGCGCTCAACGCTTCGTAGTTGGCGTGGACGTCACTGAGGATGCCGAGGCGCATGGAGGAGCCGACACGATAACATGGGTCACGGGCCGCGGGGGGGGGGCATCCTAGCACCGTCCCGCCCGGGTCAGGAGCGTCGTCCAGCCGTGTCGGCGGGGACGGTCCCACGGCGGGGTCGCCCCGCCGCGGCCGCGCGGGGATCCGGCCGGCGGAGCGTCTCGGAGCGGGGAGGGCGGGCGCGGGTCCGCGCTGCGAAGGGGGGCGGCCGATCCGACACCTCGCGACCTCGGCCCCGGTTCGCTATACCTCGTGCATGCCGGACCGGGACCCTCACCCGCATCCCCGGGACGACGCGGAGGGCGCCGCTGCCGAGGAGGGCGGTGTCGAGTTGGCGGGCGCGCGGGCCGGCGGCGCGGCGCCAGCCGAGGTGAGCGAGCTCGCGGCTGCGCTCCGCGACTACGTGCAGCGCGCCGTCGGGTTCGCCGTGGACGGGACCCCGGAGACGCTGCCCTTGGTGGACCACTACGTCGACCTCGTGCGCAACGAGCGCGTGCGGCGCCCCGAGATCGTGGCGATCGTGGCCCCGGCGGTCGGGGCGTACTTCGGGGAGCTGCTGCGCCAGCGGATCGGCGGTTTCTGGCGGCTGCCGTCGCCGGACGTGCACCGCTGGCGCGTCTGCAGCCGGCAAGTTCGGGTGGCGGTGAACCCGGTCGGGATCGCCTACGAGGCGCTCTTCCGGGGGGAGCCGCACGACGGTCCCGCCGCGGCGGTGGAGCTCGACGCGGACGACCGTGATCTCGTCGCCGCGCGGCTGTCGGTGCTGCCGAGCGTGCGGGAGGAGGAGTACTACCTGCTCTCGACGCGGCTCGAGGTGGTGGAGATCGTGGTGGACGCCCTCCTGGCGCAGCGACCGTCGGGCGCCCGCGACGTCGAGCTCGACTGGGAAGACTACGAGGACGTCGTCGCCGAGCGATAGCCGCTCCGCGCGCACCGCTGGCGAGCGAGGCGGGACCCGCTGGCACTTCGCACGAGCCCGGCCGGGCTCGCCGCCCTCACGGCGTGGTGGGCAGCCCGGAGTCCAGAGCGCGCCCGTGCGACGACGCACCGGGCACGGTCAGGCTCTCGGCGGCGGTCACCTCGCTCCCGAGGAAGTCGGTCCAGCGCAGCGAGTACCGGCCCGGACGAAGGGTCGGCAGCGTGACCGAGTGGATGGGGGCGACGCGTGCCACCGGCACGCCGTCGAGCAGGGCGTAGGCCAGGGTATCGGTTCGGTTCGTCAGCTCCAGGCCCGACGACGGCGGGGCTCCACCGTCGGTTGGCGGGGCGGGCACGTCGTGGCGCCGAAGAGCTCGGAGGTCCCCGCTGCCGACGAGGGGACCCGAGGGCGACACGGGCAACAGGTCGCCCTTGAAGCTCGGAACGAGCGGGGGCACGCGCAGGGCGTTGGCGTCGACCTCCGTCGGTCGGGTCAGGGAGATCACTTCGAAGAGGAGCTTGCCGCCGTCCGCCCACGCATACTCTCCCCGGGTCGGGACGAGGTCGATTCCGCAGGCCGGGGTGGTCGGCTCCGCGCACAGTAGCTCTAGCAGGAGGCGGCAGACCAGCGCACCGGAGGTCGCCGAGCCGGGGACGCGCGCCTGGGTGAGGGTGAGCTGGCCGAGGTCCGTGCCGAGCACGACGGTCGTGGCGTCCCAGCCGAGCGCCGTGCCGGGCTGAGCGTCGGACGTGGTCGCCGGATCGAGGGCGAGCACGTCGGCGCGCCCCTCGTTGAAGAACGCGCGCACCGTGCCGGGCTGGAGCACACGGTAGCCGTGCTGATCGGGCCAGACGACGACGTGGCCGTAGCGGTCGAAGCGCGAGCGGAGCTCGACGCCGCGCTCCACGGGGAAGGTCACCCCGTCGACGACGAGCCGCATACGCCCCGCTGGCGACAGGGTGATGCGCACAACCCGCGCGGTTTCCGCCCCGAGCCGCTCCACCACCCGTCCGTCCGCTTCCGCGGGGGGCGCCGCGGTGAGCCCGGGCCAGGAGAAGCGCGCCGTCAGCGCCAGCCCGGGGCGGATCTCCTTGACCGGCAACGGGTCGACGTCCACCGGTACGTCCTCCCGCAGCGCGCGCGGCGGCGGCGCGGCGGCGTCGGGGGCTGCGCTGTCCGGGGGGTGGGAGACGGCGACGTTGCCGGCGTCGGCCGCCGCGTCGACGCCGGCGTCGAGCAGGCGCGCAGGGGCGAGGGGCGCGGGGAGGATGCTCGCGTTCGGGCTCGGCGTGTCGCTGCTCGGGACCGGGAGCGGAGGGGGCGAGGAGGTGGTGCAGGCGACCAGCGCGCCGGCGGCCAGCCAGCAGCGAGCGGCGCTGCTCCTCCCCTCTCCGGTCGCGCGCACGGCTACTCCTCAGTGCGGGGGGGCCGCGGTGCGGGCGCGGCCGATCAGGTCCTCCACGGACATGCCGCGTTGCTGGCAGAAGGTTTCGATCCCCTGGACGACCTTGAGCGCCGCGGAGGGATCCCCGAAGCTGGCCGTGCCGACCTGCACTGCCCGCGCCCCCGCCAGGAGGAACTGCAGCGCGTCGGCGGCGGTGGCGATCCCGCCGATGGCGATCACCGGGATGTCGACCACGCCGACGAGGTCCCAGACGATGCGCAGCGCGATGGGGCGGATCGCGGGTCCGCTCAGGCCGCCCGTGCGATTCGCCAGCCGCACACACATCCGCTCCGGGTCGATGACCATGCCTCGGATGGTGTTGATGGCCGTCAGCGCATCGGCTCCCGCCCGCTGGCACGCCTGCGCCACCGCGGCGAGGTCTCCCGCCTCCGGGCTCATCTTGACCCAGAGCGGTAGCCGGGTGGCGCTGCGGACGGCGGCGGTGACCTCGGCGCTGAGCTGGGGATCACGGCCGAACTCGATCCCCCCCTGCTTGACGTTCGGGCAGGAGATGTTCAGCTCGATGGCGTGCACGCCCGGCTCGCCGTCGAGGCGGCTCGCCAGCGCGACGAAGTCGTCGATGGAGCTGGCGAAGACGTTGGCGATCACCGTCACCCCGCGCTCCCGGAGGCGGGGGAGCTTCTCCGCACAGAACGCCTCCACGCCCACGTTGGCGAGCCCGATGGCGTTGAGCATGCCGGCGGGCGTCTCGCAGATCCGCGGCGGCGGGTTGCCGGCGCGGGGCAGCAGGCTCAGCCCCTTGGTGCAGATCCCGCCGAGCTCGGCGACGTCGAAGAAGGGCTCGTACTCGAGGCCGTAGCCGAAGGTCCCCGAGGCCGTGAGCACGGGATTCTTCAGCGTCAAGCCGCCGATGGTCGTCCGGGTGGTCATGGCGCGGTCGCCCCCTGCCCCCCCGCGCGCGACGGGGGCGCGACGTGCCAGGCGATGCGCCGGGCGTCGACGCAGGGCCCCTCCTGGCAGGCGTAAAGGTAGCCGCCGTCCGCCGCGGGGACCGAGCACCCCAGGCAGACCCCGTAGCCGCAGGCCATCGGCGCCTCGAGCGAGGCCTGGCACGGCACGTCGTGGGCGGCCGCGAGATCCGCGACGGCGGCCATCATACGGTGGGGGCCGCAGGTGAAGATCTCGACGTCGGGGGCCAGCAGCGACTCGAGCGCGTCGGTGACGCGGCCGCGCATCCCCCGGGAGCCGTCCTCGGTGGTGAGGCGCAGATCGGTGACCCGGGCGAGGTCCTCGTGGAGCGGGAGGTCGCGGAGCGACCGGCCGCCGTACACGGCGAGCGGTCGGCGGCCCGCGGCTGCGAGCTCCCGGGCCAGGTACAGCAGCGGCGCGACGCCCACGCCGCCCGCGGCCAGCAAGGGGCGGCGCCGGAGATCGGGCGCCGACCAGCCGCGCCCCAGCGGCCCCACCAGGGTGAAGGGCTCGCCGGGCTCGGCGCGGCCCATGCGCGTGGTCCCCTCGCCCACCACCTTCACCAAGATCGCGGGGGTCGCACCGCCGGAGAGCAGGCTCATCGGGCGCGGCAGCAGCGGGGCATCACCCCACTCGGCGCCGCGCACCATGACGAACTGGCCGGGGGTCGCGACGAGCTCGCCGGGTACCTCGAAGGTGAGCACGTGGTAGGCGCTGCCCGCGCTGTCGCGTCGGAGCAGGGGGACGGTCTGATGCCGGCAGGGCGCGCCCGTCGGCGGTGCGGGCGGGGGGGGCATGGAGCGCGGCGGGGAGGGCGGGCGAGCGCGGCGAACTCGAGCGACATCTCGAGGGCGTCCTCGCCGTCAGCGTAGTAGCCGCGCCGGACGCGATCGGCGGCGAAGCCCGCCGACTCGTACAGGGCGATGGCGGCGCGATTGGTCACCCGCACCTCGAGGAGCGCCAGCCGGAGCCCGCGGTCGAGCCCGGCGGCGAGCGCGGTCGCGACCAGCGACCGCCCCACGCCGCGGCGGCGGCGCTCGGGGCGGGTGGCGACGTCGATCACGTGCAGCTCGTCGGCTGCGATCCAGGCGAGGAGGAAGCCGGCGGCGCGCGTCTCGCCCGGGAGGAAGGCGAGCCAGAGGTGCGCGATCGACCGGGCGAGCTCGGCCTCGACGTCCACCGTGGCGGCGGTAGCGCGGACGATCTCCGCCGCCGCCGCGAGGTCCCGCGCGGTGGCTCGCACCACGCACGGGGCGGCGACGGCGACCGCGGGCTCGAGCATCGGCAGGGGTGATAGCACGCTTCACGTCCGCGGGGGGCCGGACGGCCGGGGCCGCGCCGCGAGTCGGTGAGGGTCCGGATCCGGAGCTCCGCGAGTTGCTGCGGGCTTACCGGGCTCGGGGCGTTGCTCATCAGATCGGTGCCCTTCTGGGTCTTCGGGAAGGCGATCACGTCGCGGATGCCGGTGGCGCCGGTCAGCAACATCGCCAGGCGATCCATGCCGAGGGCGATGCCACCGTGGGGCGGGGCGCCGTAGCGCAGCGCCGAGAGCAGGAAACCGAATTTCTCCTGCGCCTCGGCGTCGGAGATGCCGAGCGCCGCGAAGACGCGCCGCTGGACCTCGGGATCGTGCAACCGGATGGATCCGCCCGCGATCTCGAAGCCGTTGAGCACCAGATCATAGCGGTAGCAGAGGACCTTGCCCGGGTCCTTCTCGATGAGATCGAGGTGTTCGTCGTGCGGGCGCGTGAAGGCGTGGTGCGCGGCCGTCCAGCGTCGGGCCTCGTCGTCGTACTCGAAGAGGGGCGGATCGACCACCCAGAGGAAGTTCCACTGTCCGCCGTGACCGACCTCCGGGATGAGCTTCATCTGCTTGGCGACGTGCAGGCGCAGGTTGGCGAGCACCGTGTGCACGAGCGCCGCCCGCCCGGACTGGAACAGGATGAGGTCCCCGTCGCGCGCGCCCGTCGCGGCGTTGATCGCGGCCCGGAGCTCGGGGGTGATGGTCTTGGCCAGCGGCGACTGGGTCCAGCTCCCGTCGGCGGCGACCTTCGCGCGCGCCAGGCCGACGGCGCCCATGCTCCGGGCCAGCTGCTCTGCCTTGTCGCCGTCGGCACGGGAGAAGGCGGCGCTGGCGGGGACGACCATCGCCTTGACGATCTCGGCGGGCAGGTCGCGGCGGTACGCGCCGCTCAGGAACTTCTCGGCGATGGGCGTGAAGAAGGGCACGCCGCCGCCGCCGTGCTCGATGATCAGATCGGTCAGGTCATGGTGGCGCAGGTCGAAGCGGAGGTCCGGCTTGTCGTTGCCGTAGCGCTCCATCGCGTCCTCGAAGCGCAGGTGGGGGAAGTGCCCCGTCGGGTAGAGCTCGCCGAGATCGATCCCGAGCGCGGCCTTCCAGATCGCGAACACCAGGCCCTCGACCAGGGTGAAGAGGTCGTCCTGGTTGATGAAGCTCAGCTCGATGTCGATCTGCGTGAACTCGGGCTGCCGGTCCAGGCGCAGATCTTCGTCCCGGAAGCAGCGAACGATCTGGAAGTACCGGTCGTAGCCGGCGACCATGAAGAGCTGCTTGAAGATCTGCGGACTCTCGGCCAGCGCGTAGAACGTGCCCGGGTGGAGCCGGGAGGGAACCAGGAAGTTGCGCGCGCCGCCCGGGGTGTACTTGACCATGAAGGGCGTCTCGAGCTCGAGGCAGCCCTGGCTCGCGAGATAGTTGCGCGCTGCCTGGTTCATCTCGTGGCGGACGCGCAGGGCACGCTGCAGCGGCGGGCGCCGCAGGTCGAGGTAGCGGTGCTCGAGGCGGACCTCCTCACGCGTGTCGATCTCGTTGGCGATCTCGAAGGGGGGCGTCTCGGCGCGGTTGAAGACGGTCGCCTCCAGCACCTCGACCTCGATCTCGCCGGTGGCGAGGTTGGGGTTGTTGGCGGCGACGAGCTTCTGCTCCTTGGCGCTCCACTGCAGGCCGCGCGCCCGCACGCGACCCCGGACGCCGAGCACCCACTCGCTGCGCACCGACTCGGCCAGGGCGTGCGCTTCCGTGGCGAGGCTCGGGTCGAAGACGATCTGGGTGAGCCCCCCGCGGTCGCGAAGGTCGACGAAGATCAGAGAGCCGTGGTCACGGCGGTTGGCCACCCAGCCAAAGAGGACGACTTCGCGACCGATGTCGCCGGGGCGGAGCGAGCCGCAGTCGTGCGTTCGCTTGAGCTCGTCGATGAAGCGCGCCAAGGTGGGTGCCCTTTCTGCTGAAGACCGGTCGCGGCTGATAGCGCGCCTCGACGGGTGAGACAACGGAGGGCGCCGCGCCAGCTCGGCACGATAGGGCCAAGCGAGCGAGCGCCCGGCGCGGGGGCGGAGCCGGGCGCGGGGGCGGAGCCGGGCGCGGGGCCAGAAAGTGGCCAGCAGTCGCCCGGCGTGGCAACGAGCCAGGAATGAGCGCCGCTCGGTCTGCGCCGGGCTCGCATTGGCTCGAGCCCCTCTGCGCCTGGCTGGCGTTCGCGGTCCCCTGCGTCGGCGTCTCCTTCCGGTGCGAGGCGAGCAGCACTTGGACCGGTGATCCCGCGGTGGTACGGGCGCTCGCGCTCACGCCGGCCGCAGGCGACGGCGTGGTCACCGACCTCCTGGCGCCGGCCATGGTCCTGCTTCCGGTCGGGGGTCGATGGCTGCGGATCGCCGCGCTGGGGGCGTTGGCCGCGGGGACGGCGGGGCTGGCCCTCTTCGAGCTCACCCGACGCCTGCTCCGAGCCAACGCGGCAACCCCCGTCCTCGGCGCCGCCCTGGCGCTCGCGGCGGCCGTCATGGCAACCCTCGCACAGAGCTGGCAGACGGCCGCCGCCGCGCCTGGCGGCGGGGCCGTCGGCGTGGCGCTCGGCCTCGGCGCGCTGGCCGTCACGGCGGCGTCGCCTGGGCTCGACGGGCGCCGCCTGTGCGCCGGCGGTCTGCTGGCCGCTCTGGCGCTGGGCGAGCATGGGGGGGTCGGGGCGGCGACGCTGCTCGGGATCGGCGCCGCGCGCGGCGTCGTCCCACGGGCTCTCACCCGGCGCCTGGCGACGGCCGGGGCGCTCGGGTTCGGGCTGGGGGTGCTGCTGGTCGCGCTCGCCCTGGTGGTGCGAGCGGAGGCGTGGCTCGGTTGGCTGGACCCGCCCTCGCCCGGCGGTGCCCGAGGGTGGCTCCCGGTCGGAGCGAAGCTCGATCCCTGGCAGATCGCCGGGGCCTGGCAGCGGCAGATCGGGCCTCTACCGTTGCTTCTCGCGGCGGGGGGCGCGCTCTGGGGCGTCGCCCGCGTCAAGACGCGGCCCGTCGTCCTGTCGATGTTGCCATTCGTCGTGGGCGACCTGCTCACTCGGATCCCCTCGCTGACGACCCAGCCGGGCTCCGGGGGGCCATGCCGTCTCACCGCGATCGGTGCGTTGGCCGCGGCGGCCGCGCTCGGCGTCCAGACCCTGGCGCTCGGATCGCAGCGGGCCCGCCTCCCGTTCGCTCGCCCGGTGGCGGTGCTCCTGGTGGTGCTGCACTTCACCTTCGCGCTGGTGGCTGCCGAGGACGCGGCCTTCGCGCCGCGGAGCCTCGACGCGGACGCGACGGAAACGTGGACGGACGAGGCCTTCGCGGGACTGGCGCCCCGCGCGATGGTCCTCGCCCGGAGCGAGCCCACGGCCAGTCGCCTCCGCGCGGCGGCCCTGGTCCGCGGGGAGCGACCAGACGTCGTCGTGGTCCGGCTCGCGCGCGCGCAGCAGCCGGCCGTCGCCCGGCGGCTACTCGCGCGCGAGCCGGCCCTGGCCGGGCTGCTGCGCGACCTCGCTGTGCAGGGGCGGCCGGGGGAGTACGCGCTGTCCACGCTGGCCGACGCGAGGCCGCTCTACGTCGAGGTGGACCCGCGCTGGGACCCGCGGCTCTTCTCGCACCTGACACCGGGGATGACCTGGCCCCGGTTCGCGCCTCACGCACTCGGGCGCTCGGACCGGAGCGCGCGTCTGGAGGCCGTCCTGCCCTCGCTCACCCGCGTGCTCGCCGCCGTGGGCGAGGAGGGCCGTCGCGGGCGTACGGCCACCGGGACCGTGCTGGTGAAGCGGGTTCGCGAGCAGGCGGCGGTGCTCTTGCTGCTTGGAGACCACGATTCGGCGCGCCGGCTCCTCGACCTGCTCGGCGCGGAGCCGGCGACGGACCCTCTGGCCGCGGCCGTCGCGGCGCGGGCCAGCGGCCGTCGGCTGGGACCGCTTGACCTGGAAGTCCTGCTGTCGCAGTGACGCGCCCTTCGACGCGGGGGTCGTCCGAGTCGCGGTCTGGGCTTCGTGCTAGGCGCGGAGGGGCAATGATCTGCGGTTTCCAGGGTCCGCGCCCTCTTCGGTCCCAGCGCTCGAGTGGGCGTCGCGGCCGAGGGCGCCGGGGCGTCGGGGTCGCTGGGCGGAGACGCGCCTCGGCCGCCGCTACGGCCCGGCACGGCGCTGACGTGAGGACCAGGGCGAGCGCGAAGGCGAGCCAGGCCTGCCGTTCGTGGAGTGACGAGGGCCTCGCCCGCCTGAGGCGACTGCCTCCCGTCGCGCGGCTCCGATCTAGCGGCGGCGGGACCCCTTCTTGGCCGTCACCCGCCGCCGGCGCCCGCTCGCCGAGCGCGCCGGGCCCCCGCCCACCGTCGGTCGCGCTGGCCCGTGCACCCGCGGTCGGGGGCGACGGTCATCGCGGGTCGGATCTTCACCTCGCCGGCGGGAACCGGGCCGCGCCTGGCGATCACGCAGGGCGCCACGCGCACCCTGGGGCGCGAGCCGCCGGGCGCCCTTCCCCTTGCGGCCGCGCTGGCCGAGGCGCCGCGCGAGCAGCTCCATCACCTCGGCAGGGGGCCGTCGGCGTGCCGTGACGGTGCGCCGCGCGAGCGAGACGTCCTCGATCTCGACGGTGATCCGGTCGCCGAGCGCGACGCTGTCCCCCGAGCGCACGCCCACCACGGCGAGCTCGTCCTCGGTGGTTTCGTACTGATCAGGGCCCAGGGCGTCGATCCGCACCAGGACGTCCACGAAGGGGTCGTCGAGGCTGACGAAGACGCCGCTGGCGGTCACGCCCGTCACCGTCCCTACCAACACGTCGCCGATGTGGTCCTGCATGAAGATGGCGCGATAGAGGTCGGTCACCTCTCGCTCGATGTCGGCGATGGCGCGCTCACGCGTGCTGGCCGCGGCGGCCTTCAGCCGCAGCGCCTCGACCGCCTCGGGGCTGGCGTCCGCGCGGCCGCCGCGCAACAGGTGCTTGATCGCGCGGTGCACCTCGAGGTCCGGGTAGCGCCGGATGGGGGAGGTGAAATGCAGGTACGCGTCGGAGGCGAGGCCGAAGTGCCCGATGTTCTCGACGTCGTATTGGGCCTGCTTGAGCGAGCGCAGCAGGAGCATGTCGAGCACGGCCCGGCGTGGGTGCTCGGCCGCCTCGGCCAGCCACCGCGCGATCCCCTTCGGCTCCAGCATCGCCTCGAGGTCGCAGGCCACGCCGAGGGTTTCGCAGACCTCGGCGAGCCGCTCCAGCTTCTGGTCGTCGGGGGGGGCGTGCACCCGGTAGATGGCGGGCTGGCCCCGCTCGAGGAGGAAGCGTGCGACGAGCTCGTTGGCGAGGAGCATGAGCTCCTCTACGATCTGGTACGCGCGCCGGATCCCCGGGCTCGCGGCGTGCCGGACCACGGCGGTCGGCATCCCGTTCTCGCCGTCGAGGAGGACGCGGGGCTCGGGGAGATCGAGGTCGAGGGCGCCGCGGCGCAACCGGGTCCGACGGAGCTTGCGGGCGACCTCGTCCGCGGCCGCGAGCCCCTCGCGCAGGGCCTCCGCGGCCGGCTCCCGCGGCCCCTCGGGGTCGAACCCGAGCGCGCGTGCGACCCCCCCGTAGGTGAGCGGCGCGGCCGAGCGCATCACACCCTCGACGATCTCGGAGCGCTCGACTCGACCGTCGCGATCGAGGTCGGCGATGACGCAGAGGCAGAGCCGATCGACGCCCGGGAGGAGGGAGCACGCGTCGGCGGAGAGCTCCCGCGGGAGCATCGGAATGGCCCGATCCGGCAGGTAGAGGCTGGCCCCGCGGGCCTGAGCCTCGGCGTCGAGGGCCGTGCCCGGCGTCACCGCCTCGCTGACGTCGGCGATCGCGATCCAGACGCGGTAGCCGCGCTCGGTGCGCGCGACCCAGACGGCGTCGTCGTGGTCGCGCGCGTCCTCCGGATCGATGGCCGGGAGTGGGATCTCGGTGAGGTCCTCGCGGCCGTCGGCGCTCGCGGGGAGCCCCGCGCTCGCGAGGGCGGCGGCCTCGGCGCGGGCGCGCTCCGAGTGCTCCTCCGTGAGCTCTTCGCGGATCAGGATCTTGGCGACCTCGGCCTGAGGGTGGCCCGGCGTGCCGAGCACCGCCACCAGAGTCGCCACGGGGTGCTCGTCAGGGTACTCGGGGAACCGCGGGATGCTGGCGACAGCGGCGGAGCCGTCGAGCGCGGCGCGCGGGCCGCCCCGGTCGCCGCTCTGGCCCTCGGAGACGATCGTGATGGGGCCTCGGATGCGGGCGTCGTCCGGCTCGAGCCAGACGCTCTCACCACGCCGCCGGAGGACGCCGGCGATCCGGGGCGGGCGACGAGCCACGATGCGCTCGATCCTCCCCTCCACGCCGCGGGAGGTCCGCGTCAGCGGTGTGACCTCGACGTGGTCGCCATGCAGGGCGGCACCGATCCCGTCCGGGGCGACGTAGAGGTCGTCGTGCCCGGGGGCGGCGACGAAGCCGAACCCACGCGGGTTCACGGTCAGCGTCCCCTCCCAGGAGGGCGGGCGCTCGGCGCCTGCCCCCGCGGCCCGGAACCGCGATCCAGGCAAGCGGCGAAGGCTGCCGTCGAAGGCGAGCTGGTCGAGCAGCTCGAGCAGGCGGGGGTAGGCGGCGGCGGTCACCGAGAGGCGGGCGGCGACTTCGCGGGCGTGCAGGGCGCGGCCGGCGTGGAGGAGGCAGCGGACGACGTCGCCGCGGGAAGGAAGGAGGGGCATTCCGGTAGGTGCCCTTCTACCTCACCCGCCGCCCGTGGTCGCGGGGGGGGGGGGGGGGCGGGCGCGGGGGGGGGCGGGGCGGCGGGCGGGGGCCCGCGGGGGGGGGGGGGCGGCGCGGGCCCGGCACCTGCTCGTGGG
>CAYVRP010000021.1:0-1327 GCA_964454025.1 uncultured Polyangiaceae bacterium | reverse complement strand
GGGTCGGCGCGGCGGCGCCCGCGCCCCCCCCCCGCCGCCGGGGGGGGGGGGGGGGGGGGGGACGGCCGGCGCTAGGGGTCGCGTGACGGCCGCCGCGATCCCGCCTATAGGGAGGCTCCGTGCGCGACCGGCTCCTGCTCGTGCTCCTACGCGTGAGCATCATGGTGGCGCTCGCGGCCAGCACGGGCTTGCTCGTCGACTACCTCGCCCGCGACGCCGCCTACTGCGGGACCGTGGGGTGCCTGCGGGTCAAGCTCCAGTACGGCTGGGTGGGGGGGCGGGTCCCGGTGCCGGCCCTCGGGGTCGTCGCCTTCACGGTGCTGTACGCGATGACCCTGGCCCGGCGGCTCCCCGGGATCGCTCGACTCGGCAACACCGCCGCGATCGCCGGCGGCGTCATCGGTGCCCTTCTTCTCTTGCATCAGGGGCTCGTCGTCGGCGCCTTCTGCCGGTGGTGCGTGGTCGCCGACGTCGCGGCGATGGTCGCGGCGGCCGCCGCCGCGGGGCTCCTCGTCACGGCGCGGGCGCGCGCCGAGAGCGTGGTGCCCCTCGCGGCGGGGACGCGCGGGGACGCGCCGGAGGATCCGCTTCGCCCCTGGGCCTGGGTGGTGCTGGGGGCGCTCGCGGTGGCGGCGCCGATCGCCTGGCCGCTGGTGCGGGTGCAGCCGCCGGTGCCGGGACCGATCCGGGAGCGGTACGTTCCCGGCAAGATCAACGTCGTCGAGCTGTCCGATTTCGAGTGCCAGGCTTGCCGGGTTCTGCACCCGCGCCTCACCGCGCTGCTCGCGGAGTACGGGGAACGGGCGCATTTCGTCCGCGTCCTCACCCCGCTCGCGTCGCACCCCAACTCCTTCGACGCGGCCACCGCGGCCGCCTGCGCCGAGCTGCAAGGGAACGGGGACGAGATGGCGGACGCGCTGTTCCGCGCGGAGACGCTCGACCCCCCCGAGATCGACCGGATCGCGGCCGCGCTCGGGCTCGATCCGGTGGCCTTCGCGGACTGCCGCGCGGATCCGGCGACGCGCGCCCGCGTCGAGCGCGAGCGGGCGCTGCTCCCCCTCGGCGGGATGCCGATGACCCCCAAGCTCTACATCGGCGGGACCCGGATCGTCGGGGCGCAGCCCGATCTCGTGTTGCGGGACGCCTTCGAGCGCGCCGGCCGCGGCGAAGACGGCCGCGGGGTCCCGGCGGCGGCGTTCGCCGCCCTGCTCGGCGCCGCGGGGGCGCTGGTGATCGTCGCGGGCACACGGCGCCGACCGCGGGCGCGCGCGTCCGCGCGCGCGGCGGCACCGGAGTGGGTTCCCTGAGCAAGGGGTGATATCTTTGG
>CAYVRP010000020.1:0-90369 GCA_964454025.1 uncultured Polyangiaceae bacterium | reverse complement strand
TCCCCCCTCTCCCCCCTTTCCCCCGCTCCAAGCCGACTCCGCTCCCGTCGCCAGAGGAGTCTGTTGCCAGACCCGGACCCGATCCTCGGGACGCCTACCGGATCACCACCGGCACGAAGCACGCGATGTTCGTCTCGATCCGGAAGTTCGAGTCCCGCGTGTGGCGCTCGGCGTGGAAGATGTCCATCGAGTAGGACAGGCCCGGCGTGATCCCGAGGTCCGCGGCCTGCGCGTCGAAGTCGATGGTGCCCTCGGTGGGGACGTGCATGCTCCCGAGATCGAGCGCGAGCCGCCCATTGACGAAGATCCAGAGGTCGTCGTCGCCGCGGAAGGTGAAGACCTGCCGCGGGACGTAGGTGAAGCTCAGGTGCACCTCCGTCGTGAAGAGGAAGTTCTTCTGCATGTCGTTGTTGGCGGGGGTGATGCCCCAGCCCTCGCTCGCTGACAGCGGGAAAAAGCCCGCGGAATCCGAGTCGAAGACGTAGATCCCGGTGCCCGCCCCCGTCTCCAGGAGCTCGAGCTCCTTCTCGAAGCGCTGATTGACGCCCTCGACGTCGCGGTACCACTGGTCGAACGTCTCCTGACTCGTCAGCACCGGGTTCAGGACCGTGCTGCCCCAGTCGAGGCACGCGGTGGGGGCGGCCGGATCGCCCGGGCACCCGGCGGCGTCGCGGAACACGGGCTTGGAGCCGGGGCCGAGCGTGGGTTCGATGAGCAGGTGTCGCACGACGTCGCCGGCGAACTGCATCTCGAAGTCCGGGTGGCTCTCGTCGAAATCGCGGTACACGACCGGGATCGTGCTGTCGCAGTCGAGGTCCACCGGCTCTGGCTCGGTGAGGACGACGCCCGGGCCACCGCCCGAACCGGGGCTCGCGCCCCCGGTTCCGTCACCGCTGCCGAGATCGCCGGGGAGCGGCGCCCCGCCGCTGCCGCCTCCGCCGCCCGCCGAGCAGCCCGCGCTGGCGAGCAACCCCATCAACATCACCGAAGCAAGACCCAACTTCATTTCGACCCTCCGCGGCCCTTCGCCGCCCTGCCGACCACGCCGGGCTCGGACGAGCCCGCCGCTCCGCTCCGACTACCGGACCTCCACGCTCTTGAAGCAGCTGATGTTCGTCTCGACGCGGAAGTTCGACTCCGCGGTGTGCCGCTCGGCGTGGAAGATGTCCATCGGATACTCCAGGTCCGGCTGGAGCCCCAGGCGCTCGGCCTGGGCGTCGAAGTCGAGCGTCCCCTCGCGCTTGTAGTGCGTGCCGCCGAGGTCCACGGCCAGCCACCCGTTGACGAAGATCCAGAGGTCGTCATCGCCGCGGAAGGTGAAGACCTGCCCCTGCTGGTAGGTGAAGAGCAGGTGCACCTCGGTGGTGAAGAGGAAGTTCTGGCCGAGCGCGTTGCCGGGCGGGGTGACGCCCCAGCCCTCCTCCGGGCCCAGCGGGAAGAACGCGGTGGTGTCGAAGACGTAGACGCCCGAGCCCTCGGGCGTCTCCACCAGCGGGAGCTCGCGCTGGAAGGTCTGGTTCACGCTCGGGTCGTCGCGGTACCACTGGTCGAAGGAGGCCTGGCTCGTGATCGAGGGGTGCTGCGGCGCGGGCTTGGTGGGGTCGCAGTCGAGCACGGAGCTCGGGTCGTAGATGCAGCCGAAGCCGTCGCGGAAGATCGGCTTCCGATCCGTCCCCAGAGGCACTTGCACCATGCCGCGGCGCACGTCGGCCGCCATCGTCTGCGGGTCCTGCTCGAAATCGGGATGGGCGTCGCTGAAGTCGCGCAGGGTGATGGCGAGCAGGTTGTTGCAGGGCTGGGCGGACGTGCCGGTGTCGGTCCCGGTGTTGATGATCACCTGCGAGCCGTCCGTGCCGCCTACGACCGAGCTCGAGCCGGATCCGGTTCCGGGGCCCAGCGGACTCCCGGGGCCGCTCGCGTCGCCCTTGGGCGCCGAGCAGCCGAGCGCCGCCGCCGCTCCCAATACCGCCGAAGCCTGCCACCCGCGCATCGGAAACCTCCACTCGAGAGCCCGTCGAGGCTCCTATTCGGGTAGCACGTTTTCCGATCCGACGGCAGTCTTGGCGCCTTGCCGCAAGGCGTGAGCGGCGCCGCGCCGCCGCAAGTAGCCCTCGCGCGAGCGAACCGGGGGGCGGCGTGCTCCGAACGGCCCCGGCGTTGTGGGTTCCTGCTCGCCCGGGGTAGACCCTCCGCGCCACGGCGATCCGGCCGCCCTGGCCCCGCCACCATGCGCCTCGCCGTCGTCGTCGCCTCCGACTACCGCACCAGCCCCCGGCTGCCGGACCTCCTGGGCGCGCCGTCCCTGGCCGGGGCGGTTCACCAGCGGCTCGCCGGTGCGGACACTGCGTTCTCGGTCAAGTCCCTCGCGGCGAGCCGCGAGCTCCCGGAGATCCTGGAGCAGCGTCTCGGGACCCTCCGACGCCCGGCCGAGCAGGCGCTCCTCTACTTTCATGGCTACGTCGCCTGGCAGCCGGGCCGCGCGCCTGCGCTCGTCCTCGACGCCGAGCGGCCGCGCGCCTTCCCGCTGCCACGCCTGATCGGCCTGTTCGACCGACACGCCGGCGAGTACCTGGTCGTCCTCGACGTCGCCCTACCGCCAGCGAGCGCGGATCACAGCGCCGTGGCGGACGCGCTCTGCCGGGTCATCGCGGAGGCCGCTCCTCGGGCGAGCGGGCTCGTCTCCGTCGCGGCCGCGCCCCCAGGGGGCGATCCGGGGGCGCTCACCGAGCGGCTGCTGACGGAGCTCGACGGCGCTGCCGCCCAGGGTTCGGCGCTGCCGTCCGCGCTCTACGCTCGGCTCCTGCACGGCGCGACCGCCTTCGGGCACGAGCGCGCGCTCCGCGTCGTGCCCGCGGCGCCGAACTTCCCGCTCCTCGCCGCGGCGGCGGTCCCCGCCGCCAGGGAGCGGGCCGCCTTTCGCGACCCCATCGCCGCGGCGCCGGCCGCCGCGGTCGATCCGCGCGTCGCGGCGTACCAGGCCGGGCTGCTGGAGCAGGCGGCCGCCTTCGCCCAGGTCCAGGACTGGGGCTCGCTCGCCCAGATCTACGAGGCCCTGCTCGACACCACCCCGCTCGAGTCCGCGCCCGAGATCGCGCGCTGGCTCGCGGCGTACTACCGCGACGTCTGCCGCGACCTCGCGCGCGCCCGCTACGCGCTCGAGCGGGCCGCGGCGGCCGCGCCGGGCGACGCGGCGCTGATGCTCGACCTCGCCGACGCCTGCGCCGAGGCAGGGCAGCTCGGACTCGCGATCGACCACGCCCGCGCCGTGGTCGCGACAGCGCCGCGCGATCCCAGGGCCTACCGCCGCCTCGGCGATCTCTTCGCGCGCGCGGCCCAGCCTGATCTCTGCTGGGCCGCGGCGGCGGCGCTCGTACACCTCGGCGCGGCCGACGCGGACCAGGCGGCGTTCGTCGCCGCGGGGCGCCCCGACGGGTTGCTCGCGGCGAGCGCGACCGTGCGCGAGCAGCACTGGCGGCAGGAGCTCGCGCCGCCGGTGCGCCACGCGGCCCTCGAACAGGTCCTCTCCCTCGTCGCGGCCGCGGCCACCGAGCACGAGCTCGGACTCGGACCGCGGCAGCGCCAGCTCCCCGCGCTCGACCCCGGCGCGCGGCAGGACCCCAAGACCAGCCCCACGACCCTCTGCCGGAGCCTCACCTGGACCGCGTACCTGCTGGGGATCCCGGCGCCGGAGCTCTACGTGGAGGCGAGCGATACGGCGTCGATGCGGGCGCTGCCGCTCCGGCAGCCGACTACCCTGGTGAGCAAGGCCTTCGCCAGTGGCCTGACGCTGCCCGAGCTGACCTTCCTCTGGGGGCGGCACCTGACCTACTTCCGCCCCGAGCACATGATCTTCGTCTTCTTCCCCACGCTCGACGCGATGACGCGCCTGTTGATGGCCTCGCTCCACGCGGCCGACTGGGATCCGAAGCGGCTCCGGGACGAGGACGCGGCGACGAGCCGGCTCGCCGCGCATCTGCACCGCGCGCTCGACGAGGCCGCGCGCGCGCGGCTTCGCGAAGCCACCAGGAACCTCACCCCCTCCCGCGGCCGACGGCGCGTGCAGAGCTACACCGAGGCGATCGACCGCGTCGCCAACCGCGTGGGCCTGCTGGCCTGCGGCGATCTAGACGTCGCCGCCCGCATGATCGAGCGCTTCCCCGTAGAAACCGCGGTCCCTGACCCGATCGGCGACCTGCTCGCTTTCTCCGTGAGCCAGGCCTTCGCCGACCTCCGCGCCCACCTCGGCGTCGGCGCCCGGATCCGCCCCTAGCCCGCCCCTTCCCCTGCTCCCGAACCCGAGCCCGCCGCGGCCGTCTACCCCACCGGCAGCTCCACCACGAACCTCGCTCCCCGCTCCGTTCCCTCGTCGAGCTGGATCGATCCCCCCGCCCCTTCTACCAAACCCCGGCACACCGCGAGCCCCAGCCCCGTGCCCTTGCCGATCTCCTTGCTGGTCACGAACGGCTCGAACAGGTGAGCTCGGATCGCGGGGTCGACCCCGGGGCCATCGTCCTCCACCACGATCGTGACCCGTTGCCCGGCCGCCGGCACCCCACCAGCGCCCGGCGCGCCTTGCCCCGAGGTCGGGGCGACGTGGGCGCGCAGGTTGATCCTGCCCCCGGGTCCGCAGGCGTCAGCCGCGTTGAGCACCAGGTTCAGCAGCACCTGCACGAGCTGCTCCCGGGGCAGCGACACTAGCGGCAGGCCCGGTGCCGTGTCCACCGTGAGCTCGACCTCGCGGAGCGCACCTTGCGGTGCGACCAGCGCGGTCACGTCCTCGATGGCCAGGCTCACGTCGCCGGGCTCGGGTGGCGAGGCGGGGCGCCCCACGCTCGGGCGAGCGAAGGCGAGCAGATCGCGCAGGATGCCGTGGATGCGCTCCGTCTCGCGCCGCAGGCGGCCGAGGAAGTCCCGCTCCTCCTCCGGGGTGAGGCCGCCTGCCGCGAGCAGCTCGAGCAACCCCAGCATGGCGGCGATGGGGTTGCCGACCTCGTGCGCGAGCCCGGCGGCAAGCCGCCCCACCGAGGCCAGCCGCTCCGAGCGGATCAGGCGCTCGTGGGCCTGTTCGAGCTTCTGGGTGGCCTCGCTGAGCTCGACCACCTTTCGGCGCAGGGCGTCCTCGTTCGACAATAGCCGCTCGGTCATCCCGCGCAGGCTCCGCGCCAGCTCGACGAGCTCCCGCGGTCCCCGGGCGGGGGCGTCGAAGCGCCGCGCGCCCGTCGCCACCCGCTCGGCGGCGCCGGCCAGGGCGTCTACCGGTCGGACGATGAGCCGGGTGAGCGCGAAGTACGCGGCCACCAGCAGCGCCAGGGCCATCACCGTGAAGTAGAGCCCGAACATCCGCGTCAGCGTGGTGAGCTGGGTCACCGCGGAGTCGGTCCGCACCACCGCCGCCACGGCGCCGCTCGCGTTGGGGGATACGATCGCGATCGCGCGCCCGTGCGCCGCCGTAACCTCGAGCACGGCCTCGCGGCCCGGCTCGATTCGGGCGGGGAGCGCCGCCGCGCTCCGCGGGTCGCCGGTACGCAGGGTCACGGCGCCGGTCGGGTCGTACAGGCCCACCGCCTCTACGCCCTCGGTGCCGATCTCGGCGTCGATCAGGGCTCGGAGCTGCCTCTCGGTGCGGAAGGCGCGCGCCTCCGCGACGTGGCCCGCCACCGAGCGGCCGAGGGCACGGGCGCCCGCCTCCCGGAGGCGCTGCGTGGCGACGCCCGAATAGGTGGCGATGGCGTAGTGCAGGGGGACGAACGCGAGCACGAGGAGCCCCCCGAGCAGGAGCAAGATCTGCAGGCGGAGCCCCGGCCGCACCTCACCTACATCTCACAGATGTCCTGGCTCGGGGAAGCGACGGCCCGGCGCCGGATCCGGTCGCGGGGCAGGTCCCGCCAAACTGGGCCGGGACGGGGACGGTCTGATAGGGCGAGGGCTGGATGGATCCCCTGGTTCGCGCGTTGCTCCCGCTGCAGCGGGCCCTGCTGGGCGCAGTCGGTCCGCTGTCGAGCTTGATCCTGGGTGCGTACCTGGTCCTCTGGGCGAGTCGTTCCCCGCCTGCCCCGCTGGACGCGGTGGTGGGCGCGGTCGCGCTGCTCTCCCTCGCCATTCACCTCGGGCGCCGGCTCCGCCGGGCCTACGGCACCACCCGCGGCGACCTCACGCTGTTCAGCCAGGTCGTGCTGATCGCCTACGCGGCCGTGCTGCTCGCTCCCGGGGGCCTCGACGGCCCCTATTACCCGGTGGTCTACGCCGTGGTCATGCTCACCGCAGGGTTCTCGAGCGCGACCGTCACCGCGGTGACGGCGTCCTACGCCGTGCTCCTCGAGGCGGCGCTCGGGTTCTTCGCCCTCGGCCAGGGCATCGCCCGCCTCCTGCCCCACGCCGCGCTGATCGGGGTCTTCTCGTGCCTCAACCTCGCCCTCTTCCGGGCCGAGATCGCGCGGGTGCGGCGGCTGAGCCGGACCCGTATCGAGCAGGAGCTGCAGCGGATGAAGGAGGCCGCGCGCTCCTACCGGCTGCTCGGCGCCCCGAGCACCGCGGCCGAGCCCCGGACGCTGCGCCCCGGCGGTGAGGAGGAGCGGCTGGTCCAGTCGGGGATCGACGAGATCCACACGGCCCTGAAGCTCTCGCTCGAGCTGATGCGGCAGAGCCTGCACCTCCGGTCCGCCGTGCTGATGTGGCTGGGGCGGTCGGGGGATTGGCTTCACGTGCAGGAGGCGGTGACCGATCAGGAGTCGTTGCTGCCCGGACCCTTCGGGGCGCGAGACGGCCTCCCGGGCGCGGCCCTGGCGCGGGGCCAGACGGTGTCCCTGGTCGGAGCCCGAGCTCAGAAGCACGTTCCGTACTACGCCGAGCCCCCGACCGTCGGCGCCGTGTGCGCCGTTCCCGTCGTGGAGCACGGCCACGTGCGCGGCGTGCTGCTGGTGGACCGGGAGGCGCGCGAGCCGTTCACGACCGCCGAGGAGGAGCTGCTCCAGGCGACCACCCGCTTCGCGGTACGGGTCATCGAGAACGAGCGGGTCTTCGCCCAGCTCGAGCGGGCGAAGCTCGAGCAGGGCAAGCTCTACCGCGCGGTCGGGGCGCTGTCCTCGTCCACCACCGAAACCCAGGTCATCGAGGCCTGCGTCAACAGCGCGCGGGAATTCGCCGCCTTCGACTACGCCGTGGTCACGCTGTTCGACCGGGGCGCGGGCGAGCACGAGATCTGCGCCGTCAGCGGCGAGGGCGCGGAGGCGCTGGTCGGGCAGCGCTTTCGCCACAACTCGGGCCTGGTGAGCATGGTGGTGGCCAACCGCCACGCGCTGCCCTACCGCGGCGACTACGATCCCGAGCGGCAGGTCGTCTTCACCCGGCGCCTGGTGCCGCCGCCGATGGCCTCGTTGCTGGTGCTGCCGCTCCTGGTCCACGATCGCGCCTTGGGGACGCTGATCCTCGGCTCGCACCGGCGCCACGCCTTCTCCGACGCCGTGCGACCCACGCTGGAGGTCCTCGCCAGCCACGTCGCTGTCTCGCTCTCGAACGCCCGCATGCTCACCCGGCTCGAGGATCTGGCCACCACCGACGGGCTCACCGGACTGCTCAACAAGCGCGCCCTCATCGAGCAGGCCGAGCGCAAGCTCCGGAGCGCCCAGCGCTACGGGCGGGCCACCGCGGTGATGATGTGCGACATCGACCACTTCAAGCGGGTCAACGACACCTATGGCCACGACGTCGGGGACGTCGTGATCAAGGGGCTCGGCGAGCTGCTCCGCCGCATCAAGCGCGACACGGACGTCGTCGGCCGCTTCGGGGGCGAGGAGTTCGTGATCGTCTGCGAGCAGACCGAGCTCGCCGGCGCGATGCTCCTGGCCGAGCGGGTGCGCGCGGAGCTGGAGGCCACGACCTTCCACACCGAGGCCGGCCCGCTCCGGGTGACCTGCTCCATCGGGGTCGCGCCCGCGCCCGCCGCGGGCACGACGTGGGAGCCGGTCTTCAAGGCCACCGACGAGGCCCTCTACGCGTCCAAGCGGGCGGGACGGAACCGCGTCACCGCCTGGTCCGGGAAGCCCTCGCAGCAGGGCGCCGCCGCTTGAGCGGCGAGGGGCGGGCGAGCCCCCCGCGCTCCTCTCCGCGTCAGCGGCTCTGGTAGCGACGGAGCTTGTCGCGCAGCGTCGTGCGCGGAAGGCCGAGCTCCCGGGCAGCGCGGCTGAGGTTGCCGTCGCACAGGCGGAACACCTCGAGGATCATGGCCCGCTCGACCTCGCGCACCTTGGTGGCGCCGGCTCCCGCCGGCCGTGCTCCGCCGTCGGTCCCGTCACGCGCCGCGGCGTCGCGCTGCCGCGCGGCGATGGCCTCGCGCAGACGTCGGTCGAGGTCGAGCGCGTCGGTGGGCTTCTCGAGCACGTCCACCACGCCAGCACGCATCGCCCGCACCGTCGTGGGGATGTCGAGGTGGCCGGAGAGCAGGATGATGACAGGCACCGCCGCCGCGTTCGCCAGGCCCTCGAGCACCTCGAGCCCGCTCACGTTCTGCATCCGGAGGTCGAGCACCATCGCGTCGAACCGGCGCTCCTGGAGCAGCCGCAGGGCGTCGCCGCCGTCCGCGGCGTGCTCCGCCTCCCACCCGTACTGGTGGAGCTGACGCATCAGCGAGCGGGCGAAGACGACGTCGTCATCGACCACGAGCACGCTCAGGGCACCGCCGTCCGGTGACATCGGGTCGGCAGCGTATCTCAGTTTGGCACCGGGCGCGCTCTCCACAGTCGGCCGGCTAGTCGGCGAACGCCCGCGCCGCGTTGAAGCGGCAGTTGGCGGCGGGGACGAGGCGGGCGACCCGCTCGGGAGGCCCGCTCGACACTGCGAGATCCCTGGGCCTTGGCCGCGCCAGCGCGCGCCCGGACTCGTCAGTCAAGATGCGGACCGTCGGCCGATCGAGGGCGCGCGGGTGGACCGGCGGCGAGGCCACCACGGCCCAGGCGCCACTGTCGAGCTCCACTACCGTACCCACGGGCAACCCACCCAGGGTACCGACGAGGGCGCCGACGGCGTTGTGCGCGCGGTTTCCCTCGACCGCCAGCCAACGGAGCGCCTCCGCGGGCGTCCGGCCCGCCTCGTCCCCCACGGTCGGGCCGATCGCTTCGAGCAGCTCGCCCGCCGCTACCACCAGCTCCGCTGACGCCGTGCTCGCCCGGCTCGCAGGAGGTCGGGAGATCGGCCTCCCGGACCCGCGGCGTACCGCGGGCGCCGATCCGCCGAGCAGGATGTCTGCCGAACGGGCGGCGACGACACAAGCGGTGCGACCGTCCGGATCCGCCGGGCGCGCCGCGGCCGCGAGGGTCGCGACCGCCGCGGTGGTTTCGCTCGCGGCCGGCGTCGGGCTTCGCGCGCGTCCGGCGGCCAGGATGAGCGCGGCGAGGGTGACGCGGGTGACGGCCGCCGGGGTCGCCCCCGCGTCACGGGCCGCAGCCGCGACGAGGCACGCCGACTGCAGCGCGCGGGGAACGTGACCACGCTGAGATCCGGCCAGGGTCAGGGCCAGGGCGGTGCAGAAGCTCTCCTGCGGCGCGCGCGCGAGCTCGTCGGCCAGGCCCCGCCACACCTCGAAGCTTTCGGCGGCCGCCGCGGGCAGCCTCGCCAGCGAGCGGCGCAGCCGCGCCAGCGATCCCGCGTGGCGATAGAGGAGCCGGTTCGGCGGCTCGCTGCCGGAGGCCCGCCCGTCCCTGCTCCTTGGCGGGACGACGGACACGCCCGAAACCGCCCCCTCGCGGAGCGCTCCCGCGCCGCTCGCCGCCCGCGCCGCGAGCTCGCGTGCAGCCCGCACCGTGAGCGTGACTGCCAGCGACAGCTCACCGATCTCGAGCTCGCGGAGCCGCTCCGCGAGGACCTTCGCCCTGGCGTGCGCCTCACGGGTGTCGCACAGCGGCTCGTCGTTGAGCAGGGGGACGGTCCCTTCGAGGCGGAAGGCGAGGGTCTCGTCGCCCTCCGCGCCGCATTGCGCGAGCGCCTCGACGAGCGCGACTACGGCCGACTCGCGCTCCACCGTGACCCCGCCTTGCTCCCCGGGGATCAAGCACGCCAGCGCGCGCAGCGCGCGAGCCCGCGTGGTGGGGCTGGAGCGGCGCGCCGCCTCGGTCGGGATCTCGACGGGAGCGTACGCGGACTCGAGCAGCGCCTCCCAGGCTTGCTCCGCCGCGACGTCCCCCGCGAGCTTCTGGCAGAGCGTGCCTCGCCGCCGCGGATCGCGGCTCCAGGGCAGCTCGTCCAGCCAGGGCGACAGATCGGCGGCGACGACGGCGCGCCAGGCGCCGGGCAGTTCGGCCGCACGCCAGCGGCTCGCGGTGCGCCAGCAGTCCTCGAGCTGAGCGCTCGTGTCGAAGCGCACGTGCGCGACGAGCTCCCGGCGCTCCGCCATCGTCGCCGCGTCGTCGCGCTCCGCCGCGCGCCGCGGCCGCACCACCTCGATGGCCCCGCCGAGCCGGCTGGCGAGCTCGCCGAGGTAGCGCGTCACGTCGTCGATCCCCTCGGCGACGAGCGGCAGGTCGACGAGCGCCTCCAAGGCGACCTCGTCGACCGCGGCGCCGAGGACGATCCGGCGCAGGCCACCGGCGTAGAGGGCGTGGATCCCCCGCAGCAGCACCCCCTGGGCCTCCCAGGTGTTGCCTCGCTCGTCCTCGAGGCCCCAGGGAAGGACCGCCGCTTCGATCGCGGCGCCCGGGGTCTCGCGGCAGAGCGCGAGCAAGTCCCGGAGCCCTTCCTCGCCCGCGGCGAACTCCCCCAGCGCGCGCTCGGACCACGCCAGGCCGAGCGCCTGGGGGAGAGAGGTGGCTTCGAGCGCGTTCGCTCCGTCGCCCGGGCTGGCTCCGCCGACGGCAGCCGACGGGCTCAGCTCGGCGCGTGGGGCCGGAAGGGGCCCGTCCAGCAGGCGCGGAGCGTCCGTCGCCAGCGGTGCGGCCGGTCCGAGCCCCGTGGCGGTTCGCCGCGGCTCGGTGAGCGCGGTTGGCCCCAGCCGATCGCGGGACGGCGGGGGCTCCGAGCGCGGGGGCGTGGAGCCGCGGAGCGGGCGCAGCGCGAGCACGTCGGGCAAGGCCATCACGCGGGCCACCGCGCCCCGGAAGGACGCGGCGGATGGGAACCGCGCCTCGGGCGCGCGGGCGAGGCTCCGGGCGACGAGCTCCTCGAGCGCCGCGGGGGCGCCGTGGCCCGGCGCGCTCCCGCCCCGCGCGGTGTGCTGCTCGACCAGGAGGTGCCCGGCAGCAGCCTCGCTCACCCGCGGTAGCTCTCCAGTGAGCAGATGGAAGAGGATGGCGCCGACGCCCCAGAGGTCCATGGCGACTGACGGCCGCGCAGACGGGTCCTCGCGGAGCTCGGGCGCGGTGAAGGCCACCTGCGTCGGCGTGGGCTCGACGCCGAGCGCCTCGCGGGCCTCCGCCAGGAGGGGCGCGGCGCCGAAGCCCAGCACCTTCACCGAGCCGCACTCGGTCACCACGAGCTGATCGGGGCCCAGGGCGCCGTGCAGGATGCCCGCCGAGTGGGCTACGTCCAGCACCGCGAGCGCCTCGCACACCAGGCGGAGCGCCTCACCCGGGGGACCCCGGCCCGGCCGGCGCGCGACCAGCTCGGCCACGGTTGCGCCGGGGTGCGGCGCGAGCACGACATAGGGCGCTCCCTCCGCGAGCGGGCCCACCGCGAGGAGGCGGACCGCGTCCTCGTGGTCGACCTCGCTGGTCAGTCGGGCAGTCGCGCCGAACGAGAGCACGGCGTCAGGCCGCCTCGCCAGGGGAGGGCTGAGGACTCGCACCGTCGCGGTGCCGCCCGTGTCGTCCTCGGCCCCGTAGGTGGCCGCCATCAGATCGACTCGCTCCAGGCGGCGAAGCAGCCACCCGTCGGGCGTCTTCGCCCCGACGCGGGACGAGGCAAGGGAGGCGAGGACTGCGGGATCCATGGCGGCGCGAGGCGGGCGACGGCCGTCTCCCGGCGGCGTCCGGCTCCCTCGAGCGCTGGACCCAGGTGACGGGTGGGCGGAGCTTATCGTGCCTCCTCCACCTCGGCGACAACGTTTGGCGGGCGCGCCCGGGAAGATGATGCCCGGTTCGCGCCCGCCGGTGGCGGCCCCGGAGGGCGCGCTCGTCAGCGCCGGCGGCGGCGCGCGAGCGCTGCCAGTCCGAGCAGCACCGCCAGCGCCGCTCCGCGCTCGGTCGAGCCAGCGCCGGCCGTGACGCAGGCGCAGCCTGGCTCCTCTTCGGTTTCCGGCGCGGCCTCGAGGGATTCGTCCCGGCTCGTCGAGGTGGTTGGCTGCGTGGGTTGTTCGACCGGAACGGTCGGATCGCCACCGGTCGCCTCCCCGACGCACTGTCCGCCGGAGCAGCTCTGACCCGTCTGGCAGACGTGCCGGCACGTGCCGCAGTTGAGCACGTCGGTTAGCAGGTCCGTGCACCCCTGGCCGCACTGGGTCTGCCCGTTCGCGCAGCTGCTCGTGCAGGCCCCGGCGGAGCAGACCAGCCCGACGTCGCAGGACGCGCTGCAGGCGCCGCAGTTGCCGGGGTCGGCCGCGAGATCCACGCAGGCGTCGCCGCAGAGTACCAGCGGCGCCGCACAAATGCGGCCGGTTCCGGTGCCAGTTCCAGTGCCGGTAGCAGTCCCGGTTCCGGTGCCAGTTCCGGTGCCAGTTCCGGTGCCAGTTCCAGTGCCAGTTCCAGTGCCGGTTCCGGTGCCAGTTCGGGTGCCGGTCGCGGCGGTGACGGTACCCGTGTCGGTGCTGGTGGCGCCAGTGCCGGTGTCGCTGCCGGTTCCGGTCGCGGTCCCGGTGCCGGTGCCCGTGTCGGTGCTGGCGGTTCCGGTGCCGGTGCCGGTGTCGGGCCCGGTGTCGACGACGGTGGCGTCCTGGCAATCCTCGCCGCTCGCCTCGTCGCAGTACTCGAACGCGCCGATGTCTGGCCCGGCGCCGAGCGGGACCGCGTTGCCGTCGAAGTCCGTCCAGGCCTGGTTCTGCCAGGTGCGGGTCGAGCCGGCGTCGATGGCGGGGCTGCCCGCGCTCGGGCGCCCGGCGTCGCCGATCCCCGCCTCGTCGACCGTGAGCACGAGCTCGGTGTCGTTCCGGGTCCAGCCGGTGCCGCCCCCCATCGCCGAGAACGGGCTCGTGCCCACGTAGACGTTGTTGTAGTTCCAGGCCGGGTTGAGCGACCCGTTGAACATCCCGCTCCCGCCGTTCACGAGGAAGACGTTGTTGCGAACGATGACGTCCTGGTTCGGCGCGTCCGCCAGCCGGTAGGGGCCGTAGGTGGTGCCGTTGACCGTCTCCTGCTCCACCGCGAGGGTGAACGCGCTCGCGGCGCCCTGCGGGATGTCGTCGTTCCGGGCCGTGTGGACGAGCGTGTTGTGCTCGAACACGAGGTTGATGAAATCGGTGTTCACGGGCTGCAGCAGGTACAGCCACATCGCGTCGATGGCGACGTTGTAGGCGACCAGCGAATCCCGAATGATCGCGTGGTGGAGCTGGATCTGGTCGGCACCGGTGAAGTTGCCGCTGCAGCCCTCGAAGAGCCCGACGCTGGTGGTGCAGTAGTTGTGGTGGAAGCGGACGTTCTCGATCGTGGTGCCGGCCTGCCCGTTCACGATCTCGAGGCAGCCGCCCTCTGCCCCGCCGAGGGTGGTGTTGTCGCTCCAGCACTCGCTCGCCACGTTGTAAGCGATCTCGTTGCCGGACCCCATGATCATGTAGGCCTCGGCGCCGCCCGAGGTGCCCATCTCGCTGCCGGAGATGCTGACGCCCAGGTGGTGGACGTTGTTGTGGTGGATGTAGTTGTCGGTGCCGTTCACCCCGAAGCCCATCATCAGGCCCTCGGAGCCGTCGACCTCGCAGTTCATGATCTCGCTGCCGCTGCCCGAGACGTTGAAGCCGTTGCCGCTCAGCCCCGTCACCTTGATCCCGTCCACCACGGCGTTGCCGGCGACATTGATCACGCCGTACCCGTCGGCGATGCCCTTCACCACGGGCGCGGGGCCCTCGCCGTAGCGCGTGACGGTCGCGTTGCTCACCCGCAGGCCCGTGGTTTCGTAGGTGCCGCCCGCCTTCAGGTACAGGGTGTCGAAGGCGGAGGCTCCCATGCCGCCGCTCGGCAGGGTCCGGCGCGGCGTGTCCGGCGTCGCGCCGTCGTTGTCGTCCGAGCCGGCGACCGAGTCGACGTAGATCTCCTGCGCGCTCGCCCAGGGCGTGGCAAGCGTGATCACTGCGAATGCGAGGATTGCTCGGTGCATGGACATGGTTATCGCCTCCGCTCCAACCGACCTCGGAAACCTACCCCAGGCGAGCGGCGCCTACCACACCGGATCACGGAATCGACGCGGCCACGGCGCGAGCTCACTCGATGTGATGAGGCGACACAAATCCGATACGCGCGGACGCCGGTTCCATGTGGAGGGATCCCGAGCGCTCCGCGGTGCACGGTGGACGAGAGCTGACCTCGCAGATCGGGTCGTCGTTGGCGGAATGAGTCGACGGTGAGTCGCCGCCCGTCTTGCGCCCCCATGCGTGGGGACGCGCAGCGTGGCGGCGGGCGCTCCTTCAAGTGCGCGTCCTCACGGCGGGCGGCCACCTTGGGCTTCGTCATTCCTCGCGAGGCACCCAGTCGTACCGCTCTTCGCACGGAGCGTTCCGTTCGCGGGAAACTTGTCTGGCCCGCGCCGCCTCGCGATACCCTTCGCCCGGACCATGGTCGGCGACGGAACGGTCGAGACGGACCCCGAGCCGGGGGACCAACTGCCTGAAAACGTACACGATTATCGCATCCTCGGGCGCCTCGGGCGCGGCGGGTTCGCGGACGTGTACCTCGCCTGTCAGAAGGGCTCGTTCCGGCTGGTCGCGCTCAAGGTGCTCCGCGAGCCGGGGGACGAACGCGTCCGCGAGCAGGTGCTGTCGCGCTTCCACACCGAGGAGGCCATCGCGCGGGCCATCGCTCACCCCGCGATCGTGCAGATCCGCGCCAGTAGCCCCGCGGGCGTGACGCCGGCGTTCATCGCCATGGAGTACGTCGACGGGCTCCCCTTCTGCGAGCATTTCCGCCGGCACCCGGAGGCCGCCGAGCTCCCCAACGTGGCCCGCGTCGCGCACCAGGTGGCCGCCGCGATGGCCGCGGCGCACCGGCTCGGGATCGTTCACCGCGATCTGAAGCCCGACAACGTGCTCGTCACGCGCGGGAGCCCCGCGGCGGGCGGCGGGCGGCCGAAGATCCTCGACTTCGGGATCGCCAAGGCGCCCCTGGCGCTCTTCGCCGGCGCCCACGAGCGCGCCATCACCCGCTACGTCACGGAGCTCGGCACGGTGATGGGCTCGCCGCCGTACATGGCCCCGGAGCAGAACGGCGCTGCGCACGCGGTGACCGGCAAGGCGGACGTGTTCGCGCTCGGCGTGATGCTGCTCTTGGTGGCCTGCCGCGCCGAGGAAGGCGACCTGCTCGGCCCACGGCACCTGCTGCTGCAGCCGGAGCACGTCACCGAGGTGCTCGGCCGCCGCCCGGATCTGCCCGCGCCGTGGATCGCGCTCCTGTCCGATCTGCTCGCCTTCGACCCCGAGCGGCGCCCCGAGATGAGCGAGGTCGCGCGACGCCTGCAGCGCCTGGCGCAGCCTCACGAGCCGTTCGCCGCCGCGGTGGAGGCGTGGCTCTTGCGCGGGGAGGTCCCGAGCCGGAGGCAGCTCCGGCCGCTGCTCCGGTGGGCGGAAACGGCGGGGGAGCTCACCGCCGACGAGCAGCGGTTTCTCCGGCGCGCCGCCGCCGCGCGCCTGTCCCGTCCGCGCTGGCCGACCGCGGCGGCGGCGGCGGGCCTCGCGTCCCTCGCGGTCGGGGTCCTCGCCGGGCGGCAACCCGCCGCGGTGACGGCGCCATCCGACCCCGAGAGCGAGGCGTCCGTCGCCGTCGTCACCGCCGCGGCCCCCGAGGGCGCCGGATCGACGGCGTCGCCGGCCCCGTCGGTGAGCCCGGCCGAGTGCGTCCAGGAGCCCGCGCCCGCGGCGGCGGTCGCCGCCGCGGCGGCCCTGCGCGAGCTCGACGAGTGCCGGCGAGCGCTCCGGCTCGCGCGCGGCGAACGCGACGCCGCGGTCACCGAGCTCGAGGCGAGCCGGGCTGCGGTCGCGGATCTCGAGGTGAACGCCGCCGCCGCTGAGCTGCGCATCGCCGGCTTCGAGCGCGCTCTCGCGCTCGCGCGCGAGAGCGCGGCCGAGCAGGGCAAGCAGGTCTTCGCCTGTCGCCAGGAGCTCGAGAGCAGGACCCGCGATCTCGACGAGACGACCGCGCGCTGGCGCGTCTGCGCGCGCGGAACGCGCGGGGGCGCGACGCCGGCCAGCGTGAGCCAGCCACCCTCGACCGAGCTGCCGAGTGAGCTGCGCGAGCCCCCCGCCGTCCCGCCCGCCGCGACCCCGCCGCCCTCCGAGAGCTGACGGCTGGCGCCCGCCGCGAAGGGGACGGCGCGCCGGTCGCGCCGATTCACTCGCAGCGGATCGTGATCCGCTTGCCCTCGCGGGACGCCGTGCAACCCTTCGCGCACTCGGCTCGCTCGCGGAAGGTGCCGTCCCCGCACTCGAGCTCGTGCCGGCCGTCCTCCGAACAGGCGCGGGTGCTGCCGTTGCGGCAGGGCGTTCCGGCGCGCGCGACGGACGCGTCGCACTCCACGGTGTAGGCGTTCCCCAGGTCTATGACCGAGCACCCGCGCGGCCCGAGGCAGGCGCTCGCCACTCGCCACTTGGCGCGCGCGCAGTCGAGCTCGCTCTTGCCATCGGCCGAGCAGGCGCGGTGACCCTCGCGATCGCATGGCGTGTCCACCTCCGCGAGGGTCGCGTCGCACTCGACGACGTCGGCGTTGACGGTGCAACCCTTGGGGCCACGGCAGGGGTACGCGCGCCAGCGGCCCCCTTGGCAGGCGAGGTGCGTGGTCGGGCTCGCGCAGGCGTGGCTGCCCTCGACGGAACATTCGCCCCCCGCCGTCGGCGGGCTCCCCTTGCACGCCGCCGCCGCGACCAGCAGCGCCGCCAGCAGCCCGGAGCGGCCCTTCGCCCTCACACGCTCGACTGGAGCCCAGGACCGGCCGACCGTCAATGCTCTCCGCAGGCCGGATCTGGTGCCGGGTGAGAGGCGCGGACCAGCGCGGCGCGAGGGCGCCGGCGCGGTGAGCCTTGCCGGCGGCGCGAGGGCGCGCGACGCTCGCGCTCGATGGCGTCACGTTGGTCGGTTCGGCTCCGGCGCGGCGCGCTCGCGCTCCTCGGTGCGCTGGTCTTCGCGGCCTGCGACGACGATGACGGGCCGCTGCCCTGTGACGCCGGCGACTGCGCCTGCCCGCCGGGCGAGCGCTGCGGGTTCATCTGCGCCGCGCCGCCCTGCTCGGTGCTCTGCGTCGGGGACAACCCCGAGTGTAGCGGCGACTGCGCCAACGGCGACTGCGTCTGCGGCCCCGACAGCCGCTGCACCTTCTCCTGCGCGGCGGAGCCTTGCCACGTCACCTGCGCTCCGGGCTCCGCCTGCCTCGGGACCTGCGGCAACGGCACCTGCACCTGCGGCGCCGGCAGCGACTGCGTCTTCGCCTGTCGCTCCGGCCCCTGCCACGTCGCGTGCGAGGGCGACAACCCGCGCTGCGACGGCACCTGCGCCAACGGGACCTGCCGCTGCGCCGCCGGCTCCACTTGCCGGTTCGCTTGCAGCGACGGCGACTGCGCCGTCGAGTGCCCCGCCGGCGCCGCCTGCGTGCTCGACTGCCCGGCCGGTGACGCCGGGAGCGCCTGCGCCTTCCGCGAGTGCGGCGGCACCGCCACCGTCTGCCCGGGCGGCACCGCCGTGACGTGCGACGCGGATTGTCCGGGGTGAGGGGTGGGCGGCGCCGCGCGCCGTAGTCGCCTTCGCTGCGCCGACCCCTGGGGTCGGGGTTGGGGCGAGAAGAAGACGTCATGTCCGGTCAACGAAGGAACGGTCAGGCGCGAATCGGGAATTCCTCTGCCCGCGCAGGATCCCGCTGCCATTTGCCAAGCTCCCGAATCTCCATCTGTTTGTGCGAGGCCTCGCGCCGAGCTCACCCCGGGGGGTGAACGCGAACCAGAAGGTCAAGAAAAAAGAATCCCTCGGAAGTCAATTGCGTTGACCAAGGTGTGGGATGAAGCTAATAAGCGACAATGTAGCTTCGTGTGTGCCTAGTTGCTTCCGTGCAGCAGTGTCACCACGAGCCTAGCCAACCGAAGAGCCCAGAAAGACCCGAACCATGGCCCACCCCGTCCTGCTCCGCACCGTGGTCGCCGCCGCCACTCTCCTAACTGGTCTTGCGTTCAGTGTCACGGCGCAGGCGGAAACCGTCAGTTACGACTTCACGGCCAACATCACCAGCGTCTCGTCCCCTGAGCTCAGAGCGACTCTGAGCGTCGGTGAACAGTTGACCGGGAGCTTCTCCTACGACGATGCAGCGCCCGCTTTGGGCGGCATGGCGGATCCGACGCTTCAGATCGACCAGATCGAGGTCATCAACGGCGCCAATGGTGGGGTCATCCTGTGGGGCGCCAACTTCATTGCCCAGGCGGAGAGCGACTACCCCGGAAGCTACATGGTCGGCCTCTTTTTCCCCAACGTGCGTCTGGAGCAGGACGGTTCACTCCCGTCGAGCCTCAACGCCGCGGGTGCCCACCTCGAAGTCCGCTACGGCTTCCTTCCTGCGTTGAGCGCGGACGTCAGCTCGATGACCACTGCCAGCTCCGTGCCCGAGCTTGATCCCGTGACCGGCGCCGGTGCCCTCGCCCTCCTCGCCGGCGGCATCGCGATGCTGTACGGGCGGCGCCGCCAGCAGGTCCTCTCGGCGTGACCGGCCGCCCGCGCATCGGGCGGTTCAGCAGGATCATCAGCAGGTCCGCCTTGATGGGGGCGCTGGGGCTTGGCGCTCCGGCGTGCAGCAAGGCGCCACCTCCCGACGTGCACCTGGGCGAGGCGGCGCGCCTCGTCCAGAGCGATCCGCAGCGGGCACTGGCGGAGATCGATCAGGCGCGTGATCCAGGCTCCGGGTCGGCGGAGCTGCTGCGCGGCCTCGCCTACGAGGGACTTCAGGACTACGCGCGCGCCGAGCAGAGCCTGGAGAAGGCGCGGGCCAGCCTCGCCGATCCGGCGGTGCGGCTCGCGCTCGTGCGAGTCCGGGTGATGCTCGGGAAGCTCGAGGAGGCACGCCGGGGGATCGATGAGGTGATCGGCGCGCTCTCCGCCGACCTCGGCGCGCTCCTGCTCGAGGCGCTGCTCGCCAACGACGCGCCGCGCGCCCGCGCGTCGCTTCAGCGCCTGGAGGCGTGGGCGAAGCCACCGTCGCTCGACGCGGGGGCGCATCTGGTCCCGGCCGAGCTGCATCTCGCGCGGGCGACTCTGCTGGCGAGGCTGGGGGAGCTCGATCGCGTGCGGGCAGCTCGGCAGGACGCCGACCGCGCGGGCCTCGACTCGGAGCGTTCGGCCATGGCCCTGGTGGCTCTCGCGATCCGCGCGGGGCAGCGCGAGCTTGCCGCCCAGCTCCTCGCCCGCCTCGCGAAGGAGCTGCACGACCCGCACTCCCTCGCGCAGGGGGCCGCGCTGAGCCACGCGATCGGCGCCCACGAGATCACCGGCCGCTTCCTCGCCTTGCTCCCCGACCGTCCGGATGACGCCGTCACCCTGCGCATCCGCGCCGAGCATCAGTTCCTCACCGACGCGCCGTCCGCGATGGTGACCATCGAACGGGCACTTCGTGCCACCCCGGACCAGCGTTCTGCCCAGTACGCTCGCCTGCAGCTGATGTTCGCGGAGTGTCTGGTCCGCAAGGGGGACCGGGCGCGCGCTCGCGTCGAGCTGGAGAAGCTGAGGCAGCTCCAGCCCGGGAGCCTGCCCACCGCGCTCACGTTGGCCCGGCTGGATCTGATCGAAGGGCAGCCCCGCGCCGCCGCCACCCGACTCGGGCCGCTCGCGAAGCGAGGGGCGCCGGCCGCCGTCTACGAGCTCCTCGGAGTGGCCGAGCTCGAGGCGAAGGACCTGGTGGCCGCTACCGCCCACCTCGAGGAGGCCCTCCGGCTCGAGCCCGGCAACGTGAAGACGCTCTCGACTCTCGTGGAGCTCGACGAGCGCGCGGGCCGCCGGGCAGAAGCCGTGAAGCGCGTCCGCCGCGAGGTCGAGAAGGCGCCGAAGCGCGCCGACCTCTGGCTGCTGCTGGCGCGGCTCACGGACGACCCACGGGCCCCGGCGGCGGCGGAGGGCGTGCTGCGCGAGGCCCTCGCCAGCGTACCCGGCGACGTCCGCCTCTGGTCGACCCTGCGCGCGCTGCAGGAGCGCCGGGGCGCCCGTGACGAGGCCCTCGCCACGCTGCGTGAGGCGGAGCAGAAGAACCCCCGCTCGGCCGCCGTCCTCGCCGAGATCGCGTCGTTCCTGGCGCGGACCGGCGACGCGAGGCAGGCCGTCGCCTACTACGAGCGGGTCCTGCGGCTCGCCGAGGGCGACGTGGTGACCCTGAACAATACGGCGATGCTCTACGCCGAAGATCTCGGTGACGCCGCGAAGGCCGTCGAGCTCGCCGAGCGGGCACACCGGCTCGCGCCCGACCAGGCGGCGGTCACGGACACCCTCGCGTGGGCCCTCTTCAAGCGCCGAGGGAAGGGGGACCTCGAGCGCGCGCGGCGGCTCCTGCAGCAGATCGACTCCCCCTCTGCCAGCGCGACCGTGAAGTATCACCTCGGCGCCGTGCTGCTCGCGGCGGGTGAAGCGGCGGAGGGAAAACGGCTCTTGCGCGAGGCGCTGGCCGCTCCCGGGGAGTTTGCCGACGCTCCCGCCGCGCGCAAGGCGCTCGCCGAGGCGCGCTGAGGAGGTGAGGCGAACCGTGACCGAGCGGGGACCAGCGACGGGGCAGGGGGGCCGGAGCGCCGGGGAAGCAGGGGTCGACCCGATCGTCGACGCTCGCGGCGCCCCTTCGCAGGAACGGAGCAGCCGCCTCCCCGCCTGGGGGCTGTTCCTGCTGCTGCTCGCGGCCGAGTACCTGACGGTCAGCTACTCGATCGACGCGCGGACCCTGCTCGTCCCCGCCGGGCTGGAGGGGTTGCTCGGCGGCGTGGGCGCTGTCGCTCCGCTCGGGTTCCTGGTGGTCGTCGGGGCCTGGTTCGCGGGCGGGGAGGGCGCGCGGGCGATCCTCCGTGACCTCGAGCAGCCCAGCGCCCCACCGTCCCAGCGATGGCTCGCGCTCGGCATTCACGTCGCGACCCTCGCGGTCCTCTACCTCGTCACCCAGGTGGTGACGGGCGGGCAGCCGCGCGCGGTCGATCCGTCGCTGCGGCCCTGGCTCCTCGCCTGGTTCCTGCTGGTGCCGGTGGCGGTTGCCGCCCTGGCCGCGGCTTTCTGGCTGCCAGCGCGACTGGCGCGCGCGCTCTGGGCCGCCCGAGCCGCGCTCGTCGTGGGCCTCGTGGTGGGGGTACTCGCCCTCGGCGCGGGCCTGCTGGCCCAGGTGATCGCGGCGCCGTTCATCCGGGCGACGCTGGAGGTCGTGCACGCGATCCTGACGGTGCTCGCGTCCGATCCCGTGGCGTCCGTCGAGACGGCCGAGGTTGGCACCGCGCGGTTCTTCATCAGCATCGCCCCCGTCTGCTCCGGCATCGAGGGGCTCGGGCTGATGGCCGCCTTCCTCGGCGTCTTCCTGTACGTCGAGCGGCGGACGCTGCGCTGGCCCCTCGCCTGGCTCCTGCTCCCCTTGGCGCTGGCGGCGATCTGGCTGCTCAACGTCGTGCGGGTGGTCACGCTCATCGCCATCGGGACCTGGTTCTCCCCCGAGGTCGCGCTCGGCGGCTTCCACTCGAAGGCGGGCTGGCTGTTCTTCACGCTGGTGGCGCTCGCCGCCGTCTGGATCGCCCGCCGCTGGGTGCCGTTCCAGGTCGCGGTCCCAGGCGGTTCCGAAGACCACGCCGCCGGGCCGAACCGGGTCGCGGCCTACCTGCTGCCGCTGCTCGCCATCCTCGCCGTGGCGCTCGTCACCGGCCTCTTCACGCACGGGTTCGACGCCGCCTACCCGCTGCGGGTGCTCGCCGCGGCCGCGCTGCTCTACGCCTACCGTCGGGCCTATCCCCGCCTGGACCTCACGGGGGGCTGGCTCGCGGTCGCGGTGGGCCTGGCCGTCGCGGCGCTGTGGATCGCGGTCTTCCCGCGCACCGACCCGGAGGCGGGCGCCACGCTGCGGGCGGGCGTGGACGCGCTGCCGACGCCGCTCGCCGCGGCCTGGGTTGCGTTTCGTCTGCTCGGCGCCGTGGTCACGGTGCCGCTCGCGGAGGAGCTCGCGTTCCGCGGATACCTGATGCGGCGCCTCGTGGCGCGCGACTTCACCGAGCTGCCCTTCGGGGCCGCGACCTTCCTCGCCCTGGTGGCCTCCTCCCTCGCGTTCGGGCTCCTGCACTCGCAGTGGCTGCTCGGCACCGCCGCCGGGATGGCCTACGGCTGGCTCGCCATCCGTCGCGGGCGGCTCTCGGACGCGGTGATGGGGCACGCGACGACCAACGCCGCCATCGCCGGCTACGCGCTCCTGACGGCCGACTGGGCGCTCCTGGCCTGAGCGCGCCGTCCCCGGCCGGTGTAGGATCCGCCGCGCCGACGCGCCCATCGCGCGGGCGCGAGGAGCAGCGACGATGAGGATCCTGGTTACCGGCGGCGCGGGGTACATCGGCAGCCACACCGCGCTGGAGCTGCTCGAGGCGGGGCACGACGTCACCGTCGTCGACAACCTGGAGAACGGCAGCGAGGAGGCGCTGCGACGCGTCGAGCGACTCACCGGTCGCGCTCTCACTTTTCATCGAGCGGACGTGCGGGACGCGGCCGCGCTCGACCGGGTGCTCACGGCTGCCGAGCACCACGCCGTCATCCACTTCGCAGGCCTGAAGGCCGTCGGCGAATCGGTGGAGCAGCCGCTCCGGTATCATGACCACAACGTCCGCGGGGCGATCGTCCTCTTCGACGCGCTCGCGCGCCATGGGGTCAAGCGTCTCGTCTTCAGCTCGTCGGCCACGGTGTACGGAGAGCCGGACGCGGTGCCCATCACCGAGGAGTTTCCCGTCCGCGTCACCAACCCCTACGGGCGCACCAAGCTCTTCATCGAGGAGATCCTGCGGGACGTCTGCCAGGCGGATCCGAGCTGGCACGTCGCGCTCCTGCGGTACTTCAACCCCGTCGGGGCCCACCCCAGCGGGCAGATCGGCGAGGATCCGCGCGGGATCCCCAACAACCTGATGCCGTTCGTCGCGCAGGTCGCCGTCGGCCATCGCCCGGAGCTCCGGGTCTTCGGCGGCGACTACCCCACCCGCGATGGCACCGGGGTCCGCGACTACATCCACGTGGTGGACCTCGCCCGGGGCCACCTCGCGAGCCTCGCGGCGCTCGAGGCGAGCCCCGGCATCGTGACCTACAACCTCGGGACCGGCCGGGGCCAGACCGTCCTCGAGGTCGTAGCCGCCTTCGAGCGCGCGAGCGGCCGCAAGGTCCCATACCGCGTCGTCGCGCGGCGCCCCGGCGATGTCGCCGAGTGCTACGCGAGCGTCGACAAGGCGCGCCGTGAGCTCGGCTGGGAGGCGCGGCGGACCCTCGACGAAATGTGCGCCGACGTCTGGCGGTGGCAGTCACAGCATCCGCGGGGGTATGGCGGTTGACCGCGTGATCGACTTCGCCCCGCCGGCGGCGCCATGGTACCGATGCTCACCGTGAAGCTCGCCGTCGTCACCGTCAACTACGGCTCGGCCCCCTACGTGCTCGACATGCTGGCCGCGCTCGTCCCCGAGCTCGAGGCCCTGGAGGACGCTACGGTTTGGATCGTCGACAACCATTCTCCGGACGACTCCGTCGCGGTCCTCCGCGCGGCGTTCGCCGAGCGGGGCTACGGTGATCGGGTGCGGTTGCTGGAGTCGCCGGTCAACGGGGGCTTCGGTGCCGGCAACAACGTCGGTATTCGCGCGGCGCTCGCGCTCGACCCGCCGCCTGACGCCTTCTACCTCCTGAACCCGGACGCCAGGCCCACGCCGGGCACGGTCCGCGCGTTCGTCGAGTTCCTCGCGGCGCACCCCGAGGCCGGCGTGGTGGGGGGGCCGCTCTACTCGTCGGACGGGAGCCTCCAGTGCGCCGCGTTTCGCTTCCCCACCTTCCTCGGTGAGCTCGAGGGCTGCGCCCGGATCGGCGTCCTCACGCGGCTCCTCCACGAGCACCGCGTCCCGATGGACCACACGACCGCGGCGCGCGCCGTCGACTGGGTGAGCGGGGCGAACCTGGTGGTGCGGCGGGACGTGCTCGAGCGCGTGGGGACCTTCGACGAGGGCTTCTTCCTCTACTTCGAGGAGGTCGACCTCTGCCGCCGCGTCCGGGAGGCTGGCTTCGGGGTCTGGTACGTGCCCGAGGCCGGTGTGGTCCACCTTCACGGGGTGACGACCGGCATGGGCTCGCCGCACCGCCGGCTTCCGCGGTACTGGTTCGAGTCTCGCCGGCGCTGCTACCGCAAGGCGTACGGCGCTGCTGGCGCGCTGGCGATGGACGCGGCGGCGCTCGGCGGCACGGCGCTGCACCGCCTCGCCGAGCGGGTGAAGCGCCGGCCCCCCGACCCGCCGCACTTCATCGGTGACCTGCTCCGCTACCGCTAACCGATCCCGAAGCGCGATCCGGGAGCCGGCGCGCGGGGAAGACGGCGTCGCCCTCCACCCCCGCGTGGTCAACCACGCCGCGGGCTTGCAGCCCCGGCGAATGCGTCGAGCGAGCAATTTCGCCCCACGGTGGCCTATCACGCCTGGACGCCCCGCTGGCGGATCACGCTCCCGTGGCCCATCCCGGCGTGCAACCAGCACCGTTGCGGCGCCGCGTTGAGCAGCTCCGGTTTGGCGGTGGATCGGGCACCGTCGCGGCGGCCGGTACCCCCGAGAAGGGCCAGGTACGATCGGGTCGGAAACCAACCCGACGACCGCCGACCGGGGAGGCTTGCGTTACGTCAGCGCCGCCCCATGCAGCCCTCGCGGCGCGCGCACGACGAGTCGGGCGCGCGGGCCCGAGGAGAGCGCCGATGAGCAACGTCTCGAAGTCGATCGTCCCGACCGAAGCCTTCATCGAGGAACTCCTCGCGACCATGCCGCACCGCTACCGCGAGCAGTTCTCCCGCGCCGAGATCCAGGAGCACGCCCGCGTGGTGCTCGGTCGCGGGCCGCTCCCCGCTCATGCCGGGCTCTGCGGCGCGGCTCGGGGGGAGCCGGCGCTCTGCGTGGTGGCGGACGATCTGCCCGGCCTGCTCGCCGCCATCAGCGCCAGCCTGATGCTCGAGGGGTTCGACATCGACGAGGCCGAGGCCTTCACGCGCCGCTCCACGCGGGGTAAGGTCGAGGCCATCTCCTTGTTCCGGGTACGCCGCCGGCGACGGGAGGAGTGGGCACCGCTCGAGACCGCGGACGTGACCGCCGTGCGCGAGACGCTGCTCGAGGTGTTGGGCGGGCGGGAGGCGCTCCGGCTCCAGGCGCAGGCCCTCGCGGGCACCTCCCCGGGTATCGCAGAAACCCACGTTCGCTTCCTCGATCATCCGGCGGAAGCCCGGCTGACCCTGGAGCTCGAAACCAACGATCGCACCGGGCTCCTGCTGGCGGTGAGCACCGCGCTCTTCGCCGAGGGGGTGCAGATCATCGGCTCCCGCGTCCGGACCCAGGGTCCTCGCGCCATCGGCCGCTTCGATCTCGTCGAGGCCGACGGCGCCCGTATCGCGGGGACGCGCCTCCAGCGGATCCAGCTCGCGGTCCTCACCGCCGTCGACGGTCGGCGGCACCCCTCGACCGTGCGCCCGCTGCCCCCCTTCCGGTCCGTCTCCGGCGTCGCTCGCGTGCGCTCGCTCGCGCCGCGGCCTGCCACGCACGAGTAGCGGGCGATCGCCAGGACGCCTCGTCCCCGCGTCCGGGCGCGGCAGTCGCGCCGGACTCTCCCGCCTACTCCTCGACCAGCCTGAGCCCCACCGGCAGCTCCTCGCCGAGGCGCTCGGCGCGCTCCTTCGCGGCCACCGGCACGTGTTCGCGGACGGCGCGGATCCACTCGTCGGGTGCCTTCACCTCGGCCAGCCGCGCGGCGATCGTCGCGCGCAGGCTGGGGCTCACGTCACGGGCGCGGTCGTCGGTGACCCGGGCCATCTGCGCCGCCGCGGCCGCCGCCGTCGGCATATCGGGCCACTTCTCGCGCAAGAGGTGGTCGAGCCACCGCTCCACGGTGGATGGCGGGATCACGTGGTGCACGCTCGCGTAGACGGGGACGCGAGCGCCGAGGCGGCCGATGGCGGACCAGAGCCGCGGGTCCCGGCTGGTCCAGGTGCGCTCGAGCAGCCACCCGCCGAGCTCCGCGCGGCGAGGGACCGGGACACGCTCGAGCCAGGACGCGAGCTCGACCAGCTCGTCCGCGGCGAGCGGTGCGAAGCCCTTGGGCTTCTTGAGCTTGGCCTCGGACGGGGCGAGTCTTGCTGCCCCCCGGTGGGGCCCGCGAGGGTGCGAGCCCGTGCTCGCTTCGCTGCGCGCGGGCGGCCCCCCTAGCCTGTGCTCGGAAGCGCTGGCCGGGGGCGAGGTATTCCCAGATCGCTCCCAATCCTGCGGGGGTTGGCGGTCCTCGACGCGCCAGCGCGTCCTGCGCGCAGTCGGGGGGCCCACGGGTGGGGGGCGGTGCGGTGCGAAACGCGGCGGCTGCCGGGCGCAGCGTCGGCGCCCCAGACTTGGCGGGAAGGTGACGCCCCGCCCGGCGGGTCGCCGGACCTCGCCGATCGGCGCACGTTCCGCGCCGCGCTGCGGCGAGGGGCTGCGACCCACGTCAGCTCGCGCGTCACGGAACCTGCGCCCTGGGGGCTCGAGTCCGGCGCCCCGCCGGGCGGAGGAGATCACCATGCCCGCTCGTACCCGCGTTCAGTCCCGTCAGCGCCAGGGCGTCCTCGCCGAGCGAGCCCTGGGGATGCGGCGGGCGCCCACTCCGTCCGAGGCGCGGCTGTGGGAGGAGCTCCGCGGGAACCGGCTCGGGGTGGCGTTTCGGCGGCAAGCGGTCGTCGGGGATCTCATCGTCGACTTTCTCGCGCCCGCGGTACGGATCGTGGTGGAGGTGGATGGCGGCTACCACGCGGAGCGGGCGCGGGCGGGCGCGCGGCGGGACCGCGCGCTCGGGATGATGGGGTACCGGGTAGTGCGGATCCCGGCGGAGGCGGTCGTGTACGGCAGCGGCGGTGCGGGTGATCCGGGCCGCGGTGGCGGAGACGCCTCCGGGGCGGCTCGGAGCGGCGGCTGGACCGCTACGCTGGGCCGAACGGTGTTTCGTCGTTTCGGTGGAGCTGCGCCTGAACGGCTCTGCTCCACCCGCGGGTGGGTTGCCTGGCTCGCCGCGCACAACTCCCCCAGGCGTGCACCCCCACGGCTCATCCGAGCGACTTCGTCGCTCGGGGCACGGAGCCGCGGGGCCCAAACCGCCGGCGCGGGCGCCTTCCGCATGAGCGCGCGGCAGGCGGGGCGAAGCCCCGACGAGTGGGGGCAACCCTACCCTTCTACCAGCCTGAGCCCCACCGGCAGCTCCTCGCCGAAGCGCTCGGCGCGCTCCTTCGCGGCCACCGGCACGTGTTCGCGGACGGCGCGGATCCACTCGTCGGGTGCCTTCACCTCGGCCAGCCGCGCGGCGATCGTCGCGCGCAGGCTGGGGCTCACGTCACGGGCGCGGTCGTCGGTGACCCGGGCCATCTGCGCCGCCGCGGCCGCCGCCGTCGGCATATCGGGCCACTTCTCGCGCAAGAGGTGGTCGAGCCACCGCTCCACGGTGGATGGCGGGATCACGTGGTGCACGCTCGCGTAGACGGGGACGCGAGCGCCGAGGCGGCCGATGGCGGACCAGAGCCGCGGGTCCCGGCTGGTCCAGGTGCGCTCGAGCAGCCACCCGCCGAGCTCCGCGCGGCGAGGGACCGGGACACGCTCGAGCCAGGACGCGAGCTCGACCAGCTCGTCGGCGGCGAGCGGCGCGAAGCCCTTGGGCTTCTTGAGCTTGGCCTCGGACGGGGCGAGGAAGGGATCCAGCCGGTCGCGCAGGGCGAGCTGGGTGCGCTCCTCCAGGCCGCCCACGATGCGGCGCCAGGCGATGAAGAGCTGCTGCCAGCCGCGGCTCTCGCCCGGGAACGCCAGGCCCTCGGCGAAGGTCGGCACCAGGACGGCGACGCGCTTGCCGTCCCGCGGATCCCCGAACCCCGGCCGGAGGCAGAAGCCGGCGAGCATCCAGAAGATCCGCTCGTGATCGGCCGAGCGTCGACGGGCGCGGACGTTGGGGGCCAGGGCGTCGAACAGGGCGCGCGCGGTTTCCGTGGTCCACTCGCCGCGGTCGCCCAGCAGCTTCTCGAGCGTGCGCCAGAGATCCTTCGCCTCCCTTGGCCTGGCGTCGGCGCGGCCCTTGCCGAAGACCAGGTCGATGGCGCCGAGCGCCTCCGCGAGGTTGCGGTGCGGCGCCGGCGGCGCCGCGCTCGGGCGGCGCGCCCCGGGAGCCGCGCTGGCGCGGTCGTCCGTCCCCTCCGCCCCCGCATTCGCCGACGCCGCCCGCAGGTCGAACGCGAGCCGGAACCGCCATCGCGCCGCCCCCTCCCCGCTGCCGCACGCGAGCTCCAGCGTCCCCAGCGGCGTGAGCTCCCCCTCCAGATGCACGCGCAGCTCCGCCGCGCTCGGCGGCCCCGAAGTGCCACGCCTGCCCGCCCCCGGCTCCGGCCCCGACCCTGCCTCCGCCGGGAACTCTGCCGTCACCGCCGGCAACGCGACGAACCCTTCGGCTCCGAGCGGTACGATCTCGCCCGGCGCGTGGGGGACCGCGGCGTCTCCCGAGAATACCTCGAAGCGCACGGGCTCGCCGACGCGCAGGGCCAGCGGGTGGCGGCTGGCGACATGGACTTCGCCCTCCTTGGCGCCCCGCGGCACGACGCAGAGCAGGCGCCGGGCGCCACGCGCGGCGCCGGCGTCGAGGGCGACGTAGAACGCGCTCGTCGCACCGCCGCCGATGGTCGCGCCGTGGCCGGCCAGGGCGAGGCCGTAGGCCACCGCGCCGCGTGCGACGGCGAGCTCGGGATCGGTCACGGGCAGGAGCTCCACCGGGGCCGCGCTCCAGCTCGAAACCGTGCGCGCGAGCCGCTCGGCGAGGCGCGGGGCGTGGAAGACGCCGCCGTTCAGCAGCAACGCGGTGGGTCCGCGCCCGGGCGCCGCTGCGTCCGAGCCCGCTTCGAGGATCGCCGCGCTCCGCGCGAAGAAGGCGGCGAGGTGCCGCGTGATCGCGGGATCGCGCTCGTAGGGGAGCCCGAACGCGACCAGACCGCCGCGCACCCGTGCCGGCTCCGCGTCGAGCGGGACCACCGGGAAGAACCCCTCGAGGATCAGCGCCTCGACCTCCTCGCGTCCGAGCGCGGCGCTGATCGTGCCGCCGACGAGGGAAGCGCCCGCGCCCGCGACGGCGAGGCGCGCCGTCGCCGGGCCCGCAGGGTCGAGCAGCGCCTCCTTGGCCCCGCGGCAGGCGAGCACGAGCGCCGCGAAGCGGCGGGCATCGAGGTGTCGCCCGTCGGGCAACAGGCGCTGCTCGACGTGGTGAGCGAGCGCCAGATCCATGTTGTCGCCGCCGAGGAGCAGGTGCCGGCCGACGGCGACGCGGCGAAGATCGAGCGCCCCCCGCGCGTCGAGCGCGGCGCGGATGAGCGTCAGATCCGTGGTGCCCCCGCCCACGTCACAGACGAGCACCGACGCCCCACCGCGGTCACGGGCGAGCGCGGCGAGCGCCTCGGTTCCATGGCGCGCGAGGTAGTCGTAGAACGCGGCCTGCGGCTCCTCGAGCAGCCGCACCGACAGCCCGGCATGCGCCGCGGCGCGCAGCGTGAGCTCGCGGGCGACGGGGTCGAACGACGCCGGGACGGTGAGGATGACCACCTGCTGCGCGAGCGGCGTGGCTGGGTGCTCCGCGTCCCACGCGAGCCGCACGTGCTCCAGGACGCGAGCGCTCGCCGCCACCGGGGACACCCGCGGCAGCGGATCCTCGGGCTCGAGCCCCCAGGGCAGGATCGCGGCCGTGCGATCGACGGCCGCGTGGGCGAGCCAGCTCTTGGCCGAGGTCACCGCGCGGCCCGGCACCTCGCGACCGCGGCGGCGCGCGTGCTCCCCGACGATCCAGGGCGGGCCGCCCCAGCGGTCGGAGCACGGCTCGTCCGCGGACGGGGCGAAGAGGCAGGAGGGGAGCAGCGGCCGCGGCTCCGCGGTGTGGGGCGAGACGAGCTGCGGGATCGGGAACACCGCGGGCGGCTCCGGGCGCCGGCCCGGCCGCGGTAGAGGGCAGGAGGCCACCACCGTGTGCGAGGTGCCGAGGTCGATGCCGACGACGCGCCTCGTCACCGTCGCCTCTCAGGCCCAGGCGGGCTCGCCCCGCACGCTGAGCTCGACCTTGAAGCGCTCGTCGTCCTGCACCGGGTCGGTCGGCACCGCCTCGAGCAGGAGGGTCCCGATCGCGGTCACCGAAGTCTGGAGGCGCACGGGCACCACGTCCCCCTCGGCCCGGCCCTCGGCGGGGAGCGTCACCTCGATCGGCGCCAGCTCCGCGAGCTCGTCCGGCAGCCAGCGCTCGAGCGCCGTCCCCACGCGGTCGCCGCGGCGCACCGAGGAAGAGAAGAAGCGGAAGCGCACCGGCTCCCCGACCACGACGCAGAGCTCCACGTCGAGGCGCTCGGGCGGGCTGCCCTCCTCCACGCCGAACGGCGCCACGCAGAGCGCGGTGACGGGCGCTTCCAGGCCCGGCACGGCGGGCGTCGGGCTCTCGATGCCCACATAGTAGGCGCGGGCGGTGCCGCCGCGGATCCGGAGGCCGCGGCCGCGGCGCACGAGCGCGAAATAGGCGGCGCCGCGCGCGACCGCCAGATCCGGATCCTCGCCCGGCAGCACGCGCACCGGCGGCGCGCCGTCGGCCGCGAGCCAGCCGTTCAGCACGGCGAGCAGCCGCTCGCGGAACGCCGGGGCCTTGGTGACGCCGCCGTTGAAGAGCAGGTGGGTCGGGCGGAGCAGCGCGCCCGCGGGGGCGCCGAGGGCGGCCGCCGCCGCGGCCTGCCTCGCGAGGAAGGCGGCGAGGTGCCGGGTGATCGCCGGATCGGCCGCGTAGGGCAGGCCGAGCTGTGCGAGGCCCGACCGCGGGCGCGTCGCCGGGCGCGCCGTCGCCTCCACGCAGGGGAAGAAGCCGTCGACGAGCGCCGCCTCGACCTCGGCGCGGGTGAGCTCCGTGCGGCGCGAGCCCCCGAGCAGCTCCGCGCCGCGGCCGGGCAGCACGACGGGCACCGCCGCGAGCTCGGGGCGCGTCAGGAGCTGCTCCTTGGCGCCGCGGCAGGCGTGCGTGAGGGCCGTGAGCTGCCAGCGATCGAGCTCACCGCCCTCCGCGGCGAGCTTCTGGCCGACGAGGTGCGCCAGCGCCAGATCCATGTTGTCGCCCCCGAGCAGGATGTGGTCGCCGACCGCGATCCGCCGGAGCTCCACCGCACCCTCCTGTTCGCGGACGGCGATGGCGGAGAAGTCCGTGGTCCCGCCGCCGACGTCGATCACGAGGATGACGTCGCCGACCACGAGGTGCTCGCGCCAGTCCTCGCGGTGGGCCGCGATCCAGGCGTAGAGCGCCGCCTGCGGCTCCTCGAGCAGGGTCACGTCCTCGAGCCCCGCGGCGTAGGCCGCCTCGACCGTCAGGTCGCGGGCGGCCGCGTCGAAGCTCGCGGGCACCGTGATCACGACCTCCTGCTCGGCGAGCGGCGCCGCGGGGTGCTTGGCCGCCCAGGCCTCGGCGAGGTGGTCGAGGTAGTGCCAGGTGGCCTGCACCGGCGAGATCTTCTCGACGTCGTCCGGTGCCCCCAGCGGCAGCACGTCGGCGCGGCGATCGATCCCCTGGTGCGAGAGCCAGCTCTTGGCGCTCGTCACCACGCGCTGGGGCGCCTCGACGCCGCGGCTCCGGGCGTGCTCACCGACGGCGAACCGGCGCGTGCGGTCCCACGGCACCGCGAGCGCGCCCTCGGCCTCGTGCGCGAAGTAGACGCAGGAGGGCAACAGCGGGAGCTCGTCCAGGGTGGTCGCGGTGACGAGCTGCGCGATGGGCTCGATGGCGACGATCGCGGCCGGGTCGTCCACCGTCGCGGCCGCCAGCGCCGTGTGCGTGGTGCCGAGATCGATCCCGACGACGTGTCGCGGTGCGGTCACCGGTCGGCCCCGCGCCGGGGTTCTTGGGAGGGGTGGGCGCCCCGCCCGGTCGCGGCGCGCGCACAGCTCACAGCTCGACCTCCGCCGGCGCCAGGACCGTCGCGTCGCCGCTGCCTACCGGTCGCGGCAGCGACACGCGCGCCGCGCGCCAGCCGCGGTGCCGGAGCACGCCGTGGTACGGCGCCGCTCCCCCCACGGCGCCGGTGAGCTTGGCCTCGGACGGATCGAAGCCGGCCTCCAGGGTGACCGGCTCACCCTCCGGCTCCGCGCGGACGGGAACGATCTCGAGGTGGCCGCGCAGAGCCCGGCGGCAGCCCTCGTGGATTACCCGGGCCGCGGCGCCGACCTCCGCATCGCCGAATTCCGTGATGTCCTGCTGCAGGAAGTCCACGAGCCGACCGTCGCGCTGGAGCAGACCCAGGAGCACCAGCGCGGAGGTGGGGTCGGGTCCCTCACCGAGGGGCGCGGTCGCCGGGGGAGGGGCGACGGGCGGGGGAGGCGCGGGGGTCGCTTCACGGTCGCCGAGGACCCGTGCGGCGAAGGCTCCGTCGAATAGCACGCGGAAGAACACGACCCAGGCGAGCCAGAGGCGCGTGACGAGGGGGACGGGCGCGGTCACGGTCGCGAGTCTACGCGGGCGGAGGGGACCGGCAAGGTAGCCCCGGGGGCGCCCCCCTTCCGCGCTCGCGCGGCGCGGCGCATGCTCTGTCGAGCGCGGTCGCGACGGTGGCCGCGGGGGAGACAGGGATGCGGCAGCGAATCGGCACTTCGGTCTGGATCGGCCTCCTGGTGCTCGCTTGTTCGTCCTCCGGGGGCGAGCAGGGAGCGGACGGCGAGGGTGGGGGTGGCGCGGCCGCGAGGGGCGGCTCCGCGTCGGGGGGCGACGCGGCGACGGGGGGCGCGGAGCCCGGGTCTGGTGGCGGGAGCCCGGGGGGCGCCGGCCCCGGGATCTGCGGCGCCGCGGAGGGCCAGCTCTTCGACGGGAGCTACCCCTGGAACCAGCGCGTCGACGGCGCCCCGCTCGACGCGGAGTCGGCGGAAATCATCGCCTTCCTCGCGAACAACCACACCGGTTCGCAGCGCTTCCGCATCGACGGTCCGAGCGAGGAGCCGAACAGCCTCTATGGGATCACCATCCTGACGGCCACGGCGCAAACCCCGCACGAGGAGTTCACGCCGACCGACGACTTCTACGAGCCAGATTGCGATCCGGCGCCCATCCCCGTGGTCGCGGGCGGCGCCATCGAGGGCGAGGAGGGGTACGCCTGCGAGAGCGATGGCGACTGTCACCTCATCGTCGTCGATCCGATCGGGTGCCGCCTGCACGAGATGTGGCGGGCCAACGATACCGGCGGCGAGTTGACGGGCGGGTGCCAGGCGATCTGGGACCTTACCGCACCCTACCAGGAGACGCTGCGGGGCGACTGCTGCACCAGCGCCGACGCCGCGGGCCTCCCCATCGCGGCGCACATGTTCTCCGCGGACGAGATCGCCGCCGGCGAGATCCGGCACGCGATCCGCTTCATCCTCCCGAACGAGCTGATGCGCGAGCGGATCTACGTCCGGCCGGCGACCCACTCGACCGGGGCCACCAGCGGCCCGGCGAGCGCGCCTCCCTACGGTGCCCGGTTGCGCCTCCGCGCGGACTACGACGAGAGCGCCCTGAAGCCCGCGGCCCAGGTGGTCGCCCGTGCGCTCAAGGCCTACGGCATGATCCTCTCCGACGGCGGCAACATCACCTTCACCGCCGCCAACGACCGCTTCACCGCGCACAAGTGGGCCGAGGTGGATCTGATGCCCGGCGACCTCACCAGCCTCGAGTGGGGCGACTTCGAGGTTCCCGAGCTCGGACCGCGGTTCACCTGGGACGATGCCTGCAGCTGCGACCGGACCCCCATCACCGACTGACCCAACCCCCCCCGATGTGACGCCGGTCCCAGGGGGCCACCGGGCCGCCGGGGTGCGCCCGGTGGGCCCATGGATCACCGGCGCCCTTTGGGGGTAGAAGGATCGCCGTGACCTCCAGACTCGGACCGGACGGCGAGCGCCCCGTGGCGCTCATCACGGGCGGGGCGCAGGGGCTCGGCCGGGCCACGGCCGAGCGGCTCCTCGACGAGGGCTGGAACGTGGTGCTGGTGGATCTCGATCGCGACGCCGGCCTCGAGACCACCGAGGAGCTCGCGCTCTCGGTCGAGCTGAACCAGGATCCGACCACGCCGACCCGTGGGCGGAGCGGGGCGCGCGTGTCGTTCGTGCACGCCGACGTCGGGGTGGAGGCGGACGTCGTCGGCGCGATCGAGCACACCCTCACCGAGCACGCACGGATCGACGGGCTGGTCTGCAACGCGGGGGTGAGTCGGTTCGAGCCGATCGAGCGCCTCTCGCTAGGGGACTGGAATTCGATCCTCGGCACCAACCTCACCGGGGCGTTCCTCTTCGCCAAGTACGCTGCGCCGCACCTGCGCCAAGCGCGAGGGGCGATCGTCACCGTCGCCTCCACGCGCGCGCTCATGTCCGAGCCGAACGGCGAGGCCTACGCCGCCTCCAAGGGGGGCCTGGTGGCGCTGACCCACGCGCTCGCGGTGAGCCTCGGCCCCGACGTGCGGGTCAACTGCGTCAGCCCCGGGTGGATCGACGTGTCGCTGCTGCGCAAATCGGCCGAGCGGGTCCCGCAGCGGCTCTCGCCCGCGGACCACGCGCAGCACCCCGTCGGACGGGTGGGGCGGCCCGAGGACGTGGCGGCGGCGATCGCTTGGCTGCTCGGCGACGACTCGGCCTTCGTGACCGGCGCGAACCTGGTGATCGACGGCGGGATGACGCGCCGGATGATCTACGCGCCGAGCGTGGACCCGATCTCGGGGTAGGCTCGGCCCTTCGCTCGTGAGTCCCGCCGTGCGCCGCCCCGCGTCGTCGGCCCCCAATCGAGCCCCGACCCCTGCCCGGCGGCGCGGTTGCGCGACCCTGTTGCCGTTCGCGGCGGGCGCGCTCGCGGCTGCCTGCTCGCCCCGCGGCGGTGTCCCGGTGGTGGACCTGGCCGCCTTCCCCCAGCCGCCGCCGGTCCCGCGCGTCGTCGAGGGCAAGCTGGTCGACGGGCTCGGGGCGCCGCTCACGCTGCGCGGCATCGCGTTCACGAACCGGGTGTGGCAGGACGACCCGCTCCCGGACGAGCACCATGCCGAGGTCGACTTCCAGCGGGTCGCCGAGCTCGGGCTGAACTCCGTGCGCTTCTACGTCCACCAGCGGACGCTGGTGGACGGCCTGCGGCCCGGCGAGTACCGGGACGAGGGTTTCGCGTGGCTCGATCGGAACGTCGCCTGGGCGAGGGCGCGCGGGATCTATCTCGTCCTTGGCCTCTACGTGCCGCCGCACGGGTACCCAGCGATCGGCGACGGCGGGGCCCTCTGGTTCGACGGGGAGGCCCAGCGCCGCTTCGTCGAGCTGTGGCGCGCGATCGCGGCGCGGTACCGGGGCGAGCCTGCCATCGCGGGCTACCACCTGCTCAGCGGGCCAGAGGCCCCGGACGATCCGGAGGCGTGGCGGGCGCTGGCCGAGCGCGCCATCGGCGGGATCCGCGCCGTCGATCCCGGGCACGCCATCTTCGTCGAGCGCCTGGCCGCCGTGGGGGTAGACCGCCGCCCCGCCGGGGAGGGCGACCCGCCGCTCGTCTCCGATGCGAACGTCGTCTACTCGTTCCCGTTCTACGAGCCGCTGGCCTTCACGCACCAGGGCGCCCCCTGGGTGGACGCCATCGCGATCGATCAGCGCTACCCGGATCCGAACCGGGTCGGCGTGCGGTGGCTCGATCTCGAGCCCGCGGTGAGCACCGACGCGAGCCCCCGTCTCCCCGTGGGCGACAGCGACTGGGCCTTCTACGAGGGCGCGCCCTACCGCGTCGAGGATCCGACCGTGGTCGTCGGTGGCGTTTCGCTCGTCGCCAGCGAGAACTCCGGCAAGGCCTACTTCGACGATCTGGTGATCGAGGAGCTCGATCCGGAGGGCGCGGTGACGCGGGAGGTCGCGCGCATCGATCTCGATCGGAAGGCCGGCTGGTACTTCTGGAGCAAGGACCGGAGCGGTCAGCGCACCGAGGAGCCGACGGGACACGGAGACGACGGGAGTCTCGCCATCGCGGGGACCCGCTCGCTGGCCCTCGCCTCGGCGGAGATCTGGCGGTTCGCGGTGCGGCCGGGCGCGACGTACCGCGCGAGCGGGTGGATGAAGGGCGAGCGGATCCCCGACGGCGCCACCTGCCAGATCCGCCTGGACTTCTCGCGCTCCAAGGTCGAGGTGCTCCCCTGGGATCGCGCGTACCTCGCCCGGGAGCTGGACGCCCAGGTGTCCTTCGGCGCTGAGCACGGCGTGCCGCTCTACCTCGGGGAGTTCGGCGCCATTCGCGCGAGCTTCGAGCACGATCGCGGGGGTGAGCGCTGGGTCGCGGATCTGCTCGACCTCATCGCCGAACGGGAGCTCCACTTCGCGTACCACGAGTACCACGAGGACCAGTTCGGCCTCTACGGCGGGGACGGGCTGCTCCCGTCGCCGTTCGAGGTGAACGCCACGCTGCAGGCGCTGCTCGAGGCGCGCTCCGCCGCGCCCGCGGCGCCCCCGCCAGCGAGCGAGCCCGGGGAGCCGGCGCCGGCGGAGGCGACGCGGTAGAGTAGCCACCTCGCTCATTGGGGTGAGGCGTCGCGAAGGCACGGCGAATCTGGAGGGTTTGAGGCGCGGGCGCGCGAGCGGTGACCGCAGGGAGTCGGTCGCGCACGCGCGCCTCGCGGATCCGTTGGACGAGCCTCCCGCTCGAGGGCAGACTGAGTCACGGATGTGATCGGAGCGTCCGGGGCGGTTCGCGGCGGTTCGACCCTGCAAGACTGCGCGGCTGGGTCGTTCGCTCCGAGTCGGGGCGGGGCGTCGTCGTGGCGCTCCTGACCCAGGAAGGTGTAATGAGAGATGGCGTGGTCCTCGAAGCGGAAGGGAACGTTGGTTTGGTCGCGCATGCTCGTCGCCCTGGGCGGGGTCGCCTGCGGTGGCGAGGAGCAGCACGGGGTGGATGACGGCGGCACGACGTCGGCCGGTGGCGCCGGCGGGATCGTGAGCGGCGGTGGCTCGGCCGGGGCGGAAGACGACGGTGGGGCGGGGCCCGCCGCCGGCGCGCCGAGCGGTGGCCGGAGCACGGGAGGATTCACGAGCGGCGGTGGGTCGCTCGGCGGTGGCCAGTCCGGGGGGGCGACGACGGGCGGCGCCACCACCGGCGGCATGGAGCCTGGCGGCTCGGAGTCCGCCGGCGCGGAGCCTGGCGGCGCGCCGAGCGGCGGAGCGCCTGCGGGCGGCGCCGCGCCTGGCGGCACCGCACCGGCAGGCGCTGGTGGTGCCGAGGGTGGCGCTCCTGCGGGTGGCGGCTCCCTCCCGGGGGGCGGTCCGGCGGCGGGCGCGGGCGGCGTACCGGGCGAGGGCGGCGCGGCCGGCAGCGGCGCGATGATGGGCTGCTACGTCGCTGTCCGGATCGACGACTGCTGCTCGCAACCAGTGGCGGCGGACGCGCTCGCACCGGCCGATCCCTGCCTGGTTCCCTATGAGGATCGATACCAGCAGGAGTCGTTGGAGGACTGTCCCGCGGCCGAGAGCTGCCTGATGCTGGGCTGTACCTACTTCGAGCCGGCAAGCCGGGTCGTGATTCGCGACGAGTCCGGGACCTGCGTGTTCTCCGACGAGTGCGATCCCGCGGAAATCACCTGTCAGATCGCGACGGACCACAACCAGTGCTGCTCCTGCCCCGAGGTGTTCCCGCAGGTGATCGTGGACTCCGATCCCTGCGTCGTCGCGGGCGCGCCGCCGCCCGGCGCCTGCGCCGACTGCAGCGCCGTGGACTGTCCGCCGTGCTCCAACGAGCCGCTCGTCCCCGCCTGCGGCTACTACGGCAGTCCCCCGCTGGCGCGCTGCGTGGCCGCCGTGCGTTGACCATTGCCGCGCTTGGACCGAGCCCGCCCGCCCGTGGTGGCACCTCCGTCGAGCGGCCGTCGACGGTCCGCGTTCAGTCGTAGGGGCTGCGGTCCTCCGGCGGCGGCGGAGGGGGGGGCTCGGGCTCGGGGCGGGCCCAGTCGGGCTTGACGATCTGGCCGTTGACCTCCTTCGGCAGCCACTCGGGCGGCGGTTCGTCGCCGTTCGCGGCCGAGGGAGGCGCTGCGGCTGCGGACGGGGCTGCGGACGGCGCCGTCGACGCCTCCACGGCCGGCTCCGCCCCTGCGGATGGGCTCGCGCTCGGCTCGGCGCTCGGCTCGGCGCTCGGCTCGGCGGGCGGGGTCGGGACCTCGCCTGGAGCAAGTTCGAGCTCCGTCGTCGCCGCGGCGTGCACCTCGGGGGGAGCGACCTCGGGCAGGGGTCGGTTCTGTTCGCGGAGGTGGTACGCCGCCAGGCCTCCTAGCAGACCAATGACGGTCGCACCCGCGGCGACGCCGAGCCCGAGCCCCCAGCCCCGCCCCCGCCGCGGGGCCTCCGCCGGTGCCGAGAACGGGCTGACCGTGGCGCCGTCGCTGCGAGCGCGCGCCGGAGGCGCGCCGCGGGGAAAGTCCGGGACCGTGGGACCGGCGTCGGCGCTCGCCGCCTCTGCGTGCACCGGCGCGTTCGCCTCGCTCAAGCGGATCGTGGGCGCGGTGGAGGCGTCCCGGCGGCGTGCGGGGCTCGGCGGCGGATCCGTGGCGTACGGGCGGCGCGCCTTGAGGGCGGCGGGCAGCTCCTCCCCGGGCTCCGGCACCGTCACCACCGCGTCCGCGCTCTCGGCGCCGAGGTCGAGCGCCTCCCGCAGCGTCTCCACCACCTCGCGCGCGCTCGCGAGCCGGGCGCTCGGGTCGCGCGCCATGGCCCGCGGGAACCAGGCGTCGAAGCCGGCGGGGACCGGTGCGAACTGCGACGGTACCGGCAGCGGGTGCACGGTGATCTGCAGCACCAGATCACCGAGCCCGTCGCTCACGAACGGGCGGCGGCCGGTGATCATCTCGAAGGCGATGACCCCCAGCGACCAGAGATCGGAGCGGTAGTCGACCTCCTTGTTGCCGAGGACCTGCTCGGGGCTCATGTAGAACGGCGTGCCGAGCAGCGAGCCCGTGCGCGTGGCCGTGCTCTGGAAGCCGAGCTTGGTCGCGTCGAGCTTGGCCACGCCGAAATCGAGCACCTTCGCGATCTCTTCGTCGTCGTTCCGCACCAGGAACACGTTCTCGGGCTTCAGGTCGCGGTGCACGACCCCCGCCTCGTGCGCGCGCCCGATCGCGCGGGCGACGTGGCCGAGGATGCGCAGCGCTTCGGTTGCCTCGAGCCGCCCCAGGCGCTTGATCCGGTGGGCGAGCGTCTCCCCCTCGAGCAGCTCCATCGCGATGAACGGCTGCCCGCCGTCGACCCCGTAATCCAGGATCTGGACGACATGCGGGCTGCGGAGGCTGGCTGCTGCCTTCGCCTCGCGCAGGAAGCGCTCGACCGCGACCTCGTCCTCGGCGATCTCGGGGTCGATGAGCTTGACCGCGACGGGCGCCTCGAGCACGAGGTGTTGCGCCTTCCAGACGGTCCCGAAGCCACCCTCGCCGAGCAGCGCTTCGAGTCGATAGCGTCCGGCGAGCACGCGGCCGGGCTCGATGGCGTCCTTGGGCATGAATGCGCTCGAATGACGATAGCGCCGGCGCCACAAGGATGCAGCAGCGGTCGCCCCAGGGGCGTCGAGGAACGGAGCGTGGCGCGGGGCCGGCCGTTCGACCATCGGAGCCCGCGCGCCCCGTGCTGGCGCGGGATCCGCCGCGGCCTCACGCGAACGCGCGCAGGATCTCCTGCTGGAGGCGTTCGAGCTCGCCGTTGGCCGCGCTGACCTCCCGGACCTTGGCGGCGAGGCGCTCGATGAGGCGCTTCTTCTCGATCCCGTTGCGCACCACCAGGCGGAGGTCGTCGTTGTTCCAGGGCTTCTCGAGGTACTGATAGAGCCCGACCTCGTTGATGGCCTTGATGGCGTTCTCCTTGTCGGCGTACCCCGTGAGGATGACCCGCGGCACCTCCGGCCGGAGCTCCCGCACGCGGGCGAGGAACGAGATCCCGTCCATCTCCGGCATCAGGAAGTCCGAGATGACGACGTCGGCGTCCTCGGTCGCGAGGTGCTCGAGCGCCGCGCGCGCGGAGGTGAAGGTGAGGACCCGGAAGTCCGTCTCGAGGCCGAGGTAGGTCTGCAGGCTCTGGAGGACCATCGCCTCGTCGTCTACGACGACGACGGTGCCCTGGGCTTCCCTCTCCGTGCTCATCGCGGACCCGACCTCGCGACGCCCGGAGGCTACCCGGCGGCCCGACCGCGAGCAAGAGCCCCCGGGCTCCTACCGCGCCCGCGCGCGGCGGCGGCCGAGCCCGATGACGGTCAGTGGCTCAGGGGATAGCGAGAAGACCGCCTCCTCTCCGAGCGCGAGGTCCACCCGCTTGTAGGGGCCGTCGAGGAACATGCAGGCCTCGAGCATCTTGCTCTTGACCACGATGCGCCCGGGCGGCTCCACCACCGCCCGCAGGAGCTCGAAGCGCTCCCCGGGCGCCGCGTAGGGCTCGCGGACCACCAACTGCAGCGCGCGGGAGTCGAGCGGCAGCACCCGGCCGCCCGCCGATCGCTGCGCCGCGGTGGAGCCGGCGGCGGGCCCCACCCAGAACCCGCTGGACCGGTGCTCCTCGCGGCGCCGGCCGACGCGGACGATGTAGCGGGAGGTCGCCGCCGGCGAGGCGTGGCAGTAGAGCGCCTCGTTCAGGACCCGCCGCGACCGGACCCCGCCGTCCACCGTCACCTGCATCCGCTCGAGGCGGACCGACGGCGCCCGGCCGGCGAGCGCCGCTGGCAACAGGGTCGCGACGTTGCCCGCGTGGCCGGCGCAGTAGAAACCCACGCTCGACCTCGGCGCGCTGTTGACGCCGAGGATGGGCGTCTCGCCGACGTCGTGCGACGCCGCGAGCAGGGTGCCGTCGCCGCCGATGGTGACCACCAGATCCGCGTCCGTGGTGTCGAACGCGACGTGGGGGTTCTCGATGACGACGACGTGGACGCCGTGGGAGTCGAGCACGCGTAGCACCTCTTCGACGGTGCGCAGGTGCTCGTCATGGGCGCTCTGCCAGCGCTTCACCACCGGATCGCGCTGCTCCAGCAGGAGGCGCACGCGCGGATCGTGAGCCTCCTCGACGAAGCGGGCGATGTTGGTCCGCTTGGCGACGACGACCACCCGGGTCACCGGCAGCGCTCCCGGAGCCGGCGCAGCCCGAGCTCGGTCTTCGCGTCGGCCAGCTCCCCGGCGGCGGCCAGGGCGAGCGCGTCGTCGAGGTCCACGTCCACGACCACCCCGCCCCGCTCGAGCGGTGACCCGTCGAGCGACGGCTCGCACCGCGCGGCGGGATCCACCTCCACCTCGAAGAAGTAGTGGCGCTCCGCGACGAACCCCGGCGCCGGGAACGTGCTCGGGCCGAGCGGCGCGAGGCGCTCGACCGACACGTCGAAGCCGAGCTCCTCGAGGAGCTCCCGCCGGGCCGCGCCCGCCACGCCGAGGGCGGTCGACTCCTCGCCCGGCTCGACGAGCCCCGCCGGCAGCTCCCAGAGGCTGGCCCCGCCCCGCTCGGGCACCGCGGACCGGCCCGGGTCCCGCGCGAGGAGCGGGGGGCGCAGCGCGCTCCGCAGATAGACGTGGACCCGGCCTCCGACGCGGTGGTGGGCGGCGATGATCACGGCGTCGAGGGCGTCCCGGGTCACGCAATCGTACGCGAACGGCTCGCTCGTGGTTCCGTCCGGGTAGCGCGCGCGGTAGCGCCGGCGGACCAGGCGCAGAAAGCCCGCCGCGTTCAGCGGCGGAGACTCCTCGAGCAGCTCGAGCTCGATCGCGGGCAGCTCACGGGCCAGCGTGCTTGCCGACATCGCCGAGCAGGGTAACGTGGACCGTGGCCCTGCCAAGGTCATCACCTCCGCCCCGCCGCCGGCCCCGGCGCCGCGAAGCGGCCGGCTTTCCGCCCCTCGGTGCCCCGCGGCGACCGCCGCCGTCGCCGTGGCCTGCACCGGTGTTCACCGTATCGTCGCTTGATTTCCGGGGCCGGCACCGTAACGTCCGTGCACCGGCGCCCGCTCCGGGAGCGGTATGAAGTGGAAGGCCGATGCCGCTGCGTGACTGGACGTTCGAGAAGCTGTTCAAGAACGCGTTCGTCTACAACATCCTGTGGGAGGACACGGAGGTCGACGAGCGGTTCCTGGGGGTGAACGAGGACAGCAGCGTGCTGTGCATCTCGGCCGCCGGCTGCGGCGTCGCCAACCACCTCTCGCGCAACCCCCGTCGCGTCGACGCCGTCGACATCAACCCCCACCACCTCGCTCTCACCGCGCTCAAGGCCTCGGCGGTGCGCTGCCTCGAGTCGCACGAGGAGCTCTACGCCCTGTTCGGGTTCGGGCGCCACCCGAGTGCCGAGCGCGTCGTGCGGCGCCTGGTTTCCCCGCTGCCGCGCTGGATCCGTGCCTACTGGAAGCTTCACTGGCGCATCTTCGAAAAATCGATGGTGCAGGAGGGGCTGACCGCGCAGATGCTCAAGGGCGTGCGCGCGGTCACCCACACCGACGCCGAGTGGCTCCGGCGCCGTATCGGGGAAACCGTGGCCGACCGCCAGCGCGCCATCGAGCAGGCCTTTGGCCGCGTGGTACGACGGCCGTGGGTGCGCGCGGCGCTGAACTCGCCGCTCCAGCTCATCGCCCTCGGCGTCAACTACAGCCAGCGCGACCGGATCCTGAAGACCGAGCGGACGGATCTGCCGACCTTCCTCGTCAGCCATCTGAAGCGCGTCGCGGAGACGGACCTCGAGCGCAACTGGTTCGCCTGGTACGCGATCGCCGGGCATTTCAACCACGACCGGCCGGACGCGGTGCCGCCCTACCTCCGGGAGTGCCACCACCGCGAGAGCAGGCGCGCCACCACGACGATGAGCTACGCCAACGGTAACCTCTTCGACACCCTCCGGAGCGCGGGTCCGGGCACCTGGACGCACTACACCCTGTGCGACGCCGTGGACTGGATGCCCGCTCCGGTGCAGAGGGAGCTTCTGGACGAGATCGTCCGCACCAGCAAGGACGGCGCCCGCGTGCTCTACCGGACCGTCGAGGACGGCTCGCTCGTCGAGCGCCACGGGATGGATCGCCACCTGAGGCTCGACGTCGAGGCGTCCCGCATCGCGACGGAGCTCGACCGGACCCGGCAGTATCGCCGGGTGAATTTCTACACCGTCACCCACTGACCCCTGCCGGCACCGCGCGAAGACGGCTCACCAGAGCCGCCCCGCGCCGCGGGCGGCGCTCGCACCCGTCCCCGAGGACCATGTCGGACCGCACCGAGCACCGCGCCTTCCTGAACCGCTATTACGGGATCTCGCGGCACTTCTACGACGTCACGCGCAAGTATTACCTCTTCGGGCGCGACGTCGCGTTGCGCGAGCTGCTCGCCGAGCCCTGGGGTGCCCTGGTCGAGGTCGGCGTCGGCACCGGCCGCAACCTGCGCCGGCTCCACGCCGCGCGGCCCGCGGCGCTCCTGGGCGGGCTCGACGCCTCCGACGCGATGCTCGCCCACGTCCGCGCCCGCGCGCCCTGGGCCCGGCTCCAGCACGGCTTCGCCGAGGACGCCGATCTGGTGGCGCTGCTCGAGGGCCGCCGCCCCGACCGCGTCCTGTTCTCGTACTGCCTTTCCATGGTCTCCGACCCGGTGGCAGCGCTCCGCAACGCCCAGCGCGCGCTAGCCCCGGGCGGCAAGGTGGTCGTCGTCGACTTCTCGGACCTCGCGGGCTTGCCCTCGCTCGCGCGCCGCGGGCTCCGCCGCTGGCTCGCCGCGTTCCACGTCACCCCGCTCGCCGACGCGGTGCTGGACGGGGTGGGCGCGCGCGTTCGGCACGGGCTCGGGCGCTACTACGTCCTCGGCGAGCTCGACGCGCCCTGAGGATGGGGTCGGGGGCGGGGATCGTCCGCGGGCCGGGCGGCGCGCTCAGACGACGTCGAGCGGATCCCGATCGCGCGCCGAAACCGTGACCTCGACGGCGCCGCCGAGGCGCGCGCGGAGGTGTTCGGCGAGCAAGGGGAGGTAGCCGCGCTCCGTGTTGGTGTGGTCGCAGAGGATGACGGAGGCGCCCGCCGCGTTGTGGGCGCGGACGTCGTGGTGCCGGAGCTCCCCGGTCCAGAGCAGGTTCGCGCCGCGCACGCCGGCGAACAGCGAGCCGCCCGCGCCGGGGCAGACGGCGACCGACCGGATCGGCTCGCCTGCGGCGTGGCGCTCCGCCGCCGCCAGGCGCACGCGTTCGAGCCCGAGGTGCCGCTTGACGGCGGCGACGGCGGCCTCGAGCGCGAGCGGCGGGTCGAGCACCGCCCGGCGGCCGGCCCCCGCGACCGCGCCGCCGCCCGCCGCGTGCACGCCCTCGGGGTCGGGCGCTGGCGCGAGGGCGCGCACCTCCCGCACCCGGTCCCCGAAGGCCTGGAGCAGCCAGTCGTTGACGCCGCCGGGGACCGCGTCGAGCGCCGTGTGCGGCGAGTAGAGCGCGACCCCGTGGGCGATGGCGCGGAGCACCACCCGCTCCGCGGCGCTGGCCCGGGTGAGGCGCGACAGCGGCTGGAAGATCGGCGGGTGGTAGGCGACGACGACCTCGCACCCAGACGCGAGGGCCTCCTCGAGCTCCCGCTCCCCGAGGTCGATAGTGAGCAAGACGCGACGCACGACGTCGTCGCGCCCCGGCGGCGGCTCCACTAGGAGCCCCACGTTGTCCCAGCTCGCCGCCAGCGCGAGCGGCGCCAGCGTCTCGAGGGCGGCGACGACGGACGCGAGCGGGAGCGGCATGGACGCGATGGTAGGACGGCGTGGCCGCCCGCGCGAGGGGCGAGGGCCGGCGCGGCTCAGCGGGGAGGGGGCTTGTGCTCGATGATGCGCGCGCTGCGTCCGGTCGCCAGCGCCCAGCCGAAGCGGGCCGCTCCGTAGAGCTCCGCCACCTTGTCGGTCGTGTTGAGCGCGGCGTGCGCGAGCGCGACTCCATGGTCGACACCGCGCTGCCGCTGGCGGACGTAGAGGCGTAACATCCGCAGCGGGTAGGCGGCGAGGGCCACGCTCGCCGCCGGGGTCACCCGCGTGGCCGCCAGGGTGGCGGCGGGCAGTCCCACCGTCCAGAAGGCGCTGTTCAGCGTCGTCCGCCACCCGTGCGGACCCTCCGCATGGGCGTGCAGGTGCGCGAGCTGCGCCGACGCATAGCCCCAGCGCACGGCGCGCCGCCACCACTGCCAGTACCGGAGCAGGTCCGCGTCGTGCGTCACCATCTCGCAGGGGATCTTGAGGATGCGCCCCCCGGCGTCGCGCAGGCGCTGGCAGAGGTCCGGCTCTTCGCCAGCGATCAGGTCTGGCCGGAACCCGCCGACGGCGCGGAACGCCCCCGCGCGCAGCATCGCGTTGCCGCCGCAGGAGGGGACGAACCCGGTCGGGGAGTCCCACTCGAGCTGGCAGAGCGCGTTGTAGATCGAGCGCTCGGGGTGTCGCTCGCGGATCCGCCCGCAGACGGCCACCACGGTCGGATCGGCCTGGAGCGCGCGGGCACCGGCCGCGAGCCACCCGGGCTGTACCTCGCAGTCGCCGTCGACGAACTGCACCAGCTCCGTCTCGGGTGCGCGCTCCAGCAGCCGGTGGAACCCCGCGTTGCGGGCCCGCGCCGCGGTGAAGGGGCGGGTCATGTCGAGCTCGACCACGTCGGCGCCGAGGGCGCGGGCGGCCTCGACGGACCCGTCCGTGGAGCCCGAGTCGACGTACACGACGGGCGCCACCTCCGACCGCACCGAGCGCAGGCAAGCCTTCAGCCGTTCCCCCTCGTTCCGACCGATCACGACCAGGCCGAGCCCCGGAGGGGTCGCGAGCGCGGTGGGATGATTCGGGTCAGGTGCCCCGGCGTTGGAGCTCACGGCGGCGGACGGTAGCACCCCGACGCCGCCCGCCAAACCGGGTCGCGCTCCCCCTGGACGTCACCCGTCCTGGGCTCTCCGTGGCCGCTCGCGCCGCCACCACTCTCGTGGCCGAGGGCCTTCGCGGGGGCTGAGGCACGCCTCCAAGGCGAGGCTTCTCTCGTCACCCGGTCCGCGCCGGCAGAGGTCCTACAAGGTGCGCAAACGTCCGACCCCGCGGCGCGCGCGCTCGTTCTTGGCACCGGTCGCGGGCGCTCGTTCGTCGCGCCTGCTGCGCGCGCCGCGCCCGCGAATTCGGCCACGGAGGCTGGCCTCCGAGCCGAAGGCGTGATGGAATCGAGATGTCCTGACTCAGCTCGCTCTCGGCACCAAGCTTGGCTCCTTCGAGCTCCTGATCGAGCTTGGGCGCGGTGGCATGGCCAGCGTCTGGGCGGCGCGGGAGGTGTCACCCAGCAGCGGCAAGCAGCGCATCGTCGCGGTCAAGGTGATGCTGCCGGAGCTTGCCATGGACCCGACCTTCCGGTCCATGTTCCTCAACGAGGGGGGCATCACCGGCAGCATCCAGCACGAGAACGTGGTCCGGGTCTACGAGGTCGCCGAGAGCCACGGCCTGCTCTACATGGCGATGGAGTGGATCGAGGGCGACTCGCTCCAGACGCTCATCAACGTCGCCCGGCAGCGCCGGCCGATCCCGCCGGAGATGGCGGTCCGCATCGTCGCCGACGCGGCCGCCGGCCTGCACGCGGCGCAGGAGCTCCGCGGCTGGGACGGGGAGCTCCGGGGCATCGTGCACTGCGACGTCTCGCCCCACAACATCCTGGTCGGGCCTTCCGGCGTCGCCAAGCTCGTCGATTTCGGCGTCGCGAGCGCGCTGGCGAAGAAGGAGGCGCGGCCCGAGGACGAGCGGATCGGCGGCAAGTTCGGCTACATGTCGCCGGAGCAGGCGATGGGCCGCGAGATCGACCGCCGCAGCGACATCTTCTCGCTCGGCATCGTGCTCTACGAGCTGACCACGGGCCGCCGCCTGTTCAAGGGGCGCAACCCCTCGCACACCCTGACGCTGGTGACCAGCGGCCAGATCCCGCCCCCGTCGACCCTCGTCTCGGACTACCCGCCGCGGCTCGAGCAGATCGTGTTCCAGGCGCTCGAGCGCGACGTCGCGCGCCGCTTCCAGACCGCGGAGCAGATGCAGAAGGCGCTCGAGGCGTACCTCGTCGAGGAGCGCATCATGGTCACCCGCGCCGGCGTGGGGCAGCTCGCCAAGCGCGTCCTCGGCGAGCGGATCAAGCAGCGGCGCATCGCCCTCCGCCACGCCCTCGATCAGCTCGGCGGCGAGCGGATCGCGCTGCCCGCGCCCGCCGACCACGAGCCGCTCAGCGACTCGGCCACGGCGGCGAAGGCGGCCCTCTCGCACACGGTGTCGGACTCCCGCTCCGTTTCCGGGCAGGAGTCGCTCGAGCGGCGACGGGGCAGCGCGACCCGCTACGTCGCCCTCGTGGTCGCGCTGCTCGCCGGCGGCTTCATGAGCTTCCTGCTGTTCGGGCGCACGCCGGGGGCCGCGATCGTGACGGAGGGGCCGCCCCCCGCGGCCGCGCCGGCCTCCCCGCGGCCAGGCCCGGCCGAGGTGACGCCGTTCACGCCCTCGGCCCCGGCCGCGCCGCCCGCGGAGTCGGGTGTCGCGGCGAGCGAGCTGGCCCCGGAGCTGCCGCCTGACGCGAGCGCCCGGGCGCAGACCTCACCCGCCGCCCCGCGCCCGGGGGTGACGCCGCTCCGGAAGGCTCCGGTCGCCGCTGCGCCTCCGACGCCGGCTCGGGAGGCGAAGCGAGAGGCGCCCAAGGGCGACGACTCGATCGTGCTCGAGGAGGTGGAGGAACCCCCGGCTCCGCCGCCCCCGCCCCCGCCGAAGCCCGAAACCGTGGACAAGTGCGGGTGCAAGGTCACCGACTTCGCCTGCGCGATCCGCTGCTCGAAGACGGGCAAGTGAGGTGCGGCCCCCCGTGCCGCCAGCGCGGGGTCAGTCCTCCTCGCGGCCGCCGGCGGCGAGCCCGTACTTGTGCAGCTTGTCGTGCAGGGTCGCGCGGCTCAGGCCCAGCCGGCGTGCGGCCTCGCGACGCCTCCCCTGGGCCGCCTCCAGCGCGCGCACGATGAGGCCGCGCTCGTAGGCCTCGACGCGCTGGCGGAGCGTGAGCTGGCCCTCGGCGTCCGAGGCGCCCGCGTCCACGAGGGTATCACGCTGCGCGATGCCGGCGGTGAGCTCGTTGGCGGCGGGGCTGGCCGCCGCCGCGGCCTCGCCCGGTGACAGCAGGGACAGGTCGAGCTCGCCGTCGACGCTCAGCGCGACCAGCGCCTCGATGGTGTTCTCGAGCTCGCGGACGTTCCCGGGCCAGGGGCGAGCCGTCAGGCGCGCGACGAGATCCGGGGGTGCGCGCAGGGTGCCGACCCCGAAGCGCTCGGCGTACCGCTGGAGGAAGTGCCGCGTGAGCACCGGGATGTCCTCGGGCCGCTCCCGCAGCGGCGGCACGGTCAGCTCCACCACCTTGAGCCGGTAGTAGAGGTCCTCGCGGAAGCGCCCTTCGGCGACGAGGCGTGGCAGGTCGCGATGTGTCGCCGCCAAGATCCGGACGTCCACCGGGTAGGAGCGGTCGTCACCCACCGGCCGCACCTCGCCCTCCTGGAGGACGCGCAGCAGCTTCGCCTGCGTGCCCAGCGTCAGCTCACCGACCTCGTCCAGCAGCAGCGTACCGCCGCTCGCCTCGCGGAACAGGCCGTTGCGGGCGCGCTGGGCGCCCGTGAAGGCGCCCCGCGTGTGTCCGAAGAGCTCGGCCTCGGCGAGCTCGTCGGGCAACGCCGCGCAGTTGAAGCGGAGGAAGGGGCGGCTCGCGCGCTCGCTCGCCCGAACGATCGCCTCCGCCACTCGCTCCTTGCCGGTGCCGCTCTCCCCCGTGAGCAGCACCGTGACGGCGCGGGGCGCGATGCGGTGCACGAGCCCGGCGAGGCGGCTCATGGCGGGAGAGGCGAAGATCAGCGACTGTCCGAGCGCGTTCTCACCGCGGAGCTGCTCGTTCTCGCGCGCGAGCCGCACCGCCTCCAGCGCCCGGCGGGTCACGGCCAGGAGCTCGTCGAGCTCGAAGGGCTTCTTGAAGTAGTCGTAGGCGCCGCGGCGAATCGCCTCTACGGCGAGGCGCTCGGACCCGTGCGCGGTGATCAGGATCACCCGGAGGCCGGGCTGCTCCGCCCGCAAGTGATCCAGCAGCTCGAGCCCGTCCATGGGCGCCATCCGCAGGTCGCTCACCACCAGGTCGAACGGCTCTTGCCGAGCGCGCGCGAGACCGTCCACGCCATTCTCGGCCGTCACCACCGTGAGCCCGGCGTCGCGCAGGATCTGGGTGATCGTGTACCGGACCCCCGCCTCGTCATCCACCACCAGCGCCCGGAAGGTCACGGGGCGCCCTCCGGCGCGGTCGCCAGGGAGGGGGGTGTCGCCTCGGCCGGTGGCTCGCCGGGCGTCGGGTGCATCGGGTCTGACGTGGCGACCGGGGGCAGGCGGGGCAGGCGCAGCGTAGCCACGCAGCCTCGGCCCGGGGACGACTCGAGCGTGACTTCACCGCCGTGCTGGCGGGCCAGGCCGCGGGCCACCGTGAGACCGAAGCCGCTGCCCATCGGCTTGGTGGTCACTCCGGCCTCGAAGGCGCGGGCCAAGAGCCCCGGGGCGAGGCCGGGGCCGGCGTCTTCCAGGGCGAGTCGCACCTCGGTGGGGGACGCGGAAAGCCGCGCCCGGATGGTGCTCTGCTCCGGACAGGCCTCGAGGGCGTTCTGCAGCAGGTTGACCAGGACCTGGCGGAGCTTGCGTGGATCGGCCTGCACCGTCGGGTCCGCGCCGGGCTCCGTGAGCACCTCCAGCCGCAGCCGCTTCTGCGCCAGCTGCCCCTCGTGCAGCGCGGCCACCTCCGTCACCAGGGCGGCGAGGTCCGTCGCGCGGGTGGTGAGCGGGACCAGCGGGCGCGAGAGATTCAAGAACTCTTCGAGCGTCGCCTGCATGCGATCCACCTCCCCGCGGAGCACGGCGAGGTGCTCCTGCTGATCCTCACGGCAGCGGCGCGCCAGCAGGGCGGCGAGCCCCTTGACGCTGGCGAGCGGGTTCTTCAGTTCGTGCGCGATCTCGCCGGCGAGCCGGGTGAGCTCGTCGAGCCGCTCGGCGTGGGTGCGGAGGGACTCGTCGCGGGCGGACGTCTCGCGCGCCAAGAGGTCGCTGAACGCCAACCGGACGTGCGCCCCCCGCCCCAGCGTCACCAGCAGGAGCATCGTCTCCACCAGGAGCAGCGCGACCACGAACAGCGGGGCTGGCGTGGCGCCCTCTCCGTTGCGGAAGGGCAGCGGCAGGAGCGACCCGAGGACGCCCGACAGCTCGAGCCCCGCCACTACCCACAGCCAGGCGATGACGGCGGCGATCTGCAGGCGGACCGCCCGGCGCTCCGGCATGGTGCTGGCGACGAAGCAGACCACCAGGAGCGCCATCACCACCGGACTCATGACGCCGCCGGTGGCGAGCACCACCACTCCCTGGATGACCGCGATCACAGCCAGGCGGGGGGGGAGTCGAACGTCGCGGCCGCGGCGCACGGCTCGGTCCTCGAGGGTGCTCAACACCGCGGCGGCGCCAAGCGCGCAGACGATCGCGATCCGACGCCAGAGGGTAGGATCGAACACCACCACGATGCTGCCGAGCAGCAGCGGGAGCGGCGCGACCGCGAAGCGCACCTGCAGGAAGAAGCGATAGACCCGCCGCCGGAGCTCGCGCTCGACGTCCTCGGCGGCGAGGCCCGCCGCCGAGGGCTCCCCTCTCGACAGGGACGCCGCCATCGGGCCGCCAGCATACCCGAAGACCCGAGGCCGGGGCCGGGCGGCGCGGGGAGGTGTGGGGGGGGGTGAGGCGGGCATGGTCGAGGTGTGCCGGGGGCGCTCGAGCCCGGTCGCCACGCGAGTGCGAAGCAACCTCGGTGCCAGGCTCACCGCCTGGTGAGCGCCTCGAAGGCGACGGCTCGGGGAGCCTGCCGTGGTCCTCGCCACCCGGGTCGCTCGCCTCCGGATCCTCGGACGGAGGATCCGGGAACCCGGACGTCAGCGGCGCGCCTCTGGTCGTCTCGCACGTCCTCGCTCGCGATCAGCTCGCGCGGCCGCGCCGGCGGAGCCGGCACGGTCGTTGCTCTCACGACGGGTCGCCCGTCACCGCGAGTCGTTTCATGCGCCGTCTGCTCGTCGTCTTCCTCGTCCTCACCGTCGTCCTGGTGGGCGCCATCGCCTACCAGCTGCGCCTCCAGGCCGTAGCCCTCACCGCGCCGCCGGGGGGATCCGGCATCGTCGAGGGGACGGCGGTTGCCGTCGCCTCGCAGATCTCGGCCCGGATCGAGCAGATCCTGGTCGAGGAGGGGCAGTCGGTGAAGGCCGGGGACCGGCTGGTGGTGCTCGACTGTCGAGACATCGACGCGACCATCGCCGAGGCCGAGGCGCGCGTCGCCTCCGCCGAGGCTACTCGGGACAGCGCCGCCGCGTCAGTGAAGGTGGCGCACCGCACTGCCGGGGCGGCCTACGCGCAGGTTCTCGCCTCCCGCACGCGCGGGCAGGTCACCGAGACGCGCGAGGCCGCCGCCGCGCGCCAGGCGGCGCGGCTCCAGCAGGTGGGCGACGGGGTCACCGCCGCGGCGCTCGACCAGTCGCAGGCGGAGGCGGCGTCCCTCGCGCTCGAGAAGGAAGCGGCGGCCGCGGCCACGCGGGCGACCGCGGCCCAGGCGGGGGCGGCCTACGCGCAGGGACTGGTCGCGGAGGCCCAGGCTCGCGCCGCGGAGGCGGCGGTGGCGAGCGCGCAGGCGGCGCTCGAGCGCACCCGGATCCTGCGCCGCGACTGCGAGGTCGTGGCCCCCCGCGCGGGGGTCGTCGATCGGGTGTTCTTCGAGGTCGGCGAACTTCCGGCGCGCGGCGCCGCGCTCGTCCGGATCGTGGACCTCGACGAGGTCACCGTCACCTTCTACCTTCCGAACGCGGAGCTCGCCGCGGCGAAGACGGGCGCCAGCGTGGCCGTGACCGCCGACGCCTACCCTGGCGCCACCTTCGCCGGGACCGTGCGCACCGTCGCCGTGGAGGCCGCCTTCACGCCGCGCAACGTGCAGACGCGGACCGACCGCGATCGGCTCGTGTACCCGATCGAGGTGGTGGTGCCGAACCCGGAGCACCGGCTGCGCCCGGGAATGCCCGCCGAGGTGCGCGCCACCGGGTGGTGAGGCGAGCGGGAGGCGGCGATGGCGAACGAGGTCGTGAGCGGTGACCCGCCGCTGGTGGCGGACGGCGTCGAGCGACGCTTCGGCGGCGTGGCGGCGCTGCGAGGCGTCTCGCTCGCGGTCGCTCGCGGCGAGCTCTTCGGCCTGGTGGGCCCCGACGGCGCGGGGAAGACCACCATGATCCGCGCCCTGGCGGGGCTCATCGGGGTGGAGAGAGGCGCGGTGCGGGTGCTCGGTCAAGACCCGCTGACGTCGGCCGCCGTGCGCGACGCCATGGGCGTGATGCCCCAGCACTACAGCCTGTACGGCGACCTCTCGGTGGGCGAAAACCTCCGCTTCTTCGGGCGGCTGTACTGTCTGTCGCGTCGAGAATACGCCGCGCGCTCCGCGCGCCTGCTCGCCATCACACGCCTCGCCCCCTTCGTCGACCGTCGCGTCGACGCGCTCTCGGGCGGGATGTACAAGAAGCTCGCCCTCGCCTGCGCCCTGCTGCACCGGCCGACGGTGCTCCTGCTCGACGAGCCCACGAACGGGGTCGATCCGGTGAGCCGCCGTGAGCTCTGGGACCTGTTGCACGAGTTCGTCGGCGAGGGCATGGCCGTGCTGCTCGCCACCGCCTACATGGACGAGGCGGCCAGGTGCCACCGGGTGTGCCTGCTGCACTCCGGGCGCGTGCTCGCGCTGGGCGAGCCGCAGCGGCTGGTCCGCGAGCTCGAGCACCCCGTGTTCGAGGTGCGGGGCGGCGACCGCGGGGCGCTCCACGCGCTCCTCGAGTCCGCGGCGGGGGTCGTCGCGGCGTCGCCCGCGGGCGAGCGCCTCCGCGTCGTGGCGGAGGCGGACTCGGTGTGGGCGCTGCGAGGAGCCCTGGCGAGCCTCGGCGCGGAGCTCTGCCCCGTGACGCCCGAGTTCGAGGACGTGTTCCTGGCGCGGACCGTCGCGGCGGCCCCGTCCACCATGAGGCGTCCGAGCGCCATTGCGGCCGCCGTGTCGCCGGCGGGAGGCGCTGCGTGAGCGAGCACGCGATCGAGGTCGCCGCGCTCCGGCGCACGTTCGGCCGCTTCGTCGCCGTGGACGACGTGTCCTTCGCCGTCGCGAGAGGGGAGATCTTCGGCTACCTGGGGGCCAACGGGGCCGGCAAGTCGACCACCATCCGCATGCTCTGCGGGCTGCTCGCGCCCACGGCGGGGCGCGCGACCGTGGCCGGCTGCGTGGTGGGCAAGGAGTCCTTCGCCCTGCGGTCGCGCATCGGGTACATGTCACAGCGGTTCTCGCTCTACCTCGACCTCACGGTGGCGGCGAACGTCGAGTTCTTCGGGGCCGCCTACGGCATGCAGGGCCGCGCCCTGGCGGCGCGGCGCGACCAGCTCTTCGAGCGCTTCGAGCTCGGGTCCGTGCGGCGTACCGTCACCGCCGAGCTCCCGGGGGGCCTCCGGCAGCGGCTCGCTCTCGCCACGGCGATCCTGCACGAGCCCCGCGTCGTGTTCCTCGACGAGCCTACGGCCGGGGTAGACCCGGCCTCCCGGCGCGCCTTCTGGCGCCTCATCCGCGAGCTCTCCAGCGGCGGGACCACGGTTTTCGTCACCACCCACTACATGGACGAGGCCGAGTACTGCTCGCGGATCGGGCTCATGGTGGCAGGCAGGCTCGTCGCGCTCGACGCGCCGCGAGCGCTCAAGCGAGCGTGGGTCCCCGGGGCGGTGCTCGCCGTGCGGGGCGCCGACCTCGCGACGGTGCGCGCGACGGTCGCGGGGAGGCCGGGGATCCTGGCCGTGGAGCCCTTCGGCGCCGCCGTACGCGTGCGCTACGAACCGGCGGCGCAGCCCGGGCTCGCGGCGGCCCTGGCGCCGTTGCCCGCCGCCAGCGTGGAGCCCACCGCCGTGTCGCTGGAGGACGTCTTCCTCGCCGTGTCGGCGGCCGGCGGTGCCGCCGCGCCGGAGGTCGCCGCATGACGTCCGGGGCGCTCGTCCGCTCGCTCCGCCGCACCCTCGCGATGACGGTGAAGGAGGCGGACCACATCCGGCGCGATCCGCTGACCATCTTCCTGGCCCTCGTCCTGCCGGTGGGCTTGCTGATTCTCTTCGGGTACGGGGTCACCTTCGACCTCGAGCGGCTCCCCATCGCCGTCGTCGACCAGGACCGCTCGCCCGAGTCGCGCTCGGTCACCGAAACCTTCGCTCACTCCCGGGAGCTCGTGGTCAGCGCGCGGCCGGAGGCGATCGCCGATGCCGAGCGGGACCTCCGCCGCGGTCGCGCGGTGGCCGTGGTCCTCATCCCGCGGGGGTTCGCGCGGGCCCTGGGGCGCGGCGAGGCGGCTGAGCTGCAGCTCGTCGTCGATGGAATCGACGCCGCCACGGCCGTGCAGACCATCAACAAGACGGACGCCATCGCGAGCCTCGCCCTGCGCGCTGGCGACGCGGCCAGCGCGCCGCGCCTCGTCGCGCAGACCTGGACCCTCTATAACCCCGCCGGCCGCTCGGCGCTGTTCATCGTGCCGGGGCTGATGGCCTACGTCCTCGCCATGGTGTGCGTGCTGCTCACCGCGCTCACCGTCGCCCGCGAGTGGGAGCGCGGCTCGATGGAGCAGCTCTTCACGACGCCCGTGCGCCGGGACGAGATCATCGTCGGCAAGCTCGTCCCCTACGTGGGGGTGGGCGCCATCGGCGTGCTGCTGGTGCTGGCGCTCGGCGCCTGGGTCTTCGACGTCCCTATCCGGGGCTCGCTCCCTGCGCTCGCCTTGGCCTCGCTGCTCTTCCTGTGCGGGATGCTCGGCCAGGGGTTGCTGGTGTCGGTGCTGACCAAGAACCAGATGGTCGCGACCCAGGTCGGCCTCTTGACCTCGATGCTCCCGGTCGTGCTGCTGAGCGGGTTCATCTTCCCCATCGCGAACATGCCGCGCGTGCTGCAGGCCGTGGCGGTGGTGATGCCCGCCACCCACTACCTCGCCGCCCTGCGCGGCGTCTTGCTCCGTGGCGCTGGCTTCGCCGTGCACTGGCCCAACTTGCTGGCGCTCGCCGCGTTCGCCACCGCGATGGTGGCGCTCAGCACCGCGAAGTTCCGGCGGAGGATCGACTGATGACCCGACCGCTTCCCCGTTTCCTCGTGCAGGCGCTCGCCGTCGCCAAGAAGGAGACCCTGCAGACGGTCAGTGACCGGCGCATGGTGGGGCTCCTCCTCATCGCGCCGGCGCTGCAGCTCGGCGTGCTGGGCGCCGCCGTCGACTTCGACGTTGACCGCGTCCCGACGGTGGTCGTCGATCACGATCATTCGGCCGAGAGCCGGGCGCACGTCGAGCACGTCCTCGCGGACGGCACCTTGCGGCGAGTCCTCGAGCTCGACGGCGACGCGGCGGCCCTGCACGCCATCGATGAGGGGCGCGCGGCCACCGCGCTGATCGTCCCCCCGGGGTTCGGGGCGCGGCTCGAAGGCGGGGACGGGGCCGAGGTGCAGCTGGTGGCGGACGGCTCCGATCCGAACCGGAGCGCGATCGCGACCGCGGTGGCGGCTCGCTACGCCCGCGTGATGAGCCGTCGCATGGCGCTCGCCGCCCGGGACGCCGCGGGGCACGCGCCCGGGGGCGCGCCGGCCGTGGCGGCGGGGCCGCGGCGCGGGGAGATCGTCCTCGTCCCCCGCGTGCTCCATAACCCCCGCCTGCGCACTGCGATCTACATGGTGCCCGGGATCATGGCCCTGCTCCTGCTCCTGGTGACGGTGATCATCGCCGCCATGGGGCTCGCCCGCGAGCGGGAGACGGGCACCCTGGAGCAGATCCAGGTGACGCCGATCGGTGCCACGCCCTTGCTCGTCGGCAAGCTCATCCCGTACATCGTGGCCGGGCTCTTCGATCTGCTGCTCGCGCTGGTGGTCGGGGTCTACGTCTTCGGCGTCCCCATCCGCGGGAGCCTCGCGGTCGTCGTCCTCGGCACCACCGCCTACCTCGTCTCCAACCTCGGCGTCGGGCTGATGATCTCCACCCTGGCCCGGAGCCAGCAGCAGGCCTTCATCGGCGGCTTCCTGGTCATGCTCCCGGCGCTGCTGCTCTCGGGGGTGATGACGCCGCTCTGGGGGATCCCGGAGTGGCTGCGGCCAGTCACCTACCTCAACCCGGTCCGCTACTACGCCATCATCGTGCGCAGCGCGCTCCTCAAGGGGGCCACCCTCGGTGATCTCTGGTTCGAGCACGTGGCGCTGGCGGCGATCGGGCTGACGGTCCTTTCCGTCGCGGCCTGGCGCTTCCGGCGCGGCCTCGCGTGACAGAGGAGGAGAACGACACCCATGCCGACCTCGGACCCCCTCGTTCGTCGCCCCGCGGCGACCGCGCGCGCCGTGTGCCGCGCGTTGCCGCTCGTCCTCTGCGCGCGGGTTGCGCTGGCGCAGCTCGCCCCGGTCCCCGCCGCGCAGCCTGTCGGCCCGGCGCCGGGCGTCCCCGCGCCCGCGGCCCCGGCGCCCCCGCTCGGCGGGGAACCCGGGCTCGCGGTCGCGCCCGCACCCGCGCCGAAAGACGCCGCGGCCGCGCTCGAGCGCGAGCTCACCGAGCTCGTGGGCCGCCCGGGCGGGCTCACGGCCGACGTCGTCGCCGAGCGCGCCGTCGCGACGAGCCAGGACGTGGCGGCCGCGGTGGCGCGGCGCGGCGCCGCCGACGCCGACGTGGACGGGGCGCGCCTGCGCTACGCACCCCGGCTCACGCTCGGCGCCGGCTACCAGCGGCTGTCGCCGATCGAGGAGCCCACGCTCGGCACGCTGGTGGCCGCGCCCGGCGCCGAGGCGGGGCGCCCACTCCCGGACGGCACCGTGCTCGTGGCGGCGCCCATCTCCTTCCCCTCGGTGCTCGACCAGATCCAGCTCCGCGCCTCGCTGGTGGTGCCCCTCACCGACTACTTCCTCCGTTACCCGCAGGCCCTCGACGCCACCAAGCACGGGCGCGCCGCCGCGGACCACGAGGTCGTGGCCCGGCGCGCGCGCATCGACGCGGAGGCCCGCCTGGCCTACTACGCGTGGGTGCGGGCCGAGCTGCAGCGGGTGGCCACGCGCCAGGCGCGCGCTCGCGCGGCCCAGCACCTGCGCGACGTCGAGCGCGCGCTCGCCGCGGGCCTGGCCACCAGCGCCGACGTCCGCGCGGTGGAGGCGCAGGAGGCCCAGGCCGAGCTCGTCGAGCTCCGAGCCACCGACGCGGCGAGCGTGGCCGCCGAGCAGCTCGCCACGTTGCTGCACCTGCCCCCCGGCGTCGCGTTCACCATCGGGGAGGACGTGCTCGCGGAGCCCGCGCTCCCGCGGGTCCCCACCGTGGAGGAGGCCTGGGCCGAGGCCGAGCGTTCACGGCCCGAGCTCCGCGCGCTCGCGGCGACCGGCGACCAGCTTCGCGAGCAGGAGGCCGCCCTGCGCGCCCAGCAGCTACCTCGAGTCGACGCCACCGGCGAGGCCCTGCTCGCGCACCCGAATCCCCGCTACTTTCCGCCGGCGGAGGAGTTCCGCGCGACCTGGGCCCTGGGCGTGCAGGCGACCTGGACGGTGAACGACGCGCCCACCACGGCCGCGAGCCGCCGCGCCCTCTCTGCCCAGGGACGCGCCGTCACCGCCCAGCGAGGCGCCGCCCGCGACGGGCTGCGCACGGAGGTGGTCACGGCGATTCGGGGCGTCGAGCAGGCCGGGCGCGCGATCGACGCGGCCGAGCGCGGTCACCGGGCGGCCATGGCCGCCTACGCCGTGCGCCGCGAGCAGTACCGGGCCGGGCGCGCGACGTCAGTGGAGCTCACCGACGCGGAGACGGAGCTCACCCGCGCTCGCATCGAGCTCACCGACGCGCTGGTCGGGGCCCGCGTCGCCGTGGTGCGGCTCGACCACGCCCTCGGGCGCGACGTCCAGCGGGTCGAGGCGAAGGCCCGCCGTTGATTGGGGGGCGTTGACCGGGCAGCGGGGGATCGCCGCTACCGGCGGATGTCCGGGATGCGCTCGGCGCGATAGGCCGGGTAGGCGCTGCCCGCCTCACCCTGCGTCGAGAGCTCGAAGACGCGGGTACCGTCCGGCGTGACCTCGAGGATCTGGGTGTAGGTGGTGTCGGCGCCCATGGGCGTATCGGCCTCGCTCACGAGCTCGGAGCTGGTGATGAGGACGTTGCCGGTCACCGGCTGCCAGTCGGCGTCGCCCATGCCGGGGGAGAAGAACGAGTCCTCCCCCGACGGCGGTCCGTAGCTCCAGACCTCGCTGACCGTCATGCTGGCCTCGTCCACCGCGTAGGCGACGGCCCGGCTGAACTGCGGCACCTCGGGATCGAAGGCCTCGAACGCGGCCGCGCGGTAGTTGCCGTTGTCGTACAGGCCGACCCCCAGCGCGTTGAGCTCGACCGCGTGCTGGTGGAACGGCCAGAGCAGGTCGCCGACCGGCGTGAGGAGCTTGTCGCTCCACGGCTCCACCCAGTTGGCCGGGTTGCCGAGGATCCAGGTTAGCGTCTCGGTGGTCCGGTTCACCTTGACGACGGCGTCCTGGTGGCGGAGCGACACGTAGTACGAGTCCGACGCCGCGTCGTAGATCACCGCGTTGGCGTGATCCCAGTCGAGCGGCCGCTGCCCCCCGGCGACGTGCTGCGACGTCCAGGAGGTGTCGAGCGCGTCGCGGCCGATGCGGGTCGGATCCAGCAGGTCGAGCAGCGAGATGTGCTTGATGATCTCGCCCTGCGGGGAGAACTCCACGATGGCGGAGCCCATCACCAGGGCGGTCTGGGTGTCGGCGTCGGGGTCGTCCTCGTCGGTGGGCATGCCCTCGACCGTGCGGGTCTCGGTCGACAGCGTGAGGAGGTTGCCGCTCGCCAGGAGGGACGACTCGTGGTGGAAGTCGACTACCGGCACGGGCACGCTGCCCTCGATCGTGTCGCAGGTGCGAGGCCACTCGGTCGCGTGCCACGCGGCCACCACGTTGCCGAGCAGGTCGATCTCGCGCAGGTTGCAGAAATCACGGCCGAACAGGAGGTGCCCGTCAGCGAGCCGGATCAGATCCTCCTGGGCCCGGTTCTCCGGGTCCGAGAAGTACCAGCGCACGACGCCCGCGTGGTCCACGATGAGGATCGGCGCGGTCGTCATCTGCCATCCCTCGCGGACGGCGAACAGGGTCATGCCCGGCTCCATCCGATCCGGCTCGCTCACGGCGACCGCGAGGGGGATGAAGTCCTCGGGCAGCGGCGGCGTGGTCCACTCCAGCGGACCTGCGGTGAGCGTGTTGTCACCCGCGGTCGCGGTCAACGACACGGCGTAGGTCGTGTCTGGTTTGAGGCCCAGGATCGGCTTCTCGAAGACGGTGGCCGGCGGCAGATCGAGCGTCCACTCCTCGTCGCCACCGGTGACGGTGACGCGGACCGCAGCGACCACGTCCGTGGCCAGGCGCAGCACGCCGGCCTGAGGGGCCGCGGGGTTGTCGTTGCCCGTGAAGGTCGGCTCCTGGGTGAACGCGACCGGGACCCCGAGCAGCTCCCCGCCGCTGCCCGCGCTCTCGGCGCCGCTCCCGCCGCCCGTCACCAGACCGCCGGCCGCCGCGCCGCCCGTGCCGGCGGCGGCGGCGCCGCTGGCGCCGCCGGTGGCGCTGGCACCCCCGATCGCTGCTCCGCTGGCGCCACCTGCACTCTCGCCGCCGGTGCCACCACCACCGGCACCAGCGCTGCCGCCCGGACCGGTCCCGCCGGGCGGGCTGCCACCCTGCCCGCCGCTTCGGCCCGCGACCCCTCCCGTCTCGCTCGCGCTGCCCGACCCCTCCGTGCCTCCTGCGGTGGGGCTCGCGAGCCCACCCGCGCCCCCGATCGACGAGATCCCTCCGCTGCCTGGAGCTCCGCCTGATGGGGATGACCTCGGCAGATCGTCCTCGCCGCCGCAGGCGATCACGACGCCGGAAACCAACGGGCAGAGTGAAGCGAGGAGCCGACGCCGCATCACGCGAGTCTAGCGGGTCAGGCCGCGGGTGACGACCGGCGCGACGGTTCATGTGCAAGCGGAGCCCGATCCGATGGGCACCTTCTCTGATGTTCTCTGGTCGCCCTTCGCACCTTCGCTGCGACTTTGCGACGAGGTCGCAAGGGCGCGATTCGGAGATCGGGCTCGACTCGCTGCCATCGTCAACGAACAACGCGTGCGCGATCAGTTTGCGCCGTGCCCATGTCCCGCGTGGTCTGCGTCCTCGCGGAGCGGCGCTCCGTCGCGAAGGCCGCGCTGCACGTTCGGCACCACGGAGCAGCGCCGAGCGTTAGCTGCGGTAGCGTCTACCACTCCGATTCTCGCCGCCTCGGCCGCCGCCAGGCGCGCTGCATCGACTGGCTTTCTCGAGCTCGGCGTTGCGGATCGGAGGCGGATCGCGCTCCTCCTCGCCAGCGAACCTGTCGAACCGCCGGAGCCTGCCGTCCGTGCGGAGCATCGCGCGGGGTGCGCGGGCGATTGCCCCCGAGGAATGGCGGCCCCGATTCCGTCGTGGGTGAACGCCCTGCGCCCGCTCGGCGCTGGTGCTCGCTGCTGTCCGCGCGCCCACGTCAGTGGAGGATGCGAGCTCGCGGCGGCCACTCTGGTTTTCCTTCTTTCGCCCCGAACTTGGACTCGGCGGCGAATGTCGCCAGTTGTTCGGACCATCCGCGTGGAACACGATCCGGTCGACGGCGAGGCGATGCTCGACGACGACGCCACCCCGCAGATCCCGATCAGCCGCCGCTATCTCCGCGGTCGGGGACCGCACGTGATCTGCAAGCGCGGCACCCAGGCGGACCTGCTGATCTGCGTTCTGCGGGGGAAGGTGACGTTCGAGATCCTCGTCGAAGCGCTCGAGGAGGCGCTCGATCTCGGCCTCAGCGAGCTGGCGTTCTGGAACGTCATAGACGGCGATCTGAGCGGGCTGTCCCCCGCCAACCTGCGCGACCTCGCCGCGCACGTGTTCGGGGGCCCCTGGGCGCCACGACGCCTGGCCATCCTCGCGGCGTCCATCCCCTCCCTCGCGGCGGCGGGGGCGCTCGAGATGTTCGCTGCCGAGCACGGGGCGCATGATCGGGTGATGGTCTTCGACGACCGGGAGTCCGCGCTGGACTGGCTCGGGATCACCGAGCCGCAGACCTCTCCGGCGTTGCCGCGGTTCTGAGGGAGCCGGGCGAGACCACGAGCCACGTGGGGTGAGGAGGGGCCGAACCGCGCGGGGCCGAGCGAGCTCTGCGCGGCTCTTCACCGTCCCGCCCGGGGGCGGTGGGTCCACCGCGGGTGCGGACGTGCAGCGGGTCGGCAGCCCCTCGAATGGGGATCGGATCCAGCGGCGGTCCGGCACCAGGACTCTCGCAGCGCTCCCCCCAATGGCGCCAGCGGGCCCTTCCCCCTGGACTGACCCTGGGTTCACCCGCCTCTCCGGTGGCGGCATCACGGTGTCGCGACGGGCGAGCGCCAGACAAGACTCGCCGCTCTGCACCGCTGGGCGTGAGCTGGTGTAGACGGGACCCGGGAAGGCGTCTGTCAGCGAGCGCGAAACCGTGATAAAGTCAAGGCTTCGTGCTGGCTACCCTCGTTGACACCCGGCGCCCCCCCCGCGGTGCTCGGCGCTGCCCACCGGGAGGTGGCTTTGGCGCGCGCGTCTCGGCGGCTGCGCCCCCGTCTCCCACGGGTCCCCCCTTCGGCTCCGCGCCCTGTCGGCGCGTTGGCCGCAGTGAACGCGAGCGTGAGGCAGGCCCATGAACCTCTCCTGTCCCCGCTGCGCCACCCGGTACACCGTCGCGGATGAGAAGCTGCGGGGTCGTTCGGCGCGACTGCGCTGCAAGAAGTGCCAGGCCGGGCTCCGGGTCTTCTGGGACGGAGAGTCCCTTCAGATCTCCGTCGACGAGCCCACGCGCAGCACGACGCCCGAGGCGCCGGTCGCGGCCGTCGCGGGGCGCACGAGCCGGGATCCGCGGTCCACGAGCGATCCGGGGTCGAAGCGCGTCCTCGTGTTCGAGACGGACCGGGCGCTCGCCCAGGAGCTCACGGAGGGCTTCGCCCGCATCCGCTGCGCCACGACCGTCGTGGATGAATTGAAGCTCGGCCTCGAGGAGGCCGCGCAGCGCCGGCCCGATCTCATCCTGGTGTCGGCCGAGTTCCCGCGCATCAACGGCTTCGCGATCTGCAACAAGCTCAAGCGGGATCCGGCGCTGAAGGACGTTCCGCTCGTGATCATGAGCGCGGATGCCACCGAGGAGACGTTCGCGAAGCACGGCAAGCTTGCCACCTCGGCCGAGGCCTACGTCAAGAAACCGTTCTCCTTCGACGCTCTGCTCGCGCGCGTCGGCGCCTCGTTCGACTCGACCCCGCCCGAGGCGGACACGGCGGACGCAGCGGCCGCCGACGCCCCGGTCGCCTCGAGCCTGCCCGGGTCGGAGGCGGCATCGAGCACGATGCGGGTCGTCTGCTCGGGTTGCCTGGCGACGTTCCAGGTCGATCCACGCCGGGTGCCGCCCGGGGGGAGGCAGCTTCGCTGCCCCAAGTGTGGAGCTTCTTTCCCCGTCGTCCCCCCGGGGCGGCCATCACCGGTATTCTTCTCATACCGCCGCGATGACGCTGTCTGGGCGGCGGAGCGCATCCGGGATCACCTGGCCCTGGCCCTCGGTGCCGAGCCCGTGTCCGACGACACCCTGGCGGCCTCGTCCGGCGCCGAGCTGCGCGGGCTCGCGGAGACGGTCCTCGAGCCGTGCAAGCTCGTGCTCGTGGTCGTCGGCGAACGCTGGCTCTCGGGCCAGGGTACGTCTCGGGAGCGCCGTCTCCACCAGGCGACCGATCCGGTGCGGGTAGCACTCGTGGTGGCGATGAGGAAGGGCGTGCAGGTCGTCCCGGTCCTGATCGGGGACACGCCGTTGCCCAGGCCGGACGATCTCCCCGACGTGCTGCGGGACCTGGCCTATCTCGACACCTTCCGCGTGCGGCCGGACCCGCAGTTCCGCGGAGACATCGGAAAGCTCATCGCGAAGGTGAAGGGGATCGTCGGCGCCCCGCCGCCGCGCGCATCCCGCCCCGAGAAACCTCGGTCGTCGGAGTCTGCGCTGGCCGCCGGCGGCGCTCCGGGGGCGGCTCAGGGGGTCGAAGAGCTGCTCGTCGACGCGGATGCCTGAGCGAGGCGGGGGCGTTCGCGCGGCGGCGCTAACCCTGCTCGACGAAGTCCCGCAGCAGGTGGGGCGTCATCAGCATGGCGCCCTCGATCGCGTTTCGGAACAGGCGCACCACGATCCCCTCGCCCAGGTCGGCCGCCGTGAACATGGCGACGTGACAGCGCTCGACGTCCACCGGGACGAGATCGAACTCAGCCCAACCGTCGCGTACGTTCCGGATGGGGTCGATCCACGCCACCACGCGCCGGGGGTTCACCTCGAGGACGTGGGCGACGTAGCGGCCGGACGCGAACGCGTACCCCTGCTCCACGGTGACCACCAGCTCTCCGCGGCTCCCGAGGCCGTGCGGCTCGACGGCGCGGGTGTTGGCGAACAGCGCCCAGTAGGAGTCGGGATCGAGGAGCGCGTCGGTGACCGCGCCGCAGCCTCGCGCCACCTCCGCCTCCGCGGTGCCGCCGATCCAGCCCGGCGGCACCGCGGGCGCGGAGAGACGAGCAGGCGCCTCCGGGGTCGCGCCGGGCGGGAGATCGGCGCTCGGCGCCGCCACGCCGCCGCTGTCCGCGGGGGGGTGGGCCACCACGCGAGGCCCGGCACAGCCGAAGGCGAGCACCGCGGTGACGATGCAGCCTCCCCCCTTTCGCGCCATCACGAGGGGATGAGACGGCGATTCCCCACCCCCGTCAACCGTCGTCGCTGGTCGCGACGCTCTTCATCGAAGTGCGGTGCTTTCCCTACCGGTCACGGGCCATGAACGACCTGACGCCACCCTCCGGCGGTGCTGCCGTACGCGGTCGCCTGGAGCACCCGCCCGCGCCCGCGAATCTTTGACCTCGAAGAACGACACCCGTGCCGCTCGGTGGTGGGCCATGAAGGACTCGAACCTTCAGCCTCCGGATTGAGAGAAGGGCAACTTCAAAAACCGTATCAAGTACTTACGGATTTGCCGAGGGATTCGAGTGCGAGGGGTTGCGAGGAGCGACCGGCCCGGGGCGTTCCCGGCCCAATCACGGGGGCTCGACGGAGCGAAGGGGCCGAGACTTCGGCGGTGGCGGCACTGGCATCGACACCGTATCTGTCACCCACGGCCACCGCCACCAGGGCCCTTTTCGACACGGTCATGGCCGCCCTGGCCGCCGGCGACACCGTCGCCGCCAGGGCGGCCGCGAGAGGCCTCCTCGCCCTCCTCGAGGCTCTCCCCGACACCGGGGGCACCGTCGTCAAGCTGGGGGACCATCGACCCACCTACGGCGGCGTGAGTCGGCGGGCGGCGTGACGTGAACCACCACCGGGCGTCTCCGCCACCCCGCGGGGCGAGCGACGCCTGTGGGGGTGGACCCGGCTGGCGCCGGCCGGGGGAGCGCGGCCTTGTCGCAGAAGGCGCGAGGGGTCGCAGGCCTTGGCCCAGGGAGCGGCGGGCTGGTGTCGGCCGACGGGCTGCTCGCGAGCTTCATCCCGCCCCGGGTGATGCCGGCGAGGGCGGTGGCCGCCCGAGCTCTTGCGGCGAGTGTCGTCGAGGCGCTGGAGGCGGGGGACGTCACCGGAGCGCGGGCGGCGGCGAGGGCGTTGGTGGAGCCTTTGGAGGGGCTCGGGGGGGCTGGGGTGAAGTAGCGCCCACGCTACCGAACGCGCCCCGCCAGCATCCGTCGGGTCCGCTCAATCTCGGCAGCCAGCGCCTTCTCGTCGGGCAGCTTCAGCTTGTACTCGGCGGCGAGCACCTTGCTGGGCAGACCCTCGAGCGCGTATCTCGCCACCGCTGAGTCCTTCTTCGCGCACAGGATGAGCCCCACGGGCGGGTTCTCGCCCTCGCGGACCCAGTGCTCGCGGGCATAGTTCAGGTAGAGGTGCATCTGCCCGGCGTCGGCGTGCGTGAGCTCTCCAACCTTCAGGTCGATGACCACCAGGCAGCGGAGCGCCCGGTGGAAGAACAACAGGTCCACCCGGTACCACGCGTTCCCGACCCGCAGACGCCGTTGGCGACCGATGAAGGCGAAGTCGCCGCCAAGCTCGAGCAGGAACGCCTCGAGCCGCTGGATGAGCGCCTCCTCGAGCTCCGTCTCCGAGTACTCGTCCTTCAAGTCGAGGAACTCGAGCACGAGGGGGTCGCGGAGTTCTTCCTCGGGGGTGATGGCGTCTTCGGACTTCGCCTGCTGCCCGCCGCGGAGCATCGCCGCCTTGTTCTTCGACAGGGCCGTGCGCTCGTAGAACTGGCTGGATACCTGGCGCCGGAGCTGCCGCACCGTCCAGCCGCCACGCAGGGCCTCGACTTCGTAGAAGCGGCGGGCTTCGGGGTTGTCCACCGAGAGCAGGAGGACGTAGTGCGACCAGGGGAGGGGGAAGGACGGGGCCGATGCGGCAGACATCGTCTGCCATTTCGGTCCCGAGGCCGATTGCCTAGACAAGGTCTGGTCTTTCGGCCCGGGCGCCGACTGCCCAGACATTGTCTGGGCAATCTCTCCCGCGGCGGCGCCAGCCTCGGGCCAGCACAAGAAGAACCTCCGCATGTACTCGAGGTTCGGCTTCGAGAAGCCCCTCCCGAATCGCTGCGACAGGTCGTCGCCCAGCCGTCGCATGAGGGCCTCCCCGTACGCCGCCCGCGCGGCCCCACGCTGCTCCCGCTCCACTATGACGCGCCCCACCTGCCAGTACAGCTCCACCATCGCGTGGTTGACGGCACGGGCAGCGCGGTGGCGGGCCTCGGCGATGAGCGCCGCGACATCGTCGAGCAGTGGCCGGTAGTCGGCCTCCACGATGACCGCTTCGGCACGACGCGCGATGCCGGTCGACTTCGACCCGGCCTTCCTCTTCGGTGGCGTCTTCCGTGCGGCCACGAATCACCCGCCGCGAGGGTAGAGCGGAGCCCGGGGGCGCCGCAACGGCTCGCTACACCGCGCGAGGATGCGCCTCTACCCGTTCCGGGCGGCCACCGCCTCACGCAGGATGTCGAGGTGCTCGTCGAGGTCCTCGCCACCAGCAAACGGGCGCTCGGCGTACTCCTCGAGCAGCGCCTCGCCTACCTTGGTTCGGCCCACACGTCATCTAGCCAGACGCGCGGCATACCTTCGGCTCGGGCTGCCTCGCCGATGGCACCCTGCACGAGGAAGAACTTCCTCCGGGTATCAATCTCGCGAATCTGGGAGAACGGTAGCTCGATGCCGAGGTTGATCAGTGACCTGATGACCTGCGCCCCCATCCGTCTGCACGACCTCCGGGCGACGTTCGTCACTCTGAGCCTAGCGGCGGGTCGGTCGGAGGCATGGGTCGCCGACCGCACCGGTCACAAGTCGTCGGTGACGATCAACCGCTACCGCACGCCGCTCGCACCGCCGAGGAGATCAAACTCGGGTCGCTGCGCCCCCTCGCAGGGGCAATCCCGGAGCTTTTCTGCCCCAGCTCTGCCCCACCGTTCGTGGGCCATGAAGGACTCGAACCTTCAGCCTCCGGATTAAGAGTCCACATCCGAGGAAGGCCAATGGGCCGGGACTACGCAATTTCAGCAACTTAGGGCCGATCGAACAGGGTCAGAATGACCCGATTGTCGGCAGAACTCCGGGGGCTGTCGGCGAAACCTACCGGCCGGTGCCGAAGAACCGCGCTGGAGTCGGCATCAAATACGCCTTGTCATTTAGTAAAGGACAGACCATGTTACCGTCCATGCGGCCCAACGTCGCCCCCTATCTCGAACGCCTTCGAGCCGTCCCCTTTGTTCGGAACGTAGCTGTCGAGAAGGAGCAGGTACAGGTCGGCGGCGTGACCGTGGACGCCCTGCTCACCATCGAAACCCCGTCCGGGACCGAGCGGATCTACTTCGAGGTCAAGTCGAGCAACCTGTCGAGGGAGCTTTCGGGCCAGGTGGCTTCCTGGGGGAAGGCGGTCAAGCCACTCCTGGTGGCCGCACCTATCATCGGTGGCGGCGTCGGTGACTTCCTGGCGGAGAACGACATCAGCTACGTCGACCTTCGCGGCAGCTGCCACATCGATCTTGGCGGACGATACGTCGCCCGCATCCAGGGGCAACGGGGCGGACGATCCACGATAGCCAAGGCACTGCGGACCCCGTCCTATCGGGTGCTGTTCGCCGTTCTGGCCCGGCCGTCCCTGATCGGGGTTCCCGTGAGAACCCTTGCGGTAGCGGCAGGCGTCAGCCGCCAGCCCGTCGTGACGCTTCGAGAGCGACTCCTTGACCTAGGGCTCATTTTGAAGGGCGCCAAGGGCTTCATGTGGGCCCCGCAGGGACAGAAAAGAGCGCTGGATCTGTGGCTGGCGGGCTACTCAACCTCCGTGCGCCAGGGGCTTCTCGTCGGCACGTACCAGACGCCCGATGCAGATCCCGCGGCGCTCGAAGAACGACTCGCACCGATTCTGCATCAGGTCGGTCCCTGGAGATGGGGCGGCGGGGCGGCGTCCCACCGGCTCACCGGGTTCTTCCGAGGGGAGAAGACCGTGGTGCATGTCGCCGATGCGCCGGCGGACCTGCAACGTCGGCTCCGAGCCGTTCCCGCTGCGGACGGCCGCCTCGTCGTCCTTCGATCACCAGGGCCTCTGGGACTCGAAGGCACCCTGCCGGACACCGCCCACCCACTGCTCGTCTACACCGAGCTTCTGACTGACGGAGGAGAAAGGGCGCGTGAAGCGGCCCAGGAGCTGGCGGAGCAGTACTCGTTGGGGAGGGGAGCTTGAAACCCCACCCGTTCACTCCGGCCCAGCTGGCGACGCTCCTCGCGCTGCGAACGGCTCTTCCCGGCGTGCAGACCGTCCTCGTCGGTGCAGGGGCCCTGGGGTGTCACATGGAAATGCGGTGGCGAAGTACCAAGGACCTCGATCTCTCGGTGCTTCTGGACCCCGTCGTGCTGGCGAAGGACTTGACGGGTCTTCGTTGGAAGCCCGACCAACGACGCGAGCAGCGGTGGACTAGTGCGCAGGGGGTCGTCGTCGACGTTCTGCCGACGACTCCTTCGGATCTCGCGAACGGGAAGCTGACGTTCGCCAAGTCAGGCCACGTCATGAGCCTCGTGGGGTTCGATCTTGCCCTGGCCCACCACGTTCCGGTGAACCTCGACGCGAGCACGACCCTCGACGTGGCAACCGTGCCCGTCATTGCCGTGTTGAAAATGGCCGCATGGCTCGACCGTCCTGCGGAACGGGACAGGGACCTCGAAGACCTTGCTCACGTCATCGACGACTACCTGGAGCCGGATGACCTGCGCAGGTGGAAGGACGACCTCATCAACTCCGGGCTCGACTACGAGAACCAGTCCGCCTTCGCGTTGGGGCAGGACGTGGCCGCTATCGCCAAGTCCGCCCATGTCGCCGTCATCGAAGCCTTCCTCGGGGCGGTGGACGATGAAGCACTTCCGGCGAACGCCAGGCTCGCACGCTGTTTCGGCGGCGGGGACAGCGTTCGGGTGCTCACATCGCGGCTCCAGTCCTTCCGGATGGGCCTGCAACGGACCCCTTGACCAGTAGACGGCTGAGCAGTCGGAGAAGCGCACCTACCTCTATCCGGCCGAGGATGCCCGGCTCCTCGCCAGCAAGGCCGTCCCGCTGGAGTGGCGCGCGCTGTACGGGTTCCTTGCCCGGGAGGGTATGCGCTTCTCCGAAGCGGCGGGCCTCCGGTGGGGCGACCTCGACCTCGACGCGGGGACCGTGACGCTCCGCGAGAACAAGACGGACGACCCGCGAACGTGGGCGCTCGCACCGGGCGTAGCCGACGCGCTCCGAACGTGGCGGGTGATGCGGATCGACGGCAAGCCGGCGGACCATGTATTCACCGACGAGCACGCGCGCCCCCTGACGAACGAGCACCATGCCGAGACGTTCCGGCGTCACTTGCTGGCGGCCGGGGTCACCCGCGAAGCCCTGTTCGGCTCGGGCAAGGGTAGCGCCCCCATCCGTCTGCACGACCTCCGGGCGACGTTCGTCACTCTGAGCCTAGCGGCGGGTCGGTCGGAGGCATGGGTCGCCGACCGCACCGGTCACAAGTCGTCGGTGACGATCAACCGCTACCGCACGCCGCTCGCACCGCCGAGGAGATCAAACTCGGGTCGCTGCGCCCCCTCGCAGGGGCAATCCCGGAGCTTTTCTGCCCCAGCTCTGCCCCACCGTTCGTGGGCCATGAAGGACTCGAACCTTCAGCCTCCGGATTAAGAGTCCGCTGCTCTACCAATTGAGCTAATGGCCCTGAGCCCTGCCGCGCACGCGCACCAGGGAACGCGGCAATTATCACGGCGGGCGGCCCCGTCAAGGACGAACGGCCGCGGGGGGCGTCGGGTCCCCGAACGCAGTCGGAGTCGCGTATCCTAGGCGCGAGGAGCCGAGCCTTGGCCGCCACCGAGCCGTCCGTATCGGAGCCGAGCGTCGCGTCGCCGGCGGTGGCCGAGCGCGTGGAGCCGGCGCTCGAGGCGGGCGCCGATGAGCGCCGGCCTGCTCCCCTGGCGCTGGAGCGCGGCGGCGCGGTTTCCGAGCCTGCCCCAGCCCTGCGTCGCGCGCTCACCGCGCTCTGGATCGGGTTTCTGCCCCTGTGGCTCGTCATCCTCGCGCTGGTGACGCCGAGCGTGCCGGTGGTGCTCGCCGCCTTCGGGATCCTTGTGCTCCTCGTCCTGCGCCTTCGGCACAGCCTGCGGCGCCTACGGTGCCCGCGGTGCGGCGGGCGCTACTACGCTCGCGATCTCTTCGCGTTGATCGGTGGGACGCGCTGCGCTGGCTGTGGGCGTTGATCAACGCTCGAACTGCGCGCGCACCGACGCTCGACCCAGGGTCACCAGGGCGAACACTCCGAGCACGGTGCCCAGGGGCATCTGCAGGCAGTCGATGATGCTCGCCACCATCACCAGGGTCCGGGACCGGCGCCGCTGGATGGCCCGGCCGGCCGCGATGTTGAGCGCCGCCACCGCCTCGCCGACCAGGATCGCCACCGTGCCGATCCCGATGAAGAGCCACCCGAACCACTCCGGTGGTGGGCTGCCGCTGCCTGACGGCGGCGCGACCACGAAGAGGACCCCCATCCCGACGTGGATCAACGGGATCAGCGCGACCACCCCGGTCACGCCGCCCAGGACGTAGAAGCCGATCATCAGGAGCTTGAGGTGCTCGTCGTCGGTGCGGCGCTCCTGCTCCGCCGCCGTCCACGGCCCGGCGTTGCCCGTAGTCACCCGTCCAGGGTACCGCGCGCCCCATTCGCTGTCGCCGGGCCCAAGAACAGCCGGGCGAGACGTTTCCATCTTCATGGTTGCCACCCGGCCGCTCTGCGTGCCGCGGCACCTACAGGCCCCCATGACATGCCCCGCTTGCGGCGCTCCCCTCGCTCCCGCTGAACCCGGCTCCCCAGCTGAGCCGCGACCCTGTCCACGCTGCGGCTGGCGCGCCGCCGCGCGGCCTCACCGTCCCTACCGGCGATCCCCCCCCGCTGCAGAACTCCACGGTCCCTGCGGTGCGAGCGCGGCGTCGCCGCCCCCGGCGGCTGCGGCGGAGAGGGTGGAGGTGTCCGAGCTCTTCTCGCTCGCGTCGCTCGCCCGCGGCGCTCGGGATCGCCCGACGCCCCAGCCAGCCGCGAACCCCGCCGCGGGCGACGATCCGGGGGTCGTCGACCTCGCGCCCCTGCGCCTGGCCCCGCGCGAGGACGCGAGCGGCGTGGTCACGGTGGGGGCCGCCGCTCTGCCCGCGAGCCCGTTCGTGCCGCCGCCGCTCGGCATGTCCGACGCCCTCGGCACGCCCTTGCCGCTGGTGACGCCGCCGGTGCCCGGCGCGCGACGGGGCTCGAGCCCGGGTTGGCTCTTCCCCGTCGGTGGGGTCGCCTTCGCGGTCGTCGGGCTCGCGCTCGCGCTCTCAGGGTACGGCCAGCCCCATGCAGCGCCGAGCCGGAGCGCGGCGTCCTCCGCCGCGGCGCCCGACCCCGGCGCGGGCCGCGCCGCAGCGCCCGCCTCGACGGCGCCTGACCTGGACGAAACCGCGCCGACCCCTTCGTCGGCCTCTGCCCCAGCGACTTCACCGAGCGCGAGCGCAGTCCCGTATCACCGGCGGCCACCCACGCTTCGCCGTCCGCCACCCCCGCGGCCCACCGCGACGGCCACGGCGACCGTGCGACCTCCGCCCCCGCGAGATCCCTGCGCGCACTGCGGGAACGACCTCGCCTGCAACATCGCCTGCAAGGCCGGGGGATGAGCGCGCGCCGCGGCGCCTCGCGTCGCGCGGCTGGCTTCAGCCGAACCTGCCCGTCACGAGGAGCACGAGCGTGCAGGCCTCCACCACCTCGACGCCGCTCGCCGCGAGGCGCGCCGCGACCACCGGGTTCTCGCTTCCCGGGTTGAAGATCACGCGCCGAAAGCCGGCGCGGATCAGCTCCTCCGCGAGCTCGGCGCTCCGCTCCGGGGCGACGTAGACCGTGAGCGTGTGCACGTCCGGGGGGAGCTCGCGCACGCTCGCCACCACCGGCACCGGGCCGAGCTCGGGCCGGCTCGGGTTGACCCCGAACACCTCGTGCCCCTGCGCTCGCAGGCGCTCCACGGCCCGGTGGGAGTACCGGCCGGGGTTCGCCGAAGCGCCGAGCACGGCGACCTTCACGAGCGGAGCCTAGGTCGACCGTGCCTCCCTGGCCAGCCAGGAACAGGGCTCTCGACCCAGCCGGGGAAGGGGAGGGCGTCTCATCCCGGGCGATCTCGCGCTCGAACTCGACCCGCCTCGCCCGTGGCCACCGAGCGCGGTCGGCCGGGGACCCGCCGCCGCGCTCATGCGCTAACCGCGCGACAGTCGGCGCTCGGAGTGTCACCTTCGGTGCGTGCGCCGCTCCGTACCCTCCTGCTCAGCGCGGCGCTACCTGGTCGCGCTCACGGCGTTGCAGGGGTTGGTGTCCTGCGTGACCCCCGCTCCGCCGCGGGAGCCCCCGGCGGCCCCCGCAGCCGTTCGCGCCTCCGGACCGGCCCCGGCGACGACGGTGATCACCTCGGGCCTGGTGGATCAGCTCGGGAGCGGCGAGCCTCCGGCGGCGCCGTCGCCCACCGCCGCCGCCACGACCGCCGCGATCCCGCCTGCGGGCGGCCCCGTCTCCACCGAGCTCGCGGGGTCGGCGGTGAACGCGAACCCGCCGCCGCTCTACCGCGCGCCGCTCCCGGTGCCGGAGCTGCCGCGCGCCGCCCCCGCGCGCCGCATCGCGGACCTGTCGCCCGCGGCGTGCCGCGCCGAGCTCGCGCGGAGCGGGCTCCCGGTCGAGCGGGAACGGCGACCGCCCCCAGGGGCGGCGACCGGCATCCGCGTGACGGGGCCGTTTCACGGGGTGCAGCTGGTGGTCCCTCCCCGGTCGCGCCCCTACGGGGTGCTCGACTGCCGACTCGCGCTGATCCTGGGCGAACTCGCCCAACTCCTCGCCGAACGGGGGGTCGTGGCGGTTCGGATCGACAACACCTACCGGCCCCGCGCGCATCTGCCGGGTAGTCGCCGCCCGAGTCAGCACAACTACGCGCTGGCGGTCGACGTTACCGCGTTCACCCTCGCGGACGGCCGCACGCTCGAGGTCGAGCGCGACTGGCCGGCGGCGATCGGGGCGCCGGCCTGCGGCCCCGACGCGGAGCTCGGCAGCGAAACACCCGAGGCGCTCGAGCTCCGGAACCTCGTCTGCGCCATCGCCGCGCGCGGGCTCTTCCACCACATCCTGACCCCGAACTTCGACGCTGCCCACGCGAACCACCTGCACCTGGACGTCCAGCGCGGCAACGCGCGCGGGACCATCCACTGAGTTCGCCGGAGCCGTGCTATGACGGCGCCAGGGCCCGTGTCGGGCGCGACCGCACCCGCTCCGCCCTGCCCTCCCGAGAGCTCGGGGTACGGAGTCGGAGCCGGGGCCACCGAGGCGCCCCCGAAACCTGGACCAACTCTTCGTCGTCGTCGCGGGCGGGGTCGTCCTGATGCTGACGGCGCCGCGTCCGGCGCCGGCTGCCCGCGCCGTGAAACCCCCCGTGGACTCCGACGCCCTCGGCGCCCGCGGCCGCTCCTGAGCGCTCGGCGGCGCCCGTCGTGTCAGGCGCGAAGACGCAGCGTCGCCGCGCGGCTCCCCCGCACGGAGAGCTCGGCCACCACCTCGAGCCCGGCGTCCCGCGCTGCCGCGAGCGAAGCCCTGAACGCGCTCGCCGTGACGTGGCGGCGCGGCTCGGCGAACAGCAGGCGGCCGTCCGCCGTCAGGGTCGGCGCCAGCTCGCCGAAGAAGGCGCGCGCGTCGGGAACCTCGTGCACCACGTGGAAGGCGAGGACGAACGCGGCCTGACCAGCGAGGTCCGCGACCCCCAGCCGTGCGGGCTCGGCCTGCCGGAGCTCGACGCGCCCGAGCAGCCCTGCCGCGCGGAGGCGTCGCCCGAGGCCGGTGAGCATCCGCGGCTGGACGTCGATCGCGACGACCCGACCCGTAGGGCCGACGCGGCGCGCGAGCTCTAGCGTGAAGTGACCCAGGCCCGGGCCGGGCTCGAGCACGGTCATCCCCTCGGCGACGAACGGGGCGACGATGGGGGCCGCGTCCTGCACCAGCCGCCGGAGGGGGCTCGCGAGCAGGTGCCCGACCCAGCAGGGACAGAGGTGCGGGTGAGGAGCGCCGGTCATGGGCTGACCGTTCTAACCCGACCCCGGCCGAGCGCCAGGGGGCGCGCCGACGGGCGCTCGAAGCGGCCTGGAAGCGCCGGTTTCCCGCGCCCTGGTGGCTCCTCGCCGCTTCTGGTGCGGCCCGCGCGCTCTCGTCGGGTTCGACCGCGGAGACGGCTCCGGAGCGGGCGCCACGCCGACGACCTGGCCATTCAGGGGCGGAGCGCTCCCGGCCGTCTCAGAACGGGCGATAGAGCTGCTGCGTCCCGTAGATGCAGTAGCCGTCCCGATCCACCGTGCCGCCGACCCGGATCACGCCCTCGAGCGCGAGCGGCGGCGCCTCACCCTTCATCTCGGCGTCGATGACGCGGAGCACCGAGTCCGCGAGCAAGCGGACCAGGTAGCAGGGGATCGTGGGCTCCGCGTGCGCGTTGCCAATGCCCGAGTCGTCGGTGAGGAAGAGGTAGCGGCCGGCGGTGAGCTGCGCGGTCTGGCGCATCGTGAGCTCCGCGAGGGGGTTCGCCCCGCTCGAGGCCACGGGGTAGACGTGGATCCCGGCGCGCCGAACGGCCGAAACCGCGTCGGCCATGGCCTGCGCGCGTTCGGCGTGGTGCGGGGCGTCGGCCACCCAGAGCAGCACGCGCGCGACGTCGTCGCCCTTCCGCCAGGAGAGGGTCGCGGCCTCGGCGAGGGCCTGATCGGGGGCCTCGGGCTCGTCGCCGCCGCCGTCGGAGCCCTGCGCGTCGAGCGACGCCTGGAAGTCGGCGGCGCTGTCGGTGAAGTCGAAGGGGCGCGTGACGTAGAGATCGCCCTCGTCGCGGTAGAGCAGCAAGGCCCAGCGCTGCGCCGAGTCGGGGTAGCGCTGGAGGATGGTGCGGTGCAGTGTAGAGAACTCCACCTTGAGGTACTCGAGCTCGTCGCCCATGCTGCCGGTGGTGTCGACGACCAGCGCGACGTCGAGCTCTTGCCTCGGCGTTCGCTCGTCCGCGACCGCCGCCTGGGCGTCCTCCTGCGCCTGCGGGTCGATCGGCATCGCCCCCTCGAGGGCAGTCCCCTGTCCCGCGAGCTGGGCGGCCTGGTAGCGCACGAAGAACCCGAAGTTCTCGTTGTCGTCCCAGATCCCGGCGGTGAGCTGGCCGGGCTCGAGCGCGGCGCTCGGCGGCGGTTCGATGGGATCGGACGGCCAGACCAGGGCGCCGCCCGCGCCGGCCTCGCCACCGGCGCCCGTCGCGCCCCCGGTGCCCGGGTCCTCCTCCGGCATGACCGCTGTCGTCGCGCCCGCGCCGTCGAGCGTCGCGCCCCCGCCATCGACGACGATCACGGGATCGCCACCCCCGAAGTCGGGGTCGCTCAGGTCCCCGTCGTCGCCCTCCGACGGCGAGGGCACGGACCCCCCGGACGTGGTCGACCTGCCTCCGGCCCCAGATCGGGTGCCGTCGTCGGCACCGCCCGCGGAGGCCAGGTCCCCCGCGTCGTTGCAGCCCGCGGCGACGAGCGCCGTAGTCATCGCCAGCCAGAACGAGATGAGTCGCATGATCACGTCTCCCCCTGTCCCGCGAAGCACGTGGCGTGCCAGGTGCGTGGTGTCCAGCAAGGCGCGAGGTCGCCCGCGGGCGGGCGGCGTCGGACTCGCTCCGCGGGGCCGAACGGACCGCGGCGCCGACGCCCCGACGGTGCGCCAGTATGTGCCAGCCACGGCGCCTGTCGGGCACGGGAACCGGGCGGCCTCGAGCTGCCGGGCTCCCGATCGCGCGGGATGTCCGCCGCGCCGCCCCGGTTGCACGGCGCGCGCGGTCGTGCTCTTCCTGCCCCCTTCCCGGGGCGCCGCGGTCGCCGCGTCGCCCCCGCCGGCCTCGCTCGAGGAACACCGCCTTGCCCCGCCCCGCCGCCCGCACCGCCTGCTTCTCGGAGAGCGTGATCCGCATGATGACCCGGGTGGCGCTGGAGCACGACGCCATCAACCTCGCGCAGGGCTTCCCCGACTTCGACCCGCCGCGCGAGGTCGTCGAGGCCGCGGTGCGCGCCCTCGCCGGCCCCCACCACCAGTACGCGATCACCTGGGGCGCGCCCCGCCTCCGGCAGGCGCTCGCCCGCAAGCTGTCGCGGACGATGGGGATCCCGGTCGACCCCGAGCGCGATCTGGTCGTCACCTGCGGCAGCACGGAGGCGATGATGGCCGCGCTGCTGAGCGTCTGCGATCCGGGCGACCGCGTGATCGTCTTCAGCCCCTTCTACGAGAACTACGGCGCCGACACGCTCCTCGCCGGCGCCGAGCCGATCTACGTGCCGCTCCGCCCGCCCACCTACGACTTCGATCCGGAGGAGCTCCGGCGCGCCTTCGCGCGCGGGGTGAAGGCGCTGGTGCTCTGCAACCCCAGCAACCCCTCCGGCAAGGTCTTCACCCGCGCCGAGCTCGAGCTCGTCCTCGCGCTCGCCGCGGAGCACGACGCCTTCGTGATCACCGACGAGGTCTACGAGCACATCGTGTACGCGCCGCACCAGCACACGTACGCCTCCGCGCTCCCCGGCGCGGCCGGGCGCGTGATCCACTGCGGCTCGCTCTCGAAGACGTACTCCATCACCGGCTGGCGCCTCGGCTACGTGATGGCGCACCCCACGATCATCGAGGCCGTCCGCAAGGTGCACGACTTTCTCACCGTGGGCGCCGCGGCGCCGCTCCAGGAGGCGGCGGTCACCGCGCTCTCGCTGCCGGACGGCTATTACGCCGACCTGGTCGCGGCCTACACCCGGCGCCGCGACCTGTTCTGCGGCTACCTCGAGCGGGCCGGGCTCGCCTTCACGCGGCCGCAGGGCGCCTACTACGTGATGGTCGACATCGAGCGCTTCGGCTTCGCCAACGACACCGAGTTCTGCCGCTGGCTCGCCCGCGAGGTCGGGGTCGCCGCCGTCCCCGGCTCGAGCTTCTTCCGTGAGCCCGAGCACCGTTACGTCCGCCTGCACTTCGCCAAGCGCGACGCAACGCTCCACGCCGCCGGAGAGCGCCTGCTCCGCCTCGCCTGATCGCGCGGATCGGCCCCGGTCGCTCAGGGCTCCTCGGCGGGCTCCTCCGCGGCGGCCGGCGCGGGCGCGGACCCGTGCTGCTTCAGGTAGCCGCAGGCGACGGCGGACTCGAGGCTACATGCCTTCTCGAGCGCGGCCGCGGCGGCGTCCGGGTCCTGCTCGACCCCCCGGTCGCCCATGCGCAGGAGCACGCCGAGGTTGTAGCAGGCCTCGGCGGCGTTCTTGGCGCAGTACTTGTCGAGCAGCGCGCGGGCGCGCGGCGGATCCTTGGCCACCCCGCGGCCGCGCCAGAGCGACACCGCGTACTCGGTGCAGGCGCCGCCGTGCCCCTTCTTGCAGGCTCGGTCGAAGAGCTCCGCGGCGCGCGCCTCGTCCTGGGCCACCCCCTCGCCCTGCTCGAGCGCGAGCCCGAGGGTCACGCAGCCGCGTGGATCGCCCGCGTCGCAGCCCTGCTCGTAGAGCTTCACCGCCCGCGCCGGATCCTGGTCGACCCCCTCGCCGAGGGCGTAGAGCTCACCGAGCCGCGTGCAGCCGTCGCCGCTGCCGCCCTTGCAGGCCTTCTCGTAGAGCCGGGCGGCGGCCGCGTAGTCGTGCGCCGCGTACTTACTGTTCGCCTCCTGGATGGTGCTCGAGCCTGCCTGCGAGCCGCCGCAGGCAACCGCGCCGACGAGCGCGGCGAGCCCGGCGAACAGCCTGAGCACGGCGGCCGCGCGCGCCGGTGTCGCGCCGAGCGGGGCGGGGTGGGGGTGGGCGTTCGCGCGGTCGGTCGAGCTCGTCATGGTGATCACCTCGCGTCGGTGCGCCGGATCCCGAGCGGCGCCGGAGCGCCGGCGGATCATGCGCCCGCGACGGTGCGGAGCGCAACGCCCTCCCCGCGGCTTGACAGCCCCGCGGCCGTGAAAGAGCCTTGGAAAATGGTGGCTGAATCCCCACCGCTCGAGGCGGCGCGCGCGCTCGTCGGCGTCACGCTGCGGGGAAAGTGGCGGCTCGACGCGCTGATCGGCGTGGGCGGCATGGCCAACGTCTACGCGGCCACCCACCGCAACGGCCGGCGCGGCGCCGTGAAGCTCCTGAACCGGATGTTCTCCAGCGAGCCGGAGATCCGCGCGCGCTTCCTGCGCGAGGGGTACGTCGCCAACCGCATCCGGCACCCCGGGGTGGTGAGCATCCTCGACGACGACGAGGCCGAGGACGGCGCCGCGTTCCTGGTGATGGAGCTGTTGGACGGGGTTTCGCTCTTCGACGAGCTCCGTGAGCGGGGCCGGCTCGCGCCGCTCGAGGCGCTCTTCATCGCCGACCAGCTCCTCGACGTCCTCGCGGCGGCGCACCGCGCGCGGGTCATTCACCGTGACATCAAGCCGGGCAACGTCTTCCTGCTCCGCGACGGGCGGGTCAAGGTGCTCGACTTCGGCCTGGCCCGCGTCCTCGACGCGGTCCAGCAGGATTTCTTGACCCGCGAGGGGCTCGTGCTCGGCACGGTCTGCTACATGGCCCCCGAGCAGGCGCGCGCCAGCCGCGCCGAGATCGACGAGAGAAGCGATCTGTTCGCCGTCGGCGCGACCCTCTTCACCGCGCTCAGCGGGCAGTACGTCCACGAGGGCACGACCCCCATGGATCAGCTCGTCGCGGCGGCGAAGCGGCAGCCCCGCTCGCTCGCCGAGGCGGCCCCCGGGATCCCGGCGGCGGTGGTGACGGTGGTGGACCGCTCGGTGCGCGTCGCCAAGGCGGAGCGCTACCAGTCCGCCGAGGAGATGCAGGCCGCCGTCCGCGCGGCCTTCGCGGAGCTCTCGGGCAGCCCGCTCCCGCCGACCCAGCGCGTGAGCCTGCACGGCATCGCCGGGTGGGTGCGCCCGACGACGCCGGCGCTGCTGCGCCCGGCGGGCGCCGCGCCGGGGGACGGCTCGCTCTCGGTCAGCGTCGTGTTCGAGCCGGACGTGCAGCAGGCAGCCGCGAGCGTCCCGCTCGAGCTCACGGACGCGGAGCTGCAGACCACGCTCGGGATCTCGATCCTGGTCGAGCCGGCGGCGGAGCCGGCGTCGATCGAGATCCCCGTGCTCGTGGATCCCGCGGCGCGCTGATCAGTAGTGGCCGCGTAGGCCGATCCAGCCCCCTTCCTCGCTGGCGGTCACGGTGACGCTCGCCCCGCGCGCCGCGGCGCGCCCACCGGCTTCGACCACGCTGAGCACGATCGCCGCGGCCACGCCGGCGATCCCGAGCCCGATCCCGACGTTGGCGACGTTGGCGAGCCTGTTCGCGTCGCGGCTGAGCTCCGCGCCCCGCGCGGTGCAGGCGCCGTCGGGGCACCGCTCGTCGCTCTCGCTCATCAGGTGGATGGCGCGCAGCCCGGCGCCGCTCCCGATCCCGAGCGCGATCAGGCCTCCGGCGCCCATCGCGTAAGCCGCGGTCCGGCGCCGCCCCGGCGCCGCGTCGGTCGCGGTGGCGGTGACGGCCGCCGGCGTCGGGGTGCCTGCGGGCTCGCGGGGCGCCGCCTCCGCGCCCGCCGGGCTCGGCGCCGCGCTGCCTCCCGCGGTCGCCGCCGCGCGCGCCGCGGGCGGCGGCGGCGCCGCGTCGGCGAGGGGCTCGACGGTGATGGTCCGGCGCTCGCTCTCGCGCTCGACGCGGACCTCGAGCTCGTGCGGCTCCTTGCCCGGCGCGCGGACCACCACGCGATGGGGGCCCGGGTCGACGGGCGCCGGCACGCCGAAGGCCGAGCGCGGCAGCGTGCGCCCGTCGAGCTCGACCTCGAGCCCCTCGACGTCGCTCGCGGGGGGCACGGTCACCACCAGCCAGGGCAGGCGAGGCTCCAGGCTCGCCAGCGACTGCTCGGCGATCTGGAGCCGATCGTCCCGCCCCTCGCGCCGCGCCCAGGCCCGCGCCTCCTGGTATTCCGCCCAGGCGGTGGCGAGCTTGCCCTCGGCCTCGTGACAGCGCGCCAGGTTCAGGAGCGTGCCGCCGCCCGGATCCAGCCGCTGGCTCTCCGCGAGCTTGGGGCAGGCCGCGGCGTAGTCGCCCGCATCGAACAGGCGCCGACCCTCGCGGAAGAGGCTCTCGGCGAGGACGACGTCGCCGGGCGTGGGCTGGGCCGCAGCCGAGCGCGCGCCGGCGGCGAGCGCCGCGCCGAGCGCGACGCCCACGAGGGAGCCCGTGAGCCGCGCGGCGCGCCCGGTCATCCGCCGCCTCCCGCGCCCGCCGTCGCGCGGCCGCCCCCGCCGCTCTGACCAGTGGCGCCGCTGCTCGCCGCTGCACCGACCGGCCCGGCGTCGTCATCCGCGGTCGCGCCGCCGGCCCCCGCGGCGCCCCCCGCGCCGGGGCCGAAGTTGTCGCCGCTCGCGCCACTCGGGACCAGCGAGACGTAGGCGACTCGCCCCGCCTCCACCAGCAGGCTCGCCTCGGCGACGATGCACCCGCCCTCGACGTAGGCGAGCAGGGTCACGAACCCCGGTTCCAGGTTGACGATGCCGCCGAACCCGGCGTCGCTCGTCGGCTCGTCGACGGGTACGACGTCGTGGATGGCGAAGGAGAAGCCGCTGATCGAGCTCCCCTCCGTGGACGAGGTGCGGCCCGCGTAGCGGACGCCCCGCGCCAGCTCGAGCCGGCAGTCGCGGATGGCGGCGAACACCATCCCCAGCGCAGGGTCCACGGTGATGCCGCCCAGGGCGCCGATGGCGACGACCGTCTGCGGCAAGAGGAGGAACGTCTCGCCGACGTCGAGCCCGGTCACTTCGGAGCGCCCGAGCCACAGGGTGGCCTCACCGGTGGTGCCGCCGCTCCGCCAGGAGACGACAGCGTGCTCCTCCTGCGCCGCGACGAAGGCGAACGCGCCCGTCGGCGTCACCGTGTCGAACACGTCGCGGCAGGTGCTCGTCTCGCCGGGCACCCGGCAAGCCATCAGCGAGAGGAGCTCGTCGTAGTTGGAGAAGCGCCCGCGGAGCTCGATCGAGCGGCCCCACCCCGAGCCGGGACCCGGCGCGGAACAGCTCCAGTCGAGGCCGTCGTTGGGGAGCACGTCGCAGTAGCGGAGGTCCGGGGTAGCGGCGCCGCCGGTGCCGCCGCTGTCGGTCAGCGGGGCACCTGCCGCCCCACCACCGCTGATGGGCGGGGCGCCGCCCACGCCGTCGCCGCCCGCGGGGCCTGCACCGGCCTCTCCGCCGCCCGCGATCGCCACGCCGCCGGTCACCGCGGGGCCACCGCCCTCGTCCTCCGCGCCGCCGGCGGTCACCGTGCCAGCGTCACCGGCGGCGGCGAGCGGGCTGGCGTCGCGCCGCTCGATGTCGAAGAGGATCTGGCAGCCCGCGAGCACCGCGGCGCAGCCCAGCAGGAGCGAGGCGCGCTCGGCGACCCCTTGGCGTCGGGTGGCGGTCCGCATCTCGATCGCGCCCATTATCCCGGCCCGGGGTCGCGGAAGCGAGTCCGAAAGCCGCGCCGCCTGGCGCGCCCCGGCACTGGTGTGTCCGCTGTCCGTCCGCGATGATAGAGTGTTCGACCGGACCCGGGATCGATGACGCCGCCGCCCATCCCGAGCAACCCGCAGGTCGGGGACGTCCTGGCCGGCAAGTACCGGATCGAGCGGCTCCTCGGCTCCGGCGGCATGGGGATGGTGGTGGAGGCGACCCACCTCGTGCTCGAGGAGCGGGTGGCGCTGAAGTTCCTGCTCCCGCGGGTCCTCGACAGCCCCGAGGCCACGGCGCGCTTCCTCCGCGAGGCGCGGGTGGCGGCCCGGCTCAACAGCCCGCACCTGGCACGCGTGCGCGACGTGGGCGAGCTCGACGGCGGCGTGCCCTACATCGTCATGGATCTGCTGGTGGGCGAGAGCCTCGACGTCCTGCTCGAGCGAGAGCAGCGCCTCGCGCCCGCGCGCGCCTGCGACGTCCTGCTGCAGGCCTGCGAGGCCCTGGCCACCGCCCACGCGGCGGGCGTGGTCCACCGCGATCTGAAGCCCGGCAACCTCTTCCTCACCCGCGCCGAGGACGGCGGCCTGCTGGTGAAGGTGCTCGCCTTCGGCATCTCCAAGATCACCGTCCCCGGGGCGGAACCGAGCTCGTCGCTGACGCAGACACAGGTGTCGATGGGCTCGCCGCTCTACATGGCCCCCGAGCAGATGCGCTCCGCGCGGAGCGTGGATCATCGCGCCGACGTCTGGGCGCTGGGGGTGGTGCTCTACCACTGCCTCACCGGCCAGAACCCCTTCGACGGCGATGCGCTGCCCATGATCTGCGCGCAGGTGCTGGAGGCGGAGTACACGCCCCTCCTCGAGCGCGCGCCGGAGCTGCCCGCGGCGCTCGGGGAGATCGTCGACCGCTGCCTGCGCCGCGACCCCGAAGAGCGGTACCCCGACGTCGTCGCGCTCGCCGACGCCCTCGCGCCGCACGCCGGCGAGGAGGGACCGTCGCGCGCGGCGCGCTGCCGCCGCGTCCTCGCCGCCGCCTCGCTTCCGCCGGGGAACGCGACCCAGGCGAGCGAGGTGCGCCGCGAGCCGTCGGCGGCGGCCACCGGCACCTCCTTCGCCGGCACCCGCCCGCGCTCCGTCTACCCGCGTGCGAGCGGCCGCGCGCTCGCGGTGGCGGCGAGCGTCGTGGTCGTCGTGGGGCTCGGGCTGGTGACGTGGCTCGCGACCCGCGGCGCGCCGCCGGTCGCCGTCGCGCCGCCCGCCTCGGCGCCCGTGCCGGCACCACGCGCCGCACGCGTCGCTGCCGCCCCGATCGAGCCCGCGCCGGCGGCGAGCCTCTCGGCGCCCGCGACAGCGCCGAGCGCGAGCGCCGTGCCGGCGCGGGTCCCTGCGCGTCCGGCGCCGCCCGCGCCCGCACGCCCGACCGTCGTGCGGCCGCCGGTTTCCCGCGCGGCCCCGCCCCCCGCGCCCCCGCCGCGCGCTCCGTTCGCCGCTCGGAAGTGACGCGCGGCGGCCCCGCGGTCGCGCCCTTGTCTCGGCGCCGGTCGCGGTCTACGCGGGGACGGACGGCCCGCTGCCTTCGGCCCTCGAAACGCAGATACCCCGAAAGATTTGGGGGGTTCCCTCAGGAGCCGCACCCCACGGCGATTGCTGCTCCTGCCCGGCGTCGATACCATCGGGCAATGCGGCTCGCCTCGCTGGTCCGCGCCATCAAGCAGGGTCATCGTGCACGCGCCCCGCGCGCGGACATCGACGAGCGGCTCGCCCGGCTCGAGGCAGCGTCCGGTGCCAAGTTGCCTCGCGACGTGCTGGCGTTCTACCGCGCCATGGACGGCGCGTCGCTGTTCGATCCGACCGATCCTCCCTATCGTCTCCTATCCATCGCGCAGGTGAAGCGGGTCAGCGAGCTCGTCGCCGGCACGGAGGATGACTCCATCTGTCCGCCGTCCTGGTATGCGGTCTGCGACGTTCGCGATGGCAACTTCGTGGCGCTCGACCTGGCCTCGACCAGGGGGGGCCATACGACGGTGCTCGACGTGTTTCACGAGACGCCGGCGAGCGCTCAGGCGATCGCGACCAGCTTCTCCGAGTTTCTGGCGAAGGCCCTCGCGAGCGGCGGCGAGCATTACTGGCTGCTGCCCGAGGGTCGGCGGGGGGATCGCGCCAGACCGGCAGCCAGGAAGGCGTCGCCCTCCTCGGCGAAGAAGGGGGCCGCGAACAGCGCCGCCGCCGCCTTGGCGAAAAAGCTTGCCGTGGAGCGGGTGGACCTCGGGGCGACGATCGAGCGAATCGGAAGGGCCCCGGCACGCCTCCGCTGGGATCTGCGCTTCACGTTCCGGTCCTTCCGGCTCGGGCGCGAGGTCGTCTACCCGAGCCTCGTGCTCGACCTCCCGCTCGATCTGCGCGATTGGCGCGCGCTCGACCAGACCGTGATCGAGCGAGCCAGCGTGCCCCGAGCCGCCGTCGAGTATCATCCGGGTGGGAGCACCGTGCGTCTTCCCTGTCGAGAGCTTCGGATCGAGCTCAGCCGGCGCGGCGGCGCCGACTTCGAGGTCCGCTACGACCTTGGCCTGGTGCTCCCCGCGGACAACACCGTGAAGATCCATGGGACGAGGCGAACGCGCTTCGATGGCCTCGGGGTCGCGAATCGGCTCCTCCCGCCGCCGAAGGACGCGGCAGCGGTTCGGGGGGTCGCCGCACGGTTCGTGGAGTTGGCGGGGTTCGGTGCGGTCGAGTTGCATCCCGACTGGCACGTGTCGCTTCTCAAGCCGAGGTGATGCCGCACCGCGGCCTCGTCCAAGACGGATCATGCAGCCTGGTCGCGCGGCCGAGGACGGTGTCCTCGCGCAGCGAGCAGACCACCCGCGCCTCGTCGAGCGCGGTGCTGGTGCGCGCCGGAGCGTTGGCCGCGAGCAGTCGGCGCTTGTGTTCCGCGCTCGACCCGGCTCCGTCCACCACCACGGGGACCACGCGGTAGCCTCGCTCGCGCCACCGTGCCAGGCGCTTGAGTCCGTCGAGCACCTCGTAGTCGCCGTCGGGAAGAAGCGCGACCAACAGCGGGAATTCCGGACCGAGCTGGTCACCGCCGCGTGCCACGCCCGGCCGCAGCCGCGCGTAGTGGGTCCGTAGCCGCTCGATCGGTACCAGCTGCACCCCACCCGCGATCTCGTCGCAGTGGTCCGCTCCCCCCGCCCGCCGCGTCGCCTCCGGTGGCTTCCCCGCCGGCACCCCGGACTCGCCCCCCCTCAGCACGGTTCCCCGTCCTCCCGGTCGGGCTCGAGCTCGCGATGCCCCACCACGCGCATCCGGGGCCGCCCCCGGTACTCGTCGTGCTCGAGTCGCACCAGCAACTCGCGACCCACCAGCACCCCGAGCGCGATCGCCTCGCCTGCCTGTGGCTCCAGACCACACGCTCGGAACACCTCGACCAGTCGGCGCCGTGCCATCGCGGCACCCCGCTCGCTGGCTCCCTCGAGCACGAAGTACTCGGCCACGCAGCCATACGCCGGGGCCACGTCCGAGAGCGCGTAGAGCACCTGGATCATGCGACTCCCGCGCTCGCTCTCGCGCCAGCGCGCGCTGCGAACGACGTCCGGGTAGTAGCCCTCCGCGGGCACCTCGTCCGTGAGGTCGCCGGGCTCGAAGCGTCTCGTCATCTCGGTCCCTCGCTGGGCGTGCCGTCAGCACCAACCCCGCCCATCAGGAGCACACCGCCGACCCGCAGGGAGGCTGGTACGTGACGCCAGGTCCCGACTTCCAGCCAGATATCCCCGTCATTGCGGGGACTTGCCAAATCAGGATGGCGCGTGACACCGCGGCTCCAGACGGCGGCCTGTCCCAGCTGACGACGCGCTTCCCGCCAGGATCTCCCCGAGTTGCTGCTCGAGGGTGGCGCGTGACAGCGCCACGAGCCGGTCCCAGGTTTCGAGCACTTTCTCTCGTGCTTCCAGGGACTTGGCGGCCGCGGGTGGCGCGTGACACTCCGTCACCCGGACCCTCGCTGGCCCTAACCCCAACCCGTCGCGCCCTACGGCACTTGCGCTGCCGCTCGCGCTCATCCTCGCGATGGCGATCCAGATCCTCGGCCCGTCGTGCCCGCGCCAAGGCGCGGTCGCGCTTCCGGCGGCACTCGTCGCCACAGACTACCTGTGTCTCTCGCGCGCTCGCTGCCGGGTAGAACCACTTCCGGCACACCAGGCAGCGGCGCCGCACCGGCTTCAGCTTCTTCATGGCGCGGCCGGCATCGCGCCCGCTCGCTGCGCGGGCCAAGCAGACGCACTAGCCACCCCCGACCGGCAGCGACCGCTGCGCCAGTCGCGCTCACTGGCGCGCTCGCGGGTCCGCCGACCCCGGGACCACCGTCACCGGGGACCACCGACAGTCCCCCGTCACTCGGGAACCACCGACAGTCCCCGAAAATCCAGTCACCACGCCCCCCTCCCCGTCACCGGTCCTAGTCACCGGGACCAGTGACAGTGAAGAACACCGCCGGCAGGCGCGAGGCTACCATCTCCGCCGACGAGCGGGAAAGCGGCGGACACAGGTACGACGGCTACCCGGCCGCCCCCCCACCGAAGAACCTCCCTTCACGCTCCCAGCAGGTCCGGCAGGGGTTCATGCCCGGGGTCCACACCAGCTCGACCACGGCCTCGTCGTCTACAACCCCGACGATTCGGAACGGCTCCCCATCGAGCAGGAGCGCTTGGTCGTGCTCGCCGAGGTCGAGGGTAGAGGTGGCCGCCTCCACCCGGCAGCGGCCCTGAAGTGCTACGACCAGCACCTCCCCGTGGTAGTTGCCGAATAGGGGCTCCTTGGCAGGCTGGTTCCTGGCACCAGGAATTCGCAGGACCTGGATCCGGAGGTGAGGTTCCGAGGCGTAGTGACGCCCCTGGTCGCAGTCGAGAAGCCGGGATCGGGGGAGGTGTTCCATGGTCGTTCGGGCGCGATGCGCTACTCGTCCCACAGCGGCGTCTGCACCCGGACAGTGGATTCTGCGCGCCCAACCTCGCCGGGAAGACGACCCTTGCTGTCCGGCCAAATCATCTGGACAACGGGGAAATCGGGGCCGTCGTAGTACCACACGTACCCGAGGTGCTCCCGACAGTGCTTCTTCGCCATCGTTCGGAACGTACACCGCGCCCCTTCGAAGGCGTTCAGGAAGTCGGTGCCGTCGAGAAGCCTGCCTCCTGCCTCAATGTGTCGTGGTTAAGGCGTGGGGTGCGGCTCCATGGCGACGGTGGACATCGCCTGGGAAGTCGCGGGGTTACCGGTTTGGCGTGACCTGGTCGGGCCTCCTACCGGTAGGGTGAAGTCTAGCCACCACAACCCGTACCGGAGGAGCCCGATGGCTGCAGCGTATACGACCAGACCAGAGCCGAGCGACCCGTTTCCACCATCCGGCTCCTCCACTGGGATGTCTCGCGGCTACGTACGCCTTCCAGGCGAACAGCGAGGACGTGACGTGCCCGATCACGGTCGTCGTCGCCGACGTGGACGACGCGGGCGACATCATCGGGGTGATCGAGCCGGGTGACGTCCTGGACGTGGTCGAGGGATGGGAGGGCGACGGAACGGCGAACGTCCACATCCCCTGCGACTCCAACGGCACGGGCATCTGCTACGCCGAGGAGGGCACCCTCGAGATCGTCGAGTTGACGGCGACTCGGTCGGACATCGACGGAGGATCGATGGCGGGCGCGCCGGTGGCGGGCACGGTCGACGCGCGCGCGACCCGTTCGGGCAACGAGGCGACGGCCGCGTACAGCTTCGCCGTGACGTTGCCCGGGTAGCGGTCGGCCCGCTCGGCCTGGGGCCGAAGCTCCTCGCCGTCAGATCTTGTCCGATCTCGGCGGAAGCGGCTCTTACAGACGAATCCCGCCCTTCACCGCCGGGGAAAGGCGGGCGATCCGCCAGGGCGCACCCCGCATGGCCTTCCTTGGCGCCGCGGGTGACGGCGAGGGAGGGAAGCCTGACCGCTCGCGAGCGGAGACGACTCTCGCGCCCGAATGCCGCCGTTCGATCCCGGTCCGATCACCCTGCCTCCAGCGGGGGCGCCGGCGCGGATTTCGGGCTCGCCACCGGGATCGAAGGCCCGCCGGCATCGCCGACCGGTCCCACCGTAACAATCCGCGGCGCCTGCCGACAATCTTCGGCATGGCCAGGACGCCTCACGTGCGGTGGTGCGCCCGTTCGGGGCTCGGTGCTCCCCTCGTCTCGACGCGGCCAGGTGCGGCGCGGAGACGCTCCACCCCCGCGGGGTGCCCCGCGACCCCGCGATCCCCCTCCCGGGCCAGCCGAGTGGCCGGGGTGCTTGCTCTTCTCACCGCACCGCTGGTCCTCGCCGCGCCCGCGCGGGCCAACGATGCGATCTTCCCCGCCGAAGGCGGGGCCGCGGACCGCATCGGGTGGGACGGCAACTACTTCGTCGTCGACGGCGAGCCGGTGGTGCTGTCGTCCGGCGAGATCCACTACGCGCGGGTCCCGCGCGAGCTCTGGCGCGACCGCCTGGTGAAGGCCAAGCGGGCCGGCCTCAACACGATCTCGACCTATTCCTTCTGGAACGCGCACGAGCCCGCGGAGGGGGTCTTCGACTTCTCCGACAACCTCGACCTCGACGCCTGGCTGTCGCTGATCGAGGAGCTGGGGATGTACGCGATCGTCCGGCCGGGTCCGTACAATTGCGCCGAGTGGCTCTCGGGGGGGATCCCGCAGTGGATCACCGCCAAGCCCGGCATGCAGATCCGCACGGACTACGCGGCCTACGTCGCGGCCGCCGACGCCTACTATGACGCGATCCTGCCCATCATCGCCGAGCACCAGCTCCACCGCGGCGGGAGCGTCCTGCTCGTGCAGCTCGAGAACGAGCACCCCGACGGCTGGGGCACGGACAGCAACCCCTTCCTGAGGCACCTCTACGACAAGGCGCGCGCGCTCGGTCTCGAGGTGCCGCTGTTCTACTCGGGGCTGCACCACTCGAGCGATCCGGCGGGGAATACCCCGTTCGGCGATCGGAACTACCCCTGGTTCTCCACCGAGTTCTGGTCCGGGTGGTTCGGCATCGGCGGGGGCGAGATGGACGCGTCGCAGCTGAACACGCTGGCGCGCGGCGCCGCCAAGGTCATCGCGTTCGGCGGCGCCGGCAACACCTTCTATGTCTTCCACGGCGGCACCAACCTCGGCTACTCGGCCGATGGTCGCGATGCGTCCTATGACTACCGGGCGCCGCTGGGGGAGCAGGGACAGCTGCGTCAGGGGTACTTCGCCGTCCGGCGGCCGAACGCCTTCGCGCGGGCCTTCGAGACGCTCCTCGCGACGTCGCGTGATGGCAGGAACCTGGTGAGCGAGGTGGCCAGCGGGATCTCGACCTATGTTCGTCGCTCCCCCACCGACGGCATCGCTGTCTTCCTGGACAACCAGGGATCGAGCCCGATCCAGACCCAGGTCGCGCTGAGCGATCCGGCCCTGCGCTTCCCGGCCGGGTCCACGCAGCTCACGGTCGCGCCGAACGAGATCCGGCCGGTGGTCGCCGACGCCCCCTGGACCGACAACGCGACCTTCGCCTACCTCGCGACCAGCATCCTCGGCCAGGTCACGCTCGGCACCACCACCTACTTCGTCGGCTACGGTCGCGCCGGCGAGGCCGGTGAGATCGCCGTTCAGTACGCGACCGCCCCGGCCGCGGTGCCAACGGACGGCTGGACCTGGGACGACGCTACCCGGGTCGCCCGCGCGACCTTCGAGTACCCGGACGACGACGGCATCCTCGAGCTGCCGATCGACTCCGGCGACGGGGCCTCCGCCGTCTTCTTGATCGTCAACTCGGGGCTGTCCGAGCGCACGTGGTTCACGGACGAAGCCATCTTCGTCGGACCCACCTACGTGAACGAGGACCTGAGTCTGGAGGGCCCCACGACCGGCGCGGAGGTCGTGATCTACGCTGCCGATGGCAGGTTGGAGGTGTCAGCGCCCCCCGTCGCCGCCCCCGCGGGGATCGAGCTCGGGGACTGGCAGTGGCGCGACGCGGCAGCGGAGGCGGCCGTCGACTTCCCGGACTCGACCTGGGCCTCTTCTACCCAGCCCCAGCCCTTCGGCGCCTACGGCTTCCAGAACGGCTACGGGTGGTACCGAGCGCGGTTCACGGCCGCCTCGGCCGGCAGCCTGACCGTTGACATCGAGGGGATGCGCGCGGCCGCGATGGCGTTCGCCAACGGCGAGCAGGTGCCGGTCAACGGCAACCGCGTGACCTTCGACACGGTGTCTGGCGAGAACACGCTCGCCCTCCTCGCTCGCCACGAGGGCCTGGACAAGATGTACAACGTGACGGGCTCGACGGGGACGGGCCAGTACGCGGGGATCTGGGGCCGAGTGACGGTGAACGGCGGGGATCTCGCCCCCTCCTGGCGGTTCCGCGGTGGGCTCGGCGGGATGGAGGAGACGTCGCCGGTGGGAAGGGTGCTCAACTGGAGCGCCTTCCTCGAGGGGGAGTGGAGCGGCGGCGCTGACGCGAGGGACTGGCCGTCGTTCTGGCGAACGACCTTCCCGAACCCCCTCCGCGACGACGTCTTCGTCACGGTGGGGCTTCGCACGACCGGCCTCTCGTCGGGTTCCGTCTGGATCAACGGTCACAACCTCGGGCGCTACTTCGGTAACGTCTCGCTCTACGTCCCGGAGTGCTGGCTGGTGGCCGACAACACGCTGGTGATCTACGACGCCGACGGGAACTCGCCCACGCGGGTGAGCTTTGAGTACGTCCAGACGCGCGCGCGCTTCATCGCGCCGGGTTTCGAGGTGCCGGGGACGGGCGGTACGGGGGGGGCCGGCGGTGAGGGGGGCCAGGGAGTGGGCACTGGCGGCACGGCGACGACGGGGGGCGTGGCCACGCCCCGCGGGGGGGGGGCGATCGCCGCTTCGGCGGGGGTGCCCCTGGGGCAG
>CAYVRP010000019.1:0-92578 GCA_964454025.1 uncultured Polyangiaceae bacterium | reverse complement strand
GAGCCGGGGGCGGCGCCGGGGGAGCCGGGGGAGCCGGAGGCGGCGCCGGGGCAGCGGGAGGGGGGCTAGCCGGCGCGGGCGGGGTCGGCTCCGGCAGTGCGGTCGGGGGCGTCGGGTGCTTCGACCGGGTCGTCCTCGGCGTGCGTGCGGGGCGGACGGCGCGCGGTCGCGTCTTGCGCCGCGTGGTCGGCGCGGCTTCCGGCTCCTCGGGCTCGGCCTCGACCAGCGCCGCCGCGCTCCTGCCCGACGCGGCGGCGGAGGCGGCCAGCTGCAAGCTCGGAAGCTCGTCGGGGACCAGGGCTGGCACCACCATCGCGTAGAGGAGCGCGGCGCCCGTGAGGGCGAAGAACGGCAACCAGCGCCAACCCACCAGGCTGGTGATTCGCCGCGACGGGACCATGCCGACCTCTCGTTCCGCGATCGCCGGGCTACCCCCCGGCGGTCGGCCGGAGTCTACCCGCCGTCATCGTCCCACGCTACCCGCCGTCGCTCGCGCAGCCCTCGTCCGGAGGTGGGGTCGCGTCCTGGAGGTCGTCCAGGTACCCGTCCGGGAGGGTGACCACCTGGGTGCCTCCCGACTTCCCGCGCGGCACGCGCATCGCGGCGGGCGGGAAGCGCTCTTCGGGGTCGAGCCGGGAGAGCAGCGCCGCGAGCTCGGCGAGCGAGCGGAGCTGCATCAGCTCGCTTCGCAGCTCGGCGCTCCGCCGGAAACCCTTCGTGTACCAGGTCGCGTGGCGGCGAAAGGCGCGGAGCGCCGCGTCCTCCCCGAGCCAGTCGGCGAGGGACGCCGCGTGCTCGCGCATGACCTCGGCGACCGCACCGAGGCGCGGCGGATCGCTCGGCGACCTGCCCGCGAAGACGTCGCTGAGGTCGCGGAACAGCCAGGGGCGGCCGAGGCAGCCCCGGCCCACCACCACCCCGTCGCAGCCCGTCGAGCGCAGCATCCGCAGCGCGTCCTCCGCCTCCCAGACGTCGCCGTTGCCGAGGACCGGGATCCGCAGGGCCCGCTTCAGCTCGCCGATGGCCTCCCAGCGCGCGGCGCCGGAGTAGAGCGCCGCGGCCGTGCGCGCGTGCAGGGCGACCGCGGCGCAACCCTCGCCCTCCCCGATGCGCCCGGTCTCGAGGAAGGTCAGGCGGTCGTCGCTGCCGCCGAGCCGGAACTTGATCGTCACGGGGATCGAGCCCGCGGCGGTCACGGCCGCCCGGACGAGGGCGCGGAGCAGGTTCGGCTTGAGCGGGATCGCCGCGCCTCCGCCGCGGCGCGTCACCTTCCGCACGGGGCAGCCGAAGTTCATGTCGATGTGATCGACCAGCCCCTCGCCGACGAGCCGGCGCACGGCCTCGCCCACCGTCCAGGGATCGACGCCGTAAAGCTGCAGGCTCCGGGGCGCCTCGTCGGGGCCGAAGCCGGCGAGCCGCAGCGTCCTGGGGTTGCCCGCCACCAGCGGCCGCGCGGTCACCATCTCGCTCACGTAGAGCGCGGCGCCGAAGCGGCGGCACAGCCGGCGGAAGGGGTAGTTGGTGACCCCCGCCATCGGCGCGAGGATGACCGGGGGCCAGACGACGAGGGGACCGATCGACACCGGGCGGAACTCGCCGTCGCGGGCGGGAGGGACGTCGCGGTTGAGCGCGCTCCGGTACTCGGGCTGCATCGCGCCGGACCGCAGCGTACCAGGGCGATCCGGCGCGGCAACCGGGGTCGCCGGCGACAGGGCCTCGTGGGCGGGGGCGCTCAGGTCGTGATCTCGGTCAAGCCGACCGCCCTGAAGTCGAGCTTGCCGAGGCCCCGCGCCGCCGCGAGCGCGAGGTACTTCACCTCGTCCTGGCGTGCCCCGAGCAGCTCCGTCGCCCAGGCGTCGATGGCCACCGGATCCGCGCTGACGGCGACCGCACCGTGCTCGCGCACGTCCGCGACGTTGCCGCCGCGCGGACCGTTGCGCATGAGCACGCGCGTGGCGTCCACGATCGTGAGGGAAGGACGGACCAGCGCCGCGAGCTCCGCGATCGTCTGGTCGAGGGCGACGTGGAACCGCGCCCGCTCGTGGAGGGTGATGCCGAACCAGTTCTTCATGCCGGCCGTGACGCGCGAGGACCCGTGGTGCTTGGCGACGGGGACGTTGAGGATCTTGTCCGCCTCGACCAGGGGCTTGAAGACCGGCCAGTTGCCGAGCGAGGCCGACACGCGCACGGACTGCGTCCCAGCCTCGCTGGGCAGGAGCACGCGCGCCCCCGCGCGCTCGGCGGCCTCGCGCAGGCCGCTCATCGCGAAGGTTCGCCGGGCGTCATTGACGGGGCAATCGCTGACGATGATCTCCCGGGCGCCAGCGTCGCGGCACGCGAGGATCACCGCGGCGAGCACGGTCGGATCGGTGTTGGCCGCCTGCGCCGGGGTTCGCTCCCACCCGATGTTGGGTTTCACGAGGACGACCTCTCCGCGCTTGACGAAATGTCGGATCCCACCGACGCGGGCGAGCGCGGCGCGGACGTTCGCCGCCGGGGCCTTGCCGCGCGCCACCACCAACCCCGGCGCGCCGGGCGGGGGCGCCACCCGGTGGTCCTTCACCTGTCCGTCGGCGGCGCGTCCGAAGCGCCGCCAGCGGTCGAGGGCGATCAGGCCGCCCCCGGTGGTGACGGCGCACGCGCCCAGCACGACCCCGCCGGTGAGCAGCCAGCGGCGTCGGGTCAAGCCCTCGCCCGCGGGGCGAGGCCCGGTTGTCGTCCCCGCCAGGGTCATCGGCTCGGTGGGATCGGTGTCGGACAAGGCGGCTCTCGGGGCGCGGCACCTCGATGGTAGCGCACGGAGGCGCTCGTGACGACCACGGCCGCGGCTCACGGGGGCGGGGCGAGCTCGAGGCCGCGGGTTCGGCGGCCGCCGCGGTCCCCGCCCGCGGGGGGCGGGTTCATCCGGGCCGCTCACCGTGGCAGGCTCTGCACGTCCATGGCGTTCACGACCGGTTTCCTCGTCGTCGAGGACGAGCCTCAGGCGGCGGAGAGCATCGCGCGGCTGATCCAGCGCCATCGTCCGACGGAGGTCGCGCTCTCGGCCCGCGAGGCGAGGCAGCGCTTCGCGGCGAAGGCGGCGTGGACCGGGATGGTCGCCGACCTGGGGCTCCCGGACGGCTCGGGCCTCGCCGTCGTTCGCCACGTGCGTCAGCGCCTCCCGCTCCTGCCCGTCCTCGTGCTGACCGGGATGCACGACCGAGACAGCATCAACCAGGCCCACGCGCTCCGCGCGGAGTTCGTCGTCAAGCCCGCCACGCAGTCGGCGCTCATCGGCTTCGTGCGCCGTGCCATGGCCTTCGAGCGGGTCCCCGACCAGCGGCTCGCGGCGCTCCTGGACGAGTTCGCGCACCAGCGTGGGTTCACGGCCCGGGAGATGGACATCGTCGCGGCGGCGCTCGGCAACACCTCGCGGCGGCGACTGCTCGAGCAGCTCGACGTCACCGACAATACCCTCAAGAGCCAGATCCGAGGCCTGTTGCGGAAGGCGGACCACGAGTCGCTCGACTCGCTCGTCCGCGCGATCTTGCGCGGCGCGCTGGAAGGCGGGGAGGCGAACGCGCCCGTGGTCATCCCGTCCCTGCGCGACGAGGACTGACGGGTCACTCGTGGCTGCGGCCGTGGCCGAGCAGCGCGCGCACCGCGCGGCCCGCCTGCCGCGCGAGGGTCGGCGACGCGAGCATCGACCGCGCCAGCGCCGCGGCGAGCGACATCGGCGTGGTGCCTCGGGCCTCGACCAACGCGCGCTGGCCGGTCGGCACGTCCTCCATCGCCCCCCGAGCGACCGTGCGGGTGCCGTCGGACCGGATCTCGATGACCAACCTCGCCACCACCGGGGGATCGCCCTCGCCGCCCGCGATCTCGGCGGGGATGGGAGCCGGGGCCGATTTCGCATCGAGGGCGTGGCTCATCGGGTCGGGGAGTTGCTCCATCGCCACGCGTACCGCGTCGGCCGGACTCGCGACAAGCCGCCGGCGACCGACCGCTCCGGCCGGGGCCTTCCCGCGAGGGGGCGGTCCCCCCCGGCCTCGGGGTCCGGCGCGTCGGATCCCGGAGGACCGAGCACCGCTCGGATTGCCAGCGAGCACGCCGCGCCAGGCGCAGCACCTGCGCGGGGCGACATCCCGTTGCCAGCGGCGCCGCGGGCGCGGCCTGCGCCCGGCAGGGGCTCCAGGTCGCCGGGACTCGTCCGAGCAATCGACCTGGATCGCGGCGCTAGGGGCGAGCGCTGGGGGTTCCGGGGCCAGGCGGGCCCCCCGGCGCGGGGCTGGGACCCGCGGGCTCGGGAGGCTCGCTCGCCCGGCGCTGCGGGTGGGTCGCGGCCAGCGCCCGGGCCAGCGCAGAGGACGCGGCGTCCGGTACCGGCGCTGCGACCTCGCCACCCGCGGGGCCAGACCGCTTCCCCGCGGCGCGGTCCCCCGACGCGGCGGAGGCGCGTTCGACCTCGACCCGGGGAGGGGTGACGGCGCCCGGTGGCGGCGTGAGCGAGCGCTTGAGCTCGAGCGCGGTGCGGCTCGCCTCGTCGCGCTGGGCCTGGAGGCGCAACAGCATCTCTCTGGCGCGCTCCCGCTCACGGGTCAGCGTCGCGACCCGCGCCTCCAGCGCCGCGACCTGCGCCCGGAGCACGCCGACGTCGTCGGGGACGGACGAGTCCTGGAGCACCCCGGGGCGACGCGACGTCGGCGCCGGTCGTGAGACGTCCCCGCGCACCCGCTGGAGCTCGCCGCGCGCCTCCGCGAGCTGGGCCTCGACGGTCGCGAGGCGCGCCTCGGTCTGCGCCTGCTGCGCTTGCAGGGCGCGGCGGGCCTCCTCCTCCTCCTCGAGGATGGCGGCCAGGAACGCGTCGTGCTCCTCGATCAGCCGGTTGCGCTCGAGCATCAGCGCGGCGGCGGTCGCGCGCGCCGCTGCGGCCGCCGCGGACTCCGCCTCGACGCGCCGCCGCAGGCGCTCGATGACCCTCTGCCCGGTGGCGAGCGCATCTCGGATCCGGTGCACCTCCTCCACGAGGGTCGTGCCCGCGCGCTGCACCGCCGCCACGCCGGCCGCCGCCTCGTCCGCCGCGGTGGCCGCGGCGGCGAGGCTCGCGGCGGCGAGGTCGAACCAGGCCTCGTCCGCGGACCGCGGGTCGGTGAGCGGCGCCTCCGCGCCGCTGGCCACGGCCTCCGGGGCCGGATCCTCCCGCTGCCGCTCGGCGGCCCCGCGGGACGGCGTCACGGCCCGAACGGTCGCCGACGGCGTCGGCGCCGCGCCGTCCGGTGGCCCTGGTGGGTTGCGCGCGATGGTCATCGGTCGGCCCCGGGTCCCGACCCGCCAAAGATAGACCAGGAAACGGGGCGGCGCCCCGAGCCCTTCTCGTCGGGGGGCACACGCCGCCCCCCCGGCACCCGGCGGCGGGCGCGGGTTTGACGCCTCGCGCGCCATCCACGGTCGGGCCGGACGCTGCGACCCCATGGGGGCCGGACCCCGAGCGCTCCGCGGGCGAGCCGTGTTCCTGGCCGTCCCCGCTGCTAGGATGGCCCCGATGGTGCGCGTCCTGCTGGTCGAGGATTCCGTCGGGGTGCGCGCCTTCGTGCGGAGCGCCCTGGAGGCGGAGGGCGGGGGGCTCGGCGACGTCGAGGTCGTCGAGGCCGCCAGCGGCTTCGACGCGCTCCGCCTGCTGCCGCGGGGCCCGTACGATCTGGTCATCACCGACGTGAACATGCCGAACATCAACGGCCTGGAGCTCGTCCGCTTCATCCGCAGCAGCGACCAGCACCGCGACACGCCGGTGCTCCTCATCTCCACCAGCGCCTCCGAGCGCGATCGTGAACGTGGCCTGTCGCTGGGCGCGAACGCCTTCCTGGCGAAGCCGTTCTCGCCGGAGGCGCTCCGCGCCGAAGCCGGGCGGTTCCTCGGCGCGGGGGCGCGACGGATCGCATGACCGAGATCACCGACAAGACGCGGGAGGACTTCTTCTCCGAGGCGCAGGAGATCATCGAGTCGCTCTCGCGGAACCTGCTCGCCATCGACGCGGCGAGCAAGCAGGGCCGTTCCGATCCCTCCCTGATCAACGAAGCCTTCCGCGCCGTGCACACGCTGAAGGGGCTCGCGGGGCTGTTCGGGGCGTCTCGGATCGGATCGACGTCACACCTCCTGGAGGACCTGCTCGATCGCATCCGCCTCGGGCGCCAGGAGCTCTCGACCGCGGCGCTCGACGCCCTGTTCCTCGCGGTGGAAACCTTCCACCGGCTCCTCGCCGCGGAGCGGGCGGGCGCGGACGAGCCGGTGCCGGTGCTCGACGAGCTGCTCGCGCGCGTCGCCGCGCTCGGTGGCCCGGCTCCCCCGCGTCCTCCCCAGGAGGAGGAGTACGACCTCGATCCGGGGATGCTCGCCGTCCTCACCGAGTATGAGGAGCACCGACTCCGTTCCAACATCGACCAGGGTCAGAACCTCTTCCGCCTCCGGGTCACGTTCGACCTCGCCACGATCGACAAGGCGCTGGAGGACATCAAGGAGCGGGCGCGGCTGCACGGCGAGATCATCACCTACCTGCCCACCGGACAGACGGGCGCCGGGGACACCATCGAGCTCGACTTGCTGATGGCGTCCAGCGAGGGGCTCGACGCGGTCGCGGCGGCGCTCGCCGCGGAGAGCGTCGTCATCGAGGCCATCCCGCGCCGCCGACGCCCCACGGTGGGCCGCGTCCCGCCCCCGTCGCTGGTGGCGTCCGCCGCCCCGCCGCCGGTCGACGGCGGCGGCAGCGTCCCCGCGACGCGCCGTGACGAAGACGGGCAGGTGCCCGTGGTCGATCACCGCGAGGCCTCGCTGCGGTCCGTGAGCCAATCGGTGCGGGTGGACATCCACAAGCTCGACCACCTGATGAACGTCGTCGGTGAGCTCGCCATCGTCCGCAGCGCGCTGGCGCGCATCGCCGAGCGCCTCCGCGGCGAGGGGCAGCGTCAGGTGTCGTCGGAGCTGCTCCGCCTGCACCGGAGCTTCGACCGCCGGCTGATGGAGCTGCAGGACGGGATCCTGGAGGTGCGGATGGTGCCGCTCGGGCAGGTCTTCGATCGGCTCGCGCGGGTAGTGCGGCAGCTCAGCCGGGACGCGGCCAAGGAGATCCGGCTGGTCATCACCGGCGCGGAGACCGAGATCGACAAGCTGATCGTCGAGGAGCTCAGCGACCCGCTGCTGCACATGATCCGCAACGCCATCGATCACGGGATCGAGCCCGGCGCCGTCCGCGCCAGCGTCGGCAAGCCGAGCGCGGGCACGATCGCGCTGAACGCCTTCCAGAAGGGCAACCACGTGATGATCGAGATCGAGGACGACGGCGCCGGCATCGACGAGGAGGCGCTGCTGGCGCGCGCCATCGCGCTGGGGGCCGTGAACGAGGCCGACGCCCGGGACCTCAGCCGCGATGAGCTGCTCGCGCTGGTCTTCGTCCCGGGCCTGTCCACGCGCGCCGTCGCCTCCGAGGTCAGCGGTCGTGGCGTCGGCATGGATATCGTCAAGACGAACATCGGCAAGCTCGGCGGCGTCATCGACGTCCAGAGCGAGCGCGGCACCGGCACCAAGCTCACCATCACCTTGCCCATCACCCTGGCCATCGTCAGCGCGCTGATCGTCGACGTCGGCGGGCGGACCTTCGCGGTCCCCCTGGCCACGGTTTCGGAGGCCATCCGCCTCGACGAGGCGGGCGTGCGGAACCTCGATGGCCGGGAGGTGATGACGTTGCGGGGCACGACGCTGCCGCTGTGCCGGCTGACGCGGCTGTTCCGTATCGACGTCCCGCCCGGCCCGCGTCGGCAATTCGTCATCGTCGCCGCCGTCGGCTCGCGGCGCCTCGGCTTGGTCGTGGATCAGCTCGTGGGGCAGCAGGACATCGTGATCAAGCCGCTCGGCGCGTCGCTGCGCGACGTGCGGGGGTTCGCCGGGGCGACCGAGCTCGGAGATCAGCGCATCGGGCTCGTGCTCGACGCCGCGGCCCTGATCGAGGAGCAGCTCACCGCGGTCGAGGGGCGAGAGCGGAAGGGGAGGCGGGCGTGGGCGGTCTCCTGAGGGTGCACCCGGAGCGCCTGGCGCGGCGCGGCGACCCGAGCCGCGGGCCGGTGCGCGAGTTCTTGGCGTTCACGCTGGGTGACGACCTGTACGCGGTCGAGCTCCACAAGGTGCGCGAGATCCTGAGCCCGCCGCCCATCACCGAGGTGCCGCGCTCCGCCCCGGAGATCCTCGGCGTGTGCAGCGTGCGGGGGCTCCTGGTGACGGTGATCGACCTGCGCCGACGCGTCGGGCTGCCGTCCGCTCCCATCGCGCGCCGGTCGCGGATCCTGCTCGCGAGCTCCAGCGAGGGCGAGGTGATGGGGCTCTTGGTGGACGAGGTGCGCCAGGTGGTTCGCCTCTCCGAGGCGGACGTGGAGCTCGCCTCGAGCGTGCTGGGGGGAGAGGTCGCCGAACACGTGATCGGCATCGGCCGCGCCCCGGGCGCGGAGTTCATCCTCCTCGACCTCGCGAGCGTCGTACCGAGCTAGCCCTGGAGCGACCCCATGTCCGCACCGAAGCACCGCCCGGACCCGCAGAAGAGCCTCGTCGGCTTCACCATCGGGGATGTGGCCTACGCCGTCCCGATCGCCGCCGTGCGGGAGATCGTGAACCCCTCGCTCCTCACCCCGTTGCCGCATGCCCCCGCCGCCGTCGCGGGGGTCGCTGACCACCGCGGCGAGGTGGTGCCCGTGGTCGACCTGCGCGTGCGCTTCGGGCTACCGCGCGCGCCCGACGCCCAGCACAGCAAGTGGATCCTCGTCGAGGTGGAGGGGCGGACGGTGGGCATGGTGGTGGATGAGGTGACCGAGGTCTTCGGCACCGGCGGCGCCGATCTGCGCCCGGCCCCGGCGCTCGGGGAGGGCGACGAAGCCCGCGGCATCGCCGGCGTGATCACGCACGACGGGGTCCTCACGTTCGTGCTCGATCTCGGCAGCTTCCGGGACCTTGCCCGACCGCTGGCGCGGGCCGGGTCGCTCGGCCGGAGCGGGGGTGGCTAGCGGATGGATCCCGCGCGCTGCCAGGAGCTCTTGAGCTCGGAGAACCCCGAGGAGCGACGGCTCGCCACGGCATCGCTGGCGGCGCTCACCGGGCCGGCCGCCGTCGAGGCGCTCCTGCGCGCGCTGGGAGACGTGGACTGGCGCGTGCGCAAGGAGGCGGTCACGGCCGCCGTCGAGATGGCCGCCGACCCGGTGGTGCTGCAGGCGCTGGTCGAGGTGCTCGCGTCGCGCGACGAGGACGTCGGCCGCCGCAACGCCGCGGTAGAGGCGCTGGCCGGCTTCGGCATCGCGGCCGTGGACGCCCTCGGCGTCGTCATGCCGCGGCTCGACGCGGATGGCCGCAAGCTCGCGGCGGAGGCGCTGGGGAGCACCGGTTCGGACGCGGCCGTCCCGGTCCTGCGGACGTTGGTGGGGGACGCCGACGTCAACGTTCGCGTCGCGGCGGTAGAGGCGCTGGCGGCGCTCGGTGCCACGTCGGTGGACTCGGTCGTCCCTGTCCTCGAGGCCGTGCTCCAGGCGCCGGAGCCGATGCTCCGGCTGGCGGCGTTGATGGGGCTGAACAGCCTGGGCGTGGCCGTCCCCTTGGCCCGGATCGCCAGCTGGCTCGGCGATCCCGTCCTGCGCCCCGCCGTGCTGGTCGCGTTCGGGCGGCAGGGCGATCCGGCGGCGGCGCCGCTCCTGGTGGAGGTGCTGGAGCGGGTCCGCGGCCCCGCCCGCGAGCAGGTCTTCGCGGCGTTGGCCGACTACGCGCGGGCATCGCCCGCGGCGCTCGCGGCCGCGCGTGCGGCCTTCGCGGCGCTGGGATCCGACGTGGCCCCGGCCATCCTCGACGGCGCCGAGCGCGCGGAGCCGGTCGAGCGGCGCCGGCGGTTCGTGTCCCTGCTCGGCCTGGTGGGGACTGTCGCCAGCGCCCGGACCGCCGTACGCGCGCTCGGCGACGAAGCGGTGGCGAGCGCCGCCGAGGAGGCGCTGCTCGCCATCGGCGAGCCGGCGCTGGGGCCCGTACTCGACCACGTTCGCGCCGGCCCCAGCGAGACGCGCGCGATCTGCGTCGCGCTCGCCGGGCAGCTGGCGCCGCCCGGCGAGCAGCCGGCGCTCATCCAGGCGCTGCACGGCCTGCTGGAAGCGGCGGAGCCCGGGGATGCCGCGGCGGCGCTGCGGGTCCTCGCCGCGCTCGGCGACGCCGGCAGCCTCGCGCACGTGGCGCGGCACCTCGACGACTCGTCCCCCTGGGTCCGCCGCGCCGCGACCGAGGCGATGGCTGGTCTCGCCGTGCGACACCCGCGAGAGGCGGCGGCGCTCGTGGTGGGCGCGAGCCCGGACGGCCCCGGGGCGCTGGCCGCGGCGCTGGTGATGGGAGTCGTGGACGAGCCCGTGCGCCCGGGCGAGGGCGCCGACGTCGCGTTCCTCGTGCAGGCCCTCTCCCACGGGGACCCGCTGGTGCGGCGGGCCGTGCTCGAGGCGCTCGCGCGCCGCGGGGGCGCCGGCGCGGTCGACGCGGTCGTGTTCGCGCTCGGCGACGAGGAAGTCGGCGTCCGCGTCGCGGCCGCCCGCGCCCTGGGACGGATGCGGGATTCGGGGGGAGCGAGCGTGGGCGTCGAGCCGCTGCTCGACTTCGTGTCGCGGGGCACCGAGCGCGAGCTGGTGGCGGAGGCCGTGCGCGCGCTCGGAGAGACCGCGTCGCCGCAGGCGGTTCCCTTGCTCCGGCGGCAGGTCCGGGACGGTGCCCCCGTGGTGGCGGTGGCCGCGGTGGAGGCGGTCGCGCGCCTCGAGAGCCCCGAGCGGGTGGACGCGCTTCTCGAGGGGATCTGGCACGAGGACCCCGAGGTCGTGAAGGTCGCGCTGCGGTGCCTGGCCGAGGAGGTCGATCCGCGGGTGCGCCCCCACCTCACGGCCTGCCTCGACCACGACGCCTGGGGCGTCCGGCGCCTCGCCGCCGACCTGCTCGCTCGCCGCGGCGGCGAGGGAGTCACCGCGCGGCTGAAGACGCGGCTCGTGCGCGAGACGGAGCCACTCGTGCGCGAGGCCATCCAGCGGGCGCTGCTGGAGATCGAGACCGCGTCCGCCGGGATCCGCCGGACGACCACTTCGCCTCCGATGCGTGGAGGTCCCGAGGGCGCATGAGCTCGGCGCGCCCGCTCGCCGCTCGCCGGCGCCTTCAGGCCGAGGAATTTCGCCTCCTGCGCGACCTCGTGAACGCCCGCTCCGGGCTGCACTTCGACGACGACGCCCTGCCGTCCTTCGAGCGGCGCCTGGCGGAGCGCCTGGTCGCGCTCGATCTCTCGGGGTTCGACGACTACTACAACCACCTCCGGTTCAGCGCCGGTGGAGAGGCGGAGCTCGAGGAGGCGATCGAGGCGCTGACGACCAACGAAACCTACTTCTACCGCCAGGAGTACCAGCTTCGTGGCTTCCGGGACGAGCTGCTGCCGCGGCTCGCCGAGGAGAACCGCGCGCGCCGCCGCCTCACGCTCTGGAGCGCGGGGTGCTCGACCGGGGAGGAGGCCTACACCATCGCCATGTTCGTGCACGAGTCCGGGTTGTTCGCCGGCTGGGACGTGCGCGTCATCGGGAGTGACATCTCGCGGCGGCGCGTCGCCGCCGCGCGCCGAGGCGTCTACCGCGGGGGGGCGTTCCGGGCCATCCCGGCCGCCGCGCGGAGCGCCTTCTTCTGCGAGGCGCCCGGGGGGGAGCGGGTGGTCGATTTCATCCGCGAGATGTGCCATTTCGGGCAGCTGAACCTGCTCGACGGCGCCCGCGCCGCCATCGTGGGTCGGGTCGACGCGGTCTTCTGCCGTAACGTGCTCATCTACTTCGACTCGCGATCGCGGCGTCAGGTCATCGACAACCTGTACGACCGGCTCGTCCCCGGAGGATACCTGCTGCTCGGACACTCCGAGTCATTGCTGAATCTCTCCACCGCGTTCGAGCTCGTGCACCTGCGGGAGGACCTCGTCTACCGCAGACCACCCGCGGTGCCGCGGCTCGACGCCGGGGGGTTGCGGTGACGACCGCCGACCGCGGCGGGATGCCGCCCGTGCGCGTGCTGGTCGTCGACGACTCGGCGCTCAACCGCCGGAGCATCGCCGCGATTCTTTCCGGGAGCCCGGAGGTGGAGGTGGTCGGCAAGGCGGCGGACGGGGAGGAGGCGCTGCGGCTGGTGGCCCTGCTCAGGCCGGACGCCATCACCCTGGACCTGGAGATGCCGCGGATGGATGGCTTCACCTTCCTGCGCATCCTGGCCGCGAAGCTGGCGACCCCCGTCATCGTGGTTTCGAGCTACGCCCAGAAGGAGAATGTCTTCAAGGCGCTGGAGCTCGGCGCCATCGACTTCGTCGCCAAGCCCGACCGGATGGACGACGTCGAGCTCGGCACCATGCGCGGGGAGCTCCTGCAGAAGGTGCTGCTCACGCGGGGGCTCCGCGTCGCGGTCAGCCCGGCGCGCACCCGGCTCGACTCGCAGACTGATCTCGTCACCACCGCGCCCGCGCGGGGCGCGCCGCCGCGCGTGGTCGTCGCCATCGGGGCCTCGACCGGGGGGCCCACGGCGCTGGTCGAGATCCTGTCCCGACTTCCCCGCCGCAGCTCCCTGGCGGTCCTCATCGCGCAGCACATGCCCGAGAAATTCACGCGCACCTTCGCGGAGCGGCTGGACCGGCGTTGCCCGCTCCAGGTCCGGGAGGCCGAGGACCGGGCGGTGGTAGGGGCGGGGACCGCGCTGGTGTGCCCGGGGGGGCGGTGCCTGGAGGTGGAGGCCGCGGGGGCCGACGGGATCCGCGCGCGGGTGGTCGAGCCGTCACCCACCGATCGGTACGTGCCGAGCGCGGACCGGCTCTTCACGAGCTTGGCGCGCCTCGGACGGGGTCGCGCCGTCGGGGTCGTGCTCTCGGGCATGGGCGACGACGGCGCCCGCGGCGCACAGGAGCTCGCCCAGCAGGGGGGCGTGGTGGTGGCGGAGAGCGAGGCCACCGCGGTCGTCTACGGCATGCCCGGGGCGGTCGTGCGGACGGGCGTCCCCCACCGATCGCTGCCGCTGCTCGAGATCGCGAGTTTCCTCTCCGGACTCGGGTGAGCTGGCGCGAACACCGCGGGACGGGCTGGCGCCGCTGGGCCGCGGGGGAGGGGCGGCGGCCCGCCCTGGGGATCGCGGGCTCCGGCGCGCCCTGGGGGTCGCGCGCCCGGGCCGGTTGACAGCTGCCGGAGCGTGACCATTTTCGGTCACGGTTCTGGCCGGCTCCCCGCCGAGCCCGCTGGCGCCCCAACTCAGACGATCGGCTGCGCCCCCCGGACGGCGGTGGCGGCGCACTGCGATGGAGGAAGACCATGTTCCACTACGTGCCCGACTACGAGACCCCGTTCTCGCTGCTGAGCCAGCTCCGGCGACAGATGGACCGGGCGTTCGACGACATCGATCGCGCGGGCCGCTGGCCCGGGGACCTCTACGCCTACCCACCCATCAACCTCTACGACGACGGCAACCGGTTCGTTCTCACCGCCGACCTGCCCGGGCACGCGCCCGGCGACGTGCAGGTGACCCTGAACCAGGACGTCCTCACCCTCGTCGGCGAGCGCAAGACTGACGCCCCGGAGGGGTACACGGTGCACCGCGCCGAGCGGTCGCCAGTTCGCTTCTCGCGCAGTCTCAAGCTCCCCTCGCGCGTGGACCCCGAGAAGGTGGAGGCCTCGCTCGAGAGCGGCGTGCTGCGCGTGACCGTGGAGAAGGCTGCCGAGCTGCAGCCCCGCAAGATCAACGTTCGTTCCGCCTGAGGCGGAGGAGGGATTCACCATGGCCACCACCGAGATCCAGAAGAACCGAGAGAACGTCCCCGAGCGCGCCGGCGCGCGGCCGACGGTCGCCCCGCGCGTGGACATCTACGAGAACCGCGACCAGTTCCTGGTCGTGGCGGATCTGCCCGGCGTGAAGAGCGACGACCTCGCCATCCACGTCGAGAACGCGGAGCTCACGCTCTCGGCCAAGCGCCACACGGCACCGGCCGGGACCGAGGTCGCCTGCGAGCGCATCGACGCCGATTACCGCCGGACCTTCCTTCTGCCCCAGGGCATCGACCGCGACAAGATCGACGCCGAGCTGAAGGACGGGGTCCTGCGCCTCACCCTGCCCAAGGCGGACGCCCATCGCCCCCGGCAGATCCCCGTTCGCGCCGGGTGATCAGCAGGATGCGCGGAGGCGGCCAGGCCGCCTCCCCGCCTCCCGGCCCGAGGTGCCGATTGCGGCACCTCTGGCGCTTTTCGGCCAGTGGACTAGACCGCGTTGGAATGACCGGGCAGGCTCCCGGGTTTGGGGGAGAGTTACGATGAAGGTCCGTCCTGCGTCCCTGTTGCTCGTGACCCTCGCGGGGCTGGTGGGCTGCGCCCGGCCGCAGCCCGCCTCGTCGGTGCCGTCCAGCGCTCACCCCTCCGCCTCGGCGGCGGCGCCAGCCGCCGCTCCCGCGCCGGTCACCGTGCTGCCGCGACCTGCGCTCGACCGCCTCGACTCCGGAAGCGCCTCCAGCATCGCCGACATCGCCGAGCGGGTCACCGCTTCGGTCGTCAGCGTACACGCGACCAAGGTGATCCCGGCGCCGCAGAGGCTACCGGGCTTCGGCTTCCCGTTTCCTCCCTGGCCGGGGCTCGACGGAGGAGAGTGGCGCGCCCCCGGGCTCGGCTCCGGGGTGGTCGTCGCGGCCGGGGTCGTGGTCACCAATCATCACGTCATCGCCGACGCCGACGAGCTGCGCGTGACGGATCGCGAGGGGCGCCAGTACGAGGTAGAGCTGGCGGGGAGCGACGAGAAATCCGATCTCGCCGTGCTCCGGATCCTGGGCGACTCGAGCGCGCTCACGCCGCTGCCGATGGGCAACTCCTCGAAGCTCCGGCTCGGGGACGTGGTGCTGGCGATCGGCAACCCCTTCGGCGTGGGCCAGACCGTCACGATGGGCATCGTGTCCGCCAAGGGGCGGTCGGACCTCGGGATCAACGCCTACGAGGACTTCATCCAGACCGACGCCGCCATCAACCCCGGAAATTCCGGCGGCGCTCTGGTCGACATGGCGGGCGAGCTGGTCGGCATCAACACCGCGCTGCTCTCCCGCACGGGCGGGTACCAGGGGATCGGCTTCGCCATCCCGACCGACATGGCGCGGCCGATCGTCGAGAGCCTGCTGAAGAGCGGCAAGGTGTCGCGAGGCCGCCTCGGCGTGGGCATCCAGGATCTCGACGCCGACCTCGCCAAGGCCCTCGGCCTGCCGGACCCGCAAGGGGTGCTGGTGGTGGACGTGGAGCCGGGGACGCCGGCGGCGGCTGCCGGGCTCCGGCGCGGAGACGTCATCTTGTCGGTCAACGGGCAAGCGGTCGACTCCACCGGCCGTCTGCGCAACCTCGTTGCGAGCGCCGGGGCCAACGCCAGCGTCCGACTCGCGCTGGTCCGGGACGGCCGCCGGCTCGAGGTGACGGCCACGCTCGCGGCTCTGGCGGACGAGGGGGCGCGAGCTCCGACCCCCAGGGTTGCGGCGCGGGCCGGAAAGCCCCTGGACGGGCTCACGGTCGAGGCGCTCTCGGACGCGGTCCGCCGTCGCTACGACATCCCCGCGCAGGTCACCGGCGGCGTCGCGGTGACCGGGGTCGAGCGCGGCAGCGCCGCTGCCAGGGCTGGCCTCCGTCCGGGCGACGTGATCCTCGAGGTGGACCGCAAACCGGTCCCGACGCTGGATCGTTTCGTGGACGTATGGTCCGCGGGAAAGGGGCGCCGGGTGGTGGTCGTGAACCGGGGTGGCGTCGTGCGGTTCCTGGTCGTGGGACCCTGACTGGGCGGGGGTGCGGGAACCCGAGCCGGGGCCGTGGGACTTGTCCGGGATTGGCACCTGGGGCAACCCGGAGCGAGTCGAGGGAACAAGAGAAGCGGCTCGGGTCGTGAGAGTATCGGAGTCTACGGTGCGAGCTTCGCGTGAGCCCACTCCACCAACTCCGTGATTCGCGAGCTCGGCGCGGCGGATTCCGCGCCATTCACGCTTGGGCGACGGCCCGAATCGCGAGCAGCTGACCAATTCGGGTTCGGCTGCCCGCTTGCATCGGGGTGGATGCTGTCGGAGCCGTCGCCATGGGCATCGAGGCCGGTGGCCGGGTCGACGATGAGCACCGGCGAGGTCGCGGTCATCAAACCGGCCGCGAGGGCGTCAACTCGACGTAGGAGGTCGGCACTGGTCGCTCATCACGCGGTAGCCCAGCGCGGGCTGGTAGATCGTGACGCCGGGGAGCGCGTTGGGGGCGTAGACTCGGCCGCCGCCGCCGCCGTCGAGGCGGAGCACGCCCTCCACGATGTCGCAGTTGGCCGAGCCGATGTCGGTCGCGTCACCCATCTGACTGGTCAGCACGCGCCGCGGCTCTCCTGGAGATCTCGGCCGGTCTCTGACGCGCGCGCTGCTCGTCGCCGCCGGCGCTCGACCTCGGCTGGGGCGCTCGGCCTCTGGTGGGCGCGGGGCAAAGACCGACAGAATACGATACCCGCACCCGTGCGCCGGGTATCCGATTGACGATTCCACATGAGCTGTGGGATGTGGAGCCCTCGAGTCTGGGGCACCACGCGAGAGCGGCTCTCGTTGGGGGACGTCGGCAGGGGAAACGGAGCGTTCAATGAGTGCAAACATGCGCGTAGGGTCGAAGCTGCCCTTTCCTCTCCTAGTCCTGGGGGCGGGCTGTGTGACGGGGTGCAGTCTCACGGCCGACGGCGGGGGGCCGGTCGTGGGCAGCTTCGGGCAGGCGCTCGAGGGGGCCGTGCTCGCGCCGGGCACGGCCCTCTACGCGCCGAAGCCCCAGCCGGGGAGCCGGGAGCAGTTCGCTGATCTCATGTCTTCCCATCAGCGAGAGGACGCCCGATTGATCAAGCGGATGGCGAACACGCCCCAGGCCGTGTGGCTGGAGCAGGGCACGCCGAAGCGGGTCATGCAGCAGGTGCGGCAGGTGGTGAACCAGGCCGCGGACCAGGGGACGGTGCCCGTCCTCGTCGCCTACAACATCCCCTTCCGTGACTGCGCGCAGTACTCCGCCGGCGGCGCGACCACCCCCGAGGAGTACCTCGCGTGGATCGACGGCGTCGCCAAGGGGATCGGCGACCAGAAGGCGGCGGTGATCCTCGAGCCGGACGGGCTCGGGATCATCCCCTGGTACAACCCGTTCGGGGATCGCGACACCTGGCTCCCCGACCCGAACGCGCTCGAATGGTGCCAGCCTCCCGAGGCCGATCCCGCCGTCGCGGCGGCCGACCGCTTCGCGATGCTGAGGGCCGCGGTGACCGCGCTCAAGGCGAACCCGGCCACCGCGGTCTACCTCGACGGCACGCACAGCGGCTGGCTCGGCGCCGGGGACGCCGCCGACCGCCTGCTGCAGGCCGGTGTGAAGGAAGCGGACGGGTTCTTCCTCAACGTCTCCAACTACCAGTCGACCGAGCGGCAGGAGTGGTACGGGACCTGGATCGCCAAGTGCATCTGGTTCGCCGATCCGACTTCGGGCTCATGGGGGGGCGGTCACGCCGAGTGGTGCGCCAGCCAGTACTACCCGGCGAACCCGAGCGACCTCTCCACCTGGGGCCTGACCGATGCGTGGTACGCGCAGAACGTGGAGAGCCAGTACGCGGACAATCCCGAGGAGGCGGAGCTGAAGGGCTTCGTCATCGACACCAGCCGCAACGGCCAGGGGCCTTGGGTACCTCCGGCGGACCACCCCGCGGGTGATCCGCAGGACTGGTGCAACCCGCCGGACCGGGGCTTGGGGCTGCTGCCGACCACCGACACCGGCCACGATCTGGTCGACGCGTACCTGTGGATCAAGACCCCCGGCGAGTCGGACGGGCAGTGCACGCGCTGGGGAGCGGGGCCCGAGGATCCTGTGCGCGAGATGATCGATCCGGCGGCCGGGGTCTGGTTCCCGGAGCAGGCGCTGGAGCTCGTCCACCTCGCGAACCCGCCGCGCGACTGAGCGGCGAGTCCTTCGTCGCAGCCGGTCCCCCGCGCGCTGCCGGCGTGCGGGGGGGGCACCCGGGTCCGCGCTCGGCGCGTTGGGTCCGGCGACGAGGGGCGCGGAAGGTAGGGGTGCCGGCCGACGCGGGGCTTCCGTCCGGTGCTGGGCCGGCGGAGCGGCGGGGGTGCGTTCCCCGCCCGCGGGTGACCCCGCGTGGGGGGGCCAGCGGCCCAACCGCTGCGCTCCCGAATGAACCCCGCCTGACGGGGCGGGCGTCCGTCCGGGGCGGGGGAGGTGGATCCGGTAGCGTCCCTGGTGCCGCGCCGGCGCCAGGGACGCGGGGTCCCCGCGGGCCCGAGCTTCCGCGCCCCGAGATCGCGACATTGCGCGGTTTCCTGGCCGTGGTAGAAGCCCTGCGCGAGCACGGGTTGCCTTCACGGGCACTTCCTGGTTGATTGGGATCCCGTGAACAGGCCGTCCCCCGAACCAGGGGGGACGTAGCGCTCGCCGCGAGGTGCTCGCACGCCGGTCGGCCCCATCGGACGTCCTCTTGGGGCAAGGCGCCCCGTGACCACCGCCATACGAAGCGGCCTCGTGGGATTCCCCGCGGCGCCCGGACCGCTGCCATTCTCCCCCCTTCACGCCATGAAAGCCCGTCCCAGCATCGAGAAGCGGCGTCGCGAGGCGGCCCGCCAGGAGCGGCAGGCCGACAAGGCGGAGCGCCGCGCAGAGCGCAAGAAGGCGAAGGGGGATCGCGCTGCCGCCCTCGCGAGCGGAGAGGATCCTGACCTGATCGGGATCGTGCCCGGGCCCCAGCCCGTCAGCGTGGACGACGAGCAGGACGAGGGTTGAGCTCCGGTCGCGGCCGTCCGCCGCGACGGGTTTCGGGTGACCCGGGACGGCTCCCCCGTCTGGAGCGCGTCCCGCGTCATGGTCGCGCTCGATCAGCGGCGTCATCGCGGCGAAGCAGGCCGCCCCGTCCTTCGCCGCCTCGTGAAGACCGCGCGACGGGATCTCGGACCGGCGACGCGCCCGGCGAGCGCCGCCCGCGCCCGCTCGAAGAGCGCGGTCAGGCGCCGATCGAAGCGGCGCTCGACCACGTCGAACGCCGCGCTCGCCGGGGGCTGGACGGAGGCGCTCTCGCCCGAGGCGAGCAAGCTCGAGCGCGGCGGGACGACCGGCGAGAGCGGGAACTGATCGAGATCCCAGATCACGCCTTCCGCATGGCTCTGCGCCAGGGCGGTCGAGCAGAGGGGCGTGACGCGACGGATCTCGTCCCACACCTCCCCGATCCTCTCGTACCTCATCCGGGAGCCTCTGCAGCCGAATCTGGGGGTGAGCGAGCCACACTCGGACAGGTTGCCGAGGGCATGACCCAGGGCGGTCTGAGCGTGTCTGCAGGTCACGACGTTCCCGGGAGAGAAGACCGGGATTGGCGCCTTCGTGGCCATCTTCAGGACCTCGCCCTCCGGCCGTTTCCCCTGCGCGACGACGAGCCTGCAGAGGTCCACCAGGTTGGCCGCGGCGGCGGCGTTTGCGTGCACCTGCACCGTGACCACGAGGTGACCAGCCTTCACGTTGGCGATCACGTCGTCGATCACGTCTGAGACGTAGGCATCCCCCACCTCGTGCTCGAACACCGGGGTGAGCCTCTCCAGCCCCAGCCGGTCCGCGATCGCTTGCCGCTTCATTCGATCTTCTCCTCGGCCGGTCGAGGGGCGCCGGCCGCCGGCAGGTCCGCGAGGCGGGAGTCGAGCATCGGCTGCCCGCGCGCGATCCGTCTGTGGAGGTCGAACAGGTCCGGGTCGGCGAGGATCTTCTTGCCTGACGTGCGCAGCCGGTCGTCGAGCGCGCGGTTCAGGAGCTGGAGCTTGGCGCCCGTGAGCTCGAGGGGCACGCCGGAGGGGGACGCGCAGGTGATCGCGGCGTACACCGAGACGCCTGCCGCATGACCCGTCTCGCCGATCCGGGGCAGCGTCGATCCGGGTCCGCGCCGGCGTAGCAGAGCAGGCCGAGCAGCTCGTCGAAGCGGGTGGTCTCGCTGGCCTGGCGATCGGGCACGGCGAACTGGAACGACCGGGCGGCGTCGGCGAAGCTCCAGACCGCCTCGCCCTCCCGATCGGACTCCTTCGGGGCGCCGGCTCGGCCGAGAAGTCCGTGCGCAGTGCCCGCGAGCCCAGCTCCCGCTCGATGACGAAGAAGTCCGGCCGCGCGGCGGCGAGCTCCGAGCGCGGGGTGGGGGCGGCCCCGATCATCGGGCTCCGGTCCCGCGCGAGCCGCCCTGACCACACGCGTGGTCGATCGCCGACCATGCGCCCCGACCGCCCTCGAGGCCGGCGGCCGCGGCGACGCGTATCGCGCCGGTGTTCCCACGCCTGGCCCCGAGGCGCGCGGGTGGTAGCGTTCCTCCGATGACGTCCCGGCTGCGTCTTCGCCCTCTGGTGACCCTCGCGGCGGCGCTCGCGAGCGCTACCGGCTGTCACGCGGGCGAGTCCGGGGCGGCCGTCGCCGCGCTCGGCACCACCATCCTGCTCACCGGCGTCCGCCGCGCCGCGACGGGCGACTGCTGGGCGAGCTGCGGCGCCGGCACCATCTGCAACCGCGAGCGCGGCCTGTGCGAGAAGGGGGAGTGTGTGCCCGCCTGTCCGGTGGGGAGCCACTGCCTCCGCGATCTCGACGGAAGCCTCACCTGTCGCGACGATCCGATGGCCTTCACCCCCGGGGGTGAGGCGCGCGTCGGCCCGGGTTCGGCGGCGACGGCGGCGGGCGCGGCTGGCGCCGCGCCCAGCGACGCCGAGGCGGAGCCGGCGGCAGCGAACCTTACCGGTGTCTCCGACGCCGCGTGGAACGACGGCGCGGCCGGCGGCGCGGCGGCGCGCCCGCCGCCGGCCGGCGCTCCTTGACCGCGGGAAATCGGCGCGGGATCCTCGCGGCGTGAGAGCTCGCGCGAGGGTGACCTGGGCGCTCGTGGTCTGGTCGACGGCGCCCGCGGCGTGGGGGCAGAGCCCGTCCGCGCCAGAGCCGGTGGGTGCGGCGGCGGCGCCGGCCGCGGCCTCCACGGCCGCCCCGGCGCCCCAGGCGAAATACAGGATCGAGGCGGGCGAGGTCGTGCTCGTCCTCGAGGGGGAGGCGGGTGGCAGGATGCCGATCCCAGGCCCCGTCCTCGGCCTCTACCACCTGGGGTCGCTCCTGTACGTCGCGCGCGGCGCCCTCGGTGTCGCCGTGTACGACGTCAGCGAACCGAGGTCCCCTCGGCTCGTCCGCGAGCAGGTCATCCCCGGGTCGATCGCGACCGAGTTCTTCACCGTCGGCGATCAGGTCTGGGTCTTCCTCACCGCGCGCTCCGCGCAGCCGGTCGACGCGGGTGGAGGTGTGGCCCTGGCCGGTGCACCGTCGGCCCCCGCCCTCGCCGCCGCGCCGGCGCCCGCCGTGCCGTCCGCCGCGCCGGCGCCGGGGCCGATCGAGGCCGAGCGCGCCTCGCCACGCCTCGTGGAGCTGACGCTGCTCCGACCGGGTACCGTCCGGATCGCGAGCGGGACGGGTGACGGCGTGCGGGTGGGGGACCGGTTCCTCATCTATCGCTCGGAGATCGTCGCCGCGGCCGGGGCGGGGGGGTTCTCCGGCGAGCAGTACGTCGGCAGCGCCGAGGTCGTCGCCGTGCGGGAGGACTCGTCGATCGCGGAGCTCACTCGGTCCGCCGTCGTCCGCGCGGGCGACCGAGCGCGCGCGGCGCTGCCGACCGATCGGCGCGACCGCCTCGCGTTCCCGCCGCGGGTGGCGGGGGTCGGGGAGTACGGGTTCGTCGCGCGGCCGCTGGTCAACATCGGCAGCCCGCTCGGCGCCGGCATCCTCGCGGACCTGGAGGCGAGCTACTGGGGCGAGGGCTACTTCGCAGGGGTCGCCGTGCAGCCCCTGGGGCTCGGTACGACCGCGGACGGCGGCGTGTTGTCGATCGCGGCGCTGGCCGAGGGCGGCTACGACGGGGCGGCCTTCGCGGCCGGCCTGGGCGCGGGCGTCGGTTGGGTGAACGGCGACATCGACGAGATGCTCTGGAGCAGCTCGGCCGACGACGCCGACGACGGCGGTCCTTACCGGACGGAGTCCGAGCAGCAGACGCACGGCGCGTTCGCGCTCTCCCAGGTCGCGCGGCTCGGCTCCCGCGACGGGACGCGCTTCTCTCTGCGCAACATCGTGCTCCTGCATCGCGACGAGGATGGGGAGCAGGGGTTCATCTACGGGGGCACCACCGGCAAGCTGGCGGTGCCCATCGGGCGGCGGGTCGATCTGTTCGCCGAGGGAGGCGGCGGCGTCATGGGCTACTGGTTCGCCGGGCTCGGCGTCGGGACCTGGGTGCTCGGCAACGGCGGGCCGAGGTCGCTGTACCTCCAGGTTTCTGCGGGCGCCGCCGGGATCTCCGGCTCGCGTGAGCTCACGCGGAGCTACTTCGATTCGGTCACCGGGGAACGGAGGCAGTACACATACACGGAAGACCTCCGCATCACCGGCCCCATGCTGGCCGTGGGCCTGAAGCGGCGCTTCGAGCTCTAGCGCGGGTCACGGGCCTCGCCGGGTATCGCTCACCACCGCATGACCCCCGATCCGCATTGCTTCCCGGTGCGCGTCTACTACGAGGACACGGATCACTCGGGCCTCGTGTACCACGCGAACTACCTCAAGTTCTTCGAGCGGGCGCGCGAGCACTGGCTCGGCATCGAGCTGTTGCTGAAGCTCGCCCGCGAGGAGGGGATCGGCTTCGTCGTCTATCGCGCCGAGGTCACTTACCGCGAAGGTGCCCGGTTCGGCGACGAGCTCATCGTGCGGACCACGGGCAGCTGCGAGAGCGATTACCGGCTGGTCCTGTCCCAGGACGTGCTCCGCCCGGGCTCGGGCAAGGTCATGGTCGCCGGTCGGATCACCCTCGTCTGCGTGGACCGTGACTCACGGCTCACCCCGCTCCCCGAGGTGGTGCGGGCTCGCTTCGCGTCCGCGCCCTGAACTTGGCTTCCCGCCGGCGGTGGGGCTCGCTCCCGCTCGGCTCTGCCGCGGGCTGGGCGGTGCTCGGTGATCGTGGCCGAAAGGCGAGGTGACCTGCCGTTCAGGTGGGCAAAGGGGAGGCAGGCCCGGCTCCGCGGCAATTCATCGCGTTCGCGCCGCCGGCGCCGCGCTCGCCTCGACCGTGGGAGCAAGGCGCGAGGAAAGAGGCTTGCATTTTCGGGGTGGCGCCCGGAATTTGGGGAGGCCCGGGAGCGGTGGCCGGTGACGTCGGAGGATCGGGCCGCGGTTCCAGGGCGCCCAGGTGCACCTCGTGATGCCAGCTCCCCGGACCCTGCTCAGTGGCCGCTATCGTTGCGTCGAGACATTTCCGCTGCCAGACGGGGCCTGCTGGTGGATCGCCATCGACGGCGACAGCGGACAGCACGTCGCGGCGGCTGTCGTGGCCCCGCGGGACCTCCCCCGCTGGGAGGCGGTGCGGGGCGAGAAGCACGCGCATCTCGCCGCCATCACCGACGTGGTGGCGCAGCCAGACCCCGCCGCGGTCCCTGGCGAGTCGCTCCCCGTTGGCGCGGGCGTCGTGGTCGCGGAGCTGGTCCCCGGGCTGACGCTCCATGGACAGCTGGCGCGAGGGCGGGTGCACCCCTTCAAGGCCGTGGCCTGGCTGCTGCGCCTGGTCGACGCCGTGCAGCAGCTCCACCGTCGCGGCGCTTCCCACGGCGCGATCTCCCCCTACACGATCGTGGTGGAGCCCGCCGGTAGGGCGATCGCGCCGGTGCTCGCTACCCTCGTGGCGCCTCCGATCGCCGCCTACGCGTCGCCCGAGCGGCTCTCCGGCGCGGGCCCGTCGGCGGACGACGACGTGTGGGCGCTCCATGCCGTGCTCTACACCGCGCTCACCGGACAAGTCCCGTACGAGGGCGGAGCGCAGTCGCTCCTGAAGCGCGTGAAGGCAGGGCGCCCCAAGTCCCTGGCGGACCACGGGGTCAGCGAGCCGAACCTGCAGCGGATCCTCGAGCGGGGGCTGGATCCCGACGAGCGACGACGGGTGACGGAGCTCGACTCGCTCGCGGCGGCGCTCGACGCCTGGGAGCGAGGGCGGGAGCCGGAGCCGACGCGGCCGAAGCCTCCCCGCGTGCTGCGTAGCAGCCACGCGGCGGTCGTGGAGACCATCGCCTTCGACGTCTCCTCGCTGACGGCGGGCGACGCCGTGCCCGCCCCGCCCGTTCTCGCGTCGCTCGACGCCGAGGTGGCCGCGCCGCCTCCCGCGGCCGCGCCGCCCCCCCCCGCGCCCGCCGCGCCTTCGCCCCCGGCGGACGGCCCGACCTTGTCGCCGGCACCGGTGCTGTCGCCTCCACCCATCGCCCCCGCGCTCGCCGCGCCGGTCCCGCCCCCGGTCCGGACCGCCGCCGCGCCTCGCGGCGCCGCCTTCTGGCTGTCGCTCATCGGCGCGGTGATGGCGCTGGGGGCGCTCGGTGCGGGGCTCGCGCTCTGGCTGCTGCGGCGTCCCGCGCCGGCCGTCGTCGAGAGCGTGCCGGCGGCCCCGCCCAGCAGGCCCGACGTCTCCGCGGCCCCGCCCGCCCGCCCGGAGCTCTCGCCGGAGGAGCAACGGGCTTCCTGCATCCGCTCCTACTTCGAGCCACCCGCGCTCCAGGGCGTCGCCGATCTCGACTTCCTGTGCGGCGCCGAGCCCTTCCCCGAGACGAGCGCCCGGCTCTTTCGGCTCGCGGCCCCGACGCCCAGCGCCGTCGCCTCGGCCGCACCCCCGGCGAAGCCCGGCCAGGAACCGGGGATCTTGATCACGGGGACCGCCACTCCCTACGACCTCGGCTGGTACGAGATCCCCGCCGCCGTGATCGTGCGCACGACCTGCTGCCCCGGCGCCGGGCCGGTCACGCTGCCGACGACACCCGGCTGGTGCGAGCAGCTGCAGGGGCAGATGAGCGTCCTCGCCGAGGCGAGTCGCAAACCCGTCGATCTGTCCCCCTACGGGCGCAAGTTCAGCGACGCCGTCCAGTGCCTCTACTCCACGGCGACCAAGCACGGCTACCGCTATCAGGCCCCGCCGTCCGATCTCCAGCGCTACAATTTCCAGCGCTTCCTCAAGCACGCGGCGGAGAGCGACACCCAGCGGTCACGCATGCCCTGGCTGCGCTAGCGCCCCGGTCGGGGTGCCGCCGTCGACGTGACGCACCCCGCGATCGGCGGCCGGTCCGCCCTTCCCGCCGGGGGGATCATCGGCTAGACACCGGGCTCGCGCCGCGCTCGCCAGAGCGACGTCAAGGTCGCCGGGTCGGCGCCGATCCCCCTCGCCCGAGAGTGAACATGAGCGCCCCCTGGATCACCTATCGCCCCGAGATCAAGGTCCTCGACGCCACCATCCGCGACGGGGGCCTCATCAACGACCACCAGTTCGACGATCGCTTCGTGCGCGCGGTCTACCAGACGTGCGTCCAGGCGGGGATCGATTACATGGAGATCGGGTACAAGGCCGCGCAGGTCGTCGCGGCGCCCACCAAGTCGGGCGCCTGGCGCTACTGCCGCGAGGAGGACCTGCGGCGCGTCATCGGTGACCCGGACCCGTCGGTGAAGCTCTCGGTCATGGCCGACGCCGGCGGCAAGACCAACTACAAGACCGACATCCTGCCCAAGGAGCAGAGCATCATCGATCAGGTCCGGGTCGCCTGCTACATCCATCAGATCCCCGAGGCGGTGGACATGATCAAGGACGCCGCGGACAAGGGCTACGAAACCACCTGCAACATCATGGCGATCTCCACCGTGCACGAGCGGGAGATCGCGCAGGCGCTGGAGGTGATCGCGGACACCCCCGCGTCGACCGTGGTCGTCGTCGACAGCTTCGGGTCGCTCTACCAGGAGCAGATCCGGAATCTGGTCCAGCAGTATCGGGCAGCGCTCGCGGGGACCGGCAAGGAGGTCGGGATCCACGCGCACAACAACCAGCAGCTGGCCTTCGCCAACACCATCGAGGCGATCATCCACGGCGCGAACCGGATCGACGCGACCATGGGCGGCATGGGCCGCGGCGCTGGCAACTGCCCCATGGAGCTGTTGCTCGGGTTCCTCCGCAACCCGAAGTTCCATCTGCGCCCGGTCTGGCAGTTCATCCAGGACCACCTCGTCGCGCTGCAGAAGGAGATGGAGTGGGGGGCACTACCCCCCTACGTCATCACGGGGCAGATGAACCAGCACCCGCGGACGGCGATCGCGTGGCTGGCGAGCGAGCAGCGCGAGCGTTGCGCCGACTTCTACGATCGGTGCCTCGCCGAGGTGTGAGCGGCAGCGGTCGCGGCGCGGCGGCCTACCACCCGTAGATCCGGGCCTGCTCGGCCGCCAGCGCCGCGAACTCCTCCGCCAGGCTGGTACGCTCGTCGTCGAACCCGACGGCGACCTTCTCGCACCAGGTCCCGCGCTCGTCAGGCGCCAGCGGCTCCTGGCGCAGCACGCGCCCCGCGACGACCTCGACCCGGTCCTCGTCACCCGGCAGGTAGACGCGGAGCCGGACGGTCTGGCCGACGGAGAGCCGAGCTCGCGTGAGCACCAGCATCCCGCGGGCGCTGACGTCCTTGGTGATGGCCGTGCGGACGGTGCCGCTGTCGACGTAGATCTCCGCGGCCAGGTAGACGTGGTGGCGTGCAGCGCGGCGTCGGTCTTCGAAGTCTGGCATCCGAGGTCCCCGTGGGAGGGCCTCACGACGAAGAGGCGGAGGTTTCCGGCGCCGTGGCCCCGCTCGGGTGTCGCCACGACGCTCCCGGGCGGTCTTCTCCCACAATCCGGGGTCCCTGTAAAACCCCTCGTGCGCGGCCAGAGGTCGCCGCCGGGAAGGCGCCCGTTCCGGTCGTCGGCGGGAGCGGGGAGGAGGGGCGCCCGGCCCGTGCGCGCCGTCCTCAGGAATGCTCGCAGCTGCGGGCCCGCCGCCACGGGCTGGCATGGCGGCGAGCCACGCGGCGAGGAGCCGGTCGTGGGGCGTCGGCTCCGCCCCGGCGATGTGTTAGAGTGTATGACCAGGCGGCAAGGCGAGCTGTGAAGGGCCACGACGACCACATCGAGCCCGGTGGGGACGACGAGCGCACGGCGATCGTGAAGCTGCAGGACCTGCGGGGGCAGGGGGGGGTGCCGAAGGACCGGCACCTGCTGGTGCGGATCCAGGGGGAGCAGGTCGGGCAAGTGGTGACGCTCCACGGAGCTGAGTGGCGGGTCGGGCGGGCCCGCGACGCCGATCTCTGGCTCGGTGACAGCGGCGTCAGCCGCAACCACGCGCGCATCGTCTGGGCCAACGGGGGCTACGTCGTCGAGGACCTGGGGTCGGCCAACGGTACCTACGTCAACGGGGTCAAGATCACCGTCCGCCCGGTGGTCGATGGCGACGTCATCCAGTTCGGCGCTTCGGCGGCGTTCCGCTATGCGCTGACCGACGCCGACCAGGAGGCGATGTTGATGCAGCTCTACGAGGCGAGCGTCACCGACTCGCTGACGGGGGCGTTCAACCGGGAGCATTTCGACCACCGGCTCGAGGCCGAGATCTCGTTCTCCCGGCGGCACGGCGCGGAGCTGTCGCTCCTGCTCCTCGACATCGACCATTTCAAGCGGGTCAACGACACCTTCGGTCACCAGGCGGGAGATACGGTCCTGGTGGAGATGGCGGCGGCGGTGAACGGCAGCTTGCGGACGGAGGACGTGTTCGCCCGCTACGGTGGCGAGGAGTTCGCGGTCATCTTGCGCGGCATCGACCTGGCGAACGCCTACCACGTCGCGGAGCGCTTCCGGATGCTCGTCGAGAGCCTGCGGATCGAGGCCAACGGGCACCCGATCCCGATCACCATCAGCGTCGGCGTGGCCTCCCTCCGTTGCTGTGCCGACGATCTCGCCGAGACGCTCATCGCCACGGCGGACCGGCGGCTCTACGCGGCCAAGCGCGCGGGGCGCAACCGGGTCGTCGCCCAGGGCTGACGGGATCCTCGGGGTAGGGACGCGGATGGCACGTCGGGAGGGGAGGGCCGCCGTCGAGGCGCGGCGCCAGCGGGAGATCGCGGCGGCGGCCCTGGAGCGTGGCAAGTACGAGGCGGCTCTCGCCGCCTACGTCACGCTCGAGCGGCTGGAGCCCGAGGAGCCGGACTGGGCGAAGCGCGCGGCGGACTGCTGTCGGCGCCTGGGCCGACGCGACGCGGAGCTCGCGGCTCTCGAACGGTCCGCGGCCGGGTACGTGCGTGGCGGCTTCACCGTGAAGGCGATCGCGGTCTGCAAGCGGATCCTCGCCCTGGACCCCAGCCATCGCGCCACCCAGCGACGGCTCGCGGAGCTCCACGCCGCGCAGACGATCGGCCTGGAGCGCTTGGCGGCGCGAGCGGGCGCCCCCGTCGTCGCGGTGGAAGACGCCGCCCCGGACCGAGCGGGCGCGCCGGCGCCGGTCGTCGCGCCGGCGCCGCGGGGTGACGGCGACGGGGGCGCGGCGGGGTCGACGCCAGGGCAGGCCAGGGACCCGGTCGCCGGCGCGGCGTCGCCGGGTGGGGAGCCGCGTCCGCTGTCGGCACGGCGCAGCCTCCCGCCGGGCCTCGCGCTGGAGTCGGTGAACGTCGCCTCGATCGCCCTCTCCCGTCCCTGCCGCAGCCTCCCGCCGCAGCGTCGGCTCGCCTACGAGGTCGATCTCGGGGCGGGCGCGGGGCCCCGCGCGGCCGCGACCTCGGCCGCCCCGGGGCCCGCGGACGTCGCCGTCGCGGCCCGGCCCTACACGCCCCTCTTCTCGGAGGTCAGCGCGGAGAGCTTCGACTACCTCGTGGACCAGGTAGCCTTGCTCGAGGTGGAGGAGGGCGGGGAGGTCTTCCACGAAGGGAGCGTGCCCGATGCCCTCTACGTCGTCGCCGAGGGGCAGCTCGAGGTGGTCGCCGAGGGCCCGCCGCGCGGGCGCGTCGGCCTGCTCGGTGACGGCGACTTCTTCGGCGAGATCGGCCTGCTCTCGGACGTTCCCCGCCAGCGCACGGTGCGGGCACTCGAGCCCTCGCGGCTGCTGGTGCTCGACCGACGCCTCGTCGCCGAGCTGATCGACCGCGATCCGGCCTTCCTCCGCGTGCTGCTGCGGTTCCTCCGCGAGCGGCTGGTGTCGATGCTCTTCCGCTCGAGCGAGCTCTTCGCGCCCTTCGGCCCGCGGGAGCGACAGGAGATCGTGGATCGCTTCCGGTTCCTGGAGCTCGATCCAGGGGCCACCCTGATCGAGCAGGGGCGGCGGACGGAGGGGCTGTTCGTCCTGCTCAGCGGGGCGGCGGAGGTCGTCGCGGGCGACCCGCCGCGGCGGCTCGCGACGCTCAGCGCGGGGGACGTCTTCGGTGAGATGTCGTTGCTCTCCGGGCTGGTGGCCGTGGCCGGGGTGCGCACCACGCAGAAGTCGTTCGCGCTGCTCATGCCCGCCCGCGATTTCACCGAGACGGTGATGACCCACCCTCACGTGCTCGCCTACACGAGTGAGCTCGCCGAGCGCCGCGCTCGCGAGAACCAGGCTGCCGCCGCGGGCGCGGGCTCCTTCGCCGAGCGTCGCCTGGAGCTCGTCTGACGGCGCTGCGGCGCTCGGGGTCACTCTCGCGCGAGCGAGTCGATGATCGTCTGGGCGGTCGCGCGCATCTTCTCGGCTTCCGCGGCGGCGATGGACACGGTGAGCACGTACGCGATGCCCTCGTGGACGAAGACACGGCGCCATTGGTGGCGGGGTCGGTCCGGGTCGGTGGCCTCCACCTCGAGGTCCGTGACCACCATCCCGGCGATTTCGTGCTGGCGATGGGCGATGACGCGCTTGGTGGGTTCGTGGTCGAGCTGCTCCAGCAGGGTCAGCCCGAAGACACGGCTCGGGAACTCGGCGGGTCGGGTGTGCCGCGCGAAGAGCACCGCGGGGGCACCGGGGGTCGCCACGTCGATGGCGTACACGAGCCAGACCATCGCCTCGGCGTCCTCGCGGGGGGGGCGACGGACGAAGGAGCTCGGCAAGGCGAGCGACCAGCCCTCCGCAGCGACCCGCTGGAAGCCCGCCGGCGCCGCGGACGCGCGCGCGCTGGCGTCGGCTCGCGCTCCGTCGCGCCCTGACCGGCACCCCGAGGTGAGGTAGAGGCCCAGGCAGAGCCCGATGCACACCCCCATCGACGTGCCTGCCCCGCGGGCGCGGACTCCGATGCGGTGACGGCCGGCCGAGCTCATGAGCTAGCGCATACGCGAGGCATGGCGGGGCGCCCAGCCCAATCGCTGCTTCGGCCCCGCGACGCTGCGCTCCGGCCCGGGAGATTCCATGCTGGCACGCCGAACCGGAGGCCGAGCACCCGCACCTGCCCCGGGGGCGGCCGCTGGCCGCCGCGAGCCGCGCGCCCTGCTATGGTCGGCGGCGTCGGCCGCCCTGCTGCGCGTCGCACCGACAGCCCGTGATGGACGCCAAGGTCCCCTACGCGCCGGTCACTGCCCTGCTCGGGCCGACCAACACGGGCAAGACCCACCGCGCGGTCGAGCGCTTGCTCGAGCACGCCACCGGGATGATCGGGCTTCCGCTGCGGCTCCTCGCCCGCGAGGTCTACGATCGGATCACCGCTCGCGTGGGTGAACGGTCCGTGGCGCTCGTCACCGGCGAGGAGAAGCGCATCCCGGAGGCGCCGCGGTACTTCGTCGCCACGGTGGAGGCGATGCCAATCGACCGCGAGGTCGATTTCGTCGCCATCGACGAGATCCAGCTCATGGCGCACCCACAGCGCGGACACGTCTTCACCGCGCGCCTGCTCGGCGCGCGGGGGACCCGCGAAACCTGGTTTCTCGGCTCCGAGACGGCGCGGCCGCTCGTCGAGCGGCTCCTGCCCGTCGCCCGGATCGCGAGCTACCCGAGGCTCTCCCGGCTCTCTGGCGCGGGAGTCGCGAACCTCCGCGGGCTGCCGCCGCGGAGCGCCGTCGTCGCCTTCTCGACGCCGCAGGTCTACGAGCTCGCCGCCCGCGTCCGAGCCGCACGAGGCGGCGCGGCGGTGGTGCTCGGAGGGATGTCCCCGCGCACGCGAAACGCGCAGGTGGCGCTCTATCAGGCCGGCGAGGTGGACTACCTGGTGGCGACGGACGCCATCGGCATGGGGCTCAACCTGGACGTCGAGCACGTCGCGTTCGCCGCCACCACCAAGTTCGACGGGCGGGAGGCGCGGCCGCTCGAGGTGGCCGAGCTGGCGCAGATCGCCGGGCGCGCCGGCCGCTACCTCGCCGACGGCAGCTTCGGAACGCTCGCTCCGCTCCCGGCGCTCCCGGAGGCCGTCGTCGCCGCCATCGAGGAGCACCGGTTTCCGCCGCTCCGGGCGGCGCGCTACCGGAACACGGAGCTCGACCAGAGCTCGCTCGACGCGCTGATCGCCTCGCTGCTCGAGCGGCCGCCCCGTTCCGATCTGAGGCCCGTCGACCGCGCGATGGATCTGGCCGTGCTCCGCCACCTCGCGGCTCAGCCCGAGATCCGGTCGCGCGTGCGCACGAGCGAGCTCGTGGGGCTGCTCTGGGAGGCCTGCCAGATCCCGGACTACGGGCAGTCCCTGGTCGAACACCACGCCCGCCTGGTGTCGCGCATCTTCGCCGACCTCAGCGGACCACGGGCCCGGGTGGACCCCGACTGGCTGCAGCAGAGCGTGGCGCGGCTCGACGACGTACGAGGTGATGTGGACACCTTGATGCTTCGCATCGAGCTGACCCGAACCTTCACCTACATCAGTCACCACCCGGGCTGGGTGGACGCGCGTGGAGGCTGGGCGGAGCGCACGGAGGCCATCGAGGCGCGCCTCAGCGACGCCCTGCACCAACGCCTCGTGGAGCGCTTCGTCGAGGTGGGGCGCGCCGGCGCCGCGCGGGCGCGCAAGCGGCCGCGGCGGCCGCCCCCGTCGGCGCTGGCGCCAGCCGAGCCGGTTTCCGACCACCCCTTCGCGAAGCTCGTCTCCCTGAGGCTCGAGCTCCGGCGGGCGGGCGACGTCGGGCTGGCCGACGGCGACGCCTGGGTGCACGAGCTGGTGGAGGCACCGTTCGAGCGCTTCCTTATCGATCGGGAGGCCCGGATCAGCGCGGACGGCAGGCTCCTGGGCCAGCTCACGCGGGGGCCGGATCGGCTCCGGCCCGAGGTTCGCCTGCTCCTCCCCGACGACGTCGGCGCGGGCGCCCGCTCACGGCTCCAGCGTCGTCTCGTCGCGTGGTCCCGAGACCTGATCGCGGAGCTCTGCGCGCCGCTGCGCGCCGCGCCGGACATCGCGCTGGGCGCCGCGGCGCGCGGGCTGCTCTACCAGCTCGAGCAGGGCCTCGGGACGGTGCCGGTGAGCAGCGCGGCTCGCGAGGTGGAGCATCTGACCGCGGCGGACCGAGCGCAGCTCACCGGGCTCGGGATCGTCATTGGTGTCCACCACGTCTTCGCGCGTGCCCTGCTCCGGCCGCGAGCGATCGCGCGGCGTGTGGCGCTCGTTGCCGCGCAGGTGGGCGATTCCCGGCGCGTTCCGTCACCGGCCCCCGGCGTCGTGTCGCTGCCGCGGGAGCCCGGGATCGACGCGCAGGTCTACCTCGCCGTCGGCTATGCGGTCGTCGGCGCCCGTGCGGTGCGGGTCGATGTCGTGGAGCGCGTGGCGCGCTCCATAGCTGACTTCGCCCGTGGATCCGCGCCCGACCCGCGTGGTCGGCTACCGGGGTGGCTCGGTTGCTCGGCGGAGTCGGCCCAGCGGGTCGCCGGGGCGCTCGGGCTGCCGCCCGTCGCGGCGGCGGGCGCCGCGCGGTCCCGCGCCCGCCGCCGCGCTCGTCGCTCGCCGTCCCTGCCGACTCGCGACGGTGGGTGAAGGCAACGCGCCCTCGTCACTCGGGCGGCTCGGCGGCAGGGGTCGCGGCGTCCCGGCAGCAGCGGAAGCCGGTCGAGTAGTCGTGGTAGGCGGGCTCGTGACCGGGAGTCAGGAACAGGCAGCCGCGGCCGTGCTCGTTGGTCGTGCTGAAGAACCCCCCCATGAAGATGCCGTGGCCGAGGTTCTTGGCGATCTTGCGCTCGATTTCGGCGTTCAGGGTGATCTTGCGGGGCAGATCGAAGTCCACGGCGTCGGCGACCCACTCGTGGAGGTTCCCCACGAGGTCGTAGATCCCGTCCGCGCTGACGCAGCCCGCGTGCTCGCCCGTCCGCGCCAGGTACCCGGGTGTGCGGAGCAGTTCCGGGCTGTTGAAGTGCTCGTCGTACTTCCAGCCCCGGGGATCGTTGCCGAAGAGCTGGCTCAGCAGGTGCGCCTTCGCGGTGTTGCAGGTGCCCCGCCGGCCCTCCGGGCCGTACGGGTAGGTGAGCCCGCGGGGGCCGGCGCACGCGCGGTGCCACTCGCGCAGGGAGCAGAGGCGCGTGCCGGCCTGCTCACAGGCTGCGGCCGCGATGGGGCGGCTCACGTGGCCCTGAGGGAAGACCCCGGGCGCCGCGCGCGCGCGGAAGGGTCGGTCGGCCTCCGGCACCTGCCAGTACGGGTGGAGCTCCTCCGACCCGTCGTCGGCGAGCGCGACGAGCGTCGCCTCCCAGCGGTCGATGCACGACCGTTCGACGCGAGCCATCTCCGGGGGGCACCCCGTCGCAGCGGAAGCCGCACTCGCGGCGGAGGCGCTCTCCGGACGCGCCGAAGCTTCGAGGCCCGGGCTCGCGGCGCCCGCGTCCGCGCGCGGCGGCGCGGGGACCCGGGCGCCGGAGCCGGAGGTCGGCGCCGACGCGACCGGAGTCGGGGCGGCCGGTGGGGGCGCCGCCGGCCGTCTCGGGGAGCCCGGTGCCGGCCGGTGCACCTCGGCGCTCGGCTTGCCGCAAGCCACGGCGCGCAGGATGAGCGCGGGCCAGACGAGCCCAGCGGGCGCCGCTCGACTCATGGGCGATCGTCTTCCAGGGCCGCGAGCTCTCGATCGAGGGCCGCGTCGCGCGCCGCGGCGCGCGCGTCGCCGCTTGGTGTCGCGGGGTCGGCTCGCCGCGCCGCTGGCGCACGGCGAACGAGGCGTCGGAGCACCAGCCCCAGGACGCCGACCGCCCCGAGGCTGACCAGGAAGGGCACCGCGGCTTCCAGCGGGGTGCGTGGCCCAGCGCAGAGCCGCTGCCCGGCACGGGCCTCGAGCCGAGCGCAGATCTCGTTCTTCGTCAGCCCCTCGTCCACCCAGCGCTGGATGTCGTGGCGCCAGGCGGCGGCCTGGGGGCTCCCGCAGGACGCGATGGTGGTGGCCGGACAGAAGGGGCTATTGACCGCGGCCAGGATCTCGCGGGCGCGCCGCGCGCGGTGCTCCTCCGTCTCTGCCCGGGCGGTCGGGGCGCGCATGGTCGCGGCGAGGACCAGGGTCCAGGCGAGCGCGGCGCACCGATTCCTCGTCACCAGGCGAAGCCTAGAGCGCGACGTCCCGGGGGGCCAGCGCACCGATCCGGCCGCCGACGGGGCGGGCCACGCTCGGGCTGCACCGGGGCCGCGCGCGGGCGCGCGCGCGGCGGCGTTTCGGGTGAGATCGGTCCCGCGAGCGGGGCTCCCGGTGGTCGATTGGCGCCAGCCATCGCGCTGATCGCCGCGCCCGGGGCGTGGCGGGGTCCGGGGTGTTCCTCCGGGCGCAGGCCGCTGCTAGAAGCATCGGCGCCGCGACCGCGCGGCGGGAGGTCCCGTGAACCCGACGACGAACCTGGTGCTGGTCCTCATCGGCCCGGATCGACCCGGCCTGGTGGAGGCGGTGAGCGACGCGGTGGCCCGCCACGGGGGCAACTGGCTGGAGAGCCGCATGGCCCGCCTCGCCGGGCAGTTCGCCGGGATCCTGCGGGTCGCGGTTCCCGAGACGGCTCGCACCGCGCTCGAGGCAGAGCTCGGAGCGCTGCAGCAGAGGGGGCTCCGGATCGTCGTCGAGGCGTCCGCCGCGGAAGCCGCGCCGGCGCCGGCATCGCGCCTGCTCGATCTGGAGCTCGTGGGTCACGATCGACCCGGCATCGTGCGGGAGATCTCGCAGGCGCTCGCCCGGCGCGGCGTCAACGTCGAGGAGCTCGTCACCGAGTGCGTCAGCGCACCCATGTCCGGCGAGCTGCTCTTCCGCGCCCGGGCGCGCTTGCGCTCGCCGCTCACGGTGGCGGTCAGTGACCTCACGGCGGCGCTCGAGGTGGTCGCCCACGACCTGATGGTCGACGTCGCCCTGGGCGAGGCGCACCAGGACGAGTGAGCCTCGACCCGGTGGCGGTCGAGAGTCGGGCTCAGTCCGCGAGCCCGCGGCGCAGCGCGCGCGCCCCGGAGGTCCTCGCGTGTCGCTCCATGCGCTCCCAGTCACGCGCCCGATCTGGGAGCGCGACGCGTCCGCGCTGGACGACCGCCACCGCGTCCGCCATGCGCCCGGCGTCGACCAGGGTGACGGCCAGATCCCAGTAGGGATCGAACCAGTCGGGCTTGAGCGCGATGGCACGCTCGATGGACGCGATCGCGCCCGCGAGGTCGCCCTCCTTCGCCAGGCAGAGCCCGAGCCCCTTGAGCGCGTAGGGATGATCGGGCTTGAGCTCCAGCGTTCGGCGACAGACCGCCTCGGCCTCAGCCGGCCGGCCCTGGAAGTAGAGCACGACGCCCAGCAGATCGAGGGCGGGGACGTGGTCGGGTCGCGCCGCGAGCACCTCGCGCACCAGGCTCTCGGCGCGGCCGAACTCGCGCCGCTGCGCCGCGCTCTTCGCCTCGTCGAGCAGAGCCCTGGTGCGCACCCCGCTCGAGCGTACCGCCGCCGCCGCTCCGTTCAAGGCCTCCGCCCCGAGCCCGCCTGGCGCGGGGTCCGACGTCGTGGAGCCCAGCTCCGGCCCGATCGCCGCGTGCAACCAGGCCTCCGCCCTGGGCTACGCACCCGTTCAGCCCTCCGAATTCCTCCGGATCGCGGCCCGGCGCGTGTATAAATCGCGCGTGTCTTGGGTCCTCCCCGCCGGGAAGCTCGAGGAACTTCGTGATCGGCTCCGCGAGCGCGGGCGCGCGCGTCCCTCGCTGCTGCTGCACAGGACGCCCCCCAGCGTCCTGGAGGCGAAGGAGTTCGTCGAGGAGTTCGGCGCCATCTGCGAGCTGATGTACCTGGTGATGCTGGCGGATCGGCGGATCCGCAACGTCGACCGGGAGGTGCTGCGCGGGGCGCTCGAGATCCTCTCCTCCGATCGGATCCGGACGGCCCACATGGACGCGATGCTCGACGCATCGGCGCGCGCCGTCGCGCGTCACGGCGCCGACGCCTGCTTCGAGCGCACCGTCGCGACGCTCCGGGAGGATCCCGTGAAGGCGGAGACGTCCCTGGTGCTCGCGGCCGTCGTCGCGAGCGCGGACGGCACCGTGACCCCGGAGAAGGCAGCCTGGCTCCGCCGGCTCACGGAGGCGCTCGGCCTCGAGGACGCTCGGGTCGCCGCCCTCATCGATCCTGTCATCGACTCGGCTCGATGATCACCCTGGTGCTCCGGTCGCCGCGCAGTGACCCGGGGCCAGCGAACCGCAGAAGGAGCCCCTGGTGCAGTACGGTCGCTTTGACGACGCCAATCGCGAGTACGTGATCGATCGTCCCGACACGCCTCGCTCGTGGAGCAACTACCTCGGCAACACGCGCTACGGCGCGATCGTAACCAACAACGCCGGCGGGTACAGCTTCTTCCACTCGGCGGTGCAGGGGCGCTTCACCCGACTCTGGTTCAACAACGTGCCTCTCGATCAGCCGGGCCGCTACTTCTACCTGCGCGATCGGGACTCCGGGGACTTCTGGAGCGGCTCGTGGCAGCCCGTCGGCAAGCCGCTCGAGCGGTTCCAGGCCCGTTGCCGCCACGGGACCGGCTACACCATCCTCACCGCGCGCTACGACGGGATCGTCACCGAGAGCACGTATTTCGTGCCGCTCGATCGGGATTTCGAGGTCTGGCTGCTCGAGGTCACCAACGAGAGCGACCGGCCGCGGCGCCTCTCGGTGTTCCCCTTCGTCGAGTACGCGAGCGAATGGGCGCCGTACCACGACCAGTTCAACATGCAGTACTCGCAGTACATCGTGCGCTGCGAGCTGGTCGACGGGATGATCGCGCAGAGCATCTGCCACAACCTCCCCGAGGATCCGCAGGACTTCCAGAACCGAGATCAGTCCCGCCACACCTTCTTCGGCGTCGTCGGCGGTGACCCCTCGGGGTTCGACACGGATCGGGAGGCGTTCCTGGGCGGGCCGTACCGGTCCTATGCCAACCCGCTCGTGGTCGAGCGCGGCGCCTGCACGGGCTCGCTGGCCAGCGGCGACAACGCATGCGGCGTCTTCCAGATCGACGTCGTGCTCGAGCCGGGGGAGCGGCGTGAGCTCCTCGTGCTCCTGGGCGTGGGCCGGGCCGCGGTCGCCGGCCGCGCGGCTCGGAGGGAGATGCACAGTCCAGCGGCGGCGCGGGCCGCCCTCGAGGCGCTGCGCGCGCACTGGCACGATCGGCTCGGCGCTCTCGTCGTCGAGTCCCCGGACTCCGACTTCGACAGCATGATCAACGTCTGGAACGCGTACAATTGCCTGGTGACGTACACCTGGTCACGAGCGGCGAGCCTGGTGTACGCCGGTGGACGTGACGGGCTGGGCTACCGCGACACGGTCCAGGACATCCTGGGGGTGCTGCCGGCGATCGCCGGGCCCGCGCGGGAGCGGCTCGAGCTCATGATCACGGGTCAGGCCTCCACCGGCGGCGCGATGCCGGTGGTCAAGCCGTTCGCTCACCGCCCCGGTCAGGAGCCCCCGCCCCACCCGGAGGAGTACCGCGCCGACGACTGCCTCTGGCTGTTCAACACCGTCCCCGCCTACGTGAAGGAGACCGGCGACGTGGGCTTCTTCTCGCGCGTGTTGCCGTACTCCGATCGCGGCGAGGCGACGGTCTTCGGCCACCTGCGCCGCGCCATCGAATTCAACCTGGAGCGCAGCGGAGCCCACGGGCTACCTTGCGGCCTGTCGGCGGACTGGAACGACACGCTGAAGCTCGGGTACCGGGGGGAGAGCGTGTTCGTCGCGTTCCAGCTCCGCCATGCGCTGGCGACCTACGTGGAGATCGCCGAGCTGCTGGCCGAGGCGGCAGAGGCGGAATGGGCTCGCGGGCGGCTCGCCGCGCTCGACGCCGCGATCGAGGCCTGCTGCTGGGACGGCGAGTGGTACGTGCGCGCGTTCCGTGAGGACGGCTCTGTCATCGGGACCCGGCGTGATCCGGAGGGATCCATCTTCCTCAACCCGCAGTCGTGGGCGGTGCTGAGCGGCGCCGCCACCGGCGAACGGGCACGCCGCGCCATGGACTCGGTGCACGAGCGGCTGGCCACCCCCTACGGGGTGATGCTCTGCGATCCCCCGTTCGTGAAGACGGACGTCGCGGTCGTGCGCGCGGTGCTCTTCAACCCCGGGATGAAGGAGAACGGGTCCATCTTCTGCCACCCGCAGGGCTGGGCGGTGATCGCGGAGGCCCTGCTTCGCCGCGGGGGCCGGGCCTGGGAGTACTACCGGGCGTACATGCCGGCTGCCTACAACACCCGGGCGGAGATCCGGCAGGTCGAGCCCTACGTGCACTGTCAGTCCACCCACGGCCGGGCGAGCCCCCGGTTCGGGGCGTCGCGGCTCCCGTGGCTGACCGGCACGGCCGCGTGGTCGTACTACGCGGCCACCCAGTACCTGCTCGGCGTGCGGCCGGAGTACTCCGGGCTGCGCCTCGATCCGGTGGTGCCGGCGGACTGGGGCGGCTTCACCGTCCGTCGTCGCTTCCGGGGGGCCGACTACCACATCACCGTGGAGAACCCGCGGCACGTCGAGGCGGGGGTGCGGGTGCTCGAGGTCGATGGCGTGGTCGTGGATCCGTCTTCACCGGTGCCGGTGGCCCCCGCGGGGGCCAGCGTGCGCGTTCGGGTCGAGCTCGGTTGAGTCGAGTGGGCGCCGAGGCGTTCAGCGAGACGCTGTCGGGCCCAGGATCGACGCGAGCGCGCCCTCGGCCGCCAGCGACTCGTGGACCGCGGTGGCGCCAGCGGCGCGGAGCGCGCCGACGTCGAACCCGCCCGTCGCGACGGCGACCGACTCGGCGCCGATCGCGCGCGCCGCGGCGACGTCGCGGGGAGTGTCTCCGATCACGACCACCCGGCAACGAGCGAGGGGTGTCTCCAGGCGTCGCGCTCCCCGCTCGGCGCCGACCCGCAGCACCTCGGCGCGCGCCTCGGCGTCGTCGCCGAAGCCTCCGAACGGGAAGACGTCGTGAAGCCCGCCGCGCGCGAGCTTGAGGCGCGCGCCCCGCTCGAAGTTTCCGGTGCCGAGCCCCACGGCCACGCCCGGGCAGGCGCGGGCGGCGGCGACCACCCGCCGCACGCCCGGCAGCAGGGTGAACGACTCTGACCGGTCGAGCTCCTCGGGGAGGAAGGCGAGGTAGGCCGCCACGAGCCGGGAGAGGAGGCGGGGATCGGGGGAGCGGCCCGTCGCCTCCACCGCCTCGCGGAACACCGCCGGGTCGGTCATTCCCCGGAGGTCGATCGCCTCCACGACCTCCCCGTGGCCGAGCTCGGCGGCGAACGCGCGGACGAGCGCCCGGCGACCCGCCCCGCCTGCTGTCAGCAGGGTGCCGTCGACGTCGAACAGGAGGACCGTGGGCGGCATGCGCGTGGGATCCCGGGTCACTCCGGGGTGGCGCGGAGCGAGGGTGCCGAGCAGGGCGCGGGGTTGCCGAAGAGCTCCTCGGCGGTACGACCCGCGCGGAGGGCGTCGAGCGTCGCGACGAAGGCGGCGACCGCCTCCGCGCCGATGAGGTCGCGGGCCAGGGTTTCCACGCCTTCGGGGGGCGGCTCGCCCGCCGCGGCGCGCCGCGCGACCTCGGCGAGCCGGGCGTGGGCGACGGCGGCCTGCGCGGGGTATTCTTGCCTCGGGAGCACGGAGAGCGCGACCCAGAGCGGGCTCGGATCGCCGAAGACGAGGGCGCGGGCCCGCTCGAGCTCGTCCGCGGCCTGGGCCTGGCTCAGGCGGCGCCTCACCACGGCGGCGGCGACCGCGAGATCCGCGAGCGGCGGCACCGGGAGCCCGTCGTGCGGTACGCGCTCGTGCCGCGGCGTCGTCTCGAGGAGCCGCAGCGCGAGCGCGGTGCCGTCGCGCACCGCGGCGACCGCCTCGGGGCGGGGCGATCGGGGTTGGACGTGGCGCGCGGCGGCGGCCTCCACGGCGGGCTCGGGCGCGACGACCAGGATCGTCAGCACCAGCAGGTCGACCACCGACCATAGCAGCGCGGGATCGGCGCGCAGCGTCGACTCCGCGCCCTCCAGCGCGGCTCTCCAGCGCCTCACCAGCGGCTCGAGCTCGTCACGGAGCCTGGACCCGCCCGCGCCCACCCGGTTCAGCGCGGACAAGTCGAGGTCGACCACGGCCGGCTCGAGCAGCGGCCAGCGCTCGACGGTCGCTGCGGCCAGGTAGTCCCACTCGTGCGGCAGCGACTCCGCGTTCGGATCCCCGCCGCGCAGCGCGGTGAGCTTGCGCGCCAGTCGCGTCGCGTCGGCGGCCAGCGCGGCGGCGGGGGCCTCCTCGCGGAGCTCGCATTCCAGGCGCGCGAGGCGCCGGGCGCCCCCGGCGACCAGCGTCGCGAGCACCTCGATCGCCCGCTGCTCGAAGCGCGCCTCGAGCTCCGGCGCGAGGGGCGATGGCCGCGCCCGCCGCCCGCCTCGACGCGTCCACCAGAGGAGGGCCACGAAGCATGCGCCGAGGCCGCCTAGCGCGAGGGTTTCGGGGACACCCATGGCGGTTCGGGCCGGAGTGGTCGCGGCCCCAGCGGGCGCCGGCGGGCCGTCAGCGCCGGCGGCGCTCCTCGAACATGACGATCTTGATCAGCGAGTCGACCTCGGCGTCGCGGATCAGCGGATCCTTGGTGTTGATCGTGGGGTCCAGGAGCTCGATCAGCGCCAGCATCGCCTGCCGGAGCTGGACCTGGTTCGGGAAGGCCTCCCGAATCGCGTCCTCGCGCTCCTCGTCGGAGCTGGCGATCTCGAGGTCCGCGTACATGGTGTCGATGGACAGGAGCATCGCGAGCGAAAGGTGCGCATGCGACGGGGGGAGCCGCCCGATCTGGGAGAGGCCCCCCCCCCCCGCCGCCCCCCCCCGCCCCCCCCCCCCCCCCCCCCGGGGGGGCCGGGGGGGCGGGGGGGGCGGTGCGGACACGGCCTTCGGCGGGCTCCCCGCCGGCAACGGCGCGGGCTTGGCGGGCGTCGGCGGGCGCGACGCTCCGGCGGGCGCGCTGATCGAGGTCGGGCGCGAGCTGCTCGGGGCGGCCTTCGCCGGCACCGCAGGCCTCGCTGCCGACGCGGGCTTGGCGGCGGGGCGGACGGAATCGGCGCGTCGCGCCGCGGGCTTCGGCTTTCCGGCCTTGCCGGCCTCGTCCTCGCCCTCGCCCTCGCCGGTGGGAATGAGCTCGTTCGGCTTCGCGATCACGCCGACCACCACGCGATTCCACACCTCCGCGAGCTCGAAGAGGCCGAGCAGCTCCTCCAGCGGCACGACGCTGAGCAGGCTCTTCTCGTCGAGCACCTTCCCTTCGCGCCCCGAGATCAGCGCATGTCGCACGACGTCCTGCAGCCGCTGCACGGGGAGGAGGCTGGCGATCTCGTCGAAGGTGAGGGCGTCCGCCAGCTCCTGCAGGCTGATCAGGTTCTGAGCGAGCGCCCGCTCCACCATGAAGACGAGGCGCGCGAGCGCCCGCCCGTGGTCCCGCTCCTTGCTCCCGACGCTCCACCATTCGCCCTCGGTCGCGAAGGTCCAGAGCTCGCTGGCGTCGAGGAACGTGACGCGGTCGTCGGGGCCGTAGACCTCCAGGATCTCCGCCGGCTCGCAGATCCTCTCGGACACGGCGATCGAGAGATCCTCCGCCGCGGACTCGATCGACTTCTTGGCGGCCGCCTTGGCGTGGACCTTCGCCGCCTTGACGAGGAGGTTTACCCGGAGCTCCTCCACCTCCGCCAGGGATTCGATGAGCTTCTGCGGCGGGAAGTGCCGGAGGAAGTCCTCCGCGGTCGCCCAGCCGTCTTGCAGGGCGTGGACCATCACCTGGGCGAGGAATCGCTCGCGTCCCGTCGGCAGGAGCGAGTCGAAGGGCTGGGGGCTCGGGCTGGTTGACATCGGCCGGATCCTTTGCAAGGCCCTGCAGAAAGGGGCGAGCGCCGCTGCCCCGGATCGCCGGGCGTGTCGCACTAGAGACCACGGGCGGGCGGGCGGATCAATCGCTCGGAGCGGGCTCGCCCGGGGAAAATGCAGGTCGAGAGCCTGCCCGGGTAGCGGGTGCGCAACCGGGTCGCGGTTTCGGTCCGGACCCGCTGGGCCGGCCGATGGTACTGAGGCTCGGGGCGCGACGGGCGCACCCCGCCCTGTGCGCCGGTGGCGTCCACTTGGGCGTCCCGACCACGTCGTGCGACCATGAAGGGGTGCGGTGGCTTCTGCTCGCCTTCACCTGCGGGGCGTTCGCGGGCGCTGCCGGGTGCCAGCCCCGGGCCCGGGACGCCCCGGGGTGGAGCGCGGAGGCGGCGCCGCCCGCTTCCTGGCGTCGGGCAACTCCGGCCCCGCCGCCGGGCGCCTCGCAGCGGTCCCTCGCCGGCGCCAGCCTGGCGGTGTCGACCCCGGGGGCCGCTCCGACGCCTTCGGCACGTCCGCTCACGTCATCCACGCCCGAGCCAGGTGCGGCAGCGAGCTCGTCTGCGGACCCGTCGCCCTGGTCGGCGCCGGAACCATGCCGCGCCCGCCTCGCAGCGCGGACGCCACGCGCCGCGGGGTTGGCCCGGATCGGCACCTGGAACGTCCGGTGGTTTCCCGACGGGGTCCCCGGCAAGCGCCCGTCTCGCGGCGCCGGTACCGACCTCGAGTGGCTCGCCTGCGCGATCGCCCTGCTCGACGTCGACGTGCTCGCGGTGCAGGAGTGGAAGACCCACCCGGCCGCCGCCGCCGCGACCGCTCGGCTCACCGCTGCGCTCGACCGGGACACTCGGGGCCGCTGGCGTGCGGCGTTCGACGACTGCGAGAACGGGCCCGGGCAGCACGTCGGGCTCCTGTACGACGAGTCTCGCGTCACCGCTCGCGCCCTGCGCACCTACGCCGGGCTCAACCCGCACGGCGTCGCCTGTCAGGACCAGCTCCGCCCCGGCTTCGGCGCGCACCTCCGGTTCCCGGGGGGGCTGGATCTGCACGTCATCAGCGTGCATCTCAAGAGCGGTAGCGACCGGCGCTCATTGACCCTGCGCCAGAGATCCCTCGCCGCGCTCCCCTCGGTGCTGGCCGAGGCGCGCGCCGCGGTCGCCGACGAGGACGTCTTGTTCGCCGGGGATTTCAACACCATGGGCTGCGGGCGCTGCTCGCCGGCCGTCCCGCCCCCGGCGGAGCTCCAGGATTTTCGGCAGCGGCTCGCTGGGGCGGGGCTGCGCGCCGTCCCCCCGACGAGCGCCTGCACCCACTACTACCAGGGAGTCGGCGCCCTGCTCGATCACTTCGTCGTCGGCGGTGAGCTCGCGGAGCTACCCGGGGGGGCTGTGGCCGAGGTCGGAGGCGTCTGCGGTGAGATCGCCTGCGCTCCCCGGCGCCAGCGATCGCTCGTCGAGCAGCGCCTGAGCGACCACTGCCCGCTGGTGTTGACGCTGCTCGACCAGGACCGGGACTGAAGCCGGGGTCACTCCCCGTCGCCCTCGAGCTCGTTCCAGCGCAGGTTCGGCGCGGGCCGCCAGCTCGGCGGGCCGCTCAACGGCTCCCAGGACTCCCAGTCGAGATCGGCGCAGAGCACCTGCAGGCGGCTCGCCACCTCGACGCCGATGGATAGCGTCATGCAGCTTCGCCCGTCCGTCATCGAGAGGTAGGGCTGCGATATCTGCACCACCCCCGGTCGCGTGATGGCACGGCGGAAGTAGGGGCGACGATACCAGTTGGCGCCCTCGCAGTTGGCGAAGGGACGGAAGCGCGCGTCGGTCGCCGTCCGGCGCCGGGTGGCCTCGACGGCCTGCCCGATCTGCATCCCGTCGCCGTCGAGCAGGTAGCAGCGGTCCACGCCGCCGAGCGCGAGCAGCTCGCGGCAGGCGACCGCGAGGTCGGTGCCCTCGCGGACGTGGGCGCCGACGCGATCCAACGCGCGCGTGTACTGCTCGAGCATCTCCCGCGAAACCTCGGTCTGGCGCGCCATCTCTTTGCGGAAGGTCCGGAACAGGTTCCGCATCGTGGTCGCGAGCCGCTCGCAGGCCGGGTCGATCCTGGCCACCGGGAAGCCGAAGAAGAAGCCTTGGACGAAATCCACGTCCATCTCCATCGCGATCAGCGCCTGGTGCTCGTCTTCGATGCCTTCCATCACCACGAGGCAGCCGGCCTCGTGCAGCAGCGACACGAGCCCGGGTAGGATGCGCCGCACCCGCGGCTCCCTGGTCGCTTCCTCCAGCATGGAGCGGTCGAGCTTGACCAGGTCGGGGGCGATGCGCCAGATGCGCTCGAAATTCGACTGCCCGGCGCCGAAATCGTCGAGTGCGACCACGCAGCCGAGGTCGCGGAAGTAACTCACGACGCTCGCCAGCCGCCGCTCGTCGTACGTCTTCGACTCCAGGATCTCGATCACCACCTGCTGGGGGGGCACCCCACGGCGATCGAGCAGCAGCGAGAAGAGGGGGTCGGGCGTACCCGTCGCGAGGATCGTCCCCGGGGCCATGTTGACGAACACCCAGACGTCCGGGAGCCGCGCCAGCTCGAAGTTGACCAGGTGCAGGGTGCGGCACACCCCGTCGAGCAGCTTGGCTTCCCCGCGCGCTTCGGCGCTCGCGAAGACGTCCGTCGGCGGCAGCGACTCGCGCTGGTGCGCCGCGAAGGGACGGACCAGCGCCTCGAAGCCCACCGCGCGCCCGTGCGCCAGGCTCACCACCGGCTGGAAGGCGCTCTCGAGGCGGAGTCCACCGTACCGGGCCAAGGCCCGGCCCTCCTCGACCTCGATCCGGGACTCGATCTCCGTCAGCAGGTCGAGCGGCGCCGAGTCGGCGGGAGCGCCCTCGCACTCCCCGGGCGAGACTCGGCCGGACGCACCCGACGGGGCCGTCAGCGCGATGGGTCGGGGTCGAGCGCTCGCCAAGCCTCATCAATGTAGCTCGGGCGGCCCACCGGGGTCCATTTTTGCCCCGTGTATTCGGCGTTTTGGGCGCTTTTTGGGGTCATGCCGGGGCAGGCTCGGGCCGGCCCGGCCCCGCGAGCCGCGCGGGGGCGACCGCGCGGCCCCCGGGTGCGCTCGGGGACCGCCGCGGACGAGGCGCGGCGAATCGAGGAGCGGTCGCGGGGTGTCCGTTCGCGTCCCCTCATCGGCAGGGACCGGCCGAGCCCTGCTCCGGCGGGGTCGCGCGCGGCCGAGGGCCGGGAGGGGCGGCGCGCGGGGTCGCGCCCGCGCGCCTGGGACCCCCCGTCGCCACGGTTCTGACGTCGCGGGAGCCTCGCGGGTGGCGGCGTGGTGCGCCGTCGCGTCTGGCCGGCGGTGCGCCTCCCGACCCGCAGGGGGGCGTGAACGCGGACGTCGTGGTGCGGCGCCCGTGCTGCCTCCGGCCGTTCAGGTGAAGACGACGGTCTTGTTGCCGTACGCGATCACGCGATCGTCGAGGTGCGCACGGACGGCTCGCGCGAGCACCAGCTTCTCGAGGTCGGCGCCCTTGCGGATCAGGTCCTCCACGGTGTCGCGGTGTGAGCAGCGGATCACGTCCTGCTCGATGATGGGTCCTTCGTCGAGGTTCACCGTCGCGTAGTGGGCGGTCGCGCCCACGAGCTTCACGCCGCGCTCGTACGCCTGGTGGTAGGGCTTGCTCCCCACGAAGGCGGGCAAGAAGGAGTGATGGATGTTGATCACGCGGTGCGGATGCCGGGCGATGAACTCCGCGCCGAGGACCTGCATGTAGCGCGCGAGCACCACCAGGTCGACGCGCTCCTCTGCCAGCAGCTCGAGCTCGCGCCGCTCCTGGTCCGCCTTCGTCTCGGGGGTGATCGGGAAGACCTCGAAGCGGATCCCGTAGTGACGGGCGACCGGCTCGAGATCCGGGTGGTTGCTGACGACCAGCGCAATCTCGCAGCGGAGCTCGCCGGACCGGTACCGGTAGAGCAGATCGTACAGGCAATGGTCCGTCTTGGACACGAAGATCGCGACGCGCTGGACCCGGTTTGCATACGCGATCCGGACCTGCATGTCGAAGCGGGTCGCTACCTCGGCGACGGCGCGCTCGAGGGTGCCGCGATCGGTCAATAGCTCCGAGAGGTCGACGCGGAGGCGCTGGAAGAACTGGCCCGCCGCGAGATCGGTGTGCTGATCGGAGTCGAGGATGTTGGCGCCGTGGCCCGCGAGCAGCTGCGCCAGCGCCGCGACGATGCCGCGTCGGTCGGGGCAGGACACGAGCAGCGTCGCCAGGTCTTTTTCGGCCGGGGAGATCATGGCGGGAATCTAGCAGCGCCGGTCGGCGGCGTCGCGCTCGGGGTGAGAGAGGTGATACCCTGGTCGCTGGTCCGTGGCCGGCCGGCTCCGATGCTGCCCGCATACGCCATCTCCTCCCTCCTGGCGGCGCCCGCCCTCGTCGTCCTGGCAGGCGTCACGCTGGCCCGGCGGCACGAGCGGGCCCACGGCAGCTTCGCGCTCCTGTGCCTGGTGTGGGCCGGCTTCGCCCTGGCGGCGGCCCGCCTCCCGTTCCTCGACGACCGGGTCGGCGAGCTCTGCTGGATCTCGGTGTGCGCGCCGGACGCGCCGGCCCTGAGGGCACCCGTGGCGGCCGCGGCGGCGCGCTGGGCGCGGGTACCGGCGGCGCTCGCCTTCGGGGTCGGGTTCTTCGCGATGCTGCACGTCCTCTCGCTGACGGGGCGGGACCAGCGGCTCGACGAACGCGTGGGGCCGATCCGGGTCCGGCACTACGTGGTGCTCTTCGCGGGGCTGACCCTCGGCGGAACGCTGCTCACCCTGGGCACGGATCTCGTGGTCGCGGGCGCCGCCTACCGGCCGGGGGCCGGCGTGGCCATCCGCCTCGCCCCGGCGGCCCCGCTGGTGCTGGCGCCGTACGGGATCGCTACCCTGGTCTGGGTCGTCCTCCTGCGCCGGGCGCGGCGGGAGGCCGGGGATCGGGCCACGCGGGAGCTGCTCGACAATGCGCTCCTGGGCCTCGGCGCGCTCCAGGTGGGCGCCACCGTCTTCACCCTTGCGCTCCCTGCCCTCGGGGTGGCCGTGCCCGTGCTGGCGCTGGACGCCGCCGTCCTCGTCGCGGTCTTCCTCGCGGGTGGGCTCGCGCGGCACCGGCGCGCGAGCCTCGAGGAGCGCCTGACGCGAGCCGAGGGCGGGCTGGTGGCGGGCACCGACGACCTCCGCCGCGCGCAGGCGCGGCTCGCCGAGGCCGAGAAGCTGGCGTCGCTGGGCGTCCTCGTGGCCGGGGTCGCCGACGACATGACGGGGCCGCTCGGCGCGGTTCGCACCATGCACGAAACGCGGTCGCGTGCCGCGAGTCGCCTCATCCAGCGCCTCCAGTCGTTGCTCGGGGATGCGGCGCCGTCGGATCGCACCCTCGTCCACTCGCGCGAGGTCCTCGAACAGGGGGAGCAGGTGATCCGCGAAGGGCTCGACCGAATGGAGAGGGTGATCGGGCAGCTCCGCGGTTTCGCCAAGCTCGACCAGTCCGAGCTCAGGGCGGTTGATCTCAACCTCGAGCTCGATCAGACCCTCGCCTTGATGACGACCCGAATGGCCCGGATCCGCGTCCTCCGCCGCTACGGGGACGTCCCGCCGGTCACCTGCGTCGCGCGGCAGATCCAGCACGTCCTCTTCGGCGTGCTCGCCAACGCCGTGGAGGCGATCAACGACAGCGAGGCCGGGCGCGGGACCATCACGGTGACGACCGAGCACCAGGGCGAGAAGGTCGCGATTCACGTCACCGACGACGGGCCCGGGATCTCCACCCAGCACCTGCCGCGGGTGTTCGACGCTGGCTTCACCACCAAGGTGGCCAGCGGCGGGCTCGGGTTGGGCCTCGCGCACTGCTCGCACGTCGTGCACGAGCACGGGGGAGAGATCGGGCTCGAGAGCTCCCTCGGCGTCGGCACCACCCTCACGATCGTGCTGCCCGTCGAGGCGCGGCTGATCGTCCGCTCCGTGGCGGCGCCGCCGCCCGGCAGCGAATCCGCCCCGACGATCCCGCCGACGCGACGCCACCCCGCCTGAGCGGGCCGTGCCGCGAGGATCGTACCCGAGTCGGCGGGGGGCGGAGGCATCGGCGCCGCCCGAGCGCCCCCGACGTTCAGCCGAGCTTCTCGCGGAGCAGGGCCAGCAGCGTCGCCGGCGCGACCGGCTTCTGGAGGACGCCGTCGAGGCCGAGCTGCGTCGGGCTGACCGACATGCTGAGCGAATCGCCGACCGAGCTCAACAGATAGATCGGCGCCCGGCAGCCGAGCAGCTTCAGCTCCCTGACGAAGTTGGCTCCGGCGTCGACCTCCTCCATCATCAGATCGACGATGATGAGGTCCGGGTTCACCTGCTTGAACACCCGCACCCCCTCCTCGGCCGTGGCGGCGCCGACGTGCACGTAGCCGTTGGCCTCCAGGATCATCCGCAGCGACTCGCGGATGTCCGGGTCGTCATCGATGCACAGGATCACGTGCTTGCCATCTTGCATGACACACTCCGAGCAGGGTCCGCCCTAGGCGGAGCAGGGGCCTGGCGCCGCCGGCGATCGCGCGCGCTGCACCAGCGCAGCGACGTCGTCGGTCGCCAGGACGGAGAGCAGGAACGCCTCGGCCTCGGCGAGGTTGCGGGTCGCGCCCGGCGAAAGACGCTCGCCGAAGTCGTCGAACTCGTACCCACGGATCCCGAGGACGAAGCCGCGCGCGGTGGCGTGGAAGAGGTCGCGGGCGAGCCCGAGGACCTCCTCCGGATCGAGGCTGTGCGACGTGAAAGCGACGCCACGGCGCGGGACCACCTCGGACACGGAGAACGGGGTCGCGCCCGCCACGGCCGCGTCAGCGAACACGACGACGTCGTGGCGGCTCACCGCCTCCGCGTCCTCGACCTGGAGCTGGTAGTCCGCCTCGACGGACACGGCCGGGAGCGCCGCCGCCTCCAGCCGCGCGGCGAGCGCCGGGCCGAGGCCATCGTCGAGGCGGCCGGGATTGCCGTACCCGATCACGAGAAACCTCGTTCCCGAACCTCCGCGCGGCGTCAAGCGCTCCCCCCGCGGCTCAGCTGGCGGCGTCCACCGTCACACCCCGACTGCGGCGCTGCAGCCGGCGGCCCGCGTGGTCGAACAGCTCGACCACCAGTGGCATTCGCCCGAGGGCGTGGGTCGCGCAGCTGAGGCAGGGGTCATAGGCGCGAATCGCGACCTCGACGTGGTTGAGGAGCCCGTCCGTGATGGCGGGCGCCCCCTGCAGGTGCTGCTCGGCGACCCGCCTGACCGCGCGGTTCATCGGCTCGTTGTTGCTGGTAGTGGAGACGATGAGGTTCGCCATCACGACCTCGTCGCGATCGTTGACCCGATAGTGGTGGAACAGCGAGCCGCGGGGCGCCTCGATGATCGCCACCCCCTCCTCGCGTCGCTGGCCCTTGACCACCAGATCCGTGCCTTGCAGGTCAGGATCGTGGAGCAGATCCCGGATCTTCTCCGCCGAGTGCAGCAGCTCGATCATCCGGGCCCAGTGGTACGCCATCGTGATGTTGTTGGGCTTGCCGTGGGTGACGGCCATGAAGTCTCGCCGCGCCTGCTCCGCCTCGGGGGTGTCGATCCGCTCCGCGACGTTGATGCGGGCGAGGGGCCCCACGCGGTACCAGCCGCGCTCGGGGCCGAGCGAGCGGATGAACGGGAACTTCATGTACGACCAGGGTCGGACCTCCTCGGCGATGTGGTCGAGGTAGCGCGCCGGCTCCATGTCGAAGATGCGGTTGCCCTGGGCGTCGATGGCGCGCAAGAGGCCATCGTACAGATCCATGGTCCCGTCCGCGGTGACCAGCCCGACGTGGTTCGAGTCGAAGGAGCCAAAGTCCTTGACCTTGTCCAGGTTCTCGACGGTGTAGTCCCTGGCGATCTTCAGGGCTCCCCGCGCCCACGCGAGCTGCTGGTCGAGGTCCTTGAGGAACCCGTCGCGCTCCGCGATCGAGAGGTTCTTGTTGATGCCTCCGGGGATGGCGCCGGTGCCGTGCACCTTCTTGCCGGCGGTGGCCTTGATGATCTCCTGGCCGAACTTGCGCATCATCACCCCCTGCACCGCCAGCTCCGGGAACTCCGCGGCCACCGCGATGACGTTGCGCTTGGTGACGTCGGCGCCGAAGCCGAACAGTAGGTCGGGCGACGCGAGGTGGAAGAAATGCAGGGCGTGCGACTGGTAGGTCTGCCCGTAGTGCATCAGCCGCCGCATCTTCTCGGCGGTTGGCGTCAGGCGGTCGGCACCCACGATGACGTCCATCGCCTTGGCCGCGCAGAGGTGGTGGCTCACCGGGCAGATGCCGCAGAGGCGCTGCACCAGGACCGGGATCTCCCAGTAGGGGCGGCCCTGAGCGAACCGCTCGAAGCCACGAAACTCCACGATGTGCATGCGCGCCTGGGTGACCTTCCCCTGCTCGTCCAGGTGGATGGTGACCTTGCCGTGCCCCTCGACGCGAGTGACGGGCTCGATGACGATGCGCTGGGTGCCGCTTGCAGTTGTCACGGTCAAGCCTCCGGTATCAATCGTACTTGAGCAGGGCGTAGGGGAGCTCGATCGGCTTGCCCGAGAGCAGCGCGACCAAGGCCTCCCAGATGGTGTCGGCCGAGGGCGGGCAGCCGGCGAGGTGGTAGTCGATCTTCACGACCTCGTGGCAGGGGTAGACCTTGTCGAGCAACAGGGGGATCTCGACGTCGTTCGGGATCACCTGCAGCGGGTTGTGGACGGTGGGGCCCTTCAGGTACGCCTCCTCCAGGCACTCGTGCAGCGGGATGGGGTTGCGCATGGCCGGCACCCCGCCGGTCTTCGCGCACTCGCCCACCGACACCAAGACGTCGCAGTTCTCTCGGAAGGCCTTGAGCACGTGGTAGTTCTCGTCGTTGGCGACGCCGCCCTCGATGAGCCCGACCGCGCAGCGCTCGGTGAAGGTCTTGATGTCGTTGATCGGCGACTTGTGAAACTCGATCAGCTCGACCAGCTTCAGGATGCGGTCGTCGATGTCGAGGATCGACATGTGGCAGCCGAAGCAGCCGCACATGGACGTCGTGGCAACTCTGGGTTTGCTCATGGCTTGGCTCACCTCGTGACGCCCGCGGCGTGCTCAATCTCGGATCCGATCGGCTTCTGGTCGAACCGGCGCTGGCCCACCGGGACGGAGAAGCCGACCCGCTTCTTCATGAGGCAGCCCACGGGGCAGACCTCGATGGCCTTGTCGGTGGCCGCGGCGTCGGTCCCGCCGAGCCCGGCCTCGGCGTTCACGGCGATTCGCTTGTGCGTTCCCCGCCCGACGAAATCGAAGGCGTGCTTGCCATCGACGTCGCTGGAGGCGCGGACGCAGCGGGCGCACAGGATGCACCGATTGCGCTCGATGATGATGTCCGGGTGGGTGGCGTCGATCTGTCGCCGCGGGAACGCGTAGGGGAAGCGGGGCGAGGCGATGCCCAGGCGGTACGCCGTCGCCTGCAGCTCGCAATTTCCGCTCTTCTCGCAGGCGGGGCAGACGTGGTTCCCCTCGACGAAGAGCATCTCCACCAGCACCCGGCGCACGTTCAGGAGCTCGGGGGTGTCGTTCTCGACCACCGCGCCCTCCGTGACGGGCTGGATGCAGGCGGCCTGGGCGCGCCCGTTCACCTTCACCATGCAGACGCGGCAGCTCCCCCAGGGGTGGAGCTCCCGGTGGGCGCAGAGGTGGGGGATGTAGACGCCGGCCGCCGTGGCCGCTTGCAGGATGGTCTGCCCGGCCTGCGCCGTGATCTCCTTGCCGTCGATCTTGAACTTGACGCTGTCGGTCATGGGGTCACCTCACTCCGCCGCGCCGTGCTGGCCGTGCGCTCCGTGCTGCACGCTGGCGTGCCCGGCGATCCGCTCCGCGCCGGCGCCGGCCGCCGCGAAGTCGAACCGCCGCTGCTCGCCGTGCGTCGGCGCGCGGAGACGCGCGTCGTAGGCGGGACGGAAGTTCTTGATGGTGGTCAGCACGGGGTTGGCGCTGGTCTGCCCGAGCCCGCAGCGACTGGCGAGCTTCATGACGGCCCCGATCTCCCCGAGGTACGCGAGGTCGGTGGGCTCGCCCCGGCCGGCGATGATGGCGTCCAGCCGCTCCTTGAGCAGCTCGTTGCCGACCCGGCACGGCGTGCAGTACCCGCAGCTCTCCTCGCAGAAGAACTCGACGAACTCACGGGCGATCTTGAGGACGTCCCGGGTCGAGTTGAAGATCATGATCGACCCGCCGGTCGCCAGGTCGTCGTAGCAGATCGTCCGCTTGAAGTCCGCGGGACCCACCAGCTGCCCGCTCGGTCCCCCCACCTGCACGGCCGCCACGTCCTCGGCGTCGGCCAGGGCGAGCAGCTCGGTGAGGGAGGTGCCGAAGGGGACCTCGTAGATGCCGGGGCGCTTGCAGTCGCCGGACACGCTCAGCAGCTTGGTGCCGCTCGTGCCCTTGGACCCGAGCTGCGCGAACCAGCCGGCGCCCTGCTCGAGCACCCGCGCTACGCAGCAGAACGTCTCCACGTTGTTCACCACGGTGGGGCGGCGGAGGTAGCCCTCCTGCGCCGGGAACGGCGGCCGGTTCTTCGGGTCGCCCCGCCGGCCCTCGCACGAGCTGATGAGCGCCGTCTCCTCGCCGCAGACGTAGGCGCCCGCGCCCATCTGGATGCGGATGTCGAAGTCGAAACCCGCCTTGCCGCCGACCGCCTTTCCGAGCAGGCCCGCCGCACGACGCTGGGCGAGCGCGTCTTCCAGGAACGCACGGAGGTAGAGGTACTCGGCGCGCAGGTACATGATGCCGAGGTCGGCGCCGACCGCGTACCCGGCGATGGTCATGCCCTCGAAGACCAGGGCGGAGCGCTCGGTCAGGATCGCGCGGTCTTTGAAGGTGCCGGGCTCGCCCTCGTCGGCGTTGCAGAGGACGACCTTCCGGTCACCGGCGGCCGCCCGCGCGAAGTCCCACTTCATCCCCGTCGGGAAGCCAGCGCCGCCGCGGCCGCGGACCCGCGAGGCCTTCACCTCGCGGATGACCTCCTGCGGCGTCATCGCGAGCGCCTTGCGCAGGGCCGTCCCCGCGGTGAAGTCGGCGAAGATGACCGGGCCGGCCTGCTGGATGTTGTTGCGCACCATCGAGCGCACCAGCGGGTGGGCGTTGTTCCCGTCGCCGAGCTTGGTGATCACGCGGTGCGGGTCGCCGTGGGCCACGAGCTCCAGCGCGATCTGGCGCGCCTTGGAGGGGTTCAGCTCGACGAAGACCTCGGAGTTGATGAGGGCCGCCGGCGCCTGATCGCTCATGCCGATGCAGGGCGTCGTGGTGAGCGTGATCTTGCCGTCCGGCGTCGTCTCGCCGGGCCGGATCCCGAGCGCGTCGGCGAAGGCCTCGAGCACCGCGTCCGCGCCCTCCTGACGATCGACCACGTCGTTGCAGACCCGGATCACCACCTTGCCCTGGGGCTCGGCGGAGAAGAACGCGTAGAACGACACGACCGCCTCCACCTCGACGCGACGGCAGCCGAGCTCGGCCGCGATGAGGTCCATGGCCGGTGACGGGACCGCCCCCAGGCGGGACTGCACCTGGCTGACCACGTCCATCAGGCGGGTGCGGTCGTGCTCGGCGGCGGCGCAGGCCTCTTTGACTACCGTACTCAGAGCTTCGCTCATGGACACCTCGCATGTGCCGAATCGGGATCTCGTTACGGGCACCCAACGGCGTTGGTCAGAGCCGGGACGCCGTCCCGGCTGCCGGCCACCGTGTTCGCCGGCCTATCGGTCCTACCGTGGGCTGGCCGTGAGACGAGGTCCGAGGACGCGCGAATGGTGGTGCAAGTCGCGCCCGCTGACAAGGACAATCCGCGCCTCGGGACATCAAAGGACTGGCGCTGCTGCGCGCCGTTTCCGTGTCGCCCGGTCCGAACCTGACCGCGCGTTCGCGGGGCGACCTCCCGTCGAGTCGATAACACGTTGGCTCATGTTCGTGGCACGACCAGTAGCTGGCAACGCTGCGCTCCTCAGGAAGCGGCGGCAGTATTGGCAATCCGATTTGCGCGCCGGTAGCACGCTGTGATGGAAGTAACGATAAAATGTCGTTCCGAAACGGCACTTAGCCGCCGGATCGGGGTCGTCCTCGACCTCCCGGGCCGTCGCAGGCCAGCACGATATAATCGTATTTTGAAACCTATGATAACGATTTATCACTCGCGCGCTGCGGCGGGCGGTTGCGGCAGGCGCACCGTGAACTCCGCCCACGCGCCGGGCTCGGAGCGGGCCGTCACCTGTCCGCCGTGGAGCCCCACCAGCCGCCACACCGTGTAGAGGCCCACGCCCGAGCCCCGCTCGCGCAGCAGCTCGGGGACCTGGAGCCGGGAGAACTTGCGGAACAGTCGGGCCTGCTCCGCGGGCGGGAAGCCGGGCCCCTCGTTCCAGACGGTGAGGCCGACCTCGTCGGCGTCGCGACGGACCTCGACTCGCAGCTGCCCTGCGTCGCGGCCGTACTTGACGGCGTTGCTCAGCAGGTTGACGAGGACCACGCGCAGCAGGCTCGGGGCGAGGTGCACCGGCCCGAGATCGGCCGGCGCCGCGATCTCGACGCGGACCCGACGGCGCTCGACCTCCGGGCGGATCACGTCCAGCGCCAGGGAGAGGACGTCGCGCACCAGGTCCACGTCCGCGCGGGGGGCGTAGGCGACACTGCCTCCCTCGAGGCGGGCGAGCTCGAGGTAGTCGCGCACCAGATCGAGCAGGTAGTGGCCCCGCGTGATGATCCGGGACACGGCCTCGCGCTGCGCTTCGGACAGCGCGCCGACGTACCCGTCGCGGAGCAGCTCGGCGGTCGAAACCATGGCCGCGACGGGGCTCTTCAGCTCGTGGCTCACGAAGGCGAGCACCTCGGAGTACGCCTGGTTCGCGGCCCGGAGCTGCTCGAGGCGGTAGGTCTTCTCGATCGCCTGGGCCAGCCGCTCGGTGAGCGCCAGGTGCAGGGCGGCGTGCCGCGGGGCGAAGGCCTGCGGCTCCCGCGAGCTCCGGAAGAGCACCCCGACGGCGCGCGACTCGACGTGGAGCGGGCAGGTGATCGACGCGCGGACCCCCTCGGCGACCAGCGCTCGCGACGAGCGGCTGTCGGGGTGGCGGGCGAGGTATGCGGACAGATCGCCGATGATCCGGACGGCGCCGGTGGCGAGGACGCGCGCGAGCGAGCTTCGCCGCAGGTCCGCGGCGAAGCCGCGGTCCAGCACCAGCGGCGCGTAGCGAGCGACGGTGTGGTAGGAAACCAGCCGCTGCCCGTCGTCCTCGATGAAGGCGACGGAGAGGCGATCGCCCGGGATGATCGGGGCCGTGCGCTCGAAGACGAAGGCGAGCACTTCCTCGGTGGAGGCGCGCGCCGCGACGCGGGCGTTGACGGCCTCCAGGACCTCAGCCTCGGCGGGCTCGAAAGCTTGCGCGTGGGCCGCGGCGGCGTCGAGGTAGAGGACGGTGGGATCGTCGTCGTGGCGGCTGACCATGGCGGGTAGGACGCGGCGGGGGAGGGGCGGTGGCGCGGCGACGCCGGCGGGCCTGCCGGCGCTGGCGCGCCGTGGACGCGGGGTCACGGAAGGACGCGCCGGGGGTCGAATAGTACATCGCGGGCTCGACCGGGGGCGCGTCGGCGCCGGCGCGGGGCCTTCCGTCGCCCCGCTCGGCCGCCCATCTGCTAGCGTGCCCGGCGCCGAAGCCAGCAACCGTGACCTTCCCCGACCGGTTCGTGTGGGGCGCCGCCGCGGCGGCGTACCAGATCGAGGGCGCCGTCGCCGCGGACGGCAAGGGGCCGAGCGTCTGGGATCTGTACTGCCGGCGACCGGGCGTGATCTGGCATGGCCACACGGGCGACGTCGCCTGCGATCATTACCACCGCTACGAGGAGGACGTCGCCCTGATGCAGGCGATCGGGCTCCGTGGGTATCGGTTGAGCGTGTCTTGGCCCCGCGTGCTCCCCGCGGGGACGGGGCAGGTCAACGCCCGCGGACTGGCCTTCTACGATCGACTGATCGACTGCTTGCTCGCGGCCGGCGTGGAGCCTTGGGTCACCCTCTTCCACTGGGACTACCCGCAGGCGCTCTTCGAGCGTGGGGGCTGGTTGAACCGGGACGCCGCGGGCTGGTTCGCCGACTACGCGGCGGTGGTGGTCGACCGCCTCTCCGACCGCGTGCGGCGCTGGATGACGCTCAACGAGCCGCAGGTCTTCATCGGGATGGGGCACCGTGACGGGACGCACGCCCCGGGGCTCCGGCTGACCCCGGCCGAGCTGCTCCGCGCGTCCCACGTGGCGCTCCTCGCCCACGGGGAGGGGGTCCGCGCGATTCGCGCGACCACTCGCCAGCCGGCCGCGGTGGGGTACGCGCCCGTGGGGCTGGTGGTGATCCCCGACGACGAGAGCGAACCGGCGCTCGCGCTCGCGCGCCGCCTGACCTTCGCGATGCGGGAGCCGACGGTCTGGACGAATTCCTGGTGGATGGATCCGGTCTTCTTCGGCCAATACCCGGAGGATGGGCTCGCCCTGTTCGGTCGCGACGCGCCGTCGATCCGCGCGGGGGACCTGGAGACGATCCGACAGCCCCTCGACTTCTTCGGGGTCAACTCCTACATGGGCTACCCGGCTTCCTCCCGGACACGCCCCGGGGGCGCCGACGACGGCTGGCCGGCGGGGCACCCGCGCACCGGCTCCGACTGGCCCGTCACCCCGGAGATCCTCTACTGGGGACCGCGGTTCTTCCACGAGCGCTACGGCCTCCCCGTCGTCGTCACGGAGAACGGCGTCTCTGGTCGCGACTGGGTCTGCCTCGACGGGGAGGTCCACGACCCGGCGCGCATCGACTACGTTGCCCGGCACCTGCGCTGGCTGCACCGCGCGATCGAGGAGGGGATCCCGGTCGAGGGCTACTTCTACTGGTCCGTCATGGACAACTTCGAGTGGGCCGAGGGCTACAAGGAGCGGTTCGGGCTCGTGCACGTGGACTTTCGCACCCAGGAGCGGCGGCTGAAGGACTCCGCTCGCTGGTACCGCCGCGTGATCGCCACGGGAGGACGCGCCGCGCTCGAGTGAGGCTCGCCGCGCCGCGTGGGGGCGTCAGCCGGGCTCCCGCCCCCAGATCCGCACGCCGTCGAGGTAGAGGGTGATGCGATCGTTGGCCGTGAACCTCGTGGCCGTGCCGACGTAGGAGAAGTCGTTGGTCAGGGTGAAGGGCGTGCCCCCGGTCGGCTCGCGGTCGACGTTGAACTCGAGCGCGGCGGACTGCCCGTTTCCGGGCAGGGTCCCGGCGGAGAAGCGGATGGACAGGTAGGTGTCCGCCGTCGGCGTGCGCTCGGCGGTCGGGAGCGTGGTGAAGGAGGAGGACACCGTGGAGCAGCCGTTCTCGTACACGTAGCAGCTGAAGCGCGGGTCGGCCGGGAGGGTGCCCGTGTCCCGGGTGAAGTAGTAGCGGAGCTCGAGGCTGGGCAGCGGGATCGCCCGGTCGTCGTCGTTCACGAGCAGGACCGTGGCGCGGATGTCGACGGAGTCGCTCCCCCGCTGGTAGAGCACCGATGGTCCGGCGCAGGCCCCGGTCCCCGCGTTGCAGGCCCCGGTGAGGCAATCGGGGCCGGTGGTGCAGCCCTCGCCGACCTGGCAAGGATCGCAGTCCGCGCCGCCGCAGTCCACGTCGGTCTCACCAGCGCTCAGGGCGCCGTCGAGGCACGTGGTCACCTCGCACTCGCCCCCGACGCAGGCGGTGCCCTCGACGCAGTCACGATCGAGGACGCAGGCGCCGCCGCTGTGGCAGGGGTTGCAGTCGGGTCCACCGCAGTCGAGGTCGGTTTCGCCGTCCCCGGGCGCCCCATCGGCGCAGGAGGTCGGAACGCACCGCAGGCGCTGGCAGACGTTGCCCGCCACGCAGTCGGTCGTCTCCTCGCACCCCTCGCCCTGCGGGCAGGGACCGCAGTCGGGCCCGCCGCAGTCGGGTCCCGTCTCGCCCGGGCCGAGGGCGCCGTCGGTGCACGACTCCGGGCGGCAGGTGAGATCCACGCACTCCGTCCCGCCGGCGCAGTCGGTCGCCACGGTGCAGCCTTGCCCTGCGGGGCAGGGGTTGCAGTCGGGGCCGCCGCAATCGGTGCCCGTCTCGCGCGCGCTCACCTCCCCGTCCGCGCAGGACTCGGCACGACAGACGAGCTCCAGGCAGAGGCCGCCGGGGGCGCAGTCGTCCGCCACCCGGCAGGGCTGCCCCAGCGGACAGGGGGCGCACTCCTCGCCCCCGCAGTCCACCCCCGACTCCAGCCCGTTCTGCTCGCCGTCCGAGCAGGAGGCGCGGGGGACGCAGATGCGATCCTGGCAGAGGGTGCCGGCTTCGCAGTCGTCGTCACTCGCGCATCCCTCGCCGGCGGGGCAGGGGGCGCAGTCGGGGCCGCCGCAGTCGGCGCCGGTTTCGCCGCCGTCCTCGGCGCCGTTGGCGCAGGCCGCGGGCACGCAGGCGAGCCCCTGGCAGACTGCGCCTGCGGCGCAGTCCGTGGTGGTCAGGCAGCGTTCGCCCACCGGGCACGGCTGGCAGTCGGGGCCGCCGCAGTCCACGCCGGTTTCGTCTCCAGATCGCGCCTCGTCGAGGCAGGTGGCGACGAGGCACGCGAGGGCCTCGCACACGGTGCCCGCCGCGCAGTCCGCGTCGATCAGGCAGCTCTCGCCTGCCTCGCAGGGGGGGCACCGGCGCCCGCCGCAGTCCAGGTCCGTCTCGTCCGCGTCCTGCCGGCTGTTGCCGCAGGTGGTGGCGACGCAGGTGAGGCTCGTCGGGTCGCACTCCAGCTCCGCCACGCAGTCGCGATCGAGCGAGCAGGAGTCGCCGACCTCGCAGCGCGCGCACCCATCCGCGCCGGTGGGGCCTCCGCAGTCGGTGTCGCTCTCCGCGCCGTTCTGCCGGCCGTCGTCGCACGCGGGAGCCTGGCACTCGTCCGCGCGGCAGACCCCGCTGGTACAGTCGGCGGCGACCGCGCAGCCCTCGCCCACGCCGCACGGCGGGCAGTCGCCGCCGCAGTCCTCGTCGCTCTCGAGGCCGTTCTGGACCTCGTCGTCGCAGGACGCCGCCTGGCAGACGCCGCCCGCGCAGACCTGGCGCTCGCAGTCGGAGGGGCGGCGGCACCGGGCCTCGGCGGTGCAGGGCTGGCAGTCGTCGCCGCCGCAGTCGGTGTCCGTCTCGCCGACGCTCAGCTCACCGTCGAAGCACGTGCCGGGCGCCTCCGCGCCGTCGGCGTAGAGCAGCGACGGGTCGTAGGGGTTGCAGGCGCACCCGAGCCAGGTCCCGACGAGCACGGACGTCGGGGCCCACGCCCGCCGGGCGGGCCGCCGATGGCGCGGACTGGAGGCGATCATGGCTGGGGCCGAGAGGCGCGGCGCCGGAACGATACCCCACGACGGCTCGACGCCCAACGGGTCGTCACCGGGCCGCCGCGTCACCGCGCGGGCGCCGACGAGGCGAGGGCCGGGCGCTCGCCGGCCTCGGGGCTCCGCGGGGCTCGACCGCCTTTGCCCCCTGCCCCAAGCTCAGGCTCGGTCGAGCCTGGCGATGCGTTACCCCGGCCCCGTCGTCGCGGGACACCTCCTCCGTCGCTACCGGCGATTCCTCGCCGACTTCGTGCTCGGGGACGGCTCCGTCGTCACCGCCCACTGCGCCAACCCGGGCTCGATGCGGACTTGCCTCGAGCCCGGCGCCATCGGTTGGCTGACGCGGGCCGACGCCGTCGGGCGGCGCCTGGCCTACACCTGGCAGGTCATCGATGTCGGCAGGGCACGGATCTTCGTCAACCCCGCGCTCGCCAACGCGGTGGTCGCCGAGGCCATCGGGCGCGGCCGCTTGCCGGAGCTCGCCGGCTACTCCGAGCTCCGTCGCGAGGTGCCCGTCGGCAACGGCGCCCGCCTCGATCTGCTCCTGCGCCGCGGTCGCGACCGCTGCTTCGTCGAGATCAAGAGCGCTACCCTGGGGCTCGGGGCGGGGCTCGTGGGCTTCCCGGACGCGGGGACCGCCCGGGGCGGGCGGCACCGGGCGGAGCGCGAACGCCTCGCCGCCGCCGGCGACCGGGCGGTCCAGCTCTTCTTCGTCGCGCGCAGCGACGCGCGAGCGCTGGCGCCGGCCGACGCCATCGATCCCGCGTACGGCGCCGCCTTGCGCCGCGCCGTGGCCCATGGGGGCGAGGTGCTCGCGTACCGAGCGTCCATCACGGCGCGGACGATCTCGGGCGGTCCGCGCCTGCCCGTCTTCTTTCCCGCGCGCCCGCCCCAACCCGGGACGATCGCGCCGGGGACGCCCCGGGACCGGGCCGGATGAAGGGCTCCGGACCGCGGCCGCGGCCCGGTGACGCTGCGGTCACGGCCGCGGCGGTGAAGGTGCCGTCCTGCGCGCTCGTCTCGCGGTGCGGCCTGCGCTAGATTGACCTCTCGTCCCATGCTGCGGATCGTCGGCGCGCGGGTCGCGCGCAGTGCCCTTCGCCTCTGGGGTTCGGACGTCGCCGAGCGCTTCGAGGTCCGACGCTTCGCGGGTCCCGCGCGGCACGTCGGGCTGCTCGACCGCGTCCGCCTCGTGCACCTCACCGATCTCCACGTCGGGACCGTGACGCCGATCGAGGTGCAGCAAGCGGCCGTGCGCATCGCGGGCTCGCTCGACCCGGATCTCGTGGTCATCACCGGGGACTTCGTCTGCCACAGCCAGCTCCACCTCGCCGCGCTCGCCGAGACGATCCGCTCGATACCCGCGCCGGTCGTGTGCGTGCTCGGCAACCACGATCACTGGGCCGGGGCGGTGGAGGTCGCGCGCACGCTCGAGCGCAGCGGGGCGGCGGTGCTCAACAACGCGGTGACCACCCTCACCATTCGCCACCAGCGGCTCCAGGTGGTCGGGCTCGATGACGCCTACACGGGGCAGGCGGACGTCGCTCGCGCGGTCCGGGGTCTGCGCCGGGATCTGCCGAGCGTCGGCCTCTCTCACCTCGCCGAGGCGGCGGAGGAGCTGTGGTCGGCGGGCGTGCCGCTGGTGTTGAGCGGCCACACTCACGCCGGCCAGGTGACCGTGGCGCGGCTGCACGAGCTGGTGCTCGGACGGCTCGTCGGTCACCGCTACGTGCACGGCCTCTACGGCTCGAGGGCGGCGGGGGGGGCCGGGGCGGTGTATGTAGGTGCTGGTGTGGGGGCGGCGGTGGTCCCGTTCCGGCTGGGCGAGCGCGGGCGTCGCGAGGTCACGATCTTCGAGCTTGGGCAACCGCCGGGCGGGTTCCGCGAGGCGCACGCGGAGCAGCGTGGCTTCGCCGGCCGCCCCCCTTCGGCGCGGCGCCGCTACCGGCGCGCCGCGTCCGCCGTTCGGCGCGAGCAGCGACGACTCCGGGCCGTCCGCTAGCGGCGCCGGGGCGGGCGCGCGCCGGGTCCCCGGCCGCGGGCCGGCACCGTCGCGCGGCACCGTCGCTCGCGCGGGCAACATGACGCACCTCGTCGTCCCGGTGCCCGCGCGTCCGGAGGCGTGGTGGCGGACGTCGCCGCCAGGCGCAAGGGTTCCTTCGGCTCGCGACGCCGGTCCGGAGATCGTGATGGACGCCGCGGCCGTGTCGGTTCATGACGCCCGGGGCCGGCCCTGGCCTCGCGAGCGCGGGCCGTGATCACAGCGGCTCCGGTGCTTGAACGCGCGGCCGGGGTTTGTCAGACTGGACGTGTAGTGACCTCCGCCTCCGAGTTCGTGAACGCAGCAGGCGACATCGGCGCCGGGCACGTGCTCGGTCGCTACGAGCTCCTGATGCCGATCGCGGCGGGCGGGATGGCGATGGTCTGGGCGGCGCGCCTCAAGGGGACCCGGGGGTTCCAGAAGATCGTCGCCATCAAGACCATGCTCCCGAAGCTCAGCGAGGACGACCAGTTCGAGCAGATGTTCCTCGACGAGGCGTCCCTGGCTTCGCAGATCCGCCACCCGCACGTCGTCGAGATCATGGACCTCGGGGAGGAGGACGGGATCCTCTACCTGGTCATGGAGATGGTGGACGGGGTCCCGCTGAACCAGCTGATGAAGGCGGCCAAGAAGGGGGGCGGGATCCCTCTGCCCATCGCGGTGCGCATCATCATCCAGGCCGGGGCCGGGCTGCACGCCGCGCACGAGCTCCGGGATCGCGACGGGAAGCTCGTGGGGCTCGTTCACCGCGACGTGTCCCCGCAGAACATCTTGGTCACCTACGACGGGGTCACCAAGGTCGTCGATTTCGGCATCGCCAAGGCGACGGCGATCGGTGGCGGGGCCACGGTCGCGGGCCAGATCAAGGGCAAGGTCGCCTACATGGCCCCCGAGCAGGTGAAGGGGGCGGACATCGACCGACGGGTCGACGTCTTCGCCCTCGGGATCGTGCTGTACGCCCTGACCACCGGCAAGCACCCGCTGCGCCGGGAGTCGGAGGCGGCCACGATGTACAGCATCTGCTCGCCGGAGCCCGTCGTCGCCCCGAGCAAGATCATCCAGGGCTACCCGCTGCCGCTCGAGAAGGTGGTGCTCCAGGCGCTCGCCAAGGACCCGGCCAAGCGCTTCGCCACCGCCAACGACATGCTGCGGGCGCTCGACGCGTTGCCGGCGACGATGCGCGCGAGCACCGACGAGGACGTGGGCACGTTCGTCAAGTCGCTCTTCGGTGACCGCCGCGAAGAGCGACGGGCCGCGCTCCAGCACGCGCTCGACCTGGCGGACCGCCAGGTGCTCGAGGAGCAACGGAACCTGCGCCCGCCCCAGCAGACGGGCACCCACTCGACGCTGTCCTCGGTGACCGGACCGGGGGGCTCCGGGATCACCTCCAGTCGGGGTGTCCTGCCCTCGGCGCCGCACGACGCGGCGGCGGTCCTGGCGGTGCCGAACACGCTCGACGTGGTCGAGGCCGACGCCCCGCTGCCCGCGCCCGGGCGGCGTCGACTGGCGCTGTACGTCGCCGTGGCCGGGGTGGTCGCGCTGGGCGGAGGTTTCGTGGTCGTCGCCATGAGCGGCGGCGCCCGCGAGCATGCGGGCACCACGGCCGGCGCCGCGAGCTCGGTGGTCGCCGCCAGCAGCGCCCGGCCCACGCCGGCGACGGCGCCGACCCCCTCGGTGGAGGCGGTGGCGTCGACGGCCTCGCCCGCCGAGCCAGCGGCGACGGAGACGGCGCCGGCCCCCTCGGACACGGCGCCCGTCGCGCGGCTCCCGGCGACCGCGCCCACCGTCGGCACGACGCGGCCGCTGCTCACCACGCCCAAGCCCAAGAACGAAGGCTGGAACAAGCAAGATCCCGGGTTCTGAGGGAGCTTGCCCCGGCCAGGGGGCGGGCTGCCGTCGCGAACGGCTGGTCCTGCCCGCCGCGGGCAGGGCGTCGCCCCGGGCCGCGTGTCGAGAGCCCGGCGACGGCTAGAAGCGCCCGCGGACCGTGAGCCCGAACCGGTTCGGGCCGCGCGCGGGCGTCATCAGCACGCGGGCCGACGCCGAGTCCGCGTCCTCCCGCTTGGCCTTCGAGTCGCGGACGAGGAGGAACACGCCCACGCCGGCGGCGCCCACCCCGGTGACGGCGAGCACCGGCGACAGGACGCCGTAGGTCATCACCCTCGAGCGGCTCTGCTCGATCTCGTCCTGCTCCGCGTCGCTGAGCTGCGACTTGGGGGGGCAGAGATCGCCGGGGCAGAGGTTGCGGAAGTCGTTCAGGGCCACCGAGCGCATGATGAGCATCGCGCCTGAGCCGAGCAGCAAGACGCCGCCGCCGCCGATGAGCGTGACGGGGACGACCGGGAACTCCTTCTCCGGCGGCGGCGCCGGCTCTTCCTCGACCGGCTCCGCTTCCACCGGCTCGACCTCGGCCTCGGCGAGGGTCACGCTCACCGTCTCGGTCGTCCCCTCGCTGATCTCGATGGTGGTGGAGAAGTCCTCGAGCCCGGGCGCCGTGGCCGTCACCACGTGCGGTCCGGGGTCGACCGGGACCTCGACCCCGATGGAGCTCGAGCCGAGCAGCACCCCGTCGAGCTCGATCTTGGCGGCCTCCGCCCCGTCACCGCGCTCGATGACCAGCTTCGGGATCCGGCCTCGCAGCGCGGCGATCTTCTCCTCCACCTCCGCGCGGAAGCTCTCTCCCACCGAGTCGGCGTCCGCGAGCGCCAGCTCGTAGCCCCCCAGCGCCGCCACCAGCTTGCCGAGGTTCTCCTCGCAGAGCGCGATGTGAAAGCGCACCTGCGGCGTCATCTTCACCTGGCTCACGTCGCGGAACAGCTTCAGGGCGCCGGCCCAGTTGCCCGCCTGCTCCAGCTCGAGCCCCTGGTGGAACATCATCCGGGCCCGCTTCACCGGATCCTCGGCGTCCTGGGCTCTCACGGGGGCGACGCCGAGCAGCGCGGTGGCGACGGCGCAGGACCAGGCCAGGGCGCGGAAGCTGCGGGAGAACGCGGCGAGCGACGACATCTTCCCCATTCTAGACCGAGGGCCGCTCGACTGTCGCGATTTTGCTCCCGGGGCCGCGCGCGTGAGCCCGCGCCGGCTCGCGGTGGCGTCGCGCTCGCGGCGGCGGCGCTCGACGACGCGACGTGCCGCTCGTGATGGCGGCGGCGAGCGGAGTCGTGGCACGCGCCAGGGCGGCGCAGGCGCCGACGGCCGCGAGTGGACGCGCCGCGCGCGGGCCGCCCCGCTGGCGCGAGCGTCGCGCTCGCGGCGGCGCGCCGCGCTCGGACGAGGGGGAGCGAGAGATACGGGGCGTGACGCGCGTCGCGGGGCACAGGCGGCCATCGGGGGCGGGTCCCCTCGCGGCCACGGGCTCAGCGTTCCGCTGGTGCTGGAACCGAAGGCCCCGCCAGCGCCCGGCGTCGGTGGTGCCGCCCCCGCGGCCGCGCGCGAGGTGGCGGTTCCCGCCTCGCGGCGGCGCTATTGCCTCCCGACCTCTCGGTCGTGCAGCATCGCCTCACGTCATGTATCGGCCCCCCAACGTATTCGGAATGGTCCTGGCGGGCGGAGAGGGCCATCGCCTCTCCCCTCTGACGCGAGACCGCGCGAAGCCCGCGGTCCCGTTCGGCGGCGCGTTTCGCCTCATCGATTTCGCGCTGTCGAACCTGGTCAACAGCGGTTACCGGCGCATCGCCGTGTTGACCCAATACAAGAGCCACAGCCTGGATCGGCACATCGCGCAGACCTGGCGCCTGGCGCCGCTCCTCAACAACTACGTGATGAGCGTCCCGGCGCAGATGCGGCTCGGGCGGCGGTGGTTCGAGGGCTCCGCCGACGCGATCTACCAGAACCTCAACATCCTGGCCGACGAGAAGCCCGACTACGTCTGCGTGTTCGGCGCCGACCACATCTACCGCATGGACCCCTCGGCCATGGTCCAGGCGCACATCGATTCCGGCGCCGGGGTGACCGTGGCGGGGCTGCGCGTCCCGCGGTCCGAGTGTTCCCGCTTCGGCGTGCTGACCCCGGGCGCCAACCAACGGATCGCGAGCTTCGTCGAGAAGCCGCAGGAGACGCCGGGGCTGCCCGGCCACCCCGACCAGATCTTCGCGTCGATGGGCAACTACGTCTTCACGCGGGAGGTCCTCGAGCAGGCGGTCCAGGCCGACGCCGAGAACGCGGACAGCGCGCACGACATGGGGGGCAACATCGTCACCATGCTCGTCAACTCCGGCGACGCCGCCGTCTACGACTTCCTGGACAACCACGTCCCGGGCGAGACGGAGCGTGATCACGGCTACTGGCGCGACGTCGGCACGCTCGACGCCTACTACGAGGCGCAGATGGACCTCATCAGCGTGCACCCCATCTTCAACCTGTACAACCGAGAGTGGCCCATCCATAGCTTCGCGACCTCGATCCCGCCCGCGAAGTTCGTGTTCGACGACGAGGACCGGCGCGGCATGGCGGTCGACTCGATCGTCTGCGCCGGCGTCATCGTCTCCGGGGGCGTCGTCCGGCGGAGCGTGGTTTCGACGGGGTGCCTCATCCACACCCGGGCGCTCGTGGAGGACTCGGTGCTGATGGATGACGTAGAGGTCGGGCGCGAAGCGGTGGTGCGCCGCGCGATCATCGACAAGAACGTGCGGGTGCCCCCCGGCGTCCACATCGGCGTCGACCACGAGCACGATCGCGCGCGAGGCTTCACCGTGTCCGAGAAGGGCGTGGTGGTGGTGGGCAAGGGCGACCGCGTGCCCGAGGCCCGGTAGCGCGCCCCGCCGGGCGCCGGCGGCCACGGCGCCGCTGGCGCGCTCCGGCGCTCGCGGCGGGGCACCACCCTGCGCGCGCGGGAGGGAGCCGGAGCGACGGCGCCGAGCTTCGGAGTACGGGCCGCGGCCGGTGGAGTATCGGGCGGGCGCCTCCGGACGCGAGGCTCGGCGGACGGGGTTGCCGCTCGGCTCGCGGATCGCTATTCGGTCGCCAAGCGAGCGGGACCATGCAGTATCGAAGGCTGGGGCGCACGGGGTTCGAGGTATCGACGGTCAGCTTCGGGGCCTGGGCGATCGGGGGCACCTGGGGTCCGGTGAGCGACGAGGAGTCGCTGCGCGCCCTGCACCGCGCCGTCGATCGCGGGGTCAACTTCATCGACACCGCCGACGTCTACGGCGACGGCCGGAGCGAACGGCTGGTCGCGCGGTTGAGGAGGGAGCGCCGCGAGACGATTCACGTCGCCACCAAGGCGGGGCGCCGGCTCCCGGCGCAGACCCTGGCCGGGTATTCCCGCGCGAACCTCACCGCCTTCGTGGAGCGCAGCCTCGAGAACCTGCGGACCGACTGCCTCGACCTGCTGCAGCTCCATTGCCCGCCGACCGACGTCTACTACGCCCCCGAGGTCTTCGGGATCCTCGACGATCTGGCGGCCGCCGGGAAGATCCGGAGCTACGGCGTCAGCGTCGAGCGGGTGGAAGAGGCGCTGAAGGCGATCGAGTTCGAGAACGTGGCCACGGTCCAGATCATCTACAACGCGTTCCGCCAGCGCCCCGCGGACCGTTTCCTCGAAGAGGCCCGTCGCCGCGACGTCGGCGTGCTCGCCCGGCTGCCCCTCTCCTCGGGGATGCTGGCCGGCAAGATGACGCACGCGAGCACCTTCGCCGAGGACGACCATCGGCGCTTCAACCGCGCGGGCGCCGCCTTCGACCGCGGCGAAACCTTCTCGGGCATCGATTTCGAAACCGGGCTCGCGGCCGTGGAGGCGCTGCGCCCGCTCGTGCCGGCGGGGGTCCCCATGGCCGCCTGGGCGATCCGCTGGATCCTGATGCACCCCGGCGTGACCTGCGCGATCCCCGGCGCGAAGCGCCCCGAGCAGGTGGACGAGAACGTCGCCGCGGCCGATCTGCCCCCGCTCGACGAGGCGACGATGGCCGCCGTGCGTGCCCTCTACGACGCGCGGATCCGCCCGCTCGTCCACCAGCGCTGGTGAGGCGAACGGCCAGGACCGGCGTCACTCCGCGTACAGGCGGATGTCGTCGATCCAGACATCGAACGTCACGTCGGCGGGGACCTGGAACTGCACGGCGATGGTGCGGGTGGGATCGAAATCCACCTGATAGCCCCAGTCCTCCTGGGCCAGATCGGCGAACGCCACGCTGATCTCCGTCCAGGTCGCGGTCACCGGGAAGAGCACCTGGTGGGCGTTGTCGCAGTCGGCGGCCACCCAATCGGACGACGGCGGGCAGGTGCCGTTCTCGTTGTCGGTGGTCTTCACGATGTCGGCGGTCTTCACGCGCAGGGACAGGTCCGGGTGGTCGCCGGTGAAGTCGTCGCCGCTGCGCACCCAGAAGCGGACGCCCGCGTAGGCGGAGGCGTCGTAGATCCTCTTGTTGGCGAGGTCGAAGCCGAACCCGGCGCCCCAGGAGGTGAAGGCCTCCGAGCAGACGACGTGCAGGGCGCGGGTGCTCTCGTCGCGGGGGGGAGCGAGCGCGGTGGGGCGCACCGAGGCCCCCTCCGCCGGCGTGATGGTGCCGTCGGTGCCGTCGGTGAAGGTGTACCAGTAGCCCTGGCGCCCGGAGACGGTGACGATGGAGTTGTTGTTGGCCTCGAAGTCGTCGATGAGATCGGGATCGACGGCGGTGCCGCCCGTGCCACCGCCCCCGCTCCCCCCCGCGGGCGTACCCCCACTGCCGCTACCGGCGCCCGCCGCCGGGGGGACGCCGCCGCCGCCACCGTCGGCAGGGGCGCCGCCGGTGCCGCCCTCGGGGGACGCGCCGCCCTCGGGGGCGGCACCACCGCCGGGGGGCGCGCCGCCGTCAGGGGGGCCGCCGCCCGGCGCGCCGCCGGTCGGTGGCGAGCCTCCGGAGCCCCCGCCGGGCGCGCCGCCGGTCGGCCGTGCCCCGGTGCCGCCGGTCGGCTGCGAGCCCCCGCCGGGGGCGCCGCCCGCAGGCGCGCCGCCCGCCTCGTCACCACCGGTGGGCGCGCCGCCGCTCGGCTGACCCCCGGTCGTACCCCCGCCGCTCGGCTGACCCCCGGTCGTGCCGCCGCCCCCCGTCGGCCTCCCGCCGGTGCTGTTGCCCCCCGTGTCCTCGCCGCCCGTCGTCTCGGGCTCCGTCCCGTCGTTGGTGCGCTCGACCAGATCCGGCGTGTAGACGTTGCAGGCTGCGGCCAGCGCCAGGCCGATCGCCAAGAGCGACGGTCCTTTGGTCCGCGAAGCGCGATGCATGGCTGCCCCGGTCGATTGGCCCTGTGCACCCTCGGGCGCTCGGCAAGCGTAGCGCAATCGACGGCGGATGGGGATCCCGCGCGGCAGTGGCCGGAGCCGAGGGGAGGAACCGTCGGAGGAGGTGCGCGCCGCACCCCGCCCGGGTCAGAGGTCCGGGGCGGGGCGGGCGGCGGCGGCCGCGGTCGCCCGGGCGAGCAGATCGTCGCCGCGCAGGCAGGCGAAGCAGTCTCGGCGCTGCTGCGGCCCGCAGCCCTGCGTTCGTGCGAGCGCGTTCAGCACGGGGAGGCTCCGCGCGTCACCCTCGACCACCACCTGGGGCAAGAGCGCGCGGTACGACTCGCAGGAGGTGCCTGCCCAGAGCGCGAGCGCGACGCGGAGCGCAGGCGAGGCGCGGCGCGCCACGCGAGGATCGTCGAGCAGGCGCTTGCTGCGGGTGGCGAGCGCGGTCCGTGCCGTGTCCTGGCGGGCCGCGGACCAGGCGTCGAACACCACGTCGAGCCCCCTCGTGCCGAGCCGAGCGCTGGCGAGCTCGAGCGCCGCCTCGCTGGCGGCCGGATCGTCGATGGCGCGGCGCACGTCGCGCGCGATGACCGGTTCGTCCGCCAGCGTCGGGTCGAGCTGCAGGGCGCGCGCGTACGCCGCCACGCTGCGGCTGGCGGCTCCGCGCGCGGCGTAGCCGCGCCCGAGTGCCCGGAGGGCGGGCGCGGAGAGCGGCCGCGCGCGCTCGAGGTCTACCAGCGCGGCGGCGTCGCCCGTGGCCGCGCGGGCGGCGATCCGCGCTAGCTCGACCTCGCTCGGCGGCGCGCTCGGGCGCGACGGTGCGAGCCCGACCGCGGCTCGCCGCGAGCGGGTGGCCGCCCCGGCGCCGATCAGGACCAGCAGCAACGTGACGGTGACCACGACGAGCCAGAGCAGGAGGCGGGGGCGAGGCGTGCGCGGTTCGGGCGCGGGCGGGACGGGTCGCGACCCGGGCCGCCGCGAGGAGGTGGCGCCCGCGCTCGAGGCCGGGCCTGGCGCCGGATCGGCCACGCGTGCGACGCGGGACGACGCCGTCGATCGCGAGGTGCTGCTCGCGGGGGACCGTGACGAGGACGCTGGTCGCGGCTCCGACTCGGCCTCGGCGCCCGCCTCGGGGGCAACGAGCTCGTCGATGCGGCGCACGACGTCGTCGGCCGTCGGTGGTCGGTGGTCGGGATCCTTCGCCAACAGGGTCATCGTGAGCGCCGCCGCGCCCGCGTCGACGCGGGCCGGTAGGGGCGGCGGCGGCTCGGCGATCTGCCGCCGCAGCACCGCCTCCATCGTCTCGTCGCGGAAGGGCGGGTGCCCCGCCAGCATCGCGTAGAGCACGACGCCCAGCGTGTAGAGGTCGGCGCGGTGGTCGACGATGGTGCCGGCCGCCTGCTCCGGGGCCATGTACTCTGGCGTGCCGGTGAAGGTCGCGCGCAGGGCGGGCGTGACGCGGGTCGAGCACTCGGCGGGGAGCTGCGCGACGCCGAAGTCTACCACCTTGACCGTCTCCGGGCCGGGGCGCTCCGTCAGCATCACGTTCTCGGGCTTCAGGTCGCGGTGCACGATGCCGGCGCGGTGCGCGGCGCCGAGGGCCGCGGCGATGGCGCGAGCGATCCGCAGCGCGCGGGCGGTCTCGAGCGGCCCCTCGCTCGCGAGGACCTCGGCCAGGCTCGCGCCCGCCACGTACTCGAGCACCAGATAGAGCGACCCGTCCTGGAGGCGACCGAAGTCGAGGGCTCCGGCCACGTTGGGGTGGTCGATTCGGCTCGCGGCGGCGGCCTCCCGCTCGAACAAGGCCACCACCTCGGGGAGCAGGCCGAGCTCCCGGCGCAGGAGCTTCACCGCGACGCGACGCTCCTCCGGGAGGGCGCTGGCCAGGTACACGTCGCCGACGCCTCCGGCGCCGAGGCGGCGATCGAGGCGGTAGCGCGCGGCGATGACGGTCCCCACGCGCTCCTCGGGGACCGGCTGCCCGCCGACCAGGGCGTCGAGCGCGGGGTTGGCGGCGGCCCCGCCCCGGATCACGTTGTCCGGCGGCTCGCTCGCGCGCACGGGGTCGAGCGGCGGGTCCGACGGCGCCCGGTCCGCGTCGGGCACCCCCCACGGTCGGGTCCGCGGCACCGGCACCGGCACCAAGGGGAGCGTCGCGGCGCCCGCGTCAGGGGACGGCTCGCTGGCCGCGCCGCCGCCGGACCGCTCCTCCCCTGCTCCGTCGAGCGACCCGTTTTCCTGGCTCACGACCCCACTCCGGCGATCCCCGAACGCCAGCATGATCGCAGCCCCTGGCGCCGCCGTCGAGGGGACGCCCAGCGCGCCGGCTACTCGCGCCGAGGCGGGAGCTCCGGGCGGGCGGCGCCGGCGCCGCTGGTGACGCCGCGGTGGACGACGATCTTGCGTCCCTCCTCCCGGCCGCGGGCGAACGCCTCGGTGTGCTGGCTGCCGAGGTGGCGTGTCCAGCGCACCCGGGGGTGTCGGCTCCGGAAGTAGGTGGCGAGCCCGGCGTCGCCGATCCACACCAGGCCCTCGGCCTGGTGGGCGCGCTGCTGGTGCCCGAGGCGGTCGCGGAACCCCGCCATGACCCCCGCCAGGAACTGCCGCCGCCCCTGGTTGCGCTTGGTGCCGCGCGCCCGCTGGTGCGCCCGCCCCAGCGCCTCCGCCGTGTGCCGCAGAAACTCGTAGGTGTAGGCCGCGAGCTCGAGGTTCTCCTCGGTCCCGCAGCCCTCGCGCACCGTGCCCCGCTTGCCCTCGCGGCAACGCCAGACCGGGATCCAGATCGCCTCCACGAAGTAGTGCTCGGCCAGGATGGCGGCGAGGAGCCGCTCGGCCTCGCTGACGCGCCCGGTGGGCTCGCCCAGGTGGCGGAAGCCGTAGCGGCGCGTCGCCCCCTCGGCGTCCAGCGCGATGTTGTACTTGAGCATCAGGCGCTGCGCCGCCAGGGCCGCGGCCTGGGCCTCGTGCTCGTCCGGGCTCGCCGCCAGGGCCAGCAGCTTCGCCACGCGGTCGAGCGCGCGGCCCTCGCGCTCGCTCCGGGCGGCGGCGGGGACCCCGGCGGCGCGCTGGTCGATGCCGCGCGCCCGGCAGACCTCGCGGAACGCCGGTCCGTGCGCCGTCTCGTCGAGCAGGCCGAGCACCTCGTCCACGTACTGGTGAGCCATCTCGTGCTTCAGCACCTCGAGCGCGGTCCCCCAGCCGTGGTCGAGGAGCAGTGAACGGTCGAGCTCCATGCCGCGGTGCTCCCGCGACCAGGCCCCGAGGCGGCCCGAGGTCTGGCTCAGGGACAGCACCGGGGGCCGGAGCCGCCCCCCGAAGAGCTGCGCGTTGAGGTCGGTGTAGGCCTCGCCGAGCGCCCGGAGGGCGGCGGCCTCGAGCTCTGCCGCGAGCTCGTCCCGGGGAGGAACACCGGCGCGCACGGTCCTGGCGGCTAGCACCGCCGCGGTGCGGACGCACGCCCGGTCACCCCGGGTGCTTTCCGGGCTGGGCGACCGGTGGCATAGTCCGCCGCCCCATGCCTCGCGACGACGATTTCGCTTCCCTGATGGAGTCGGTGACCTCCGACAGCAGCAAGCGGGCGGCCCGGCGGCTGCGCCGCGGCGAGGTGACCGAGGGCACCGTGGTCCAGATCACCGCCGACAGCGTCTTCGTCGACGTGGGCGGCACCTCCGAGGCGCGCCTCGATCGCGCCGAGGTCGTCGATCGGTCGGGCGCGCTGACGGTCAAGATCGGGGATCGGGTGCGCGCCACGGTGACCGACGCCCGGCCGGGGTCGCTCACCCTCGCCCTGTCCATCGGCCGCGACGGCACCGTGGACGCCGGCGCCCTGGAGGCGGCGCGGGTGGCAGGCTCCACCGTCGAGGGCATCGTGCGGCAGGCCGTCAAGGGCGGGCTCGAGGTCGAGATCGGGGACGTCCGGGCCTTCTGCCCCGCCTCGCAGGTGGACCTCGCGTACGTCGCGGATCTGACCGCCCTGGTCGGGCAGACCGTGCAGGTGCGGGTGGTCGAGGTCCGCGACGGGGGGCGCTCCGTGGTGGTGTCGCGGCGGGCCGAGCTCGAGGCGCGGCGGCAGGATCAGCAGCGCGAGATCCTGGAGCGCCTGGTGCCCGGCGCCGAGGTGGAGGGGACCGTGCACTCGACGAACCGGCACGGCGCCGTGATCGATCTCGGCGGGATCGAGGGCTTCGTGCACGTCTCCGAGCTCGCGCACCACCGGATCGGGAGCGTGGAGGAGGCGGTGTCCGTCGGCGACCCCGTGCGGGCGCGCGTGCTCGCCGTGGAGGAGAGCCCCAAGGGCGTGCGCGTGCGGTTGAGCGTCAAGGCGCTGGTCGACGCGCCGCCGCGCCCGGCCGCCCCCGCGCCGGACGAGGTGCTCACCGGCGTGGTCACGCGGCACAGTACCTTCGGGATCTTCGTGGAGACGCCGACCGGCGAGGGGCTGGTGCCGGCGCGAGACCTCGGCCTGGCCCCCGGGGCCGACCACCGCCGCGCCTACCCGGTGGGTCGCGAGGTACAGGTGGTGGTCACCCATCGGGACGCCCAGAGCGGCCGGCTCCGCTTCAGCGTGAGCGGCGTGGCCGACGTCGAGGAGCGCCGCAACTACCGCGAGTTCGCGGCCGCGGGGCGCCCCGCGACGCGGACGAGCGGGGCGATGGGGAGCCTGGGTGAGCTGCTGCGCGCCAAGCTGGATCTGCCGGCGCCCGCCGCGGAGCCCCTGCCCGCCGCGGAGCCGCCGCGGGCGCCGCCCGTCGGTCCCGCGCCCGTGGCGCGCGACGACCACGGGGTGAAGCGGCGCCGGAAGGGGTAGCCCCCGGTCGCGCTCGGAGCACGCGCGGGCCGGCCTGCCGGCGCCGTCACGGGTGCCCGGTCGTCGGCGCGTCACCTGCGCCTCAGCGCTGTCGCTTCTCGATCTTGGTCCAGGAGTCGCGCAGCGTGACGATCCGGTTGAACACGAGGCGGCCCGGAGCGCTGTCGGGGTCGACGCAGAAGTAGCCCTGCCGCAAGAACTGGAACCGGGCGCCGGGCGTCGCGCCGACAAGGCTCGGCTCCACCTTGCAGCCCACGAGCGTCTCCAGGGAAGACGGGTTGAGATCGGCGAGGAAGTCGCCGTCCTCACCCGGGTTCTCCCGGGTGAACAGGTGGTCGTAGAGGCGGACCTCGGCGTCGACGGCCGACGCGGCGTCCACCCAGTGCAGGGTCCCGCGCACCTTGACGCCCTGCGCCTCGCCGCCGCGCGTCGCCGGATCGTAGGTGCACCGGAGCTCTACGATGCGGCCGGATGGGTCACGGACGGCCCGCTCGCAGCGGACGATGTAGGCGTGCTTCAGGCGAACGAGGGCGCCCGGGGCCAACCGGAACCACTCCTTGGGCGGGTCCTCGCGGAAGTCGTCGGCCTCCACGAAGAGCTCCCGCGAGAAGGGGACCTCGCGCGTTCCCGCGGCGGGGTCCTCGGGGTTGTTCTCGGCCGGGAGCCGCTCGGTCCTCCCCGCCGGGTAGTTCTCGATCACGACCCGCAGCGGCCGGAGCACCGCCATCGCGCGCGGCGCCTTCGCGTTCAGGTCGTCGCGGATGCAGGCCTCGAGCAGCCGCACGTCGACCTTGCTGTTGGTCTTGGCGACGCCGATGCGCGCGGCGAAGTCCCGGATCGCCTCCGGCGTGTAGCCGCGGCGCCGGAGGCCGCGCAGGGTCGGCAGGCGCGGATCGTCCCAGCCGCGGACCCGGCCCTCGGTGACGAGCTGGAGGAGCTTGCGCTTGCTCATCACCGTGTAGGTCAGATCGAGCCGCGCGAACTCGATCTGCTGCGGCGCGAAGATGTCGAGCGCCCGGAGGAACCACTCGTACAGGGGGCGGTGATCCTCGAACTCCAGGGTGCAGATGGAGTGGGTGATCCCCTCGATCGAGTCGGACTGCCCGTGCGCGTAGTCGTACATCGGGTAGATGCACCAGCGGTCGCCCGTCCGCTGGTGGTGCGCCCGCTTGATCCGGTAGAGGATGGGGTCGCGCAGGTTGAGGTTGCCGGCGCGCATGTCGATCTTGGCGCGCAGCGTGCGCGACCCGTCGGGGAATTCGCCCGCCCGCATGCGGCGGAACAGGTCGAGGTTCTCGGCCACGCTCCGGCCGCGGTAGGGGCTCTCCCGCCCCGGCTCGGTGAGGGTGCCGCGGTAGGCGCGGATCTCCTCGGGGCTGAGGTCGCAGACGTAGGCCAGTCCCTTCTCGATCAAGACCTCGGCCCATGCGTAGAGCTGGTCGTAGTAGTCCGAGGCGTAGAGCTCCCGGTCCCACTGGAAGCCGAGCCAGCGGATGTCCTCTTTTATCGCGTCGACGTACTCTTGGTCCTCCTTCTCCGGGTTGGTGTCGTCCATGCGGAGGTTGCACTCGCCGCCGTACTGGGCCGCGATGCCGAAGTCGATGCAGATGGCCTTGGCGTGCCCGATGTGGAGGTACCCGTTGGGCTCCGGCGGGAAACGGGTGCGGACTCGTCCCCCGAACCGCCCGGTGCGGTTGTGCTCGTCGATGATCTCGCGGATGAAGTCGGTGCTGGGGGAGGCGGTCGCCATGAGACGCTCCAGGGCGCCGGGTGCGGCGCGGGGGCTCAGGATGTCTCGGGCGGTCCAGGCGAGCAAGCCGGGCCCCGGGTCGGGGGCGCCGTCCCGGCCCGCGCGGTCGCCGCCGTCGCCGAGGCGTGAGCGGGGGTGGCTGGAAGGTTCGGCATCGGGTAAGCAGGGGCATCGTGCCGCCCCTCCCGCACCGGAAGAAGCCCACCATCAAGGACGTGGCGGCGAAGGCCGGCGTCTCCAGCGCCACCGTGTCCTTCGTCCTCAACAACCGCCCCGGGCAGGCGATCAGCGAGAAGGTCCGCAAGCGCGTCCAGCGCGTCGCCGAGCGGCTGAACTACCACCCCTCGGCCGCCGCCGCGGGGCTCGCCCGCAAGCGCACCCACAACGTGGGTATCGTGTTCTATCGGAACGAGGAGCTCATCAGCAACGCCTTCTACTCGTTCGTGGTGCAGGGCGCGATCAAGGAGGCCATCCGGCGCGAGTATAACCTCCTCTTCTCCTTCGTTCCCGGCGAGTACCGCGGATACGCGGATCTGCCCAAGATCGTCCGGGAGAACAACGTGGAGGGGGTCATCCTGGTGCGGGAGACGAGCGCGCGCCTGGTCCGCGACGTCGAGGCGCGCGGCATCCCGGTGGTGGCCATCGATCATTTCCCGCCGCTCACCGGCGTCCAGGCCATCGAGATCGACAACCACCGCGGGGGGCGGCTCGCCGCCGAGCACCTGCTCCGGCTCGGCCACCGCCGGCTCGCCTTCGTCCACGGCGCCCTGGATCGCCCCAGCATCGCGGCCCGCGCGGAGGGCTTCCGCGCCGGGCTCGAGGCGGCCGGGGTGCGCCCGAGGCAGCGGGGGCACCTGGTGCCGGCCGGCGCCCTCACCTTCGACGGGGGGCGCGCGGCGGCGGAGCGCGTACTCGGCCGCCCGCAGCGCCCGACGGCCCTGTTCTGCGCCAACGACGAGGTGGCGGCGGGCGTCCTCGCCGCCGCGCGCCGCCTGGGGATCGCCGTGCCTCGTGACCTGAGCGTGGTCGGCTTCGACGACATCACGATGAGCAACTACACCGATCCCCCGCTCACCACCGTGGGCGTCGACAAGGAGGCCCTCGGCGTGGAGGCCATGGCCTGGCTCATCGAGCTGGTCGAGCGCGGCCGGCGGGATCCGCAGACGCGGCTCACCCCGGTGTCCCTGGTGGAGCGCGCCTCCACGGCTCGCGCGCCCGGGTGACCGCGGCGGGCGGGTCGCCGCCGGGTGGGCGCCGGCGCCCGGAAGCCTAAAACGATTAACTACTGCGGTATCCTGGCCGAAGTCCTGGACGCCGCGAGACCGCGGCGGTACGGGGCCCGGGCGCAGCGGAGGCGCCCCTTGTCCGACCGTGATCGCCAGAGCCTCGGTTTGCCGCCGGTCCCCGGTGCGGTGCGCGCGCGCCTGGCCGCGGTGCGCGCGCGCCTGCGGCGGCTGGAGCCCGAGGCGACCGCCCCCTGGTGGCCGGGCGGCGCGGATCGCGAGCACGGCGGGTTCCACGGGCGGCTCGACCGCCGGTGGCGGCCGGTCGCGCCGACGGAGAAGAGCGTCGTCCAGCAGGCGCGCCACCTCTGGGCGCTCGCGGCCTACGCCGAGCGCCGGGGGCGGAGCGCGCTCGTCGACGAGCTCGCCGCGAGCACCCTCGGCTTCATCCAGCGCGCGTTCCGCGATCCCGTCGACGGGCAGTACCGCTACCTGGTCGCGCGCGAGGGCGCGGTCGTCGACCCGGCCAAGGCGCTCTACGGGCAAGGGTTCGCCATCTACGGGCTGGTCGGCTACGGCCACGCCTATCGGGACGGCGAGGCCACGGCGGCCGCCTGGGGCTGCTTCGACTCGTTCGACCGGGCTCGCCACGACGACCGCCACGGGGGCTACGACGAGACGGGCGATCCGGAGTGGGTGACCTTCGGCGCGGCCAAGGACACCAACACGCACCTCCACCTGATGGAGGCGCTGACCGTGCTCTACGAGGTCACCGGCGATCCGCGGGTCCGGGCTCGGCTCGCCGAGCTCGTGGAGCTCGTCACTCGGCGCCTCCTGCAGCCGTCGGGGTTCGTGCACCCGTTCTTCGAGCGCGATTTCACCCCGCTCGGTCCCCCGCGGGTGAGCTACGGACACGACATCGAGACCGCCTGGCTGGTCCTGGAGGCCGCGCGCGCCCTCGGCGAGCCGCTCGCCTCGGTCCGCGACGCGGTGGTGCGCATGGGGGAGGCCGCCGTCCGTGACGGCTTCGACCGCGAGCGGGGCGGTTTCTTCGACGAGGGCGAGCCGGGCGGGCCGGTGCGCTCGCGCGAGAAGGTGTGGTGGGCGCAGTTCGAGGCGTTGCCGGGCCTCTTGTGGCTGTACCGGCTCACCGGGGACGAGGCGCGGCTCGCCGAGCTCGAGCGCACGCTCGCCTTCATCGAGGGGCCGGCGCGCGATCCCGAGCACGGCGAGTGGTTCTTCGCCGTCCTCCCCTCCGGCGAGCCGAGCGTGCGTGGCGATCACAAGGGCGAGCTCTGGAAGGCGACCTACCACACGCTGCGCGCGTTGCTGCTGGTCGGCGACTGGATCGACGCCTGGCTCGCGGAGCCCACCCCCGATCCCGGGCCGCCGCTCGCCGCCGGACGTCCCGGCGCGGGGGCGCCTCCCGGCCCCCCTTGACGAGGAGACGATGAACGAAGCGAACGAATTCCGGGCGCGGCTCGCGCGGCTCGTGGCGCGTCACGAGGCGCTGCTGGCGCGCCCCAACGCCCCGCGGCAGGACTGGTACTCGGGGATCTTCGAGCGGTACCTGCACCCCGTCCTCGAGGCCGAGCACGTGCCCTTGCACTGGCGCTTCGACCTCGACCAGCGCCAGAACCCCTTCCTGGAGGAGCGCCTCGGGATCGGCGCGGTGTTCAACCCGGGCGCGCTCCTGCACGAGGGCAAGATCCTCCTGTGCGCGCGCGTCGAGGGCGCCGACCGCAAGTCGTTCCTCGCCTTCGCCGAGTCGACCAGCGGGATCGATGGCTTTCGCTTCTGGCCCGAGCCGATGACCGTCCCCGAGCTCCCCGGCGAGGCGGACGTGAACGTGTACGACGTCCGGCTCACCCGCCACGAGGACGGCTGGGTGTACGGGGTCTTCTGCACCGAGATCGAGGATCCCGAGCGCCCCGGTTCGGGCTGGGCGCGGGCCGGGATCGTGCGCTCCCGGGATCTGCTGAGCTGGGAGCGGCTGCCGAACCTCGTGGTCCCGTCGCGGCAGCAGCGCAACGCCGTGCTCCACCCCGAATTCGTGGACGGCAAGTACGCCTTCTACACCCGGCCTCAGGAGACGTTCCTGGCGCAGGGCGAGGGGACCACGGGGCTCGCCTTCGGGTTGGTCGAGGACATCACCCGCCCGCGGGTCGACCGGGAGACGATCATCGACGCGCCGTACTTCCACTCCATCAAGGACGCCAAGAACGGGCAGGGCCCCCCGCCCCTCAAGACCCCGGAGGGGTGGCTGCACCTCGCCCACGCCGTCCGCGGGTGCGCGGCCGGCATGCGCTACACGATCTACGCCTACATGACCCGCCTCGACGCGCCGGCGGTGCCCCTCTACCAGCCGGGCGGGCACCTCATCGCGCCGCTCTTCGACGAGCGGGTCGGCGACGTGTCGAACGTCGTCTTCGTCAACGGGTGGGTCGAGCGCGACGGCGTCGTCTACGTCTACTACGCCTCGAGCGACACGCGGGTCCACGTCGCCACCACGAGCCTCGAGCGGCTGGTGGACTACTGCCGGCACACCCCGCCCGACGGGCGCACCCGCGCCGCCTGCGCCGCCCCGCGGCGGGCGCTCGCCGCGCGGAACCGCGCGCTCGCCGCGGAGAGCGGCGATCCGCTGCTGCGGCGCGCGCTCGGGTGAGCGCGGCGTCACTCCCCGGCGCCGAACGCCAGGGCCTCGGCGAGCATGGCGTCGGTCATGGTGTGGCCGACGCCGGGACGGGCGACCACGCGGCTCGGCCAGCCGAGGCGGCGCAGGGCACGGCCGAGCGCGACGGCGTCCTCGCGTGCGCTCCGGTCCGCCGTGCCGTAGCCGACGTAGATCGGCGGGCGCACGGCGAGGCGGCGCGCAGCGGCGAGCAGATGTTCGCCGCTCGAGCCGCCGGCGAAGACGCCGAAGCCGTCGGCGGGGAAGCGGCCGCGGAGCGCCAGCGAGGCGGCGTAGTAGGCCCCGTTCGAGAAGCCGAACACGAGCGCGCGGGCGAAGCCGCGGCCGAGGCGCTGCTCGAGCTCGGCGCGGTCCCGCTGCCACTCGGCGACCAGCTCGGCCTCGATCGCCTGCTGTCCGCGGGCGGAGGTGGGCCAGGTCCACCAGTCCTCCATGCCGCGCGGCCCGTAGCCGCGGCGGCCGCGCGGCATCAGCGCGACGAAGCCGTGCACCGCGGCGGCGCGGGCGAGGGCGCGCTGCTGCCCCCACTGCCAGGTCGTCTCCGGCTTGACCACCCCATGCAGGAACAGCACCAGGGTGAGCGGCTCGCGCAGCCGGGCGGGGGTGCTGACGCAGGCGGCGCTGCCGAGCTGCTCGAGCTCGCGCGCGCACCAGCGGTCCGGGGCGTCGGGGCCGGGCGCGGCGGCCGACGAGCCCGCGGCCGGGGGCGGCGCGACCGAGGGCGCCGCGGCCGCGGACGGGGCGGCGGCGCCCGCAGCGAGGCACGCGGGTGTGCCCGAGCCGCTCGGCGGCCCCGCGCCGGTCGCGTCCCCGCCGGCGCGGGAGCGGGGCGAGGCCAGCGCGGCGAGGAGCGCCGCGGCGCTCGCGACGAGCGCGATCCGGCGCCTGCGCGTCTCGGGGTGCGACGCGCGCGAGCTGGCGTGCGCGGCCGGCCTAGCCACGCCCCGCGGTGTAGCACGCCTCCGCCCGGCCCCGCCTCGGGCCGGCGCGCGGTCGCGCGAGAATCCCCTTGGTTCCGCGCGCGCCTCGGCTAAATAGCCTCCGATGCGCTTCGTCCCTTGCCTCGCCGTCGCCTCGCTCCACGCCGCCTGCGCCAGCGCTCCCGCGGCGCCGCCGCCCGCGTCGCCACCGCCACCGAGCGCCGCGGCCGCCCCCGCGACCACGGCCCGGGTGCCCGCCGAGCTCACCAGCGCGATGGTGCAGCCCGTCCTCGCCGAGATGGAACAGGCCGCGTTCCGCTGCTACGTGCTCGAGTTCGGGGGGCAGCAGACCGCGGGCGGGAGGGTGGTGCTCGACTGGGTGATCCAGCCGTCGGGGGTGGTCGCGAGCGCGCGCATCGTCGAGACGAGCATCGAGAGCGAGGCGTTCTCCGGCTGCGTCCTGACGGCCGCGCGGGCGCTCCGGTTCCCCGCCGCCGAGCGCCCGACGGGGCTGCGCAAGCCCTACGAGTTCCGGCGCCCCGGCGACTCGACGGCGGCGGCGAGCGCGCTCTGACCGGCGGCGCGCGAGGCAGTCGCGTCGCCCGCGTGGCCCCGGGCCGCGGCCGCGCGGCCCGCGACGAGCGCGGCCGACGCGCGTCACGGCGCCGGCTCGCCGGGGTAGCGCTCGTCCTCGGGCCAGCTCGCGAGGGGCGCCTCGCGGCAGGCCTCCGCTTGCCCCGCCGCGTAGGCGAGCCCGCCGGCCACGCGGACCCCGAGGTAGTAGACGTCGGCGCGCGCGCGGCAGGCCTCGGGCGCGGGGGAGTGGACGCAGGACTCGAGCATGGCGTCGTGCAAGCGCTCGTCCGCCTCCCAGCGCGGGACCCCGCAGGTCTGGTACTCGAGATCGTGCCGCTTGCAGGCCGCGTAGAAGTCGAAGACGGCTCCCCGGTCGGGTACGACGGTGCAGCCGTTCACCCGGGGTCGCCACGGCGCGTCCGCGCTCGGCGCCGGGGGCGCGGAGGCATCGGCGCTGCTGGCGCCATGCCCGCCGTCGACCTCGCTCCCGCCGTTGCTGGCGCCGCCGGCGCCGTCGTTCGCCGCCGCGCGCGCGGTGTCGGCCCCCGGCTCTTCGGTGAAGGGCATCGTGGGCTGCGCGCCTGATTCGTCCGTGGGCGCGGGCTCCTGCCGGCAGCAGAGGTCCTGGTAGTCGGAGTAGCCGGGGCCGGCGCGGGAGACTGGGTCGGGCATGGCAGGGAGTCGGCCGCGTGCCGGGCGAGTTTCCACATCGGCCACCCGCGCCCGGGTTCCCGCGCGCCGTGGCGATGTCGTGCGCTGTAGGTGGGCGGCTCGATTCCGGCGGGGGCGGCCCGTCATCGATCGGCGAGCGCCGGCCCCTCGGGCGCGGGGGCACATCGTTTCGCAGGGCTTTCGGACTGTGGCACAATGGGATCGTGCGCTCGGTGGGTCGGCATCGCCGGCGTTTCGAAGGGACCCCATTGTGACGGCACGTCGTCTGATTCTGTCTGGATCGCTTCTTCTCCTGGTGCTCGGGATCGCGGCCTCCTGTGGCGCGCCCGAGGTGAAGTACCAGGAGGAGACGGGGGGCAGCGAAGCCAGCACGGGCGCGCGGGCGAGCGGGGGCGACGATGACAGCGGGGGCTCGGGCACCGGCGCGGGCGGCGGCGACGGCGCCACGGGCGGGGGCGGCGGCGTGGTGTCTCCCGGCGGCGCGGCCGGCAGGGCCGGGGCCGGCGGCCCTGGGGAGACTGGCGGGGAAGGGGGCGGCACCGAGGACGGCGGCACGGGCGGCACCGGCGGCGCGGCGCCCGAAACCTGCGAGAACGACGCGCTCGACGGGGACGAGACGGCCGCGGACTGCGGCGGGAGCTGCGAGCCCTGCGACAACGGGCTCGCCTGCGAGGTGAACGGCGACTGCGTCTCGGGCGCCTGCATCGGCCTGGTCTGCGCCGATCCCGGCTGCGACAACGGGCTCATCGATCCGAACGAGGGCGGGACCGACTGCGGCGGGGTCTGTCCCGATCTCTGTCCGACCGGCGAGCCCTGCGACGTCGACGGCGACTGCGAGAGCGGCGTCTGCACCTCTCGCGTGTGCGTGGAGGCGAGCTGCACCGATCTCATCACCAACGGCGAAGAGACGGACATCGACTGTGGCGGCGCGAACCCCGCCTGCGCGCGGTGCGCGGTCGGCGACGACTGCCTGGTGGACGGCGACTGCGAGACGGGGAGCTGCGTCGATGCGAGCTGCGCCCTCGTCTGCCCCGCCAACTTCGACGACTGCGACGGGGACGCCGAAAACGGCTGCGAGGCGAACCTGCTGACCAACCTCAACCACTGCGGCGCCTGCGCGCGGCGCTGCAGCCTCCCGCACGCCGTCTCCGCTTGCTCTGCGGGCGAGTGCATCATCGCCACCGACGCCGAGGGGCTGCCGCGCTGCACCGCGCCGTTCGCCGCCTGTGACGCGGACACGGCGAACGGCTGCGAGGCCACCCTGCTCAGCGACCCCGAGAACTGCGGCGGCTGCGGGATCCGCTGCACCGACGCCAACGGGACGCCCACCTGCGTGGACGGCGTGTGCGGCAGCGTCTGCAACGCGGGCTTCGCGGACTGCGGGGGCGACTACCGCTGCGAGACGAACACCACCACCAGCGTCGCCCACTGCGGGGGGTGCGGGCGCGCCTGCCCCGCCGAGGAGGGGTCGCCCTGGTGCCAGGACTCCGAGTGTGGGTTCACCGTCTGCGCCCCCGGCACCGGCGACTGCGACGGCAACGGGACCTGCGAGACGAACCTGAACACCTCGGACGATCACTGCGGGTCCTGTGGCAACGCCTGCAACCCGCAGGACGGCACCGGCAACTGCGCGGCGGGTACCTGCGAGATCGTCGACTGCGACGATGGCTTCGGGGACTGCGACGAGGAATACGACAACGGCTGCGAGCAGAGTCTGACCACGCTGGACCACTGCGCAGCGTGCGACACCCCCTGCGCCCGTGACAACGCCGCCGCCACGTGCGAGACGGGCACCTGCACCTTCGTTGGCTGCAACACCAACTACGGCAACTGCGACGCCAACACCGCCAACGGCTGCGAGACCGACCTGCGGACCACGGTGAACCACTGCGGCGCTTGCGGCGAGGGCTGTGAGCTCGACCACGCCGTCGAGGGCTGCGCGAATAGCGCCTGCACCATCGTGAGCTGCAACAGCGGCTACGACGACTGCGACGGCTTCGTGGTCGACGGCTGCGAGGCGGCCCTACTGGAGGACGAGGTCAACTGCGGCCAGTGTGGCCGGTCCTGCGGCGCACTGCACCAGACCCAGTGCACCAGCGGAAGCTGCAGCAACTGCGAGGACGGCTACGCCGACTGCGGCGGCGCCACCGACGGCTGCGAGACGCAGCTCGGCACGCTGACCAATTGCGCGTCCTGCGGCAACTCCTGCACCGCTCTGCACCAGACCCAGTGCGTGACCGGCATCTGCCAGACCTGCGCGGCCGGGTGGGGGGATTGCACCACGGCGGCCGGCTGCGAGACGAACACCGACACCTCGGCGAGTCACTGCGGCGTCTGCGACAACGCCTGCTCCGCGATCCACATGACGGCCTGTACGGACGGCCGCTGCAACACCTGCGCTTCCGGGTGGGAAGACTGCAACTCGAACCCCGGCTGCGAGACGAACATCACCGCGGATCCGAACTGCGGCGGGTGCGGGATCGACTGCCAGACCAACGTGGGGACGTCCGCCAACCCCTGCACCAACTCCGCCTGCGTGCCGGTGTGCAACACTGGGTACGGAGACTGCAACAGCAGCCGCGCGGATGGGTGCGAGGAGAGCCTCACGAACGACGCCCAGAACTGCGGGGCTTGCGGGGTCAATTGCTCCGGCTCGACGCCGTACTGCGTCAACGTCTCGGGCTCGACCTGGGCTTGCCGGGGGTATCTCGACATCGTGGCCGTCAACTACATGTCGGGCACCGGGTCGGCGACGACCACGGTGAGCCACACCATGGCCACGGCCGAGTCCGCCAGCGCGAACCAGATGATCCTGGTCGGGGTCGCGAGCTACGGCAACAGCCTGGCGGGGGCCAAGCCTTCATCGGTGAAGTACAACAACGTGACGATGACGAAGGTGGGGACCACCGACTACTACCAGAACAATAGCTATGCCGGGGTCTACTACCTCCTCGACGCCGACCTGCCCGGCGCTGGCACCTACAATGTCGTCTCCACCAAGTCCGACCCCCACGGAACGGTGCTAAACATCATCGAGCTCACGGGCGTCAACCAGGCGGCGCCGGCGGCGAACGGGGGAGCGACCTTCGGGAACTGCGGCAGCGCCGATCCCATCTCGACCATTGTCGTCGGAGCGGTGGGCTCGTGGACCTACGACATCGGGGCCGCCTTCGGCGGCAACACGGGCGGTACCGCGCTCGCTGGACCCCAGGGGGCGCCGGCCGCGACCAAGACCGTGGATGTCCTCGGCTCGGACTCCATGCTGGGCATCGGGGGCTATCGGGGGCCCTACAGCACGACCGGCTCGTATACCGGGGTGGGGTGGAGCTTGACGTCGTGCAACGGTGGTGCGCACGTCATCGTCGCCATCGAGCGCGGAAGCAGCGGCTGAAACACGGCGGCGCCTACGTTGCCGGGCACCGTCCCGTCACCCGCTCACGTGGGCCGTTGGACGTAGCACTCACGTAGACTGGCCGGCGCGCTCCCTCGGCCTCCCACTCCACCCGCGTCTCAGCTCCGCCGCTCCTGCGGTCACCGTAGCCCGTCTACTCATCGGGCCCGTTGACCGAAGACCGGCGTTGACCTGCCGAGGACCGTGGCCCGCTCGCCGGGAACGGTGAGCGGGTCGCGGAATCTCGGTGAACGGCTGGGGAGCGTCGGAGGGCGCTCGCCGAGAACGGGTTGCCGCTGGCCGTGCACGCGGGGTCGCTCGCCCAAGACGGAGGACCGGTTGCCGAGAACGGGGGACCGGTTCCTGACAACCGAGAACCGGCTCCCGCAAACCAGGGACCAGCTCCCGAGAACCAGGGACCGGCAGAAGAGCTGCGGGGGCGAGGGGACGAGCACCAGGGACCGGTTCCCGAATCCCGACGGCCGGCGGCCGAGAACGGGGGACCTGCCGGTCCGAACGGCGCCCCGCTGCACGCGGATCCCCACCCGTGCACCGGCACGCGGGCCCCGAACGGACCGGTCGCGAGGACGCGCGGGCGGTGCTTGTCGGGTACTTGGCGTCAGCCTGCGCGCGAGCGGCGCTCGCTGGCTCACGCCTCGAACCTCTCGCGCGCCACGCGCGGTACACGGGCCAGCTCGGGCGCCGTAATGTTCCCCATTCGGTGGAGCAGGCGTTCACGATCGACGGTTCGCAACTCGTCGAGCACGACCAGCCCCGAGGTGCCGTCGAAGTGGCACGGGACCCGGGAGGGGTGGGGTTTCCCGGCCGAAGTCCGGGGTGCCACGAGTGCAAGACCGGGTCGAGCAGCGCCCGGGGCAGTCCGCGGTTGCGAGAGCCCGCGAAGAGGAGCTCGAGGTCGACGTCGATGCGGCGTGAGAGGCGGGGGGGGCATGGCCGCCGGGGGGCGAGGACGAATGGGTCGCGGCCGTCGACGGCACGAAGCGGGCCAGGCTCGTCCGGTCGCGGCGGCGCGCGCGAACGCGTCCTCACGCCTGGCGGATCGCCACCGCCGCTGACGCCGTGACCGCCCCCGGATCCGCGCGCCAGGCGGGCCGCCGCTGGACGCGTCCCGGTGGGTCCGCCATCCTCGGGGCATGGTCGACCCCGCGCGCCGCCGGGCCACCTACGACGATCTGCGCGCCGCGCCGGAGCACCACCTCGCGCAGCTCGTCGACGGGGAGCTCCACGTGCACCCGCGCCCGGCGGGGCCCCACGCCGCGTTCGCGAGCGGCTTGGGCCTCGATATCGGCAATCCCTTCCAGCGCGGCCGCGGGGGACCCGGAGGCTGGGTGTTCCTGTTCGAGCCGGAGCTGCACTTCGGCGCGGACGTCGTGGTGCCGGACCTGGCGGGGTGGCGCGCGGAGCGGGCGCCGGCGATGGACGCGGCCCACTTCACCGTGCCGCCCGACTGGATCTGCGAGGTGGTGTCGCCGCGCAGCGGGCGGCTCGATCGGGGCCCGAAGGCGGATCTATACGCTCGGGTCGGGGTGGCGCACCTGTGGCTGGTCGAGCCCGAGCAGAACCTGGTCGAGGCCTTCTTGCTGGTGGAGGGCCGCTGGACGCGGCTCGGCGCGTGGGTGGGCGCGGTGCGCGCGCGCATCCCGCCGTTCGACGCCGTCGAGCTCGATCTCGAGCCGCTCTGGGTGATCCGCCCTCGGGACGAGTGATCCCGGCCAGCCGTGCCGCCGCGCCGTTCGCGTCGCGGGTGCGGCCCTGCCGTCCGGATCCCCCCCGCGCCCCCTGTCAACGGGCGGTCCTTCGCCCCCCCGCGCTGCAATCCCCGGCAGCGCCTCCTCCCCGTGTTCGGGGCGGCGGCGCCGGCCAGGGACTGGGCAGGGCGAAATGCGGGCCACTGTCGCGGGTGAACCGGGGGTGGGTGACGCGCGGGGTCGCGCGCCGCCATCGCGCTCCGTGTCACGCCGTGGCTTCGTTTCGCCTGGCCTCGGGACTGTGGCACAATGCCATCGTGCGGCCGTTGGGTCGGCGTCGCCGCCTCCCGGAAGTGATCTCATGACGAAGGCTAGGCGGCCGATTCTGGCCGGTTCGATCCTGGCGGCGGCGCTCGGGATCGCGGTGTCCTGCGGGGCGCCCGAGCTGCGCTACGCGGAGGAAACGGGCGGCACTGACGTGAGCGACGGCGGGGCGAGCGGAGGCTCGAGCGGGGGAGCCTCGTCGGGAGGCGCGGCCGGGCGAGGTGGCGCGGGCGTGCTCCCGGAGAGCTGCCGGAACGGCGCGCTCGACGGGACCGAGAGCGATGAGGACTGCGGCGGTGACTGCGCGGCCTGCGAGGACGGGCGGGCCTGCCGGGAGGACGCCGACTGCGCCTCGGGCGCCTGCATCGCCCTGGTCTGCTACACGCCGGGTTGCGACAACGGCGTCATCGACGACGACGAGGGCGGGACGGACTGCGGCGGGGTGTGCGACGCCCGCTGCCCCGCCGGCGAGCCCTGCGACGTCGCCGCCGACTGCGAGAGCGGCGTCTGCACCGCGTATGTCTGCGAGGAGCCGACCTGCACCGACCAGGTCAAGAACGGCAGCGAGTCGGACACCGACTGCGGCGGCTCCAACCCCTCCTGCGCGCGCTGCGAGATCGGCGACGACTGCCGCCTGGACAGCGACTGCGAGACGGAAAGCTGCGTCGATCTGCGCTGCGCCCTGGTCTGCCCCGCCAACTTCGACGACTGCGACGGCGACGTGGACAACGGCTGCGAGGCGAACCTGCTCACGAGCCTCGACCACTGCGGGGCCTGCGGGCAGCCCTGCAGCCTCCCCCACGCCGTCTCCGCCTGTTCGGCGGGCACCTGCGTGATCGCCGTCGACGGGGAGGGCCTGCCGCGCTGCACCGAGCCCTACGCGGCCTGCGACTCCGACCTCGAGAACGGCTGCGAGACGAACCTCTTCACCGACCCGAACAACTGCGGCGCCTGCGGGATCCGCTGCACGGACGCCAACGGGACCCCCACCTGCGTGGACGGCGCCTGCGACAGCGCGTGCAACGCTGGCTTCGCCGACTGCGGGGGCGACTACCGCTGCGAGACGGACGTGACCAGCAGCGTCGGCAACTGCGGTGCGTGCGGCAACGCCTGCCCTGCCGTGGATGGGACCCCCTGGTGCCGGGATTCGTCGTGCGGGGTCACCCCCTGCCCGGAGGGACGGGGCGACTGCGACGGCGACGGCACCTGTGAGACGGACCTCACCACCTCCGACGAGCACTGCGGCGCCTGCGGGAACGCCTGCCTGCCCCAGGACGGCACCGGCGCCTGCGCGGCGGGCACCTGTGAGATCGTCGCCTGCGACGACGGCTTCGGCGACTGCGACGACGAGTACGACACCGGCTGCGAGCAGAGCCTGACCACCCTCGTGCACTGCGCCGCCTGCGACACCCCCTGCGCCCGCACCAACGCGACCGCCACCTGCGAGACGGGCGCCTGCGCCTTCGTCGGCTGTAACTCCGACTACGGCGACTGCGACGACGACCTGGCGAACGGGTGCGAAACCGATCTCAGGATCACGCTGGGCCACTGCGGCGCCTGCGAGGCGGCCTGCGCCTTCGACCAGGCCGCGGCGAGCTGCGTGGACAGCGGCTGCGTAATGGGGAGCTGCAGCAGCGGCTACGACGACTGCAACGACTCCGTCGTCGACGGGTGCGAGACCTCACTGAGCAGCCGGTACGACTGCGGGACCTGTGACAACGACTGCACCGCCATCCACATGACGGCGTGCACCAGCGGCCAGTGCCGGACCTGCGCGACCGGCTGGGGCGACTGCACCGCCGCCGCCGGTTGCGAAACCTCCCTCACCAAGGACCCGAACTGCGGCGCCTGCGACAACGACTGCACCGGCAGCACGCCACGCTGCGACGCCGGCACCTGCGAGGCGTCCCTCATCGCCAACGGGGATTTCGAGTCGAACACCAACGGCTGGACCACCTGGAGCGGTACCCTCGGCAGATCGAGCGCGCGTGCTCACTCCGGCACGCAGAGCCTCACCGTCTCCGGGACGGGCGTGGGCGTGGCGGCGACCAGCCTGACGGGCCTGGTTGCGCTCGGCCAGAGCTACCAGTTCAGCTTCTGGGTGAACCTCGGCGGGGCCGACAGCGCCAGGATGCACGTGACGAGCGCCGTGGACTGTGGCGGCGGTGCGACCTACGACTGGCTCACCAACCCGGTGACCGTGACGGCGGGCACCTGGGTCGAGCTCAGCGGCACGCTGGATCTCTCGGCCTCGCCCAACCCCGTCCCGGACGGTTGCACGAACCTGACGACGGTGACGCTCTACGTCGAGGACGAAGACGCGGCGCTCGTGAACCCCACGAGCAACGTGATCCTCTACGTGGACGACGTCACCCTGGGCCAGTGACGGCCGGGGCGCCCGCGCCTCGCTCGGCAATCCCCGTGCAAGCCCCAGCTCCTAGAACCGGAGCGGCGGCAGGGCGAGGCCGTCGACCGCGGCGCCGTGGAGCTCCACCCCGCTGACGTGCGCCCGAGCGGCGCAGGGGAGGACGCCGGAGAAGGTGAGCTCGAGCTGATCGACGGCGGCGACGGTCAGCGACTCGAGCGCCGCGGTGAGCCCGAGCAGGGCGAGGCGATCGAGGCCGATCGAGACGCCGTCGACCAGGAGCGACAGCGTGGTCGGCGGGGTGGTGACGCCGGGCGCGAGCTTGACCGAGCCCGTCGCGCGGGCTCGCCGCACCGCCGGGCAGCCCTGGGCGCCGAGGCGCAGCGTCGCGAACGGGAGCTCGAGCCGGCGCGGGCCGCCGACGGAGACGGCCACGTCGAGCGCGTTGAGCTCGACGCGGCGCAGGGTGACGAGCGGCGCGCCCGCGGAGGCCGTGGGCTGGAGCTTGGTGAGGACGAAATCGGTCAGGGTGTAGTCGAGCAGGCGACGCAGGCGCACGCGCTGCCGCGATCTCGCGAGCTCCTGCTCCTTCGCGTCGAGCGGCCACCACACCAGCGTGGTGTTGTCCCAGGGGATGAGCGGGATGTCCTTCTCGAGGATGAGCTTGCCCGGCTTGACCTCGAAGTCGAGCACGGCGTCCTCGAGCCCCGAGAGGCCCGCCTCGAGCTTCTTGAAGTCGATGGTGCCGTCGACGAGCTCCTGCCGCACCGTGTGGGTCGCCGCGCGGGACTTGAGGATGGGGATGCCGACGTCGAGGAAGGCGTCCACGTTGACGCGGCCGCACAGATCATCGAGGAAGGGGATATCGGGGAGCCGCGGCGGCACGAACGGGCCCGGCGGGCGGGGGGCCGCCCACGACGGCGGGAGCAGGCTCGCCACCGGCAACGCGCGCGCCTCGAGCGTGACGGCGCCGACCGTGAGCGCCTCGACGGTGGTGTGGCCGGCGGCGTGGCGCAGGTCGGTCAACGTCACGCGCTCGATGTGCGCGTCGAGGTCCCTGGCCCTCAGCTCGAGGGAGTCGAGCCGCACCCTCTCGCAGCGTAGCTCGAGGCTGCCGTCGGCGGCGAGGGTCCCGGTGAGCCCCTCCAGCACCACCTGACCGATGAGCAGGTGGCCGTACGGCGTCGCGGCCATGAGCTCGTCGATCTCAGCGCAGTCGACCGAGAGCCGGCGGGTGCGGTCGGCGGCCTGCGTGACCTCGAGCTGCCGGAGCGCCAGCCGGAGCTCCACCTCGCACCCGTACGCCTGCAGCCGCGCGCGCTCGGCGAGGGCGCCGTCGACGGTGAGCTTGCCGACCAGCCCGAGCGGGTCTCGCAAGGGCACCTCCGCGCTGGCGCGGAGCCCGGTGACGAGCAGCGGCTGGGCGAGCTCGAGGGTGCCGAGCGCGGGGGCGGTCCAGCGCCCGGGTCGGATCGTCTGCGTCGCGATCGAGACCTCCTCGGCGCGCAGGCGGTCACCCACGACCTCCACCGCGCCGTCCAGTCCTCGCGTGGGGCCGAAGGTGAAGGCGAAGCTCGTCCCGAGCAGGGGGAGCGCGGCCTCGAGGCCACCCGTGCTCACGTCCTTGAGCCGTACCCGCATGGGACCCATTAGAGCACGGGTCGCCGCGCGCCGGGGAGGGGCTCGGGCGCGCGGACGTCGTCGAGCCAGGCGGCGCGGGCGGGGTCGGCCGCGGCGGCGCAGGCGGTCCCGGCGGCGAGCACGGCGACGCGGGACGCGGGGCGCTCGTCGGCGCGCCCGCCGATCTCGAGGATGGTGAGGCGGAGGTTCGACACGGCGCCGTAGCCGGCTCGTCGCGCCTCCTCGACCACGCGCAGGGTGGCCTCGCGGCGAGCCCGCTCGAGCAGTCGCTGATGTCGCTCCAGCCGCCCGCCGAAGCGCCGCCGGATCGCGGCCCAGAAGGTGGTCAGCGCGTCGGTCGCGAGCACCACCTCCGCCACGACCAGCCGCGGCCGAGGTCCCTCGGGGGGCGCGCCGGGGAGCTCACGCAGGGTGGTGACGAGGACGTCGCGGCAGTCTTGCTCCCGCTCGCCGAGCGCGCGGAGGTGACGGCGCTCCGTCACTCGTCCTGCCACCGCCGCGACCACGAGCGGGAGCGCGAGCAGCAAGAGGTCGACGACGAGCCCGGTCACCGCGCCTCGGGGACGACGATCACGGCGGTGCCGTAGGCGTAGAGCTCGGCCGCGCCAGCGGCGACCGAGCTGGTGGTGAGGCGCACGGCCAGGACCGCGTTGGCTCCGAGCGCGGTCGCCTCTTGCACCATGCGGTCGAGCGCCTCGCGCCGGGACTCGTTCAGCAGCGCCGTGTAGGCGGTGAGCGCGCCGCCGACCAGATTCTTGAGGCCGGCGAGCAGGTCACGGCCCACGTGCTTGGAGCGGACCGTGCTCCCCTGGACGAGCCCGAGCACCCGCTCCACGCGGTAGCCGGGCAGCTGCTCGGTGCTGACGAGGATCATGCGGGCGCCGGGGCGGCAGGCGGATGGTATGCCCGGCGGTGTGGCGGGGTAAGACCCCGTGGGTGCGCGCGGGGAGGCGCGGCGCCGGGACTTGGCCCTCCGGGAGCCGCCCTCGTGCTCGACGGTGGGCGGGCCGGAGAGGGATTTGACGCTGGATCGGGACTGGTCGCGGCTGCCCGAAGGGGGTTACGGAACGCGCGCGCCCCGGGGTGCTGCTCCGGTTTCGCACCCGTGACCCGGCGCTACCCCGGCCTCCTCGCGTCCTGCCCCGGGAACTTGCGCGGAGCGGCGTGAGGGCGGGACAATCCGCATCGGCCCTGCTGGCCGCCGCCCCCTGGCCCGACCTGGGGCGAGCCCCGTCCCTCTGAGCGACCGAGCGCCGCCGCGGCGGCCTCGCCGTGTGGCCTCGTCGCGTGCCCGCGTGAACGTTCTTGACGGGCGGACGACCTGCTAAGAGTCTCGGGGCGGGGTCACCTCCGACTCATCACCGACCAGAGCTTTCATGGCATCTAACGATCAGGAGCGCTCGAGCGATCGGTTCGCCGACGACGAGGAGCGAACGATTTCCGACTCGTGGGGAGACGACGACGAGGACGAGTCCTCGGAGGAGCGCGGAGCCACGGTGCCCGACGACGAGCCCGCCGACGAGGAGGAGGCCGAAGAGGCGGAGGCGGGCGAAGACGAAGAGGAAGAAGAAGAACAGGAGGAGGAGCGCTCCGCCGACCTGAGCGTCTTCGACAGCCTCGTCCCCAAGAAGCCGGCGATCGGGGCGGTGACCTCGCCCGCCGAGCGCTCCGTCCACGCGCGACCCCCACCGCCGCCGCCTCCGTCGTTGCGGGCGGCGCCGCCCGCCCCCCCCCCCCCCCCCCCCCCCCCCGCCCCGCGGCCGGCGGCGCCCGCGCCCCCCCCCCCCGCCCCCCCCGGCCCCCACCGCACAG
>CAYVRP010000018.1:28294-94394 GCA_964454025.1 uncultured Polyangiaceae bacterium | reverse complement strand
GTAGCCGCCGGCCGTCTCGCGCAGGGCGACTGCGGGGCGACGCCGCGCGGCGGGCACGGCGAGCGTGGCTCGGCCGGTGCGGGTCGCGGGCCGCGGCGGCATCCCTGGGGCCAAGCGAAGACCGTGCCCACGGGGACGGTGGAGTTGAGGGCGCGCTGGCCAGCGCTGATGATCACGATGGACCAGCAGGGCGAGATGCGCGCGGCGCGTTCACCGCGGCGACGCCCCGGTCCCCCTGGCGGGAGACGCCGCGGCCCGACGCCGAAGACCCGCGGAGCTCCCGGGTCCAGCTACCGCGTCGTCGGCGCCGCCGCGGCCCCGGCCGCCCCGAACGGCGCCGCCACCCGCTCGAGCACCGACCGGGCCAGGGGATCCTCGCCCACCTCGAGCGACCCCTGCGCGGACAGCCACGCCCGAGCAGCGTCTGGCCCGACCTCTCGCGCGAGCAGCTCGGCGAGCAACGCGACCGCCAGCGGGGCCGGGCGGGAGGCGTCCCCCGCGGGTCCCCCCGCCAGCGCCTCCAGCGCCCCGCGGTCGCTGAGGAGCGAGGCCGCGACGACGGCGGCGATCCAGGCGTCGGCGTCGCTCGGGTCCGCGGCCCGCGCCAGCTCGGCCGCGTCCGCCGCGAGCTCCGGGCGCCCGAGCGCCGCCGCGCGCAGCGCGACGACGGCCTCGGGGACGCCGGCGCGCGCCGCGACGGCCCGCGCGCGGTCCAGCTCGTACGCCACCAGGGCCTCGTCGAGCGCGGCGCGTGCCCGAGCCCGCGCCGCGACCGGTGGCGGCGCCATGCTCACCCGCGCGCCGCGCGCGGCGGCGCTCCGCGCCAGAGCAGCGTCCCCCCGGCGGGACGCCAGTGCCTCGAGCGCGGCCCACGCCGCGCGCGCCGAGGGCTCGCGGAGGACCAGGGCCTCGAGCCAGCGGCTGGCCGTCCCCGGATCACCGCCGAGCTCCAGAGCGCGTGCGTAGATCAGCGTCCCCTCGATCGAGTCGGGCTCAACCGCGACCGCGCGGCGAGCGTCGCCGAGCGCCCCCGCGGCGTCGCCACGCGCGAGCGCGCACTCGGCGCGCGCGCGCAGCAAGGGACCGGCGCCGGGCTGGAGCGCCTCGGCCCGCTCGAACGCGGCGCGCGCGCCCTCGAGGTCGCTCTCGCAACGCAGCGCGCCGATCCGCGTCCAGGCCTCACCGCTGTCAGGGTCGAGCTCGAGCACGCGCGCATACTCGGCGAGCGCCTCGGCCCGCGCGCCTCGCGCGTCGGCGCCTCGCGCCCGCGCGTAGGCGGCGAGCGCCCGCTCGTCGACACGGCGCGTGACCACGGTTACCCCCTCGACCCGCCGCGCCACGCCCCGGTTCGGCGCCGCGCAGCCCCAACTCAGGAGCCCGGCGACGACCAGCGCCACTCTCGGGTTTGTTCGCGGAGCGCGCCGCGGGGCACGCCGCTCTCGCCTCGAATCCCGGCGCTGACCCGGAGCCGGCGAGCGGCGCGGCGTCACGAGATCGAAGCCCGACATCCGCGGCATTCTACCCGGAACGACCCCGGACGAGGCCGGCCACCGCGGCGACGCCGGCGGTCACGGGGATCCCCTCGGGGCGTCCTCCGCCACGTGAGCGCGCCACCGCTCGCGACCTCAGCGCCCGTCCCGCAGGTCGGCAAGTGCCCGCGCCGCCGCTTCCAGGGTGACGACGCCACCACGCACCAGCCGCTCCACCACCTGATCCAGCTCGACGCCAGTGGCCCCTACCGTCGCGGCGACCGAGCGCGCGTGGAGCGCCATGTGACCGCGCTGGATGCCTTCGGTGGCCAGCGCCCTCACCGCCGCGAGGTTCGAGGCGAGCCCCGCCGCGGCGACCGTGAAGGCCAGATCCTGCGCCGAGGTGACGCCGAGCAGCTCCAGCGCCGCGCGGGCCCCGGGGTGGACCCGGAGCGTCCCGCCCACGGTCCCCAGCGCCATCGGCAGCTCCAGCACCCCGACCACGGCGTCCCCATCGCGCCGCCAGGTGGCGAGCGGCTGGTAGCGTCCGCGGCGCGCCGCGAAGGCGTGGGCGCCGGCCTCGACGGCTCGCCAGTCGTTGCCGGTCGCGATGACCACCGCGTCGATGCCGTTCATGATCCCCTTGTTGTGGGTGGCAGCCCGGTACGGATCGACCTCCGCAAAGCGCGACGCCCGCTCCATGGCCGCGACGATCTCGAGCCCCCGCTCCGCGGCGCCGTCCTCCACGCCGCGCCGCGGCAGCGCCGTCGCTGGCACCCGGCAGCTCACCCGCACCCGCCGCCGATCCGCGAGGTTGGACAGGATCCGGAGGCCGCGCCCCCCCCCCGCGCGCTCGGCCACCCGGGGCCCCAGCGCCTCGGCGATGGTGTTGACCATGTTCGCCCCCATGGCGTCCCGGCAATCGACCAGGACGTGGACGACCAGGCGCCCGCGGCCGAGATCGCGGACCTCTATGTCGCGCGGCCCCCCGCCGTAGGGGGCGAGCCCCGGCGCCGCCGCGGCCGCGAGCGCGAGCAGCTCGGCCCGCGCTCCCTCGAGCGCGGCCGTCGCGTGCTCGACGTCAGCGACGTCACGGACCTCGATCTGACCGATCATTCGCGCTTCGGCCTGCTCGGCGAAGAAGCCCCCTCCCGCCCGCGCCATGCGGGCGGCGTTCGAGGCCGCGGCGATGACGCTCGGCTCCTCGACGACCATCGGGACCAGGCGGTCCACCCCGTTGACCCGGAAGTTCAGGGCAATACCGAACGGGAGCGAATAGGTCCCGATTACGTTCTCGGCGACATTGTCCGCCGCTGCCGGATCGAGCCCTCCTGCCTCGACGGCGGACGTCAGCTCGGCGAGCGGCACGCCGGCCCACGCCGCGACCTTCGCCCGGCGCTCGGCGATGCCCAGCTCGAAAAAGCCTGGGATCCGCGACTCCTTCATGGGCCCCGTCGTACCACAGCCCGGCGGAGCGCCTGCGCGATTTCGCGCCGGTTCCGCCACCGGATCGGTTATTTTGGAGCACGAGAGGGCACCGTGAAGCTCTACACGTTCAGCGGCGCACCCAACCCGCGCAAGGTCGCCATCTACCTGGCCGAGAAGCGGCTCGACCTCGACACGGTCACGGTCAGCACCCCGGGCAACCGCCACCGCGCCCGCGACGTCCTCGCGCGGCACCCGATGGCGGCGGTGCCCGTGCTCGAGCTCGACGACGGGCGTACCTTGAGCGAGCCGGACGCCATCATCGAGTACCTGGAGGAGCTCCACCCCTCCCCGCCCCTGATCGGCGGCGACGCTTGGACGCGCGCCGTCACGCGCGAGATCACGTCCATCGCCGAGCATGGACTGCTCGACGCCGCCCTGATCGCTACCGAGCACACGTCGCCCGAGTTCCGCGACCACCTCGAGCAGAGCCCCTCGCTCGCGGCGGCGGTGCGAGCGCGCTTCACGCGCGCGGCCCGCCTGTTCGACGCCCTCCTCGAGCACCACGCCTGGCTCGCGGGCACGAACTTCACGGTGGCCGACATCACGGCCTTCGTCGCCATCGAGCACGGCGAGGACTGCGGCTGCGCGCTGCCCGTCGACGCCTCGCGGATGCAGGACTGGCTCGCGCGCGTGAAGGCGAGGCCGAGCGTCCAGGACTGATCCCCGCCGCGCGGCGCGGGCGCCACCCCGGCCCGGCCGGGTCAGGGCGCGACGGACACGGCGGCCGGCGCCGCCGTCACGTCGGTCCCGAAGGAGAGCGGGAAGATCCCCCACCACAGGACCAGGAACGCGGCGATGCCGAGCGCCACCGCGACCGATCCGGAGCGTAGGGGCGCGGCCCGCGGCGCGGCCGGCGCGGGCTCCCGCATGTAGAGGTAGACCAGCACGCGCAGGTAGTAGTACGCGCCGAGGAGGCTGTTCAACAGGCCGATGATCGCGAGCGCGTAGAGCTCCGCGTCGATCGCCGCCTGGAACACGGCGAGCTTCCCGAAGAACCCGGCGGTGGGCGGGATCCCCGCCAGCGACAGCAGAAAAACCGAGAAGACCAGCGCGACGGCGGGGTGGCGGCGCCCGAGGCCGGCCAGGTCCTCATACGAAACCGCCTCCGCCCCGCGTCGCCCGCACAGGATCAGCGCCCCGAAGGCACCCACCGTGGAGACGGTGTAGGCCAGGAGGTACACGAGCACGCTGGCCTCCGCCGCCGACGACCGGATCACCGCCACGACGCCGACGAGCAGGTACCCCGCGTGCGCGATGGAGGAGTAGGCGAGCATGCGTTTGACGGACTCCTGGCGCCCCGCGATGAGGTTCGCCACGGTCATGGTCAGCACCGAGAGCGCGGCCAACGCCGGCGGCCAGCCGGTCCCCCAGCTCAGGAGGCGGTCGTCGCCGAAGGCGCCGAGCAGGACCCGCAGCAGGGTCGCGAAGGCAGCGCCCTTGACGACCACGGCCATGAACGTCGTCGTCGGGGTCGGCGCGCCCTCGTAGGCGTCGGGCGTCCACATGTGGAAGGGCACCGCCGCCACCTTGAACCCGAGCCCCACGATCAGGAGCGACATCGCCAGCAGCACCAGCGAGGCCGGAACCGCCGCGCCGGTCGCGCCGGCGGTGCGCACCGCGGCGCCGATCCCGCCGAGATCGGTGTGCCCCGTGGCGCCGTAGAGCAGGGCGGCCCCGAAGAGCATCATCGCGCTGGCGAAGCCGCCGAGCAGGAAGTATTTCAGCGAGGCTTCGATCGCGCGCGGCGTGCGCCTGAGGCCGATCATGGCGTAGACGCCCACCGACATCGTCTCCAGCGCCACGAAGAGCGTGAGCAGATCCCCGGCTCCTGCGAGGGCCATGGCGCCGAGGGTCGAGAGCACGAGGAGCGGGAAGAACTCACTGCGATCGATCTCGTGCTCCGCGAGGTACCCGCCGCCGAGCAGCGCCGCGAGCCCGCCGCCGAGGCAGAGCACCGCCGCGAGGAGCGCGAAGAAGCGGTCGATGAGCAGGTACGGCGCGAGCCGGGCGGCGCCGGGCAACGCCTCGGGCCCGACCAGCCACAGCGCCAGCGCGAAGACGCCACCCGCGAACAGGGTCACCGCGCTGCCGACGGCGAGCTCCCCCGCCCGCCCCGAGCCGACGTCGGTGACGGTGACGCCGTCGTCCTCGGGCCGCGGCGCCGGGCGGCCGAGCGCCTCGGCCAGCATCAGGAGCAGGGCGCCGACCCCGACCACGATCAGCGGGGACGCCGCGCACAGCGCTGGGAGCCAGGCGCTCATCGCCCCTCCTCCCCGGCCTCGAGCCGCGCCGACACGACGCCCGCCTCGCCCCCTGCCGCCGGCGGCGGCTCCGGGTAGCCGCTGCCCAGCGCCCCGGGCGGGCGGGGACGCAGCCGCGCACGCCCACCCTCGGGCATGTCGACGTGCGCCCGCCAGCTCTCGGTGTAGGCGTCGAGCAGGGCGTCCACGCTCGGCCGCATGCGGCCGAGGAGCAGGTTGGGGAACAGACCGATCACGAACACGAGCACCACCAGGGGCGCGATCGCCATGGTTTCCCGCGGGCTAAGGTCGGGCAGGTGGCGGTTGTGGGGGTTCTCCAGGGGGCCGAAGAACGCCCGCTCGACGACCGAGAGCATGTACACGGCCGCCAGGATCACGCCGAGCGCCGCCAGGATCGCCTGCACCTTGGCGAACCCACCGAGCGACTGCGAGACGTAGGTCCCGGTGATCACCATCAGCTCGCCGACGAAGCCGTTGGTGCCCGGCACCCCGATGCTGGCCAGGGTCACGATGACGAACACGGTCGCGTACACGGGCATCACCTTGGCGAGCCCGCCGAGCTCCCGCACCTCGCGGGTGTGCCGCCGGTCGTAGATCACGCCGACCAGGAGGAAGAGCGCGCCGGTCGAGATCCCGTGGTTGACCATGGTGAGCAGCGACCCCTCGACGCCCGCCCGTGTCCCGGAGAACAGGCCGAGCATGGCGAACCCCATGTGCGCCACCGACGAGTAGGCGACCAGCCGCTTGATGTCCGCCTGCTTCCAGGCGACGAGCGCGCCGTAGAGGATGCCGAGCCCGATGGCGACGCCAGCCAGGGTCGCCCCCGCGCCCCAGGCGGCGCCGCCGAACATGCCCATGCAGAACCGGAGGTAGCCGTAGGTCCCGAGCTTAAGCAGCACCGCCGCCAGGATGATCGAGCCCCCGGTCGGCGCCTCGACGTGCGCGTCGGGCAGCCAGGTGTGCAGGGGGAACATGGGCACCTTCACGATGAAGGCGAGCAGGAACCCGAAGAAGCACAGCGTCGCCGCCGTGCGCGGCAGGCTGAGGCGACTCAGGGCGAGGTAGTCGAAGGTCACGTAGCCCGCCACGTCGGCGTGCGCCCAGGCGAGGTACAGGATGGCGGCGAGCATGAGCACGCTGCCAGCCATGGTGTAGAGGAAGAACTTGTACGAAGCCCGGATCCGCTCCACCCCGCCCCACACGCCGATGATGATGAACATCGGCACCAGCAGGAGCTCCCAGAACACGTAGAAGAGGAACAGATCGAGGGCGACGAACGCGCCGAGCATGGCCCCCTGCAGGAGCAGCAGCGCGAAGCAGAGCTCCTTGGTGCGCCGCCGGATGGATCCGAAGCTCACGGTGGCGGCGATGGGCGTCGTCAACGTGGTGAGCAGGACCAACCACAGGCTGATCCCGTCGACCGCGACGTGGTAGCGGATCCCGTAGGCCGGCAGCCACTCCCGCACGTACTGGAAGTGCCAGCCCACGGTCATCGGCACGCTGAGGAGCAGCAGCGACGCGACCCCTTCCACGCCGAGCACGCCGAGCGTCAGCGCCCGCAGGACCCGCGGCGCCTGACGCGGGACGAAGAGCACGGCCACGGACCCGACGAGGGGCAGGAAGACGAGCAGGTTCAGCAGGTGCGGCCACTCGGCGGGGGGAGCCTCGGCGGGCGCGGCGCCCGGCCCGGGCGGCCAGAGCCCGACCACGAAGGCGACCCCGAGCACGGCGGTGATGGCGACGCCGAGGCGCTCGAGGCGGCCCTGACGCGCGGGCAGGAGCCAGCCGACGACGAAGGCGGCGACGAAGGGCCACAGCCCGATCAGAGCGCTGCCGAGCGGGGTCACGGCGTCGCCTCCGGCGCGGGCGGGGGGCGCCCGTCGACCTCGATCTTGCGCCCGTCGGGCAGGGTCACCGTCCGCGCGCGCCCGCTCTCGTCGATCTGGATCACCGTGTTCCGCCCCCCCGCGGGCCGCGATCGATCGACGCGAGGACGACTGAAAGCGAACTCCCGGGTGGCGCGCAGCCCGAAGGCGTTCTGCACCTGCAGGCGCACCGTGCGCCGGGCATCACGCTCGAGCGAGAAGTGCACGTCGCGTATCTCGCCGAAGGCTTCGTCGTCCCACACGCCGTCCCCGTTCGTGTCCCAGCGGTACCCGTAGCCGAGGCCGGGGGCCGCCGTCACCCGGTAGGTCCCGGCACTGTCGTCCCGAGCGGTGGTGGCGGCGGCGTGTGGCCGCACGAAGAACCACCCCACACCGGCAAGACCGATCACCACCGCGCTCGCGTAGACCTGGACGCGCCCGGTCTGCAGGAGCCTGAGCACGGTCCCCACCACCCGCACGACCCCGCTCGTGAACCCGGCGATGACCCCGTCCACCAGCCATCGATCGATCCACACCGCGGCGTCCGCGATCGTGTCCACCGGACCGACGACGATCTCGTCGTACAGCTCGTCGATCCAGTACTTGTGCGAGAGGGCGCGGTGCGCGCCGGGCACCGCCGCGGCGAGCCGCCGGGCAGGCTCCCCGCCCCGCATCGCATACACGTAGTAGGCGGCGCCCAGCCCGCCGAGCGCCGCGACGACGCTGACCCCGATGGCCACCGCCGCGAGGCCGCCCGGAGCGCCGCCATGGGCGATGAGCTCGACGCCGCCGATCGCGTGCGCGGGGGCGAACACCGGAGCGAGGAGGTGCTCGAGGGGCGCGAAGCTCAGCCCGGGCACCACCACGGCGAGCTGGTGGGGGTTCAGCGCGCCGGCCACCAGCGCCAGCACGCCCAGGATCATCAGGGGGACGGTCATCGCCAGGGGCGACTCCGCCGGCGGCGGCCCCGCGAGGCCCCGCCCCCCGCGCCGCCCCGGGGCGGCGCGCCCGAGGCGCCAACCGCGGAACTCACCCCAGAAGATGCCGAAGTAGAGCCGGCCCATGTAGAAGGCGGTCAGCACCGCGGCGACCACGCCGAGCCAGAACAGGAGCGACGGACCCCACTCGGGCCAGGGCGTGATAGCCAAGACGGTGCCCGGGATCCGGCCGTCGGAGGTCGCCACGGCGACGTGGCTGGTCCACGCGCGGTAGAGGATCTCGTCCTTGGAGAAGAACCCGGACGTGAGCGGGAAGCCCGCGATGGCGAGCACGCTCGCCAGGAAGGTCCAGTGGGTGTGCGGCATGAACCGCCGGAGCCCGCCCATCCGGCGCAGATCCTGGGCCTGGTCGGTCCGGTGGATCCGCGCGTGCAGGGCGTGGATCACCGAGCCGGCGCCGAGGAAGAGGCATGCCTTGAAGAAGGCGTGGGTGACGACGTGATAGAAGCCCGCCGCGAAGGCGCCCACGCCGACCCCGAGAAACATCATCCCGAGCTGGCTGACGGTCGAGTAGGCGAGCACCTTCTTGATGTCGTTCTGCACCAGCGCGATCGTCGCCGCGAACACGGCCGTCAGCGCCCCCACCAGGGCGACGAAGAACATCGCGGCCGGGGTCAGCGCGAACACCGGCGCCATCCGGCACACCAGGTAGACGCCGGCGGTGACCATGGTGGCCGCGTGGATCAGCGCGCTGACCGGGGGGGGGCCGGCCATGGCGTCCGGCAGCCACACGTACAGCGGGAGCTGCGCGCTCTTGCCGACGCAGGCGAGGAAGAGGCTGAGCGCCACCACCGTCGCGACCGTCGCGTGCCGGGGGGTCGCCACCGCGTCCCGCAGCCAGGGCAGCCCCGACCAGGCCGGCAGCTCCGCCATCCAGTCGAGCCAGGTCAGCCGGCCGCCGAGCGGCCAGTAGACGTAGTCCTGAAGGAGCTGGCTCCGCGCCGCCTCGATCGCGGAAAAATCAAGGCTGCCGACGTAGTAGACGAGCACGGCCATCGCCACCAGGAGCCCGAAGTCCCCGATCCGGTTGGTGATGAACGCCTTCTTGCCGGCCGCCGCCGCGGCCCGATCCTCGAACCAGAAGCCGATCAGCAGGTAGCTGCAGAGCCCGACCCCTTCCCACCCGACGAACAGCATCGGCAGGTTGGCGCCGAACACCAGCACCAGCATCGAGAAGATGAAGAGGTTGAGGTAGGCGAAGAAGCGGTAGTACCCCGGATCGCCCGCCATGTACCGGGTGGAGTAGACGTGGATCAGCAGCCCCACCCCCGTCACCACCAGCGCCATGGTGCCGCTCAGCGCGTCGACCGTGAACGCCAGCGACACCGGCACCGGGACCCCCCCGCGGCCCGTGAGCGCCAGCCACTCCCACCCGGTCCAGGCGAAGGACACCGCCCGACCCGCGGACCCCTCGCCCCCCCCGCCCGCGTGGGCCGCGGCGGTGAGGAGCACGAAGGTGACGAGGCTGCCCACGAAGGAGACGGCCACCGACGCGATCCCCATGAGCGACACGGCCTGGTCGCCGAGGCGCCGGCCGAACACCCCGTTCACGAACGCCCCCAGCAGCGGCAGGGCGAGGATCACGGCCAGCAGCACGAAGTCGTCCGCAGGGAACAGGACCTGGAGGCGATGGAAGGCGTGATCCATGGTGGAGGCCGCGAGCGAGGGGGCACCGGTCAGTGGCGCAGCGTGTCCGCCTCGTCGCTATGCACGGACGCGCGGAGCCGGTAGAAAGCGAGTACGATCGCCAGGCCGACGGCCACCTCGGCGGCCGCGATGGCGATGGTGAAGAACGCGAAGACCTGGCCGGTCAGGTCCGCCCCGTGCACCCGGTTGAAGGCCACCAGCGTGAGGCTCGAGGCGTTCAGCATCAACTCGATGCTCATGAGCTGGACCAGCACGTTGCGACGCACCAGAAACCCGATGGCGCCGATGGTGAAGATCACCGCCGCCACGGCGACGTAGTGTTCCGCGGCCGTCCCGAGCGGCGTCATGGTGCGTCCTCCTTCCCGAGCGGTCGCCCCGCGTCGCGCGGGTGCACGGGGCCGCCGAAGAGCCGCGCCGTCGGGTTCGCGGACGGCGGCGCCCCCGGCCGCGTGACGCCGCGAGCGCGAGCCACCGCGACCGCCCCGATGACGGCGACCACCAGCAGCGCGGTCGTGAGCTCGAAGGGGACCAGCGCGCGGCCGAAGATCTGCCCGCCGACGGCCTCGACGCTCCCGAACCCCATCGCCGCAGGCGAGAACGAAACCGTGGCGTCCTCGGCCGGCACCGCGAGCAGGAGCGCCGCCAGCGCGACCGCGGCCGCGATCACCGCCCCGACGCCGCGCGCGAGCTGCCCACCACCGGGGCGCCTCGCCCCCCCAGCGTCCGGGCCGAGCAGCATGATCACGAAGACGAACAAGACGACGACCGCGCCCGCGTAGACGATGAGCTGGATGGCGGCGAGGAACTCCGCGTGGAGCTTGAGGAAGAGCCCCGCGATGCCCAGCACGCACGCGAGCAGCCCCACCGCGGACCGGATGGGGCTCCTGGCGCCGACGACGCCCGCCGCGCCGACCAGCGCCAGGAGCACGCACGCGGCGAAGTACAGGACGCCGGTCATGTTCTTCCGTCTTCCCCGGTCAGGCCAGGCGCTCGCCTCATGGGCCCTCTCCGCTCAAGCACTGGAGCGTGCGCGTCTGCCCGCGCCCGCCGTTGAGGACGTAGTCCTCGAAATTACCGCGGAACTTCCGGAGGAACGACAGCACCGGCTGCGCGGCGCCGTCGCCGAAGGCGCAGATGGTGTTGCCGACCATGTCGGAGGCGATCTCGGTGAGCAGATCGAGCTCCTCCATCGAGGCCCGACCGGCGACCACCTTGACCAGGATGCGCTCGATCCAACCGCACCCCTCCCGGCAGGGGGTGCACTGCCCGCAAGACTCGTGGCGATAGAAGCGCATGAGGTTGGCGAGCGCGAGGACCGGGTCCGCCGCGTCGCTGAGCACGATCGCGCAGGCGGTCCCCAGCATCCCGCCGACGGCCCGGAACGTGTCGACGCCGAGGGGCAGGTCGAGGACGCTGGCGCCGTTGTAGGGCGCGAAGCGCGGATCGCCCGGGACCGCCACCACCTCGTCCGGGCGCATCACCGGGCAGGACGAGCCGCCAGGGATGACGGCGAGCAGGGGGCGCCCGTCGAGCACCCCTCCGCCCAGATCGTAGATGAGCTCGCGCAAGGTCAGCCCGACGGCGCACTCGTAGAGCCCGGGGCGCACGACGTGGCCGCTGACACCGAAGATGCGCACACCCCCGTCGTCGAAATGGTGGAGCGCGCTCAGCCGCGAGAACGCCTCGCCCCCGAGCTCGATCACCGTGGGCAGGATGGCGATGGTTTCGAGGTTGTTGACCGTGGTGGGGCGGCCGAAGGCGCCCCGCTCGGCCGGGAACGGCGGCTTGAGGCGCGGCTCGCCGCGGCGCCCCTCGAGCGAGCCGAGCAGCGCCGTCTCCTCGCCGCAGATGTAGGCGCCGGCGCCGCTGTGCACCCGGATGTCGATCGCGCCGGGCCGCCCGCAGGGGCGCTCCCCGAGGTAGCCCTTCGCGCGCGCCTCGGCGATCGCCGCCTCGAGGCGCGCCTTGGCCCGGTGCAGCTCGTCGCGCACGTACACGTAGACCGTGCTCGCGCCGATGGCGTGCGCGCCGATGATCGCCCCCTCCACCACGGCGTGGGGGTTCTGCTCCATGATCGCGCGGTCCTTGAAGGTCCCGGGCTCCCCCTCGTCGCCGTTGACCACGAGGTAGCGTGGCCCCCCGTCCTCGGGGGGCATGAAGCTCCATTTCAGGCCGCAGTCGAACCCCGCCCCGCCCCGGCCGCGCAGGTGGGCCTTCTTCACCTCCGCGACGACGATCTCGCGCGGCGTCGCGAGCGCCCTGCGCGCCGCCCGGTAGCCGCCGCCCTGCTCGTACTCGGCCAGCCCCCACCCGTTCGGGGAGCCGAAGGATCGCGTGAGGTATTCGGTCCGATGGATCATCTTGGTTTCGCCGAAATCCCGTCCCCCGCCTCGCCCGCCCACGCGGGAGAGGCCGTCCGCGGCGCCGCGTTCAGTCTTCGTAGAGGAGCCGGTCGAGGATGCGATCCAGCTTCTCGAGCGTGAGGTCCTCGTGATACTCGCGATCCACTTGGATGACCGGCCCCGCCCCGCAGGCGGCGAGACACTCCGCGGTGCGCAGCGTGACCCGGCGCTCACCCGTGGTCCCCCCGGCCCGGACCCCGAGCTTGCGCTCGCAGTGCCGCAGGATCGTGTCCGCGCCCCGGCGCGCGCAGGAGAGCGTGCGACAGACCCAGACCTGGTGCTCGCCCGGGGGGGCCTGGTTGAACAGCGAGTAGAAGGTGACCACGCCCTGGACGTGGGCGGCCGGCAACTCCAGTCGCGAGGCCACGAACGCGATCGCGGAAGGGGAGAGCCAGCCTCCGTTCGCGCGCTGGCAGAGGTGGAGCGCGGGAATGCAGGCGGCCATCCGAGTCGGGTACCGCGCGATGATCGCGTCCAGCTCCCGATCGAGCTCCGGGCTCAGGGCAAAATCCATGCTCTTCGGGCCGATTCGGGCGAGACGCCGGGCCTGCGCGAGGTCAGCGGACGCCGGTTCGCGAACGGGCCGAACCGTAGTGATGACGAAACGGGCGTGTCAAGACCGGGCGCCGGCAGAAAAACGAGCCACGGCGCGGGGTCCCGCGTGCGAGGGAGCCCTCGCCGTCGACGCCCCGAAGCCAGCGTCTGGCGGGGACGGACGCAGCGCGCGCCGCCAGGGGTCGGGCGACAAAGCACGACCGACACGACCGATTCACTTGAGCGACGCGACGTTCGCCGTGTAGGCTCGACGCCACCAGCGGCCCGGGGCGGGCACGGGAGGTGTTGAGTGTTCTGTCCGAACTGTGGGACCCAGAATCCGGATACGGCGACGACTTGCAGCAAGTGTGGCTTCAACCTGAAGGGCGCCAGCGCCCCGAAGTTCAAGGGCACGATGCTGATGATGAACGCGCCCGCCGCCGTCCCGCGCCCCGCCGCCGACGCCGGACCGGCGCCTGCAGCGCCGGCCCCCGGCGCCGGACCGGCGGCCGCTGCCGCACCGGCCGCGGCTGCCGCGACCGGCACCTCCGCGGGGGCCGCGGCGCCGGCGGCCGCTGCCGCGGTGCGCCCCAAGTTGAAGGGGACCATGCTCGGCGTGGCACCTCCCTCCGCGGGGAGCGCGCCCACCCCGATGGAGCCGACACCTGCCGCGCCGGGGCCGTTCGCCCAGCCGGTTCCCGCGGCGACCCCCCCGGCGCCCGCGCCCGCGTTCGCACCGGCAGACCCGCTCGGGGGCACCGTCGCCGCGGGCCCGGGCTTCCCCGGACCGGCGGGGGCACCCGCGCCCGCGGCCGCTCCGGTCGGCGTGGCGCCGGTGGAGGGGCAGCCCGCGCCTCCGGCTCCGGTCGCCCAGCCATTCGGCGGAGCCCCCATGGGCGCGCCGGCCATCGGCGCCCAGCCCGTGGCCGCCCCGCCCCTCGCCCCCACGCTGGGCTCCGAGCCCATGCCCGCACCGGCCATCGGGGCGCAGCCCTTCGGCGGAGCCCCCATGGGCGCCCAGCCATTCGGCGGAGCCCCCATGGGCGCGGCGCCCGCGGGCGCGCCAGGCGGTGCGATGGCCCCGATGGGGTTTCCCGCCCCATCGTTCGGTGCCCCGCCCGCCGGAATACCGGGAGCCATGCCCCCCGCGGGAGCCATCGCCCCGGCCCCCGGCGCTGGGCTCTCGACCGCCACCAGGGGCCCCATCGGCAAGACCCGGAGCCCGATCGCGGTGCTCCTGCTCAGTTCGATCACCTGCGGGCTCTACGCGCTCTGGACGGTCTACTCCATGGCGAACGAGCTCAACGCTTTCCGCCGCAAGAACGACGTGAACCCGATCCTGTGTCTGGTCTACGTCGGGTTCTTCGCGGTCCCCGCCGCCGTCGTCGAGGCCCGTCAGCTCGCGGGCATGGCCCCTGGCTCGCCGCCGAGCGCCATCCTCTACATCCTGCTCTGGTGGTGGTTCCTCGTGAACGATCTCAACGAGATCTGGGCCGCGGCCCAGCGCTCGGGCGGGTGAGCGCCCGGTGCCCGACGCGCCGCGGGCCGACTCGACGGCAGCGCGCGGCGCGGAGCCGTACGTGTCGAGCGAAGGGTTAGGTTCGAGCCCTCGTGGCGCCGCACCCGCACCAGGCCTTGGTGTCTCCCCCCAAGACTGGGCTGACCTGCGGTCGCTCGTCGGGTTGGGTGTCGCCGCGCTGCTGGTGGGCGAGGTCGGCGGCATCACCACCTGCCCACTGGCCGGGCTGCTCGGGGTGCCCTGCCCGGGCTGCGGATTGACCCGGGCCACCTGGGCGCTGTTGAACGGTCGGTTCGCCGAGGCGATAGCCCTGCACCCGTTCGTGCTCCTGGCCGTACCGGCGCTCGGCGCGGCGCTGCTCTCGCTCGCGATGCGCCGCGCGATCCCCGGATCCTCGTGGCTCACGGCACCACGCCTCGCCCGCGGCGCCGAGCGGGCCGCGGTCGCGGTCGCCCTCGCGATGATCGCGCTCTGGCTCGCGCGCTTCCTCGGCGCTTGCGGGGGGCCCGTCACGGTGGACCCCTGGTTTCGCTGAGGCCCCCGGCAGGGGGCGCGCCCTTCCCATCGCGGGCCGCCCGCGCCGCCGCCGGTGGTGTCCTGGCGCATCCCCACGCCCCGGCTTCCCCGTGTGCCGCGGCGGCCCGCGCGTGGTAGACGGCGGCACGACTTCGGGGAACCGCCCCGGGAGAGGTCTACTCGATGAGCCTGGTCCAGTGGTTGCTGCGGTTGATGGTCGGTTTTGGCGCCGAGTGGGTGATGTGGCTCCTGGTCGGCCTGAGCGTCGTCTCCGTCGCCATCATGCTCGAGCGCAGCTGGTTCTTTCTCACGCTGCGCGACGACATCGGCAAGCTCGCCGGCGAGCTCCGCGCGGCCCTCGGCGAAGCGGGCCTCGAGGGAGCGCGCCGGCGCCTGGAGCGGTCACCGAGCGCCGAGGCCGTGGTCGCGCTCGCCGGCTTGATGGCGGCCGACGGCGGGCCGCGGGCCGCGGAGGAGGCCATGCGGGGAGCGGCCTCGCTGCAACGCCTCAAGCTGGAGCGCCGGGTGGCCTTCCTGGGAACGCTGGGCAACATCGCCCCGTTCATCGGGCTGTTCGGCACCGTGATCGGGATCGTCGCCGCCTTCGAGGCGCTCGGAACCCATTCCACCGCCGCCGCCACCGCCGCGGTCGGCGCCCCGACCCAGGTGATGAGCGCCATCGCGGAAGCGCTGGTCGCCACGGCGGTCGGCCTGGGCGTCGCGATCCCGGCCGTGGTCACCTACAACTACTTCCAGCGACACATCCGCGCCATCCTCGCGAACACTGACGCCCTGTGCCGCGTGGTCCTCTCCCACCTGCTGGCGCGGGACGCCGTAACCCCGCCCGAAGAGGCGGCCTGATGATCACGGGCAAGGAGGACGACTCCATCATCACCAACATCAACGTGACGCCGATGGTCGACGTCACGCTGGTGCTGCTGATCATCTTCATCGTCACCGCCAAGATCATCGTGCAGTCGGGCCTGCCGCTGGACCTGCCGAAGGCCGCGAGCGGCGAGGAGGTCCAGGTGGTATTCAGCGTCGAGCTGCTCGCGAACGGGGCCACCTACGTGGACTCCAAGCCGATTGCGCCCGGCGGCTCCCTCGCCGAGCTCGCCCGCGACGCCCGATCGAAGCACCCCGACCTGCGCGCCGTCATCCGGGCGGAGAACGCGGTCCAGCACGGGCGGGTCATCGGGGTGCTGGACGTGCTCAAGCGCGCGGGCATCGCCAAGATCGCCTTCGCGACCTCCCGGGTAGACCCGGGGACGCCGGTAGAAACCACGGCCCGACCGTAGGATCGCGAATGGTAGCTGCCGCCTCGCGCCTGGTTCCGATGGAGCGCGCGCCGTCAGCGCCGCCGGGGCGTTGGGCGCCGCGGCCGGAGCTCGCACCGCGCGACCCGCTGGGTCCCGTGCTGCGGCTCGACGCCCACCCGCAGCGGCGCGCCGGCCTCGCCCTCGGCCTGGGCGGCGCCCTGCTCGTGCACGGCGCGGCCGTCGCCGCCGGGGTGAGCGAGCTCGAGGCACTGGGCGCCTTCGCGGCGGCCGGCCGCCGCGCGTTCCCGGACCGGAGCGATACCGCGTGCGCCGGCGAGCCCTCCCCGCCCCCTCCCGCGCCAGCTCCGGCGCCCCCCCCAGCGGACGCGCCGCCCACCTCGCCGCCCCCGGCGGCGGTGTTCGCCGCGCCGTCGCCCCCGCCCGCAGCCGCCGTGGGGGAAGCGCTCACGGCGGCGCCCGAGCCGGAGGCGCCACTGGACTTGACGGACGACGCCTTCACCCTCGTGACGGCCGCGGGCGCGCGCTATTCGGGCGGGGTCAGCGCGCCGGGCGGCACGGTCGCCACCGCCGTCCTCGACGGCACCGCCCGCGGCGGCGCGGCGACCGCGCCAGCGCCGAGGACCCTCGCGGACTCCGCGCCGCGCCGCACCGTGCGGGATCTCTCGCGCCCCGCCGGCGTCCTCGGCAGCACGACCTGGAGCACCTGCCCGTTCCCCGCCGAGGCAGAGCAGGCCCAGGTGAGCTCGGCGCGCGTGCCCCTCGTGGTGTCCGTGGCCGCCCGTGGGCGACCGCGCTCGGCGCCGGTGCAGCGCGAGACGCCGAGCGGCTTCGGCGTCGCCGCCCGCGCCCGGCAGTGCGCGCTGGCGCGCCGCTTCCAGCCCGCGCGCGACGCCGACGGCAAACCCGTCGCCGGCACCACGCCGCCGTTGAACATCCGCTTCACGCAGTGAGGCCTCGCCGTCGCCGCGACGAGCCGCGGCCGCGGGGCTTTCTGGTCGCCGCTCGACCCGCTGGGTTAGACTGGGCCGGCCCGCCATGACCGACCGCGCCGACCAGCTGCAGCGAATCGAGCTCTTCACGGGCCTGAAGCCCGAGGCGGGCGAGCTGATCGCGCAGGTCGCGACCGAGGAGTCCCACGCCCTCGGCACCAAGATCTTTCAGCACGGCGACGCCGGCGACAAGCTCTACCTCATCCTCGAGGGCCGGGTGCGCATCAGCCGCGAGGTGCCCGGGATGGGCGAGGCGGCGCTCGCCGTGCTCGGCCCGGGCCAGGTCTTCGGCGAGATGGCGCTGCTCGACGAGTCGCCGCGCTCGGCCGACGCGCGGGTACACGAGCGCTGCCGCCTGCTGGCGATCCCGAAGGACGGCTTCGACGACCTGCTCTTCCTCCACAAGGATCTGGCCTACGAGGTGCTCTGGAGCATCGTTCGCATGCTGGTCGGCAGGCTCCGCGAGACGACCGACAAGCTTACGTTTCTGTCGGTGAGCAGCCGCTTCTGACCCGGAGCATCGCCGGGCCACGGGGAGCTGCTGCGGCCCTCAGGGGGTCGCCACGACGATGTCGGCCCATTGGCCGATTCGCCGCGCTCCGCCCCCTGGCCCCCCTTCTTCCAGCCGTCACCGCCTCGGCAGAGCCAACGTCGCACCGTCGTCACGGATGCACAGTCCTCATAATTTGACGGGCTAACACCCGTTCAGTAGCCTTTCTCGTGCCATGCAGGGTCTGACCAAGCGCCAATTGCAGACGCTCGACTTCATCCGCCACTCGATCGAGGCGCGCGGCTACCCGCCCACCCTGCGCGAAATCGGCGAGCACATGGGGATCCGGTCGACCAACGGCGTCAACGACCACCTGCGTGCGCTGGAACGCAAGGGTTACCTCCGCCGCGAGGACATGAAGAGCCGGGCGCTGCGGGTGGTGGAGGACTCGCCCCCGGCGCGCGCCCGGGGCGAGGACGACGAGGAGTTCACGACGGTGCAGGTGCTCGGGCGCGTCGCCGCCGGGCTGCCGCTGCTCGCCGAAGAGAACGTCATCGACACGGTCCGCATCGACCGCATGCTCGTCCGCGGCGGCCGTGACGTCTTCGGCCTCCGCGTCGCGGGGGACTCGATGGTCGACGCCGGCATCTTCAGCGGCGACTACATCTTCGTGAAGAAGCAGTCGACCGCGGACCGTGGCGACATCGTGGTGGCCCTCATCGGCGACGAGGCCACGGTGAAGTACTACTTCCCGGAGAAGGACTACGTCCGCTTCCAGCCGGCGAACGCCCAGATGGCGCCGATCCTGGTGCGCGCCACGGACTTCCGGTCGACCATGCTCCTCGGCAAGGTGATCGGGGTCTTCCGGCGGCTGTGAGCCCCGCCTCGGCAGACGGGCGGACGCGCTCGCCCCGTGCCGAGCCCGCGCGCCTGGCGCGCGGGGGCCCGGGCCGGCGCCAGGCGTGACGAACATGACTCCCCCCGGCATCGAGCGCCGGCCCCGGGACCCCTGGGCACGGAGGGGGTCCGGGCGCGCGGTGGCCGCGCTGACGCGCGCCGGCCGGGTCAGCGCCGTTCGCCCGTCCCCCCGGCGGCGCCGCGGCGCCGCCCTCTGCCGTCGCAGTCGGGGCGCGCGGGGCCCCGGACGCTCCCACCGCGGAGGTTGACGGCCCGTTCGGCGCGTTGCTAGCGTCCAAGTGCCCAAAGGCCCCGCGCCGCACGAAAGAGTCGGATGCGCTCCCCGTCCTGCCTCGGCCCCGCTCCGCGCCCGGTTCTCTCGGTCGTGTGCGCAGGTGTCCTCGCCGGACTGCCGGGTTGCGGGAACGCCCTCTACGCGATCCAGGCGACGACCGCCTCGCGCAACCTCGAGCAGGCGCGGGAGGTCGGCGCAGAACGGCTGGCTCCGTACGAATTCTACTACGCCGAGGAGCACCTCAAGAAGGCCCAGTCCGAGGCGGCCGAGGCCGACTACGGCGACGCCCGGATCCTCGCTCACGAGAGCAACGAGGCGTCGAAGCGGGCGATCCGCAGCGCGCGCGAGCGCCAGGCCGGAGCGGAGAAATGAGATCGTCGCGCGCGTCGCGGGCCCTGTTCCCTCCGCTCCTCGCGGTTTCGGTGGGAGCCGTCGGGTCCGCCTGCACGCAGGCGCCCAAGCTGCGCGGCAAGATCGAGGGGCTCGAGCAGGTCGCCGAGCAGGCGGAGCGGAACGGCGCCGTGCGCTGCGCACCGCGGGAGCTCGCCATGGCCCAGAGCCACCTCCGCTTCGCCCGCATCGAGCTCGCGCAGGGGTTCCTGTCCAAGGCGAACCATCACCTGTGGCTGGCCGAGCCGAACGCGCAGGCGGCGCTCTTCCTCTCTCCCCCAGAGTACTGCGTCGTCCACGGCGATCGCGACGGAGACGGCTACCTGGACGGGGAGGACGGCTGCCCCGACGATCCGGAGAACTTCAACGGCGTCGAAGACGCGGACGGCTGCCCCGAGGATCCGGACACGGACGGCGACGGGCGCACCGACTCGGTCGACTCCTGCGTCCTCGATCCCGAGGACGCCGACCAGTACCTCGACGAGGACGGCTGCCCCGACCTCGACAACGACCTCGACATGCTCGCGGACGCGACGGATCGGTGCCCCAACGATCCAGAGGATCCCGACGGGTTCGAGGACGAGGACGGCTGCCCCGACCTCGACAACGATCAGGACACGGTCCCCGACCTCACCGATCAGTGCCCGAACGAGATCGGCTCCTCGGAGAAGGAGCCGCTCGGCTGCCCGGCGAAGCCCGCGCTCGTAGTGGTGACCGACTGCGAGGTGAAGATCACGCAGCAGATCCACTTCGAGTACAACAAGGACACGATCCGACCGGAGAGCTTCCCGGTCCTCGACGCCGTCGTCGAGGTCTTGGTGAAGAGCCCGAGCATCAAGATCGAGGTGCAGGGTCACACCGACAACCGCGGAGGCGCGGCGTACAACCAGTCCCTGAGCGAGCGGCGCGCGGCCTCGGTGAAGCGGTACCTCGTCTCGCACGGCATCGCGGCCGACCGTCTCAGCTCCAAGGGCTACGGCTTCGACCGGCCGCTGGTGCCCAACACCAGCGATCAGAACCGGGCCCTCAACCGGCGCGTTCAGTTCATCCGGACGGAGGGCACCAAGGAAGGCTGCCCGCCGACCGCCGCCAACTGAGCGCGGACCCCGCGCGGCCGCGCGCGTCCCTTTCGCCCCCAACCAGAACCACCGTGCACCGACGACTCTCCCCGGTCCTGCTGCTGGCCCTCGCCCTGACCCCGATCGCTGCGCAGGCTGCGCCCCGCGACGCCGCCGCGAAGAAGAAGATCGACGAGGCGATCAACACCCATTACCTCACCACGGACTTCGAGAAGGCCGAGTCCGTGCTCCTCGGCACGCTCTCCGCCTGCGAGGACCGCTGCAGCGGACCCGTGCGGGCGCAGGCGTGGATGTACATCGGCATCGTGCGCGGCAGCGGGAAGGCGGACCAGGCCGGCGCCCTCGAGGCGTTCCAGGCCGCCGTCGCCGAGGACCCGAACGTTCAGCTCGACGAGGCCCTGGCGACCCCGGAGACGATCGCGACCTTCAAGAAGGCGAGGGCGAGCGCCGGCGCCGCCCCGACCACCCCGGCCACGCCCGCCACCCCGGCCACCCCGGCCACCCCGGCCGCGCCCATGGCGCCCGCCAGCCCCGCGATGGCGGGGACGATGCTCTGCCTGCCCACCGTGCGGGAGGTGCAGACTCGGCGCCCGGTGCCGTTGAGCTGCGAGACGCCACAGCCCGCGGTCAAGGGCGTCATCTACTACAAGGAGTTCGGCGGCGACGCCTGGCGAGAGATCGTGATGGAGAAGCGGGGGACCTCCCTGCAGGGGATGATCCCCTGCGAGGCGACCAGCCTCGCGGGCAAGCTCCAAGTCTACGTCGAGGCGCGCGACGCGGCCGGCAACGTGGTCGACGTGAGCGGGTCGCAGCTCACTCCGATCGAGTTCATGGTCCTCGGCGCCACCAACCAGCCCCCGCCGGCCTATCCGGGGCAGGAGCCGCCGGAGCGCTGCGCCGAGGCCACCGACTGCCCGCCCGACTTCCCGGGCTGCTCGGCGGGCAAGGGCGACAAGGCCTGGGGCGACAGCTGCGCCTCCAACGACGAGTGCCAGACCGGCCTCTGCGTCTCGGGGAGCTGCGACTACTGCGGCAGCACCGCGGACTGCCCGGGCGGCGCCACCTGCGACGATGGGATGTGCAAGGGCGGCAGCTCCGGGGCCCAGGGCGAGGTGGGTCCGTACAAGAAGCTGTGGCTGGGGCTGCACGGCGGCTTCGACGTCGCGGTCGTGAGCGGCAACAACGTGTGCATGGACCCGAACTGGAGCTGCTTCTACCAGGTCCCGCCGCCGAACCCGGCGGTCGCCAACAGCGAGAACGTCTGGTACCCCTACGCGACCTACCCGAACGGCGCGGGCAACGTCAAGGGCGGGGCGACCTTCGCCACCATCCGCGCGCTGCTCTCCTTCGACTACGCGCTCACCCCCAAGATGCTGCTCGGCACCCGGCTGGGAATGGCGTTCAACGGGGGCCCCGCCGGCAACGCGAAATTCTTCCCCCTGCACGCCGAAGGTCGCTTCACCTACTCCTTCGTGTCGCTCGACAAGAAGGGCTTCCGCCCCTACGTCCACCTGGGCGGCGGCCTCGGCCAGGTCGACGGCAAGGTCCCCATCGACATCTACGACTGCACCTGGGCCAACGAGGTCGAGCAGGGCTACCCGACGCTCAACGACCCCGGCTACCGCGCCTGCGCGAACGGGATGCAGCCCACGGAAGCCGATCCGACACCGACGCGGGTCACGTTGCTCAAGGTCGACGCGTACAAGCGGATGGGGCAGATCTTCGTCGGCCCCGGCCTCGGGGTCGTGTACGCCATCAAGCCGAACATGGGCGTGCAGCTCAACGTCGACGCCAAGATCCTCTTGCCCACGACCGGCTTCGCCGTCTCCCCGTCCCTCGGCTTCGTCTACGGGCTGTAGCGAGGGCCGGAGGCGGCCCGAGCGGGCGGCGGGGGCTACCCGTAGCGCGCCGCGTGCACCAGGGCCGCACCCACCGGATAGGCGAGCAGGACGCCGGAAGCGACGCGGACGGCGCGCCACTCTGGATGGAGCCCCAGCGCCTCGGTGAGCACGTCGAGGACCATCACGGCCGCCGCGCCGAAGACCCAGAGCCGGAGCGCCGCCGCGCGGAGGCGCGGCCAGGCGACGAGCCCGCCCAGGCCGAGCCCGGCGTAGATCCCGAGGCAGCGCGCGCAGACCGGCAGCACGTGCCCCAGCAGGGACAGGCTCCGCGCGGGATCGCGGTGGCACTGCACCTCGAACCAGCCCTCGAGCACCCGACCCACCAGCTCGAGCCCCGGGATCCCCGTCACCAGCGGCGGGACCAGGGGGCCGACGCCGACGAGGACCAGCAGCACCTGGACCGCCCGCGCCAGGCCGCGGCGATCCGTCGGCGGCGCCGGCGCCAGCGCCGTCACCGGCTCCGCCCCGGCACCTCGCGCCCGAGGTGACGCAGGACCTCCTTGAGGTCGTTCCAGACGTCGCGCTTGGCCGACGGCGTGCGCAACAGGTACGCCGGGTGAAAGGTGGGCATGACGGCGATCTTGCCGCGGTACAGGCGCCAGGTCCCCCGGAGCCGCGTGATCCCCGCGGTAGTGCCGAACAGGCCCTGCACGGCCGTGGCCCCGAGCGCGACGATCACCTCGGGATCGACGAGCTCGAGCTGCTCCTCGAGGAAGCGCTGACAGGCGGCCATCTCCTCGGGCAACGGCCTGCGGTTGTCCGGAGGACGACACTTCACGATGTTGCAGACGTACACCTCGTCACGGGTCAGGCCCATCCCATCGATCATGCGATCGAGCAGCTGCCCCGCCGCGCCCACGAACGGGATCCCCTGTGCGTCCTCCTCGGCGCCCGGCCCCTCGCCGACGAAGCAGAGCCCGGAGGCGCCGGTGCCGCGCGCGAAGACGGTGCGCTGGCGCCCGCGGTGGAGCCCGCAGCGCTCGCACGCGGCCACCTCGCGCTCGAGCTCCGCGAGGCGCGCCTGGGCCGCCGGCGAACCGCGCGCGGCGCCGGCGGTGACGGCGCCCTCCGGGGCCGGCGTCGCGACCGGCGTCGCGGCGGGGGCGCCGCGGGCGACGGCGGGATCGGGGCGCGGCCGCGCGCCGGGCGGGTCGGCCGCGGGGGCGCCGGCAGCCGCGCGCGCCGCGGCCGCGGGGGGCGGCGCGGCCCCGGTCGTGCCCGGCGACGAGGCCCGCGGGAAGCCCGTGGTGCCGGCCGCTTCGTGGCGCAGGACGTAGTCCCGGACCGCGGCGACGAGCTCGGCGACCTCGGCGTGCAGCAACGCGGGAGCGTGCTCGCCGTCCAACCCTCACCCCTGGTGCAGCGCGAGCCAGCGCTCCGCATCGAGCGCCGCCATGCACCCCGTCCCCGCCGCGGTCACGGCCTGGCGGTAGACCCAGTCGGCGACGTCACCCGCCGCGAACACGCCGGGGACGCTGGTGTAGGTCGATCCGGGCCGGGTGATCTTCACGTACCCGTTGTCCTCGAGCTCGAGCTGGCCACGCACCAGGTCCGTGAGCGGCGTGTGTCCGATGGCGACGAACAGCGCGGCGCAGTCGACGACCCGCTCCGCACCCGTCTTCACGTCCTTCACCCGCACCCCGGTGACGCGGTCCTGGGCGACGTCCAGCACGTCCACCACGACGTGGCTGAGGAGAAGCTCGATCCGCGGGTTCTGCTGCACCCGCTGCTGCATGGTCCGCGACGCGCGCAGCTCGTCGCGACGGTGGATGAGCGTCACCTTGCCGCAGATCCCGGCCAGATAGCTCGCCTCCTCCATGGCGGAGTCGCCGCCGCCCACGACGACGACCTCCCGCCCCTTGTAGAGGGGCCCGTCGCAGACGGCGCACGCGCTCACCCCCTTGTTCTTGAGCCGCTCCTCGTTCGGCAGACCCAGGTAGTTGGCGCGCGCGCCCGTGGCGAGGATCAAGGCATGGGCCAGGTGCAGGACGGGGGAGTCCTCCCCCACCCACACCCGGAACGGACGCGCCGACAGGTCGAGCCGAGAGACGTCCTCGGTGACGAGTGTTGCCCCCTGCTTCTCGGCCTGCTCGCGCATGCGGGCCATCAGCTCTTGGCCGGAGATGTGGGCGGGGAAGCCGGGGAAGTTCTCCACCTCCGAGGTGAACATGAGCTGTCCGCCGGGGATGAGCCCGCCGGCGCTGAACCCCTCGACACAGAGCGGCTTCAGGTTCGCGCGCGCCGCGTAGATGGCGGCCGTCAGGCCCGCAGGGCCGGATCCGATGATGACGACGTTGTGGGTGAGGGGCTCGTTCATCCTTGCTCCTGTCGTGGTGTAAACCGCACCCCGGAGGCTGAGCCGGACGCGCACCGCGGGAGGCGCGCCGCCCCCGGGTGGGCGGCGCCGTCAGGCGGCGGCGCCGCTCACTCCTTGATGGGGCTGGCCTTCAGCGCGGCCTTGCCTTCCTTGACGTAGACGCTGAACCGCACCCGGGCCGCGCCGTGGCGCTTGATCAGGGTTTCCTCGTTCCGCCGCAGGGTCTGCTCGAACTTCTCGTAGGTGAAGCCCTCGATGCTCTCGCCGCACTGCTGCTTGACGGAGACGAACTCCTCGTAGACCCGGCGCCACTCCGCGAGACGCTCGGCCTCGGGATCCGCGGGCGCCACCGCGCCCCGCGGCGCGGACGCCTCCGGCGACGAGGCCTCGGCGCCGCCTTGCCGCGGGATCCCGGGCAGCCGCCTCCCGCGCGGAGCGCTCGGGAGCGGTCGTGACTTCGCCTCGGGCGAGGACGCTGCCGGGGGGGGAGCCGCGCCTGCCTCGCCCGGGAACGCGAAGGCGCTCATCTGCGGCTCCGCGGGCAGGTCGCCGAGGACCTGCGTCAGGTCGGCGGCGCGCCGCGGCACGCCGCCCTTGGCTGCGACCTGATCGATCCCGTCGTTCAGGTCCGAGGCGATCTTGCGATACACGCCCCGGAACTTGCTGGGCAGAAGCTGGTCGGTCTTGCCCTGGGCCAGCGCCAGGGCCTCCCGGCGGAACAGGTGCAGCGGGCGCGTGTGCTCGTAGTAGGAGAAGAGCAAGCCGAGCAGGAGCGCGACGAGCACGACCAGCGAGATGATGCCGAGCTTGGCGGACGCCTTGTCCTTGTCGTCCGCGTTTCGGAAGAACCCGAGCGGACTCTTGACGTTGGCCGGGACCCGCCCGACGACGTAGCCGGCGCCCAGCGCGTATGCCTCTCCAGGGATCCGGGCGTAGACGACGCCCATGTTGTTGCCGATGCGGCGGACGCCGCTGCGCCCCTTCTCGACATACTCCTGATCCTGATCGAGCCGATCCATGTCGCCGATGATGAGATCGAGCTGGCTCCGGTCGAAGTCCTCCGGAGCCCCGGTGGCCACCCGGGAGCCGCGCGTGTAGAAGGCGACCGCGGCGCCGGTGCGCCGCGAGAGCTCCCGCGCGTACCGGTCATCGATGATGCGGGCGCCCACGATCGCCCCCGCGGGCGGCGCGCCGATCTCGTACTCCACCGGGCGGGCGACGACGCGGTACATCCGGTCGAGGACGAGCGTGTCGTCGCGCAGGTAGCCGTGGAGCGCGTCAGCCACCACCGGGTAGCCGCCGAGCTCGAAGTCGTCCATACCGCGGGCTTGGTCGTAGCCGAGGTGCGCCACCACGCGCCCGTGGCGATCGACGGCGAAGACCGCGTCGAAGGCGAAGTCCGCGGGGATATTGGCGTTTACCTTGCGCAGCGCCGCGGCCACCTTGTCGGGCACGTCCTTGGGGACCGCCTCCTCCGACTGGCTCGATTTCAGGAGCCCCTTCTGGATGTTCCCGTCGAGGGCGAACTGGATGAGCTGGCCGGAGCGCTCGCGGGCGTCGTTGCGCAGGTACCAGGAGACGAACTGGCTGTCGGACGCCAGGCCCTCCGCCATGGCGAGCTCCCCGGCCCGGTTGTACATGCTCTGCGCGAGGAAGAGCACGAAGAGCGCCGCCCCGAGCAGCAGCGAGAGGACGACGTACCAGAAGCGACTGAGCAGCATGGCGGCCTACTTCGCCTCCTCGGCCTTGGGTTCAGCGGCCTTCTCCGCCTCTTCCTTCTTCTCCTCCCGCTTGGCGGAGGGCTCGGCGACCTTGATGGCGTCCTTGGAGATGTCGATGTCGCGCCCCGCGGTGGCGTCCACCGGGACGGGCGGCCCCACCTTCTTGCCAGCGAAGTACGCCTGCACCGTGTAGGTGCCGGCCACCTCGGGCCGGAGCGCGAACTCCCCGGACATGGAGGGGTAGGCGATGGCGGCGACGTTCGGCTCCGCGACGATCCACATGCGGAGGCTCGGAGCGAGCTCGTCGCGGATCTCGAAGGTCCCCGCGCTGGGCACCGTCCAATCCCGCGCGCCGCCCTTGATGGTGTCGTTCGGCGTGAAGGTGCTCTGCCCCACCCCGTAGAGCCGGTGGGGGAACGGGTCGGTGTTCTTGAAGCGGAGCCGCGTCTCCGGGGTGACCACGATGGTCACCGGGGTCGTCCGCCCGCCCCCCACCCGGATCAGGGTGGCCATCCGGGGCACTGGCTGCTTCTGGTCGCTGAGCGCCGCGATGCAGAGCTCCTTGGGGATGTGCGGGTAGAGGGCACGGTGCTTGGCGGGCACCGTCGGCACGATCTCTCGGAAAGAATAGAGCTTCTTGTCCGGATCCTTCGCCTCCTCCCACACCGGGTTCAGGAGGTACTCGAAATTCGCCACCCGGCCCTTGATCTTCGGCCCGGTGGCGAGCACCGGCAGCGCGAAGACGGCGATGACGGCAGCGACGCGGATCCCCCAGCTCTGGGGCGACCGCCAGAACTCTCCGAGCGACGACAAGGCGCGCAGGCGACTCGTGGATCGGGCGTTCATGAGGCGCGAAGCTAGTCGAGGCCGGCCGATGACGGAAGGCCGAACACCGGGACGGTACCGGCTCCGTCGGCCGGACAAGGCGAACGGGCCGGCGGTTCGCCCGTCGGCCCGTTCATGGGTTCCTTACCGCCTGAGCCGTCTGGGCGACGCTAAGCTCGAACCCCTAGCTTCGCTAGGTGGAAGGCTCGTCGCGGCTTCTGGCTTCCCGGTGAGACTGGTCCGGGCCTAGCGCTCCACCGAGATCTCGCCTCCCTGGTTCGATGCCTTGTGTGGGGTTCGTAGCTTGGCGCCAGTCGCGCTCCGCAGAGGGAACTGGGGGAAATCCTACCGCCTCCAGCCGAACCGTCAACGGCTCGCGACGGGACGTGCGCGTCCCGAACTCGCGTCGGCTCGAGCGGGCGCGGCGGCGGCGCGGCGGACACCAGGGGACCGGCGCGGCGACCGCGCCGCGTCCGTTCCCCGAGGCAGCGGGCCTGACGCGCGGGGGGAAGCACCCGACGTCGGCCAAAAATTGGGCCGTCGGCGGCCGATCGGCCATTGCTTCGCCATGACGTGCGCCTCGACGACCTCGCCCGCCGCGGCCCGCCCGCTCGGCGAGGCAGATCTGGTGGCGGATACGACGATTGACGCGGCGCTCGGCGTCGCCGAGCGCGAAGGCTTCCTGGGTGTCACCGTGCCCGCTCCGGGGCCCGCCCGCCGCGGGCGGCTGGCGCTGGCGATCGAGGAGGCAGTGGAGGACACGCTCGCCCGGCGCGGGGCGGCACCGTCCGGCGTCGGCGCGGCGAGCCTGCTCGACGCCACCCTCGGCGATCAGCTCTATCGCGCCCGCCTCATCGGCGCCGCGGGGATCGCGATCGCGCTGCCGGCGCTCGACGGGATCGCGAATCTCGCGGGGGCGCTGGACGCGGAGGACAGTGCCGTGCTGCGCTGGTGGATCGCGGCGACGCGGGAGCGGCCGGTTCGGCTGTTCTTCGCCGAGCGTGACCGGCAGCTCGGCGTCTACGGACCGCCGGTGCCCCTCGCCAGTCTGCTCGAGGAGCCCGCGCCCGCGCCGGCCCGCGACGCCGGAACGCCGGCGGAGCCCGCGCCGGCCCCGGCCCCCGAGGTCGCGGCGAGCGTCGCCGCGATGGAGCTCACCGAGCAGCCGCCCGCGGTCGCTCCGGGTCCGACGCACCCGGCCGGCACCGCAAGCGCTTCCCCGAGTGAGACGAGGACCGGAGCGGCTGCGCCCATCGCCCCCCTCGAGCTGGAGCTCGAGCTCGACGCGCCGTCATCCCCACCGAAGGGGGCGGGGCCGGCGTTGCCGCCGACCAGGCATATCCCCCGCCCGCCGCGCCGCCGGGCTCCCGACCCGGCCGAGCCCCGTTACGGCGTCGAGCCAGGCTCGGCGCCGCCCGACCCGACGAGCGCGGCGCCGAGCGCCACGAAGCCGGAGCCGCTGCTGGGGCAGCACGCGGCCCCGCTGCCGCCGCGCGCCTCGTCCGGGGCGACGCCCGGCACCGAGAACGAAGTCACGGTGCCACGAAGCGCCACCCCCTCCCCGCCCGAGACGGGCGACTTGGGCGGCGCCGGGGCCGGCAGCGCGCGCGAGCGCCCTCGGCGCGAGGCAAGCGAGCCCCCGGCACCCCTACCCTTGGTCCCGGACGCGGCCTCCCGCTGGCCGGCTTGGGTCGAGGAGCTCGACGCGACCCGTGGCCCGACGCCGCTCGCGGCCGTCGCGCGCATGTTCGTCTCGACCTACCTGCCCTTGCGTGACGCGCGCGCCCACGGCCTCGCGGACGCGCGCTCGCAAGAGCTCGCGGCCGCCTGGGCAGCGAGCTTCGCGAAGCGCTACAGCGCGGCCTTCGACGCCCTGCGTGCGCGCGGGAAGCGCCCGAGCATGGTGCTGGACGTCCCCGAGCTCGCCCAGCGCCTCGCCCGCCTGCACGGTGCCCGGGCGACCCAGCTCATCCTGGTGGATGGGATGCGCTTCGACCTCGGCCTGAGGATGCACGGGCGGCTGCAGGAGCGCCTGGAGCGGCGGGCCGCGCTCGCTGAGCGGCTCCTGCTCTGGTCGGCCCTACCCACCACGACGGCCACCCAGCTCGACCTCATCGCCCGCGGCCCGGAGGGGCTCAAAGACGTGCACCGGGTCCCGGAGACGACCCTCCCGGTCGCCCGTGGACGGGCCGCGGCGACCCCACGCCGCATCAAGGCCGGGCACCGTGACCTGCTCAAGCTCGACCTCATCGCGACCCGCCTCGCGGAGCGGAACCCGCTGAGCGCGGTCGAGCTCGACGATCTGGCGACGGCGGCGGCGGGCGCGCTCTCGGACTGCCTCGGTCGCCTCGCGCCCCGCACCCTGGCCTTCGTCTTCGGCGACCACGGCTTCCGCATCGGCGAGGACGGGACTCCCTCCGAGGGCGGCGCCTCCCCGGAAGAGGTGCTGGTTCCAGCCTTCGCCTGGGTCGTCGGCGAGATGCACTGAGCGCCGGGTTCCGGCCCCGGCGCCGCCCGCCGCGGCAGGAGATGAAGGGGGGCTCGACGGGGCGAAGGACGCCGGGTCAGCGCCGGCCACAGGCGCCGAACGAGTTCAGCGATGCGACGTCCGGGCGCGCAGCCCCAGCCGGGTCGCGCCCGCCACCAGCGAGGAGCCCCCTCGCCGGGCGGGGCGGAGCAGCAGGACCCCGAGCGCGAGGGCCTCGAGGGCAGCGACGACGATCACGATCCCCCCATGGTCCCCCCAGATCTCCAGCATCGAACGGCACCTCCCACTCCAAGACGTGCGCCCGGTCCGGGGGCTGGGCCAAGTTCTTGCGCGCCCCGAGGTCAAGGGCGCGCGCGGGTCGGGGGCGCGCGCGGCGGGGATCGCCGTCTTCACTCGCGCTCGTGGCCGCCAGCGCCGCTCGGGAGCGGGTTCGACTCCTTCTCCAGGTAGCGGAAGATGGTGCGCGGATCGACCCCCAGGTCCCTCGCGGTCTGGGTGCGGTTCCCGTTATTCCGCTCGAGCACCTCGAGGACGTACCGCCGCTGGAAGTCCTCCTTCGCCTTCTCGAGCGGGAGGATGGGCTGCTGCGCCTCCGGCCCGAGGTCGAGATCCTCCGGCCCGAGCAGCGTCTTGTCGCAGAGCACCAGGGCCTTCTTGATCCGGTTCTCGAGCTGCCGGATGTTGCCTGGCCAGGCGTACTTCCTGATGGCGGCGAGCGCCTGGGGCGAGAAGCCGCGCACGGGGCTCCCGAGCTCGTCGGCGTACTTGCTGAGCAGGGCGCGCGCGATGATGAACAGATCGTCGCCCCGGTCGCGCAGGGGCGGCAGCCAGAGGTTGACCACGTTGAGCCGGTAGTACAGGTCCTCTCGGAACTCACCGGTCTTGATCATCTCGTCCAGCTCGCGGTTGGTGGCGGCGACGATGCGGATGTCGCATTTCTCCGGCCGGTTGTCCCCCACCCGGAAGACGACGTGCTCCTGGATCGCCCGCAGCAGCTTCACCTGGAGCTGGAGCGTCAGCTCGCCGATCTCGTCGAGGAAGAGCGTCCCCGAATCGGCCTGCTGGAACTTGCCGGGCCGGCTGGCGACGGCCCCCGTGAAGGCACCCTTCACGTGGCCGAACATCTCGCTCTCCATCAGGTTCTCCGGGATCGCCCCGCAATTGACGGTGACGAACGGCCCCTGCGCGCGGTTGCTGCGCCGGTGCAGCTCGCGGGCGATGAGCTCCTTACCAGTGCCGGTTTCGCCCGTGATGAGGACGCTGATGTCGGTGGCGGCCACCTTCTGGAGCTTCCGGAAGACCTCCTGCATCGAGGGGCAGGCGCCGATGATCTCACCGAAGCGCTTGTCCTTGAGCTCGGCGCTGAGCTTCTCCTTGTCGGCGCGGAGCGCGCTCAACAGGATGGCGTTCTGCAGGATGAGCGAGGCCTGACCGGCGAAGATGGTCAGCATCTCGAGCTGCGTCCGCTCGAACAGGTGCTTCACCTCGTCGTTACCCACGTAGAGCGCGCCGATGACGTCACCCTGGCTCAGCAGGGGCACGCACATCACGCTGGACAGCTTGAGCGCCACCACGCTCTCGCTCTTGCCGAAGGTCGTGTCGGTGAGCGCGTCGCTCACGATTACCGGACGGCGCGACTCGATCACCTGCCGGACGATGCTGTCGCTGATCTGACCGCTCGGATCCTCGATGACCTCCCGCTGCACGTTCCGCGAGGCGCGCACCCGCGGTGTGCGCACCTCCGCGTCCCCGGGCTCCACGAGCAGGACGACGCCCCGGCCGGCGCCGGTGAGCTCGATGACGTCGTCGAGCAACGCCTCGAGGACGCTGTCGACGTCGCGGCTCGTCATCAGCCGCTCGCTGAACGAGTGCAGCCGCCGCACCCAGGCCATCTCGTCCGCGGCGTGGCGCTGGCGCTCGCCGCCGACGCCGTCCGGCGCCACCTCCGAGAACATGCTGAAGCCGAGCTGGGCGTGACCGAGCGTGATCCGATCGCCGTTGACCAGCCGCGCGCGCCGCTTCTTCTTGCCGTTGATGAGGATCTCCGCGGTCCGGTCCACCTCCTCCAACTGGAAATCGCGGCCGTTGAACACGATCTGGACGTGGTGGTCGGCGACGGACGGATCCGCCACGTGGACGTCGTTGCCGAGCTCGCGGCCGATCGTCGTCACGGGCTTGTGGACCCCGAAGAGCACGGGTGCCCCGTCCGAGGGGTAGTACCGGATGGTCGCCATGGGTAGATCCTTCTATCCCTCCCCCCGGCAGACGCCAGGGAGTAAGAGAGCAAGACCCCCGTTCGAGCCGTGCGCGCGGGTTTTCTGCACACGGCTTGCCGGTGGCCTCCCGGGCAGCGGCACTGCGCGGCCTCCTGGTTCCCGAAGGGCTGCGCCGGATGGCGGACGGACCCGCGCAGGCGGTGAAGGCCGAGCGCGTGGAAGCAGTCGCGCGTCCAGCGGTCGGCCTCGCCGGCGTGGAGGTGTCGACGCGTTCCGCATCACACGCGGGGCACGGAGCCGCCGCCAGAGGTGGCCATCGAGCTGGTCGAAGCGCGGAGCGGCATCCCCGGCGCGAAAGCAGTCGCCCCGACCCCGCAGCACGGGGTCGGGGAGGACGTCGCCCTTGAAGCCCGGGTCGTACGGCGCGCGAAAGCGGCGTCCAGGAGCCCGCCTGGCCGCGACCCAGAGGCGGCGGCGCGGTTCTCGCGCCGGGTCGCGCGGCCTACGGCCGCCGGAGTAGTCAAGTCCGGTCTTGCCCGCCATTCCATCGCGCCTGCCCGGCGCTCCGACGCCTACCGGGGCGGGACTCGCACCCGCCGGAGAAGCGCAGCGAGCGGCAGACGCACCGGCCCCCAGGGGGATCGAAGCGCCCGTCGCGTCGAGACGCATCATGGCCGGAGCCTACCATCGCGGCTCGCGCCCGGGTGACCCCGAGGGGGGCGCTGCCCCTCCGCGTTGTCCCGCACACGCCCCGCTGCGCGGAGGACGCTGGCGCCGCCGATGGGCGTCGGGCAGCTTCGTCCCGCGGCCACGCGCGAGGAGACGGCGGAGGACGAGCCGGAAGACTCCCACCGCGCCGCAGCGTGCGTGTCTCCACGGCGCGCCCTCCCCGGGGCGGCGACCACGCCCGCGCACGCCACCCTCACGAGCGCCCGCGCGGTGCGTCGGGCGGCCCCGCCCCGGGGAGCCTCGCCGGTGCGGTGTCGCGGGCGAAGGGGCTGCAGCCGCCCCACCAGGAGGTTCCCACTCGCGACCGCCGAGCGGCCGAGTGGCCGGCACTCCGCGCGACCCCGGTGGATTTCGCGCCAGCGCCGAGCGATGCTGCGGTCCGTGTCAGCGCTCCGGACGAGGCGACGCGTCGTCGCCGCGCTGCGAGGCCTCGGGTTCTCCGGCCTGCTCTGCGCGGCGCTCGGCTGCGCGGGGCGGGAGTCGTTGGTCAAGGTGGTCGGGCCGGGCGTGGTCAACGACCCGCGCAACAAGACGCTCCGCTTCGACATCCTGCAGTTCGGGCTCGACGAGCTCTGCCGCGAGATGAGCCGACGGGGGAGCCCCCTGGCCATGCGCGACGACGAGCCGGTGAGCGGCCGCTTCTTCGCCGACGCGTGCGGCTCGCAGGTCATCGACGACGACGCCCGGCAGTCGCTCGTCCTGCAGTACTCCGGGCGGGGATACGCGTGGAGCTCCATCACCCGACGAGTCGGCTTCACCTCCTCCGGGGTCATCGAGTACGCCCCCGACTTCCAGCTCCACGGGGGGGCCATGTACGTCTATTTCCGGCCGCGCAGCGTGAACGCGGCCAGCGTCCAGACGATCCTCATCGAGTCCGGCGCCGCCAGCTCCACCATGACGGCGCTCGGCGTCAACGCCAACGACGTCGGGACCGCGATCCTGCGGGGGCAGCTCCAGCGCGGGTTCACGGTGATCCGGCGGAGCGCCAAGGGCGAGGTCAGCTTCGGGATGGGGTTCGTCCCCAAGGGTGAGCTGCCCTACGCACCCTTCACCATCGAGCGCTCGCGCTACCTTACGCTCGCGAACGCGACCACCGAGATCCATTCGGGGCAGCAGGACTACGTCGGCGGCTTCGAGATCACGGGGCGACGCCAGGCCTTGCACGTCACCGCGACCCTCGAGGGCACGGCCGCGGTCGATCTGTTCGTGCTGAGCAAGGCCTACGCCGACCAGATGACGGGCACCTTCGTGAGCCGACCCGGGCCCGCCGCCCTCGTGGCCGCGCCCCTGTTCGAGGACACGCTGACGGCGGGCCAGCCGTACCGGCGCACGATCCCCCTGCCGGAGGGCATCTACTACCTCGTCCTCGACAACGCGGCCGGGGTCGGCCGGGCGAGCCCCGACGCCGGCGCGACCGGCGACCGAGCGGCGAAGATCGACTTGTTGGTCCAAGCCGGCAAGGCGCGGTGAAGGCCCGGGCGACGCCGCGCTGGTCCCGGAAGGGAACAGGACCTTCCCGGGTTGCCGTTCCCGGCCCGCCCGAGTAGAAGGCGAGCCTCCTCGCGCGACGCCCGTGCAACGTTCGAAGCTGCTCCGTTCCGCCTTCTGGGTACTCTGGTTCGTCCTGGTGCCGCTGTTGCTCGCGTGGGCGACGGTGGAGCTCCTCAAGGCGGAGGACGCCTTCGCGCCGGGTCTGATCGCCCGCTTCCGCTTCCTGCTGCACGATCAGCGCCTCCCGGCGTTGATCGTGTTCTTCACCCTCTTCGAGATGACGCTGTACCGGTGGCGACACCGGCTCCCGCTCGCGCGCCTGGCCGACGCGGGCGGACGCCCCGACGTCCCCGACCGACTCCGGCGCGATCACGAGCAGGCGTTCCAGCTGCTCGACGAGGCCGGGCGGCTGCTGCGCCGTCACCGACGCGCGGTGGAGCGCGAGATCCCGGCGGCGGGTCGAGACGAGCTCGCGGGAGCGCTCGAAGACCTGCGCGCCGCGGCCGAGGGGGAGCCCTTCGTCGAGGCCGACTTCGTGGCGGCCCACGAGCGGGCGACCGCGCTGGTGGCGCGCCACCTCGGCCGGTGGCGCAAGAGCGAGCTGCGCGAGTACGCGGAATCGATCGCGATCGCGGTCCTGGTGGCCGTCATCCTCCGCGCCTTCGTGGTGGAGGCCTTCAAGATCCCCAGCGGATCGATGCTCCCGACGCTTCAGATCCAGGATCACATCTTCGTCAACAAGCTCGCCTACGGGCCGCCGATCCCGTTCACGGAGCAGCGCCTGTTTCAGCGCCTGCCCCCGCGGCGCGGCGACGTGATGGTCTTCGAATTCCCCGAGAACCGCGCCGACGACTACATCAAGCGCGCGATCGCCTTCCCCGGCGACACCCTGGTCGTGCGCGCGGGTCACCCGTTCATCAACGGCTGGATGGTCCCGTACTGCTACGTCGGGGTGCTCGATCGCGACGACGGCGGCCGCGACCGGGGCCAGCGCGGCCTGCTCTTCATGGAGTATCTCGGCGAGTACGCGTACCTCACCCTCTACGAGGAGGGCCGCCTCGGCGCGACCGCGGACGAGGCGCTCACCCCGGGGACCCTCTTCGAGAACGGGCCGGACGCCGCCGCGCGATTCGATCCGATGGACGAGGAGGGGCCGTATCACATCGGGACCGACGAGGTGTGGGTCCTCGGCGACAACCGCAACAACAGCAGCGACTCGCGGGCGTGGAACAACCGCCGCGGCGGAGGGGTGCCGTACCCGCTGATCAAGGGCCGCGCCATGTTCGTCTGGCTCAGCTTCAAGACGGGCGGCGGCCTGCACCTCCGCCGCGTCTTCCATAACGTGATGGGTGCGCCCTCCCTGCCGAAATCGCAGCTCACCCCGCCGCTGCAGTCCGGCATCGACGCCTGCCGGAACCGACGCCCCTCGGCCACGCTGCCGCCGCCGCCGACCCCTGAACCCTGAGCGGCACGTGAGCGCCGCGCCCTCGGTCGACCGGTGACCGGCCAGCGGGGCACTGGCGGGCGGCCGCCGGCCTGGCGCGGGGCCGCGGCGAAGTCCCGCTCACCTCGCTCCGTGCCGGGGTCGGTGCAGCGGGGCGCGGGGCCGCTGGAGCCGGCCCCCGAGTGGCTGCCCCCCGCGCGCGCCACGGCGGCCGCGCGCCGGGGTGTGAGAGCGGCTCCCGCAGGTCGGCGCGAGGAGGATCAGCAGGGTCGTGGGCTCGCCAGGGCGGTCCATAGCGCAGGCTCGATGATCCAGCTTACGCTCGCGCCACGCCCGCGCTTCCCCCGCCCTTCCCCCCACGGCGGGCGGCAGGAGACGGCGCCTGCCGGGGAGCGTCGACGCGGCCGCCCACGGGGCCAGTGGCGGGCGGCGGCCGCGGCTCACGGCCGCTTCTTCGGGCGCGGGAGCTGGAACTCGTCGAGCCGATTCACCAGGGTCCGGCGCGAGATGCCGAGCAGGCGCGCGGCGCGCGTCTGGTTGCCACCGCACGCCTCCAGCGCGCGCTGGACCCGCGCGCGCTCGGCGTGCCGGTCGCCCCCGGAGGGGGCGTCCTGGAGCGGCTCGGGGAGGCCCGGCGCAGGCGCGCGCGGGGCCGGCGGGAGCGGGACTGACACCGGGTGGAGATCCGTCGGCAAATCGCCCTCCTCCGCGTCGAGCAGCGCGGGCGACAGCGACGGCCGGTCGTTGCGCGGGACGTGCTCCGGCCTGATGGACCCCTCCCCCACCAGGAACGGGGCGCGCTCCATCACGTTCCGGAGCTCGCGGACGTTGCCGGGCCACGAGTACTGCCGCAGCTGCTCGATCGCCTCCGGCGACAGCCGCGGCTCGGGGATGTTGCATCGCACGCAGAATTCGTGCAGGAAGAAGCGCGCGAGCGGCTCGACCTCCGAGGGCCGCTCCCTCAGCGGCGGGATCTCGAGCTTCACCCCGTTGATCCGGAAGTAGAGATCCTCGCGGAAGCGGCCGCGCGCGACCTGCCGTCGGAGATCACGGTTCGTCGCCGTCACGAACCGCACGTCGATCCGTCGCGCCCGGGTGCTGCCGACGCGACGCACGGCGCGATCCTCCAGCACGCGCAGGAGCTTCACCTGCGTGCTCAGCGGGAGCTCCCCGATCTCGTCGAGGAACACGGTCCCGCCCTCGGTGGCCTCCAGGAGCCCGACCTTCGCGCTGGTGGCGCCGGTGAAAGCGCCCTTCTCGTGACCGAACAGCTCGCTCTCGAGCAGCGTCTCCGAGAGCGCCGCGCAATTCAGGCGCAGGAACGGCCGCCCGGCGCGCCGCGAGTGGGCGTGGATGGTTTCCGCCAGCACCTCCTTGCCGACGCCGGTTTCTCCCAGGATGAGGACGGTGATGTCGCTCTGCGCGGCGCGGATGCCGAGCTCGTAGATCCGCCGCACCTTCGGGTCGACGACGATCGCGGCCCCGCCGAGGGCGGGGGAGCCCCGGAGGGCCTCGTGGTGGGTGGTCGGGTGCGGGCGATGGACGACGAAGAGCACCGTGCCCATGCGCACCAGGGCGCCGCAGGAGAGCGGGACCCGCCGCTTCGGCGAGAGGCGCTGGCCGCTCCCGTGGATGGCGGCCTCATCCAGGCAGCTCGCCTCGCGTTCACCGAGCAGGAAGGTGCCGTTGGCGCTCTCGAGATCCTCGATCTCGAGCCCGCGTGGGGTCACGTGGAGCTGCAGGTGGCGCCGCGAAATGGAGCGCTGTTCGATGCGCACGTCGTTCTCGATCGATCGACCCACCGTGACGGTCCCCTCCGGCGGCAGCGGAAAGGTACGCCGCTCCTGCTGGAGGTAGACGAGCAGTTCGAGGCCCCCGCGGGGCTGGCCCTGGGGATCGAGGGTCGGCAAGGCGCTCCGTAATCTATCCCGTGCACACGGAAGTCACAGCCCCCAGTCGCCCGGCGGGCGCGCCGAGGTCCCTGACGCGCCGCCCCGGCGAGATTCGCCGCCCCGCGGCTAGAAGGAGCCCTGCAGGGCAATCCCTGCGGGGCCGACGGCCACGGTCGCCCGCGGCGCCCGGGCGACCGCCGCCGAGGGCGCGATCCCACCGGCACGCGGCGGTCGCCCCCGCGCGTGGCGCACGGTCACGTAGAACGAGACGCCGCCCGCCACCGCGGCGCCCGCCGCGAGCACCGCGGAAGTGTCGAGGAGGCCCACCGCCCGCCGATAGCTCGCGTCGAACTCGTCGCGAGGGGTTGGCTCCTCCTCCTGCTCCTGGTGCAGGCGCGCGGCCGCGTCGCCGAGCGCGAAGGGGACGCCGGCGCCCGCGGCCACGACCCCGGGGGCGGGCCACCCGAGCCACCACCGCGGGAACGGCGCGCGCGCCGCCTCCGGCGCGGCCGACGGCGCCGCCGCAACCGCGACCGGGGCGACCGGCGGGGGCACCGTGACCGGCTCCGCGGGGACGGGCCGCACGAGCTCGATCTGGACCGTGATGGAGTCGCCTCCCGCCACGGTGACGTACTGCGCCGCGGACGTCGACTGCCCGTGCCGGGCCGCCACGGCGTGCCGCCCCGCGTCCACGAGCAGCGGCTCCGGCAGCGGCGCGACGCCTACCGGCTCGTCATCGACCAGGATCTCCGCACCGGCCACGGACACCTCGACGGTGACGAAGGCCGTGCGCTGGGCGAGCATCTCGAGGTCGGCCTGAACCGCCGCCGCGCGCTCCTCGGACACCTCCGCGCCACCCTCCGCGAGGTAGCGCGCGAGCGCGCGACGCGCGCGCGCGTACTGGGCGAGCTGGATGCTGACCTGCCCGATGTTGTAGAGCACGCGGTAATCAGGCACGAGCTCGTAGGCGCGATCGAACTCGATCTGGGCGAGGCGATACTCACCGTCGCGGTAGAAGGCGAGACCGCGCGCGAAGCGCCGAGCCGCCTCCGTGGTCCGCTCCGCGTCGGCGGTGGCCGGGGCCGGGGCCGCGGCCGTCGCTCCGGGCGCGGCCGGCGCGGCCGCCGGAGCCTGCGCGAGCGCGGGCGGAGCCCCGAGCAGCGACGCGGCCAGCGCGACGGTGACGAGGGACTCGAAGTACCTCATGGGGGGCGCCCGAAGGGGTTGTTCTCGTCGAGGGGCCTGACCTTGCCCCCCTTCCGCGCGGACGCGGCCGCGGAGGGGCCAGGGGCCGGGGGCCGCGCGGGGAGAGCGCGACCGGCCCTCACCGCCGGCTGCGGAGTGAGCCGCACCACCACGTCACGATCGCCGTCGAAGACCACGCGGACCGTGGCCGGAACGTACCCGGGGGCGGTCGCGATGACCACGTGCGTCGAGCCGTCGGCGGGCACCCGCCGGACGAGCGGGTTCGGCAGCGCCGCCTCGTCGTCGAGCTGGAGGCGCGCGTCGGGGGGCTCCGTGCGGACGGTGACGAGCGCCAGGGACGGCGTCGATGGCGCCGGGGGCGGCCCCGACGCCGGTGGGCGCCCCGTCACGTCCGCGGGGGCACTCGCCACGACGGGGGGAGCTGGCGCGCCCCGGCGCGCCGCGACCATCACCACGACGGCGGCGAGCGCGACCGCCCCGAGCGACAGCCCGATGACGGCCCAGCGCTCCCCCGACGCCCGGCGCCCCGCGGGGCGCGGGCGCACGTCGAGCGTCGCGGCCGCGCTCGTCGCCACCTCGCTCGGCGGCTCCGTCGACGAGCGCCGGAGCTCGGCCGAGCCCGACGCCGACCGGGAAGCGGGCGACGGGGCGGCGTCCAACCGCGCGATGGCCTCGGCCACCTGCCGGCGCTTGCGGGAAACGAGCTCCCCGACGTGGTCGCGCAGCACGGCGGCGACGCGACCCTCGGTGACGACGGATCGCCGCGCGCGCAGCCACCCCTCGAGCGCTGATCGGAGCTCCTCCGCGGTCTGGAAGCGGCGCTCGGGCGCCTTGGCGAGCGCGCGCAGGACGATCCGCTCGAGCTCCTCGGGGTAGTCGCCGCGGAGCGCGCGGGGCGCGACGGTTTCGCGCTCGAGGAGCTGGTAGAGCGTCGTCAGCGCGTCTCCACCGTGGTACGGGCGTTGCCCCACGGTGGCCTCGTAGAGCACGCAGCCGAGCGCGAACACGTCCGCCCGCCGATCGATCCGGGGCGAGGTCACCTGCTCGGGCGCCATGTAGCTGAGCTTGCCCTTCACCTCGCCCGTCTCGGTCGGTCGGTGGAGCTGCCCGCGCGCCTTGGCGACGCCAAAGTCGGAAACCTTGACGTGCCCGGAGGACCAGAGAAGGACATTCTGGGGCGAGACATCGCGGTGGACGACCTGCAGCGGCTCGCCGTCCTCACCGACGAGCTCGTGCGCGGCGTGGAGACCCGCCGCGACCTCGGCGACGACGCGCGCGGCCACGTCGAGTGGCAGACGATGGTCCGGGGCGGCGTCGAGCAGCTCGCGCAGCGTGGCCCCGTCGCACCACTCCATCACCAGGTAGAGCACACCGTCCTGCTCCCCGAGCTCGTGGACCGGGAGTGCGTTCGGGTGATCGATGAGCGAGGCGATCCGAGCCTCGTCGACGAACAGCCGGGCGAACTCCTGTCCCCCTCCGAGCTCCCCGAGGCCGGTCTTGATCGCCACCAGCGGCCCGGAGCCGGAGACGCCGCTCCGCCGCGCCGCGAAGACGCGTCCCATCCCGCCCGCGCCGACCTGGACGAGGAGCTGGTAGTCCCCCAACCGGTCGCCGGGTGCGGGGCCGGAGCGGGTCTGCACGAGAGACGTCACCTAACGTCAACCATCCTATCAGATGCGCGGACGTGCCGCCCAGCCACGGCGGCGCCCCCGCCAGCCCGCTCGGCTCCCGGGCGCCCTCCGCGACACCCGACGTCACCCCGCACCCCGGCGGCGCCGGGCGCTGACCGGCGCGCGCCGGCGGCCGCGGCCGGTGAACGCGTTCCCCGGGATGTGGTACGAGCAGTCTCGCGAAGGCGAGTCCAGGTCGACCGTGCACGACAGCGTCGGGGAAGGCATGAGCTCACGGCTCCGTCCCGGTGAGCGCATCGGGCGCTACCGGCTGCTCGCGCCGCTGGCGAGCGGCGGCATGGCGGAGGTCTGGGCCGCGAAGCCCGAGGGCAAGCTCGGGCTCTCGCGGACGGTGGCGATGAAGGTCGTGCGAGCCGAGTACGCGGCCGACGCGGAGTACACCCGGATGCTGATCGACGAGGCGACGGTCGCCTCCGCGGTCCACCACCCGAACGTGTGCGACCTGCTGGAGCTCGATCAGCAGGACGACCTCATCTTCATGGTCATGGAGTGGGTGGCGGGGGACTCCCTCGCCGGGCTGCTGCACAGGGGCGCGGAGATCGTCCCGCTCAAGTACCACCTCGCGGCGCGCATCGTCGCCGACGCCTGCGCGGGGGCGCACGCCGCCCACGAGGCGACCGACCCGGAGGGGGCGCCGCTCGGGATCGTGCACCGCGACATCTCTCCCCCCAACATCCTGCTCTCCCTGCAGGGTCAGGTGAAGGTGTCGGACTTCGGGATCGCGAAGGCCCGCCACCAGCTTCACTCGCGCACCAAGACGGGCGAGGTCAAGGGCAAGTTCGCCTATATCCCCCCGGAGCAGATCGTGGGGGGCACCGTGGATCGCCGCGCCGACATCTACGCGCTCGGCTGCGTCCTGTACGTCGCCACCCTTGGCCTCCGGCCGTTCGGCAGCGGGCCGCAGGCGATGCACAAGATCCTCGAGGGGCATTACCGCCGGCCCACGGAGCTGAAGCCGACCTACCCGGAGGACCTCGAGGCGATCATCCTCACCGCCCTGGCACCGGCGATGGAGGACCGGTTCGAAACCGCCGAGGCCATGCGCCTCGCCCTCGAGGAGTGGATGGCCGATCACGACCACGTGGTGGGCCCGCCCGAGATCGCCCGTGTGGTTCAGCGCCGCCTGAGCCCGGAGAAGCGGGCGGCGATCGAGGAGCTGCGCAAGCTCTCCCGAGGAACGACGCTCTCGGCGCTCGCTCGCGGCCTCGAGGTGGTGGAGCGCGAGCAGACCCCGACCGCCGGCAGTGGGCGCTCGGCCATCCCGGGAGCCTGGGACCCGCGCACGACCAGCAGCGACGTCGAGCCGGAGCGCCAGGGGACGCCCCCCCCCTCGGTCCGGCCGCGCAGCGCTGCGCGCTCGGTCCGGCCCCGGGCCTCCCCGCAGCGGAACTCCGACGCGACGATGCGCCAGCCCCCGCAGACCTCGCCCAGCCGGCGCCCGGATCGCCTCTCGGCGGGGCCAGGGCGGCCCAGGTCGACCCCGTCCGGGGCGCCGCCTCGCCGATCGGGGCGGCCGCCGACCACGACTCGCCCGGCGCCGCGTCCGACGGGCAGCTCCCGCGCCGCGCCGGGCCCGGCGAGCCCGCCGCCGAACCCGGCGCTGCTCGCGCTGCTCGGGACCATCGTGGCGCTGCTGCTGGTCCTAGTCGTGCTGCTCGCCACGCGCTGACGCGGAACGTGCGCAGCCCTGCTGCCGCCGCCGGCTCTCCTGGCGCCGCGACGCGCCACCCCGAACTCGGTGACCACCGAGCGCGGTTTCAGGGCAGCGCGGTCGGCGGCGGCTCGACGCAATTGCGCCCGCGCGCCTTGGCCGCATAGAGCCGCTCGTCCGCGCGCTCGCGGAGCTGCCGCGGCGTCGCGAGCCCTGACTCGTGCGAAGCCGCCACCCCGACCGACACGGTCACCGCGAGCCGCTGCCCGCGCCACTCGTAGCTCGCGTCCGCGACGTTCCTCCGGAGGCGCTCCGCGAGCAGGACACCCGCCTCGAGACGCGTGGCGCGGCAGAGCACCGCGAACTCCTCGCCCCCGACGCGCGCGAGGACGTCCTCGCGCCGCAGGCTGGCGGAGATCGTGCTCACGATCTCCTGCAGGACGGCGTCGCCGGCCAGGTGCCCGAAGCCGTCGTTCACGCTCTTGAAGTGGTCGACGTCGATCATCAGGAGCGAACATGCCTGCTCGTGGCGCACGGCCCAGGGCCACTCCGAGTCCATGCGCTCCTCGAAGAAGCGGAGGTTGTGGGCGCGCGTCAGCGGATCCCGCGTGGCGAGGTAGTAGAGCTCCTCGCGAAGCCGCCGCTCCAGGGACCCTTCCCGCGAGAAGCGCAGGACGACCCGACCCCCGAGGCTGATCCGGTCCCCCTCGCCGAGCTCGACCGGGCTCGTGACGGGCAACCCTCGGTAATAGGTGCCGTTGGTGGAGCCGAGGTCCTCGAGTACGTAGCTCCCACCGCGCTCGACGATCTGCGCATGGCGGCGCGACACGCCCTCGAAGACGACCTGCACGTCGGCGTCCTCTCCGCGCCCGAGGATGTTGCGGCCATGGTGCAGGTCGTACACGGTGCCCAGGCGCGGCCCCTGGAGCACGGTCAGCGCCCCGGCGGCCTCCCCCTCGTCGTCCTCGTCTGGAGGCAAGGAGGCGACCGGATACCGCTCGGTCTTTTCGTCGGGGAGAGGGGTTGCGCTCATCTGCGGGCGATTCTGCCCCAAGATTCCCGATTTGACCAAGATGTGCTGGACGCACGGCCGGAGACGGGACCCCCCAGGGGTGGATGGTGGGGCCGCGCCGGGCCGAGCTGCAAACGCTGGCGGAGCCCGTCAGTGACCCCTGATCCCCGGAGCCCCGTGGTAGAGAGGCGACGAGCCGCACCGCTCCCGGCAACCCGGAAGCGAGCGGGCGGCCGAGGGATTCCCGGCGTGGTGGGCTCCACGGGCGACGAAGGCGACGGCAACCGGGTCACGGTGGCGCGGATCCCGAGCCGTCCGCGCGTGCTCGCGTGGGGCGAGGTGCTCTGGGACATCTTCGCGGACGGGCCCCGGCTCGGCGGGGCGGCGGCCAACGTCGCTTACCACGCCGCCCAGCTCGGCGCCGACGCCGCCCTGGTCAGCCGAGTGGGACACGACGAGCTCGGGGCGCGCGCGTGCGCGGAGCTCGCGCGGTGCGGCGTGGACGTGTCGCTGATCCAGCGGGACCCGAACGCGGCGACGGGGACCGTCACCGTCACGATGGACCGGGGCGAGCCCCGCTACCGGATCGCGAACGAGGTCGCGTGGGACCGGATCACGGCCGACGAACCCGTGCTCCGGGCCGTGAGCCGCGCGGACGTCCTCTGCTTCGGCACCCTCGCCCAGCGCACCGTGCTCGGCGCCGGCGCGCTCCGCGCGGCGTGGGACACCGCCCCGCCGGGCTGCCTGCGCGTCTGCGACCTCAACGTCCGGCCCCCGTTCGCTGCGCCCGCCGTGATCGACACCGCCGTGGCCCACGCGGACGTCGTCAAGCTCAACGAGGCAGAGGCCGCGCTCGTCGCGCGCGAGGCTGGCGTCACCGACGCCGTGGCCTGGCTGCTCGGGCGCGGCGTGCGACTGGTGGCGCTCACCCGCGGCGCACGCGGCTGCGCCCTCGTGACCGCGGCGGCCCGGGCGGAGCACCCGGGGTTCCCGGTCCCCGCGGGCGTCGGCGATCCGGTCGGGGCGGGCGACGCCTTCGTGGCCGTGCTCGCCGTCGAGCTCGGCCGCGCGCGCGCCATCCCCGACGAGCTCGCGTCCCTCGCCGCACGCGCCAACCGGATCGCGTCCTACGTCGCGTCCTGTCCGGGGGCGATGCCGCCGATCCCGGCCCGGCTCGCCGCGACCTGACCCGCTGCCCCGCCCGGGGCGCGGCGCGCCCCTGACGGCCGCGACGGCGCGCTGGCGAAGCCCGCGGAGTCCGTGCCAGACTGGGCTCCTTGCCGCCTCCCCGCGCGCTCTGGCTGGCCATCGCGACCACCCTGCTCGCCTGCCGCGCGCCCGCGACCAGGGGCCAGACCGGCAGCGGCACGTCGAGCGCGGCGGCCCCGGCGACGGATCGCGCCGCCCCGGGCGTGGCGGCCCCGCCGACCGCTCCCTCCTCGACACCGACCGCTGGCGCCGCGGTGGCCGCGACCGCGCCCGCGGAGGCGCCCGGCGCAGGGTGCCCCGATCCGGTGGCCCACTTCGCGCGCGCGCGCAAGGCGAGCGGCGAGGGGCGCTGGGGCGACGCCATCGACGAGTTCGACCTGGCGATTCGGGCCCGCCCGGTCGACGCGCGACTGCGCGCCGAGCGGGGCTTCGCGTACCTGAAATCGGGCGACGCCCGGCGCGCGCGGCAGGACTTCTACGACGCGCTCGCCCTCACCCGGGACCCGCGGCTGCGGGCCGAAGCCTGGTACAACGTGGCGCAGGCGGCGAAGGCGCTCGGCGACGACGAGGGAGCGCGCATCGCCCTCGTCCTGGCGGAGCGCCACGGCTCGAAGGCGGCGACGGCCCGCCTCGGCACCGATTCCCGGTGCGTGGCTACCTGGCGCGTCGCCCCCGAGGGTGAGGTGCCCATCGCGCGCGGGTGGACGGAGCTTGCCGCGGCGCGGTTGCTGGTCAACTGCTCGCTCCCCCTGCTCGATCCGGCGGCGCCGCCCTCCGCCCGCGAGCGTTCCTGCCACGGCTGCGGCTACGGCGACCGCGACGAGGGTGACCAGTGCACGGGCGACCCGCCGTGGGCGATCGCTTCCGGTAACATGCACTTCCACACGCACACCTTCTTCGTCGCGCCGTTGCCAGGGGGCGCGTTCTACTACCAGAACGCGGTCGACGCCCCCACGCCGCCGGCCTACCGGATCGAGGGGGACTGGCTCGTGATCGAAAACGGCCACGCGGAGGCGGGCGTGAGCCTCTCGTTCGCCGGCGGCAACGACCTCGTCTACGGCCGCTTCCGCGGCGACGACGAGTTCGTGGACTCTGACGGCGAGTGGTCGGGCGCGATGGAAGACGACGGCACCTCGATCGCCGACGCGGGGGCGACCTGCCGGCCCGACCTGCGCGGCGAGGTCGAGCTGCCGTCGGCGAACGCCGCGCAGATGGCCGGCACGCCGATGATCCCGGACCACCCCGGACCGCGTCGCCTGACCTGGATCTCGATCGCCCAGCGCCGCGCCGTGTTCGAGCTCGCCGCGCACGCGGCGGATGTGAGCGCGAGGCTCACCGGCGGGAGGGCCGAGATCCGCGGGGGCGGGTGTCAGGCGGACGTACCGCTGACGCCGGACCGCTGACGAGCGACGCCGCCTAGCCCGGGTCGCACTCGAGCGTCGCCCACGCGAAGCCGCTCAACCGGAGCCGCAGCGTGGAGCCGGTGGTCTGCCGCTCGGCCTGGAAGATGGCGACCTCGTGACGCTCCCCCGCCGCGAGCCCCAGGCTCGCCGCGAGGTCGCCCAGGCGGACCTCGCCCCCCACCGGCGTGTGGATCCCGCCCAGGTCGAGCGCCAGGCGGCCGTTGACGAAGACCCACACGTCGTCGTCGCCCATGATCTCTATCACCGGGCTCGCGCCGGGGTCGTGCACGAACCAGAAGCGGATCTCGCTCGTGAAATGGAAGTTGTGGGTCGTCCTCTCGTCCTCGAGCTGCCAGTTGCCGCCGTACTCGGGGGCGATGGTGGCCTGTACGTACTCATCCGCGGGGGTGATCGCCGCGCCGGCGCCGTCGACGGGGAAGAACACGGGGGTTCCATCGTAGAGGTCCTCCGTCGCGGCGCACTCGGGCATCGCGGGGTCGGGGCAGGGGTCATGGCAGGCGGTACCCTCGGGCAGCGGATCGCAGCTCCCACAGCCCGTACCGCCGTTGCCGCACCAGGTCAGGTCGGAGTAGGCCTTCCACTGCTGGCCGTCCGCGCCCCAGCGGTTCACGTAGCCTCCCTCCCCGTCCTCGAAGAGGACGAGGCTCCCGGCGATCGTCGCGTTCACCTCGGGCACGTCTCGGTACCATTCGGCGAAGGTGTCGGCGCTGGTGATGGTCGAGCCCGTCACCACCAGCTCCGGAACGCCGTTCGCGCCCAGGCTCCCGGCGACCAGGCCGACGGTGGCCTCGGTCTGCCCCGAAACCCCCAGCTCGAAATCGGGGTGGTCGGCGTCGAAATCCCGGTAGATCGCGGGCAGGGTGAGCTCCCGCCCCACGAGGGCGCAGGGGACGCGTCCGGTGCCGCCGCCCCCGGCGCCCCCGCCCCCGACGCCCGCTCCCGCGGCCGCCTCGCCGCCACCGGATCCGTCGGCGCCAGCGCTCCCCTCCGTCCCTGGACCACAGTCGCAGGGACCCCAACCCGAACCGTCGGCCATGCACGCCTGTCCCCCTTCACAGGCGCCTGGCCCGTAGCAGATCCGCGTCTCGTTGGGGACGCAGACGCCGCCCTCGGGCACGGCGCTGCCGCTCCCACCGCCGTCCACCGTCTCGCCGCTGCACGCAACCGTCGAGACGAACAGCGACCCGACCACGATGAGGGACCCGCGGACGCCGAACGCGCCCCGAGCGACCGCGCGCGGGCCCCGCGCGCGAGTCTCGCCGTGGAATGCCGCCGCCTCCTGCAAGCACCGCATGGTTCCTCCCGGGCCGTCGTCCATCAGGTCCGGCCGCGGTCGGGATACTACACGCCCGGGCCGGCCCGGGGATCTTGCTGCGCGCCGCTCTCTCGAGGCGCGACCGGCCCTGGGGTAGGGCGCATCCGAGCCCCCTCGAATCCCGAGAGGTCCGCGGCGCCGGGTGATGACCCTCCCGTCCGGGTGACCTGGGAAAGGGCACGCGACGTGTGATGAGCTCGCCACACCGTGGCCCCAGGGCACGCGCTCGCCCGGGGAGAGCGGGCGATTCGGGACCAACCGCCGTGGAACATCGCTTGCATGACCCCGGCGCGTGTTCGCGATGGGTGACATCGGGGTGCCACCCCGACGGGGGCGCGGCGGAGGTTGGACCGCGCTGGGCCTGGCGCTCGGCGTGGCAACGCTGCTGAACGCGCCGCGCCACGGCCTGGGGGACTTCCGCCGCGACGAGCTCGAGTGCGAGGAGGCCGTCGCCCGCCTCGAGCGCTGCTGCGGCGCGCTGCCCCCGGAGCGGGTGAGCTGCGATTTCGAGGAGTGGGAGTGCGACGGGAGCGAGGAGGACTGCGGCTGCATGGGCGAGACGACCGTGTTCCCGGACCTCCACGGCGACACGGCCGGCTGCATCCGTCTTCACTCCTGCGACGAGCTCCGCGCCGCCGGCGTCTGCGCGAGCGCCCTCGATCCCGGAGGGGGGGCGATCCGGTGCCGGTGAGCACCGCGCGCGCCGTCGCAGCGGCGCTGCTGCTCGCGGGGCCCGTCGCCGCCACGCCGACGAGCGACGCGGCCGACGACCCCGCTGCGCCGCGCGGCCCACCCCGCGCGCGCCTCGCTGGAAAGGTCGGCGCCCGCGGGAGCTACCGACCGCTCTTCGGGATCCCCATCTACGGCGGGGGGCCGCGCGTGCTGGTCGGCGCCCGCGTGGCCTCGGGCCGCGTCGGGCTCTACGGCGCCCCCACCGCCTTCTTCGGCCGCACCCAGGCCGGACTGGACGTGGGCGGGCTCGCCACGGGCTTCGAGGTCGAGCTCCATGAGTCCGGCTTCTCCTACGGCTTCGGCACCGGCGTGGGGGCGATGAGCATCCCGCGCGCCTCCACCGACGGCGCCCTGTCGGCCCTCGTCGTGGCCCAACATGTCTTCCTCGCCGTCGACCTGTTGCGCCGCCGGCGTGGGCCGATGCCGTACCTCGAGGGGCGAGGGTCCGCAGAAGCCTGGCTCGGCCAGGAGGAGTCGGACGAGACGGTCTTCACCCTCGCGCCCTCCTTGCTCCTCGGGCTTCGGTTCTAGCGCACCGCGCGCCGCGCCCCCGCCCTCTCGTCCTCGGCCTCGTCGGCGGCGGCCTCGTGCAGGAAGCAACGTACAGCGCGCCCCCCGACGCGGTAGAGCGGCGGCGCCTCGCGCGAGCAGCGCGGCATGACCTCGGGGCAGCGGGTGTGAAAGCGGCACCCCGGCGGCGGCGCGGCCGGCGAGGGGACGTCGCCGAGGACCCGCGCCTCCACCCGGCGCACGGCGGGGTCGAGGGAGGGCACGGCGGCGAGCAGCCCTCGAGTGTACGGGTGGAGCGGCTCGGCGAAGAGCGCCTCCGTGAGTGCCTGCTCGACGATCTGGCCGAGGTACATCACAGCGACCCGCCGCGCGAGGTAGCGCACCACCGACAGATCGTGGGTGATGAAGAGGTACGCGATCCCGAGCTCGGCCTGGAGGTCCCCGAGCAGGTTCAGGATCTGGGCCTGGATGGAGAGGTCGAGCGCCGAGACGGCCTCATCGAGCACGATCAGCCGGGGCTCGACCGACAGCGCGCGCGCGATCCCGATCCGCTGCCGCTGCCCGCCCGAGAACTCGTGCGGGAAGCGGGTGAGGTGCTCGGCCGGCAACCGGACGCGCTCGAGCAGCGCGCGGGCCCGCGCGGTGCGCTCGGCGGCGCCCGCCCCGATACGGTAGGCGTCGAGCCCCTCGACCAGGATGTCCCGGACCCGCATCCGTGGATCGAGCGCCGTCATCGGATCCTGGAACACCATCTGCATCGCGCGGCGCACCCGCCGGAGATCGCGCGGGCCGAGGCCGACCAGCTCCTCGCCGGCGAACCGCACGGAGCCCTCGCGAGGCTCCACCAGCCGGAGCAGCGAGCGCCCCACGGTGGTCTTGCCGCACCCGCTCTCGCCGACCAGCGCCACCGTCTCGCCCGCGGCGACGTCGAGGCTCACCCCGTCGACCGCGCGCACGTGCCCGACCACGCGCCGAAACACGCCCCGCCGGATGGGGAACCAGGTCCGGAGCCCGGTGACCTCGAGCAGGCTCGGGTCGGTCACGCGTCCGCCTCCTGGGGTGGCGGCCCGGACGGCACGATGCCGCCCGCGCCCGCGGCAGCGCCAGGGCCGCCGACCCGCGCGTGACAGAAGACCTCACGCTCCGGCGACGGGACGAGCCGAGGCGGCGGCTCCGCCGCGCAGCAGGGCAGCACCTCCGGGCAGCGGCTCGCGAAGCGGCACCCGTGTGACCACTCGGTCGGCGGCGGCACGACCCCCGCGATCTCGAACAGGCGCGCGCCGCGCCGGGCGCGCCCCGGCATCGCCGCCAGCAGGCCCCGGGTGTAGGGGTGCCACGGATCACCGAGGACCGCGCGCCGGGTCCCCGTCTCCACCAGCTTGCCCGCGTACATGACGGCGACGCGATCGGCCAGCTCGTTCACCACCCCGAGGTCGTGCGTGATGAGGAGGATGGCGGTGCCGGTTTCGCGCTGCAGGTCCCGCAACAGCTCCAGGATCTGGGCCTGGATGGTCACGTCGAGGGCGGTGGTCGGCTCGTCGGCGAGGAGCACCGCCGGTCGCATGGCGAGGGCCATCGCGATCATGACGCGCTGCTTGAGCCCGCCGGAGAGCTGGTGGGGGTAGGCGCCGAACCGGACCGCCGGGTCCGGGATGCCGACCGCGGCAAAGAGCCCCACCGTCCGCGCCCGGGCCGCGCGCCCGGACACGCGCTCGTGAAGGCGGATCGCCTCCACCACCTGCGCGCCGACCGTCATCACCGGGTTCAGGCTCGACATCGGCTCCTGGAAGATCATCGCCATGCGGTGGCCCCGGAGCCGCCGCATCGCGGGCACGTCGAGGGCCAGCACCTCCGTCTCGCCCAGGCGCACGGAACCTCCCTCCACGCGTCCCGGCTTCGGCACCAGGCGTAGCATCGAGAGCGCGGTCATCGATTTGCCGCACCCGCTCTCGCCCACCAGCGCCAGCACCTCGCCGGACGCGACGTCGAAGCTCACGGCATCGACCACGGCGATCCGGCGCCCGCCGCTCGGGAAGGTGGTGACCAGCTCGCGCACGCGGACGGTGGCGTCGGCCGAGGTCGTGACCGCCATCGCGCTAGTCCCCCTCGCGCCGGGTGCGCGGGTCGAGGACGTCGCGCACCGCGTCCCCCACCGCGTTCACCCCGAGCAGGAGCACGACCATCGCGCCCCCCGCGGCGAGCACGTTCCAGTAGACCACCGGATCCCGCGACAGCTCGTCCTTGGCCTGGGCGATCATCTGCCCCCAGCTCCCGGCCGCGCCGATGCCGAGCCAGGCGAGGACCGCCTCCACCAGCACCTGCCCCGAGAACATGAGGACAAAGGTGATCACCACCAGGTGCAGCAGGTTGGGCAGCACGTGCCGCCAGATGATGCCGACCTCCGAGACGCCCATCAGCCGCGCCGCGTGGACGTAGTCGAGCTCACGGAGCTTCATGGTTTCGCCGCGAGCGATGCGGCAGAAGCTCACCCAGCTGGTGATCGCGAGGGCGAGACAGACCTGCACCGTCCCCTGCCCCAGCGCCATCACCAGCGCGATCAGGAGCAAGATCCCCGGGATCGACGCCAGCGTGCTCATCACGAAGAACACCGCGTCGTCCACGCGCCCGCCGAAGTACCCCGCGCTCACCCCGAAGAGGAGCGCGAGCGGGATGGCGAGCAGGCTCGTCAGCCCCCCCACCAGCAGGGCCACGCGCACCCCCTTGAGCGTGAGCAGCAGCGTGTCCCGACCGAGGATGTCAGTGCCGAGCGGGTGGCGGCCAGGGTAGGCCAGCGGGCGCGGGGGCGTCCCGTACAGCTCGGTGGCGGCGAACGGGGCCGAGTAGCTCTTCTCCGGCCGGCCGCCGAACGCCCGATCGACGATCGAGCGGGGCTGGTGCGCCGACACCACGTCGTCACCCAGACCCCGGCCGTCGACCCACGCCACCGAGTCGGCCAGCCCCACCGCGACGTAGAGGGCGAGAACGGACAGGGCGACCGGTCGCCGGCGCCAGAGCTCGCGCGCCGCCTCACGCCACAGCTCGTGCCGGCGGACCGCGACCGCCGCGGCCGCGCCGGCGAGCAGCAGCGCGGCGACGACCGCGTTGGAGAACCAGTGGTGCTCGAGGAAGGGCGGCAATGGACCTACTCCAGCCGGACCCGTGGATCGACGAGCGTGTAGCTGATGTCGGTCAGGATCTGGCCCAGGACGAAGAGGAGCGCGTCGATGTAGACCATCGTCCGCAGCGTGGCGAAATCGTTGCCGTCGATGGCGTCGACGGTCAGCGAGCCGAGGCCGGGGATACCGAAGAAGGCCTCGAGCAGGAGCGACCCGGTGAACAGGAAGGGGATCGCCATCACCACGTTGGTGAGGATGGGGATCATCGCATTGCCGAGGACGTGGCGGAGCATCACGCGCCCGTCGCCGGCCCCCTTGGCCCGCGCGGTGCGCACGTAGTCGCGGTTCACCTCCTCCACGAACACCGTCCGGTAGAAGCGCACGTTGCTCCCCAGCGAGCTCATCACGCCGACCAGGATCGGCAGCGCGAGGAACCGCCAGACCACGGACGGGTCGGGGTCGAAGCCCGAGATGGGAAACCAGCGGAGGACCTTGCCCACCAGGAACTGCGCGCCGATGATGTAGAGGAGGATCGACAGGCTCATCCCCAGCACGGCGAGGAACACCCCGGCCCGATCGATGTAGGTTTCCCGGAAGAAGGCGACGAACAGGCTGAGCAGGATCCCCAGGCAGAGCCCGATGACGAACAGCGGCGTGGTGAGCAAGAGGCTCGGGACCGCGCCGGCCTTGATCCGATCGAGGATGAGGGTGTCGTCTGCGTCGCTGCGCCCGAAATCGAAGGTGAGCATGCGCCGGAAGTGCTCCACCAGCATGTTGTCCGCGAGGTGACCCCGCCCCGGCATGAGCGGGCGGTCGTAGCCGTGGAGGACCTTCCACTGATCGATCTGCTCCTGCCGGGCCTTCTCGCCCAGGGCCTTGCGCGCGACGTCGTCGGGAGCCGTAACGGTGAAGAAGAGCACGAAGAGCAGGAACAGGACCCCGACGACCGTGACGGCCCCGTAGGCGACGCGGCGGATCACGTACGCGAGCATCACTGGCGCTCCCGGAAGAACGTCACGATCCCGGGCGCGAGCACGACGACCAGCAGCAGGGCGGCGGCGAACGCCGGCCACAGGACGGGGCGGTTCCAGTCGCGGCGCCGCGCCTGCCGCTGGTCCGGGTCGAGATCGTAGTACTTGGCCAGGGGCACCGAGAGCCCCATCGGCTTCACGTGCCGGAGCCAGCCGTGATAGAGCGAGTACTGCTCCGGGTAAAACAGGGGGATCCAGGGGCAGTCCGCCTCGATGCGCGCGCGCATCTCGCGGATGATCGCGAGCCGCTCGGGCCCGTTCTCCATGGCCTTCATGCGCAAGAACTGCGCGTCGTACTCGGGATCCGCGTAGTTGGCCGTGTTGGGTCCGTTGTTGGCCTTGCGCGACATCTTGGACCAGAGCAAGAAGAGGAAGTTCTCCGGGTCCGGGTAGTCCGCGACCCAGCCCCAGCTGAAGATCTGGAACCCGCCGTCGCGCATCTTCTCCTGGAAGCGGTTGTAGTTCGTCGCCTCCAGCACCACGTCGAGCCCGATCCGCCGCCAGGAGTTGACGTAGTAGGTGTAGTGCAGGCGCCCGTCGGCGCTGGTGTCGCCGGTGTCGAAGGTGAGGCGCAGCGGGGCACGCGTGACGGGATCGACGCCGCCCGGGTAGCCCGCCTCCGCCAGCAGCTGCCGGGCGCGCGCGAGGTCCCGGACGCGGTAGGGGTTCCGGTACTCCGGCTCGTGGCCGAAGATCCCGGGCGGCAGGAGCGACTGCGCCGGCACGCCGCGACCGTTGAGGAAGAGGCGCAGGTACTCCTCAGCGTCGATGGCGAGGCTCATCGCCTGCCGCAGCTTCCTGGCTCGCTCCCCGCCCGGGGCGCCGAGCACGCGATCGTCCATGTTGAAGCCGAGGTAGTAGATCGCGGGCTCGACCGACTTGCGCAGCGTGATGCCCCGCTCGCTCATCTCGGGCGACAGTCGCTCGTTCTGCACGACCTTGTCGAAGCTCTCCTTCACGATGCCCGAGGAGTCGTAGTAGCCTTGGAGGAACTTATTGAAGGCCGGGATCCGCTCCTTCTCGCGGCGGAGCTCGATGCGCTCGATGAAGGGCAGGCGCGCCCCGCGCACCTCGGGGGGCACGATGACCTCGAGATCCTCGGGCGGCACGTCCAGCGGGAATACGGTCCCCGGAGCCTTCCACTCGGGGTGCCGCAGGCCGTGCCAGTTGGGGTTCTGCTCGAGGACGATCCGGCTCTGCTTGTCGTACATCGCGACGCGGTAGGGCCCGGCGCCCACCGGGTGATCCCCGAGGTGCGGGCGGCCATCCCGGCCGTCGTAGTAGGCCACGGCCTCCCACGGCATCGGCGCCGTGAACGGCATGGTGAACCAGTAGAGGATCTGCGGGTACGGTTCGGCGAGGGTCAGCTCGAGCACGGTATCCGAGCGCACGGCGACGCCCGCGATCCGTCCCGCCCGCTGGTACTGCTCCGTCACGGGCAGCTCCGCCACGGCCGGCTCCGCGGCGCGCAGGGCGGTGAGCCGATCGCGGAACGCGAGGAAACCCTCGACGTGGGCGAAGGGCTCGAGCGCGGGGCTGTTCACCGCGGGGTCGGCGATGCGCAGCAGCGCGAACTCGACGTCGTGCGCCGTGAGGGGACGCGTCTTCGCCCCCCCGTGGTGCGCGGCGAAGCACGGATCGTCCTGGAACCTGAGATCGGGGTAGAGCTCGAAGCGGTAGGCGGTCCGGTCGCCCCTGCGCTCGGCGACGGGGACGGCGCGCGCCAGCCCCGGGGCGAGGGCGTAGGGGCGCTTGAGGTAGTGGTACTCGAGCAACGAGACGTTCACGAGGCCGTTGATGTCGTGAGCCGTCGTCGTGTACGCGACCGCAGGGTCGAGCGTCTTCGGCGCCTCGGAGAAGGGGCGGTAGAGCACCTTCGCGCCCGAGTCCGCCGCCGGGTAAGGGTCGTTGGTGCAGGCGAGCACGAGCGCCGCCGCGATCGACCAGCGGAGGGCGCGGCGGGCAGGCGTCACGAGGGCGAGCTTAGGGGGCGCGGGCCGGGTTTCAAGCCGACCTCGATCGGCGCGCGAGGATCGAGGGCGGAGCGGCCGCGCAGCGGCCCGCGCGATCGCCTCCCCCGACACCGCCCCGCGTCGCCGCTGCACGACGGCGGCGCGGGGCGGGCTCGGGTCGGACGGCGGCGATCCTTGATGGGGTGGGAGCTCCGCACCCGGGAGCGCCCGTCGGAGCCCCGCGCCCGTCAGCCGCGCCGCCTCGTCGAGGATCGACTCGCCCGCCGCAACCCGACCCTCTTCCGGGAGTGCCTGGCCTTCCTGGTGCCCGCGATCCGGATCCCCGCCGCGCCGCTCCACGTCAGGGTGCAGTGCGAGGGGCCGACGCGCGCAGGCCGGCCGAGAAGGCGCTGCGCGATCGGCACCGCCGCGCAGCGCCCGACGGAGCTGACGCGGGACAGCCCGGCGGGTCGAGGCCGCGCGCGACCAGACCCGAGACGAGCGCGCGCGCTCCCGGCGCCGGTGACGCCGGGCCGAGCCCGGGAGCGCCCGCGCACCGGCGCCCGCGCCCCGCCCGGCCGAGGCCGCCGTTCGCGGCCAGAGCTCGGTCTGATATACGGCCCCCATGCGCGCCGTCTGGGTGACCCGTCACGGCGGCCTCGAGGTGCTCGAGGTCCGACAGACCCCCGATCCCGAGCCGGGGCCGGGTGAGGTCCGGGTGGTCACCCGCGCGGTGGGGCTGAACTTCGCCGAGGTCATGGCGCGCCGCGGGACCTACCCCGACGCGCCTCGACCGCCGTGCGTGCTCGGCTACGAGGGCGCGGGCGTGATCGATCGCGTGGGACCCGGCGTGGATCCGGCGCGGGTCGGCGAGCGCGTCATCTACATGTCCCGCTTCGGCGGCCAGGCCAGCCACGTCTGCGTCAGCGCCGACCACCTGGCGCCGATGCCTCCGGAGATGAGCTTCGAGGACGGCGCCGCGCTCCCGGTCAACTACGTCACCGCCTACCACATGCTGCACCGGGTGTGGCGCCTGCGCGCCGGTGATCGCGTGTTGGTGCACATGGCCGCCGGCGGCGTGGGGACGGCCGTACTGCAGCTCTGCCGCGACGTCCCCGAGGTCGTCACCTTCGGCACCGCGCCCGCAGAGAAGTTCGACTTCGTCCGGACCCAGGGCTGCACGCACCCCATCGACTACCGGCAGGAAGACTACGCCGAGGCGGTCCGGCGCCTCACCGGCGGCGAGGGGGTCGATCTGGTCCTCGATCCGCTGGGCGGCATCGCCCAGTGGGCCACCGGCTACTCCCTCCTCCGTCCCGCGGGGCTGCTCGTGATCTTCGGGCTCGCGCAGGTCGTCGCGGGCGGGCGGCGCGAGATCATCAGCCTGCTGCGCCAGGTGAAGAAGGAGCCGCCCTTCACGCCCCTGAGCTTCCTCGACGACAACCGCGGGGTCGCCGGGGTCAACATCGGCCACCTGTGGGACCACGCCGACCTCATCCGCGCCGAAGGGCTCGAGCTCATCGCGCTGTACCGGGCGGGCCGCGTCCGTCCCCACGTGGGCAGCCGCTACCCCTTCTCCCGCGTCGCCGAGGCCCACGCGGAGCTCGAGTCCGGGCGAGGCTCGGGCAAGATCCTCCTCATCCCCGACTGAGGTCCACGGCGCCACGCCCCCGGGAGCGCCGGCCGCCCGCCGCGCAGCCCGACCGGCGGCGGCGCCTCTTGGCAACGGCGGCGCGGCGGAGGACGATGCGGGGCCATGTGGCGCACGCTGTTGCGCGGCAGTGAGTGGGAGCCGCTCGTCGACCTCGTGTCGCCACCGATCTTCGACCTGCTCCCCGCCCGTACCTTGACGCAGCAGCTCCAGGAGCTGGCCGGCAACGCGCTCCGGCGCGGCGAGTTCGACCGCCTCCGCCGGGCGGCGGGGCGGCGGCTGGCCGCGTCGCCGATCCCCGTCCGTCTCTCGGATGCCCGGGGCACCGAGGACATGGGGGCCGCGCGGCGCGGCCGCGCGGTCCTCACGCTCTTCTTCTTCCAGCTCGTCGCCAGCGACGTCGCGATCCTGGATCTCCGGAGCAAGCGCTTCGAGTCGGGGGAAGGCGTGCTCTACTGGAGCCCGCGCCCGCTCTACGTCCGCTGGGCGCCCGATTTCGCGGCGAGCCTGCGCGAGCTCTACGCCGGCGCGTGCGGCGGTGACGCGCCGCGCTTCGACGCCGCGCTCGAGCGGATCGGGCTCGGCCCCGCGCGGGGCACCTTCCGGGAGCACCTCGGGGGCGACCCGAGCCGCGGCGCCTTCTCGCTGGCGGCCCTCCGCCGCACCTTCCATCGCGCGCTGGTGCAGTGTCGCGACGTGGGGACGGTTCTTCACGGCAACGTCGTGCCGTTCACCATCTACCTCGGCTGCCTCCACGAGCACCTGGAGCGCCTGGGGGGCACGCAGGACGTCGCGGCCGCGTACCGCGAGGCCGTGGACGCCGAGCGGCAGACCGCCAGCGGTGCCGGCGCCGCGTGGAGAGGTGACGCTACGTAACCGGTGGTAGCAGCGGCGAAAGCCACCGAGAATTGCGCCTCGGAACGCCGCGCCGCACGAAAATCGGCCGTGATGCTTCTTTGGGGTAACGAGCGGGCTCGACTCGTGCACAATGCCCGCGCCACGTCCCTCTCGCGTCCCCCCGGCGCGGACGAGGCCTCGCGGCACTACCGAAGCGTCGCCCCGGTAACGCGCGGCGCAGTCTGCCCGTGGCACTAGCGTCACGGGTGCATCCCCCAACCATCGAAGAGGCGCATGGCTACCAGGTACGTCACCATCGATGGGAACGAGGCGGCCTCCTCGATCGCGTTTCGCGCGAGCGAGGTGATCGCCATCTACCCCATTACCCCGTCGTCCAACATGGGCGAGTTCGCCGACGAGTGGGCGGCCCAAGGCAAGAAGAACGTCTGGGGCGTCACGCCCGACGTCCAAGAGATGCAGTCCGAGGGCGGTGCCGCCGGCGCGGCCCACGGCGCCGTCCAGGCCGGCGCCCTCACCTGCACGTTCACTGCGTCGCAGGGCCTGCTGCTCAAGATCCCCAACATGTTCAAGATCGCGGGCGAGCTCACCCCGTTCTGCATCCATGTCTCCGCCCGCACGGTCGCCACCCACGCGCTCAGCATCTTCGGCGATCACTCGGACGTGATGCTCTGCCGCGGGACCGGCTTCGCGTTGCTGTCCTCGGTCACGGTCCAGAATGCCCACGACCTGGCCCTGGTGGCCCACGCCGCGACGCTGCGCGCCCGGGTGCCCTTCCTCCACTTCTTCGACGGGTTCCGCACCTCGCACGAGCTGGCGAAGGTTGCCTACATCGACGACGACACCATCCGGGCCATGATCCCGGAGGAGCTCGTCGCCCAGCACCGCCAGCGCGCGCTCAGCCCGGACCACCCCGTGCTGCGGGGCACGGCGCAGAACCCCGACACCTTCTTCCAGTCTCGCGAGGCCTGCAACCGCTTCTTCAACGAGTGTCCCGCCATCGTCCAGGCGACGATGGATGAGCTCGCGAGGCTCACCGGCCGGCAGTACCACCTGTTCGACTACTACGGCGCCCCCGACGCGGAGCGCGTCATCGTCGTGATGGGATCCGCCGCCGCGACCGTCGAAGACACGGTGGAGATGCTGGTCGCCGCCGGCGAGAAGGTCGGCGTGCTCGTCGTGCGCCTCTATCGCCCCTTCAGCATCTCTCACTTCAACGCGGCGCTCCCGGCGTCGGTCAAGGCGGTGTCGGTCCTCGACCGAACGAAGGAGCCTGGCGCGCCCGGCGAGCCCCTCTACCAGGACGTGCTCACGGCGCTGATCGAGGGCCGCCCGAACGCCCTGCCGCGCGTGTTCGCCGGCCGCTACGGGCTGTCCAGCAAGGAGTTCACGCCCGCCATGGCCAAGGCGGTCTTCGACGAGCTGAAGCGGCCGTCCCCGAAGCACCATTTCACCGTCGGCATCGTCGACGACGTCACCCACACGTCGCTCGAGGTCGGACCGGACCTGGACGTCTGCGCGCCGGGCACGGTGCAGGCGATGTTCTACGGCCTCGGCTCCGACGGGACCGTCGGCGCCAACAAGAACTCGATCAAGATCATCGGCGAGGAGACGACCCAGTCGGTCCAGGGCTACTTCGTCTACGACTCGAAGAAGGCCGGCGCCGTCACGGTGTCCCACCTGCGCTTCGGCCCCAAGGAGCTCAAGGCCCCCTACCTCGTGCAGCACGCCGACTTCGTCGGCTGCCATCAGTTCGAGTTCGTGGACAAGTACGACGTCCTCGAGCGCATCAAGCCCGGCGGCGTGTTCCTCCTCAACAGCCCGTACGCCAAGGAGGAGGTCTGGGACCAGCTCCCGCTGGAGCTGCAGGAGCAGATCATCGACAAGAAGCTGCGCTTCTACGTCATCGACGGCCTGAAGGTGGCCCGCGAGGCGGGGATGGGCAACCGCATCAACACGGTGATGCAGACCTGCTTCTTCGCCATCAGCGGTGTCCTCCCCCGCGACGAGGCCATCGAGAAGATCAAGAAGACCATCGAGAAGACCTACGGCAAGAAGGGCGCCGACGTCGTCGCGCGAAACAAGGCCGCGGTCGACATGACCCTCGCCAACTTGCACGAGATCAAGCCGCCGGCGGCCGCGACCACCCCGCGCCGGCGGCCCCCCACGGTCCCCGACCAAGCGCCCGCCTTCGTCAAGAACGTCACCGCCGTGATGCTCGCGAACCGCGGCGACACCCTGCCGGTGAGCGCCTTCCTCGGCCAGGCCGACGGCACCTGGCCCACGGCGACGACCCAGTGGGAGAAGCGGAACATCGCCAACGAGATCCCGACCTGGGACCCGGCCATCTGCATCCAGTGCAACAAGTGCGCCCTGGTGTGCCCGCACGCGGCGATCCGCGCCAAGGTCGTCGATCCGGCGAAGCTTGCGGGCGCCCCCGCGGGGTTCAAGAGCGTGCCCTTCAAGGGCGCCGAGTTCAAGGGCCAGGCCTACATCATCCAGGTCGCGCCGGAGGACTGCACCGGGTGCAACCTCTGCGTCGAGGTGTGCCCGGCCAAGGACAAGTCCAACCCCAAGCACAAGTCGCTGGACATGACCCTGCAGCGGCCGATCCGCGAGGCGGAGCGCGCGCGCTACGCGTTCTTCCTCTCCCTGCCGGAGGTGGACCGGGCCGCGGTCAAGGCGGACGTCAAGGGCTCGCAGTTCCTGCGGCCGCTCTTCGAGTACTCCGGCGCCTGCGCGGGGTGCGGCGAAACCCCGTACGTCAAGCTGATGACGCAGCTCTTCGGCGACCGCCTCCTGGTCGGCAACGCCACGGGCTGCTCCTCGATCTACGGCGGCAACCTCCCCACGACGCCGTACTGCCAGGACGAGCACGGCCGGGGTCCGGCCTGGTCCAACTCGCTGTTCGAGGACAACGCCGAGTTCGCCTTCGGGTTCCGGCTCGCCGTCGACCGGCTGCAGGACCAGGCGAAGTACCTGCTCCAGCAGCACGGCGCCCAGCTCGGCGACGCCCTGATCGCCGAGCTGTTGAGCGCCGACCAGACCACGGAGGCGGGCATCCGTGATCAGCGCGCGCGCGTCGCGACCCTGCGCCAGAAGCTCGCCGGCGTCAGCACCCCGGAGGGCAAGCGCATGCTCACCCTCGCCGACTACCTGGTGAAGAAGAGCATCTGGGCGGTCGGTGGGGACGGCTGGGCCTACGACATCGGCTACGGCGGGCTCGACCACGTCCTGGCCCAGAACCGCGACGTGAACATCCTGGTGCTCGACACCGGTGTGTACTCGAACACCGGCGGGCAGCAGTCGAAGGCCACCCCGCTCGGCGCGGCGGCCAAGTTCGCGTCGGCGGGCAAGGAGGTCCCCCGCAAGGACCTCGGGCTGATGGCCATGAGCTACGGCCACGTCTACGTGGCCCAGGTCGCCTTCGGCGCGCGCGACCAGCAGACCGTCCGCGCCTTCGTCGAGGCCGACCTCCACCCCGGGCCGAGCCTGATCATCGCCTACTGCCACTGCATCGCCCACGGCTACGACCTCGAGCACGGGTTGGAGCAGCAGCGGCTGGCGGTCGAGTCCGGCATGTGGCCCCTCTACCGCTCCGACCCGCGCGTCGCCGCCACCGGCGAGCCCGGGCTCAAGATCGACATGGGCGCCACCCCCAAGGTCCCGGTCAAGGAGTACGCGCTCAACGAAACCCGCTTCCGCATGGTCGAAAAGCTCGACCCGAAGCGGTTCGCGCGCCTCCAAGAGGAGGCTCAACGCGACGCGACCCGCCGCATGGAGGTCTACCGGCAGATGGCGGAGATCCGGGTCCGTCCGGCAGAAACCGGAGAGAAGGGCAGCCCGCAGAGCTGACAGGGAGGCGAGACGAACATGGATCTTTCCACGACCTATCTCGGACTGAACCTCAAGCACCCGCTGATGCTCGGCGCCTCACCGCTCTGCGACGACCTCGACAAGGTCAAGCAGGCCGAGGACGCGGGCGTGGCGGCGATCGTGATGCACTCGCTGTTCGAGGAGCAGATCAAGCGCGAGCAGGCGACGGCCGCGGCCATCGCCGCCCACGGCGAGTCCTCGCCCGAGGCCGCGAGCTACCTCCCCGCCCCCAGCGACTTCGTGCTCGGCCCCGACGCCTACCTCGAGCAGATCCGGAAGGTGAAGGCGACCGTGAGCTGTCCGGTCATCGGCTCGCTCAACGGCGTGACCCCGGGCGGCTGGGTGCAGTACACCAAGCAGATCGAGCAGGCGGGCGCCGACGCCATCGAGCTCAACGTCTACTCGGTGGCCCACGATCCGCGGCGCACCGCGGCCGAGGTCGAGGCCCGGCTCATCACGCTCGTCGGCGAGGTGGTGGGCGCCACCAAGCTGCCGGTGGCGGTGAAGATCTCGCCGTTCTTCACCTCCCTCACCAACCTCGCGCTCGCGATCGAGAGCGCGGGCGCTCGGGGGCTGGTCGTCTTCAACCGCTTCTACCAGCCAGACATCGACGTCGAGAAGCTCGAGGTGTCGCAGCGGCTTCAGCTCTCCACCCCGGACGAGCTCCTGCTCCGCCTGCGGTGGTTGGCCCTGCTCTCGGGCCGGGTGCGGATGAGCCTCGGCGTGACCGGCGGCGTGCACTCGGGCATCGACGCCCTCAAGGCGGTCATGGCCGGGGCGCACGGCGTGCAGATCGTGTCGGCGGCGATCCAGAAGGGGCCCAAGGTCCTGGCGGCCATGCGCCAGGAGCTCGAAACCTGGCTGACAGAGCACGAGTACGACTCCCTCCGGCAGAGCCAGGGAAGCATGAACCTCGCCAAGAGCCCCAACGCCGAGCTCTATGAGCGCGGCAACTACGTGAAGATCCTGCAGGGATACGCGAAGAGCATGCTCTAGGGACGGCGCGAGAGACGCCGCGCCCGGCCGCAGGCCGGCGCGGCGACCGCGGAGGCCTCGGGAGCGCTCCCGGGGCCTTCGCGCGTCAGTGCCCGCGCGTCCGCCGCGCCCGCCGCGCGAGCCGGGATTGCGGCGGGCGAGCGGCGCGCGTACGAGGCGGTCCATGCGCATCGACTCGCTGGTCCGCTCGTCGCGCCGGGCCGCCGCCGCCATGCTCCTGGTCGCCTGCGCGGCCCCGCGGCCCGGCGCCCCGGTCACGGCGGCGACCCCGCCGACCTCGGAGGCGACGCCGGCGGTGGCCCCCGCGCCGACCCGCGCCTTCGGCGCCATCCCACCCGCTCCCGCCTCGTGCGACGGCTACGTCGCCCACCAATCGCCCGCCCCCTGCACGGCGTCGGGACCGGGCGACGTGGCGCTGGCGAGCGCGCTCGCGCTGCCCGACTCGCTCCGGCGCGACCTGGCGCTCGCGACCCTGCTGCCCTGCCCCTGGCTCCCCCCCGGCGTGGTGGCCGCGCTCCGCGCGGAGCTCGCGCCCCCCGAGTGCGGAGACGTGATCCTCGGCGAGCTCGCCGACCGCGCCGATGCGACCCCGGACGGGGACCTGCGCGACACCCTCGAGGCGCTCGCCCTCGCCGCCCAGCGCGATCGGCTGGTGGGCGCCGCGCCCGAGCTCGAGCCGCCCTTCGCCAAGGAGCGGTTCCAGGCCTTCCTCCGCGAGGTGCTCGCGGGGTGGATCCTGGGGCAGGCGCAGGCGATCCAGCGGCTGGCCGAGCGCGGGTCCAGGCTCTCCGGCTACGGCAAGGGGATCGTCGCCGTGCACGCCGGGCTGGCGGACATGCGCTTCGTAGCCGCCGTGCGCGCGGTGCCGCTGCCGAGCGACCTCGACGCCGACGAGGAGCTCAGGGACGCCTACTTCGGCTCGCTCGACCAGGCCCTCGAGCCGCGCAAGGCGCGCGGACGCGACGCGGCGCTCGTCGGCCTCCGCGTGATGGCCGAGGTCGGGGTCCTGGCGGACGCGCGGGTCGACCGGGCGCGCGCGCTGCTCTCCGAGGTGTACGCCGGCCGCCGCATCGATGCGCTCGACGGCCTGCTGCTCCCGGCGCTCCCGGCGGTCGACCTCGGCACGCCAGCGCGAGTCCTGGCCGCGCACTTGCCGACCTTCTATGTCGAACGGGTGTTGCCCGGCCTCGACGCGGGCGATCCGTCCCTGCTGCGGGCGCTGCTGGAGCGCGGGTTGCCTGCCACCGCGCGCGCCGCCGCCGACGCGTCGTCGCTCCGGCCCGAGGCGCGCCTGCTGCTGGGGCAGGCCCTCGTGCGGAGCGGGCAGCGGTACTGGCGCGCGGCGGACTTCGAGGCCGCGCTCCGCGTCCTCGCTCCGCTCGAACGTGCCGGTGGCCAGGCGGCGGACGCGAGGCTGCTCGCGGCGGTATCCCGCGCGCTGGGCCGGGGTGCGCGCGACGCCGCGGAGATGATGAGCCGCGGGCCGTTCCCCGACGGACCCCCGGACCTCACGGCGCTCGACGCGCTCGCCCGAGGCGGCGGCGAGCCGGCCGCGCGCGCGGGCTTCGACGCCGCGCTGATCCTGGGGCTGGCGCCGCCGTCCGCGGGCGCGAGGGCGTTCTTCCTGGATCTCGAGCGGCGCTATCGCGCGGCCGCGGAGCGGGCAGCCGCGCAGGACACCCGCACCGAAGCTCTCGCGCGAGCCACCGCCGCCGCCGCGACGGCCGCGGCCGTGACCGACTGACCCGAGCCCGGCCCGCGTGGACCTGGCGACGCCGGACGGTGACGGTTCCCCCCGCCGCGCCGCGGGGACGCGCTCGCGTGGCGGCGCCGTCACGGCGCTTGGTTCCGGGAAGAAACTTCCGTACCCTCTCCTCGCAGCGTCGAGCTACAGCGCCGGCGCGGGAAAGGTGAGCATGGTGGACGTCGCGGCCGAGGGTTCCCATTTCGAGTCGAAGCTGCCATCGGCGCGCGAGCGGTTCCTGGCGCACTGCATCGAGCACGCGCTGGAGATCGAGCTCCGAGGTGCGGCCGATTTCATCCGCCACTTCCCGCCCCACGCCATCATGCGCGGGCTCGCGAACCAGCCGGAGCTCCGGGCGCAGATGCTCGTGCTGACGACGGGGGTGCGGCACAAGATCGCGGTGCGCAAGAGCGCGGAGTCCGCCGGCGAGGACCTCCAGATCGCGCTCGACGAGGGCGAAACCGATCCCGAGTCGATCGTCGCCATCTTCGACCCGGACGATCGGGTCCGCTACCTCGACGCGTCGAAGCTCTGGTCCTTCTGCGTGGAGGGGGAATTCTGGAAGGCGAGCCCGGCCAACCACGTCGAGACGGACCGGGCTCGCCGGCAGATCGCCTTCGTGATCGAGCGCGCGCTCGCCGAGGCGCTGATCACGCACCGCGACGTGGTGGAGGCGATCGGCGTCGCCGAGCTCGCCACGCGCCTGCCCCGCTCCGAGCTCGGCAAGCTCGTCGAGCGCGCCCTCGACGCCGGTCACCGCGGGACGCCGTTCACGGAGTCCGAGCTCTTGGCCATGCTCCCGCCCGCCGAGATCGTGCGGCATGTACCGCTGCCGCACGTGTGGGAGAACGTCGTCGTCGCGCGCGTCGCCGCGCGGCACGGGTTCGTCGCCCCACCGCCGGAGGCCCGCCCCGACGCGGCCGCCGCGCGCGGTGACCCCCCGGCCGCGCCCGCCAGCCTCGCCGAAGTTGACGCGGCCGGGGCCGCCGCCACGGCCGTGGCGGCGGCCCCGGCGGGGACCGCCGTCACGAAGGCGGCGAGCCCTGCCCCGCGGGCCACCGCCCCGAGGGCCGCCACCGCGACGCCAGCCCCGAAGGCCGCCGCCGCTCCCGCTGGACCCGCGGGGAAAGCGACCTCGGCGACCGCGACGGACCCGGTCGCGGCCGCGTGGAGCGACGCTCGGGCGCTGGCGGACTTCGACGACGACGCGCCGGTGATCGAGTCGCTTCCCCCGGATCCGAGCTCGGACTCCGAGGTGACCGACGCCGACATCCGGATCACCTGACGCGCGCGCCGCGAGCCCCCGCCCCGCCACCTGGGGAGTGCTCTTGCGTCAACGGAGCATGACCGTCTGCTCGAGCGTGACCGGCTCCCCCGAGAACCGCTTGGTGCGCACGGCGCGGAGGGTCGCCACGATGCACGCCCCGCTCCCGGTGCCCGCGTAGCGCCCGAGCAGCCGTACGTCCGACGGTCTGCCCGTCGCCGGGTCGAAGGTGACGGCCGCCTTCGCGGGCCCCTTCTCGTCCCCCGGCTTGCGGCAGAGAGCCGCGCGCCCCGCGGCCTCCGCCAGGACCTCGCGCGCGGTGCGCTCGTCGAAGGGAGTCCCCGTCGGTCCACCGGAGCGATCGACGTTCTCCCGCACGACGACGGCGAGATCGGTGGCGGAGCTGCCGTAGGTCGCCGGGGTCGACGATGATCCCGTCGCCTCCGCCGTCCCCGGCGCCGGTACGCGGCCGCTCGCCGCGGCGGCGACGGATGGACGGACCGCAGGAGCCGCGACGGGACGCAACGTCGGGTCATCGCTCGACGCGAGCCCCTTGGTGATGAGCAGGACGATCCCGGCGAGGGCCGCGACCACGAGCAGCGCGACCACCACGTATGCGATCACCCGCGAGGCGCTGCGCGGCGGCGTGAGCGACGGCGAGAGCGAGAACTTGGGCGCGGCGGGGGGGCGCGGCAGCGGGGGCAGCGACTCGGGCTCGGGTGCGACCGGGGTGGCTCCGACCGGCAACCCTGGCCGAAGCTGCTGCGCGCCGCCCGCCAGCTCGGCGAGCAGATCGGCCGTCGAGCGGCGCCAGACCTCGCGGTCGTCGTCCGTGTCGGGAAGCGGCGAGCTGCTGGCGGCGGACGCCTCCCCGGCGGCGAGCGCGGCCGGCGCGGCAGGAGCGGTGACCGGGGCTGCGACATCCCGCGGCGGAGACTCGGCGCTGGGGGCGACTGCGGCTGGAGCCCCCTCGCCCGCGGCCGGCGCCGCCTGCGGCTCGGCGCCGGCGGGGGTCGCCGCTGCCCCGGCGCCGCTGGTCTTCCCGGCGGGATGGGCGCCAGCGCGCGGGGCAGCGGGTGAGCGCGCGAGCTCCGCGAACACGGGGCGGAATACGTCGATCTCGCCGAGTGGGAGCCAGTCGGAGAGCCCCTCGCGCCAAGCGATCGTCTCCGCGTCCACCTGGCGAGCGAGGATCGCTGCCTTCACCTCCGCGAAGGTGAGCTCACGGTCGTCGTCATCGGCGAAGCTCACGGCCCAGAGCCAGTCCGACACGCCCCCCGCCGTGGGTGGATCGACGTTCCCCTTGCCCTCCGCAGCGCCCTCCTGTCGCGTCGGCGGCAGCGTCGGGTCTGTGCTCGCCTCGGGGCCGGTCAGCCGCGCCGCCGGGGACTCGGGCGCGGTTCGCCTGAGCGCGACGGGCACCCCTCGCCGGCGCGCTGATGACTCCGCGACCGCCGTGGCGGGCACGTGCGCCTCCGCGTCTGGATCGCCGGGAAGTTCGGGCGCACCAGGCCGGGCGACCATGGGCTGGAACCCGCGTCCCGGCGCTGCTGGCCCGGCTCCCCCGCGACCCAAGGCCGCGGGAGTGCCGGGGAAGGTCATCCTCGCGAAGTCCCTGCCCGCACTGGCGGCCGCCGGCGCGGCGGCCGGTGCGGCCTGCGGGGACGAGCCCAGCGCGGGCCCCGGCGCCGTGGCCGGCTTCGCCCCAGGCGCCACCTGCGG
>CAYVRP010000018.1:0-28194 GCA_964454025.1 uncultured Polyangiaceae bacterium | reverse complement strand
AGCCCATCGCGGGGCGCGGCGCCGTGGCCGGCTTCGCCCCAGGCGCCACCTGCGGGGACGAGCCCAGCGCGGGCCGCGGCGCCGCGGCTGGTGCTCGCGCGGCGCCCGGTCTGGGCAGGCCCCCGAGTCCGGAGAGCGCGGCGGGAGCGGTGTTCGCCGGTGCCCGCCCCCCGGCGATCGGCCCTGCACCGGGCGCGCCGGCCGCCCTGGTCGCCGAGGTGGTGCTCGCCGCGACCGGCCCGGGACCAGCGGCGGGGGCAGCTGCGGGCCCGGCGGGAGTACCGTCGGCCGGCGGTGCCACCGCCGCGGTCGGGGCCGCGGCGGTGGGGGACGTGCCTGACGCCGCGACAGGTCCAGGGCTGCCTACCCCACCCGCCTTGGCCTCGACGGCGGACAGATCGATCTCGGCGCGCGGGCGGGTGCCGTCGACCTTGATGTCGGCGCTGCATCCCTTGCAGGCGATGGTGACCACGTGGCCCCGGATCTTCTCCTCGTAGAGCTTGTCCGGGATGTTGAGCCGCTTCCCGCAGGCGGCGCAGGAAACCACGAAGGGCATGCGCGTCAAAGGGTACACGGACTTCCGCCGCCTGGAAAACCCCATGACATCCGAAGCGCTACGCCCCGGGCGCGCGGCTCGTGGCCCGGTTCCGGATACGCCTACATAAACGCGCCTCCACGCGGCCGGCCCGGGCCCGAAGCGGGAAACCGGCTAGCGCACCGAACGGCCTGCGCCCACCTCCTGGCATCTGGCCTGAACGCCGCGGAATCGAGCTCCGACACCCCGCGCGCGAGGTGGCGAGCTCGACGTGCCCGAGCGTCGCGGTCCCCAGCGGCCCGGCGCGGCCGCGGATCATCGACCCTTCTCGTAGGTCCCCATCAGCGCACCGCGCGCCAGGACGTGCTGATCCATCGCCCGCTCGAGCTCGGCGCGAGTCGGCGCGGCGAGGCCGAGGGGTGTGTCGAGCGCGAAGAGGCGATGGAAGTACCGGTGCCGCCCGATGGGAGGACATGGCCCTGCATACGCCGTCTTCTTCCAGTCGTTCTGCCCGACGCGCGCGCCCGCGGGCAGCGCGCCGCCCTCGGGCAACGACGAGGTCTCTGGCGGCAGGTCGACGACCACCCAGTGTACCCAGGTCGTCTGCGGGTGCTCCGGGTCGGGCGCGTCCGGATCCTCGATCACCAGGGCGAAGCTCCGGGTTTCCGCGGGCGCGCCGCTCCACGCGAGCGGCGGCGGCAGATCCTCGCCCTCGCAAGTGAAGCGGCGGGGGATCGCCCCGTTCGCCGAGAACGCGGACGAGGTGACGGTGAGCGCCGGCTCCTCGCGCGCCGCGCTCGGCGCGAAGCGCGGCCCGGCGTCCGTCGTCCCGACGGGCGCCGGGCGCGAGCGGGCGCAGGACGAGGCGAGCAATGCCCCGACGACGACCGCAGCGGCCCCCGCCCGGCTCCCGCTGCGCCAGGCCAGCACGCGGGATCGCCTGCGGAATTGCCCCCTCCCCCCCGGCCCCACCCGGTCCGGCCCGCGGCCACCTCGTCCGTCATCACGGACGCAAGTAGGATCCGAAAGACGAGCTTGCGCGGTCATGGGCTTGCCGGATCCGTTATATTGCTCCATACGTCCGTCATCCGAGATTGGCCGCGACCGTCCTCGCGACGCGCGGCCCGCCCTCCGAGGCTCTCCCCCATGCACCCTGACACCCTCCTGCTCCACGGCGGACAACAGCCCGATCCCACGACCGGCGCCCGCGCGGTCCCCATCTATCAAACCACGAGCTACCAGTTCAAGAGCACCGAACACGCGGCGGCGCTCTTCGGGCTGAGCGAGTTCGGGAACATCTACACGCGCCTGATGAACCCGACCACCGACGTGCTCGAGAAGCGCGTCGCAGCGCTCGACGGCGGCGCGGCCGCGCTGGCCGTCGCGAGCGGACAGAGCGCGATCACCCTCGCGCTCCTGAACCTCGCCCAGGCGGGCGACGAGATCGTCTCCGCGGACAACCTCTACGGGGGTACCTATAACCTCCTGCACTACACGTTCCCGCGCCTCGGCGTCCGGGTGCGGTTCTTCCCGTCGGGCGACCTCGACGCGCTCCGCGCCGCGCTCGGGCCGAGAACCAAGGCCGTGTATGCCGAGTCGATCGGCAACCCCAAGCTCGACGTGGCGGACGTGACGGCGCTGGCGGAGATCGCGCACGACCACGGGGTGCCGCTCGTCTTGGACAACACGGTCGCCCCCTACCTCGCCCGACCGCTCGAGCACGGCGCCGACGTGGTGGTCTACTCGGCCACCAAGTTCATCGGCGGCCACGGCACCTCCCTCGGCGGCGTCATCGTGGACGGCGGCAAGTTCGACTGGAACAACGGGCGCTTCCCCCTCATCGCCGGCCCTGACACCAGCTACCCCGGGCTCGACTTCGTCGAGGCGCTGGCCCCGCTCGGCAACGTCGCCTACGCGATCAAGGCGCGCGTGACGTTGCTCCGGGACCTCGGCCCCGCGCTCTCGCCGTTCAACGCCTTCCTCCTCCTGCAGGGTCTCGAGACGCTCCATCTCCGGATGGCGCGGCACTCCGAAAGCGCGCTCCGGATCGCCCGGCACCTCGAGCAGCACCCCCGCGTCAGGTGGGTCAGCTATCCCGGCCTCGAGTCGAGCCCCGAGGTCGAGCGGACGCGGAGGTACCTGCCTCACGGCGCCAGCGCCCTGGTCGGCTTCGGAATCGAGGGCGGGGCGGAGGCGGGGGCTCGCTTCATCGACGCGCTCCGCCTCGTCAGCCCCGTCGCCAACATCGGCGACGCGAAGACGCTGGCCATCCACCCGGCGACCCCCCCCCCCCAGCAACTCTCGCCCGCCGAGCAGGCCGCGACCGGGGTGACCCCCGACTTCATCCGGCTGTCGATCGGCCTCGAGCACGTCGACGACATCCTCATGGATATCGACCAGGCGCTGGCCAGCGCCACCCGCTGACGCCGAGGAGGAACGCCCATGGCACGCATCTACGACGACAACAGTCGGAGCATCGGCAACACCCCGCTCGTCCGCCTCCGGCGCGTCACGGCCGGCGCGACCGCCACGGTGCTGGCCAAGATCGAGGGCAGGAACCCGGCCTACTCGGTCAAGTGCCGGATCGGCGCCGCGATGATCGAGGCCGCCGAGCGGGAGGGCATCCTCACGCCGGGGTCGCGCGACCGGATCGTGGTCGAGCCCACCAGCGGCAACACCGGGATCGCGCTCGCCTTCGTCTGCGCCGCGCGCGGCTACCCGCTGGTGCTGACGATGCCCGAGACGATGTCCATCGAGCGGCGGCGCATGCTCCGCGCGTTCGGCGCCGAGCTCGTGCTGACCGAGGGCGCGCGCGGGATGCCGGGCGCGATCGCGAAGGCGGAGGAGCTCGTCGCGAGCGATCCCGAGAAGTACTTCATGCCGCAGCAGTTCAAGAACCCGGCCAACCCCCGGATCCACCAGCAGACCACCGGCCCCGAGATCGATCGCGACACCGACGGTCAGGTCGACGTGCTGGTCGCGGGGGTCGGCACGGGCGGGACCATCACCGGCGTCGGGCGCTACTTCGCCGAGGACAAGCGACGCCCGATCCGCTGCATCGCGGTGGAGCCCGCGGCGTCGCCCGTCCTCAGCCAGCTCCGGCGCGGCGAGCCCATCCAGCCGGGCAAACACCCGATCCAGGGCATCGGCGCCGGGTTCAAGCCGGACGTGCTCGATCTGTCCGTGGTCGACGAGGTCGAGACGGTGACGGGCGAGGAGGCGCTGGAGATGGCGCGCCGCCTGCACCGCGAGGAGGGGATCACCTGCGGCATCTCCTGCGGCGCCGCCGCCGCGGTGGCGGCACGCGTCGCGCGGCGCCCCGAGCTCGGCGGCAAGGTCATCGTGGTCGTCCTCCCCGACGCGGGCGAGCGTTACCTCTCGACGGCGCTCTTCAGCGACATCCCTGCCTGATCCGGCCACGACCCCGGGGGACCGCCGATGACCATCATCCTGCCCGACAGCTACCCCATCCGCCGCGCGCTGGTGGAGAGCCGGGTCGTGTGCATTCCCCCGGAGGAGGCGCGGCGGCAGGACATCCGGCCCCTGCGCGTCGGCATCCTGAACGTGATGCCCAAGGCCGAGACGTACGAGTTCAGCCTCCTGCACCCGCTCGGGCGCTCGATCCTTCAGATCGAGCCGCTCTGGCTCCGGCTCGCCTCGCACCGCTACCGGTCGAGCGACCGCGCGCACATCTGGCGCTCCTACGTCACCTTCGAGGAGGCCATCGAGCCCGCCCCGCTCGACGGGCTCATCCTGACCGGCGCCCCCGTGGAGACGCTCCCCTTCGAGCAGGTGAGCTACTGGCAGGAGCTGCGCGAGATCCTGACCTACGCGCGCGAGCACGTCGTCTCGACGCTCGGCATCTGCTGGGGCGGGTTGGCGCTCGGTGAGCTCCTGGGGCTGCCCAAGCACACCACCGAGCGGAAGATCTTCGGCGTCTTCGCCACCCGAAACCTCGAGCGCAACCACCGGAGCGTGGGCGACACGGACGACGTGTTCTGGGTGCCCCAGAGCCGCCACGCCACCATCGCCGACGACGTCCTGGAGCGGGCCGCCGCGGAGGGCCGCGTCCGCCTGCTCGCCCACGCCCCGGAAACCGGCTACACCATTTTCGAGAGCTCGGATCACCGCTACCTCGCCCACCTCGGTCACCCGGAGTACGAGCCCGAGCGGCTGGTGTTCGAGTACGCCCGCGACCTGGAGCAGGGACGAACCGACGTGGCCGCGCCGGCCAACGTCGACCTGGTCCACCCGGTCAACACCTGGCGCTCGCATAGGAACGAGCTCTTCACGCAGTGGATCAAGTTCCTGTACGATTCGACGAGCCTGTCCTCATGAGCCGCCGCGGAGCCCCGCAGCCAGCCCCGAAGGGGGATCGCGCGGCGCGAGCGCCGCGCAGGGGCCGCCCCCCGGTCGGGGCGCCCGGGCCGGCGCCCGCCCTGCCCGACTCCGGGGTGCCGGAGCCCGCGCGGGCCGCGTCCAGCTCGCCCCGCGCCCCCGCCGTCGGCGCCGCCCTCCGCCGACTCCGGGCCGAGCGAGGCCTCTCGCTCCAGCAGCTCGCCGAGCGCTCGGGCGTGAGCCGCGCCATGCTCGGGCAGATCGAGCTCGATCGGAGCACGCCGACCATCACGGTCGTCTGGAAGATCGCCACCGCCCTCGGGGTGCCGTTCTCGGCGCTCCTCTCCGGCGTCAACACGTCCGAGGCGCAGCTCCTGCCCGCGGCGCGCGCGCGGGTCCTCCGCTCCGCGGACGGGACCTTCTCCTCGCGCGCGCTCTTCCCCTTCGACCGGCAACGCAGCGTCGAGTTCTACGAGGTCCGGCTCGCCCCCCGCGCCGCCGAACACGCGGACGCCCACGCCCCCGGGACCGCCGAGAACCTCGTGGTGGCGTCCGGCGAGCTCGAGCTCACCGTCAACGAGCGCACCTGCCTGCTCGGTCCGGGCGCCGCCATCGTCTTCGTGGCCGACGTTCCCCACACCTACCGGAACCCCGGCACCATCGAAACCCTCCTGTACCTCGTGATGACCTACTCGGAGACCTTCCGGAACCCCGCGTGACCCACCCCGTGGAGCCAGCCATGTCCTGCGCCGATCAGCCAGCCGTGCCCAGCCCCAGCGCATTCCACGACCTCGTCGCTGAGCTCTGCGATCCCTCGGGGGTGCCCTTCGGGCCGTTCCGCTTCGCCGGGGCGTGTCAGGTCCTGCCGTCGCGGGCGACCGTGGCGCGGATCCTGGAGCGGCTGCAGTCGCTCCTCTTCCCTGGCTACCACGGCGCCTCCGACGTGACCGCCCAGAACCTCCGCTATCGGCTGGGGGACGAGCTCGACCAGGTCGCCGTCGCGCTCGCGGAGCAGATCCGCCGGGGCCTCTGCTTCGATCGCCACGACGCGACCCCCGGCGGCGCCCAGGCGGCGCGGGCGCAGGAGCTCACCGCGGCGTTCCTGGGCCGTGTCCCCGCCCTACGCCGCACACTGGCCGCCGACGTGCAGGCCGCCTTCGAGGGTGATCCCGCCGCGCGCTCCCCGGATGAGGTGCTGTTCTGCTACCCGGGCATCGTCGCCATCACCTACCAGCGAATCGCCCACGAACTCTACCTCCTGGAGGTCCCGCTGCTGCCCCGCATGATCACGGAGCTCGCGCACGCCGCCACCGGGATCGACATCCACCCCGGCGCGGCCATCGGCGAGCGGTTCTTCATCGATCACGGTACCGGGGTCGTGATCGGCGAAACCTGCGTGATCGGTGCCGGAGTGCGGCTCTATCAGGGCGTGACCCTCGGCGCCCGCAGCTTCCCCCTCGACGAGCATGGCAACCCGATCAAGGGGATCCCGCGCCACCCCATCGTCGAGGACGACGTCGTCGTCTACGGCGGCGCCACCATCCTCGGCCGCATCACCATCGGCCGCGGCTCGATGATCGGCGGCAACGTGTGGCTCACGCGCAGCGTCCCCCCCGGGAGCAAGATCACCCAGGGCGAGTCACGCCAGGAGCTGTTCCAGGCGGGCTCCGGGATCTGAGCCGCCGCCGCCGCCCCGGCGCCCCTACTCCAGCGTGACGTCGTAGGTGACCAGGCCCTCGTGGACCGCCTCGCCGGTGCCGGTGGCGGCGATCTCGAAGACCCGATCGCCCGGGGCCACGTCGAAGCACACGCCGAAGTAGGTCGAGCCGCCCCAGTTGTTGAGGGCGGTCGACGTGAGGTCGACGACGCCGTCCGCGGGCAGATCGATGAAGGCGCCGCCGGTCGCGTCGGAGAGCCCTTTGAGGTTGTAGTAGGGCTCGCGGTCCTCGTCGTGAGCGACCACGTGAACCACCGCCGTCCCGTCGAGGGAGGCGAGCAGATCGTCCACGGCGGGTGGGCGGAAGTGCTCCTCGAGCGTGGCGGTGAACGAGTCGTCGGAGTCGATGGTGTGCGCGGGGTTGTCCCCGATGGCGACCAGCACGCGCGCGGCACCGGGGCGGAAGGAGAGCGCCTCGAGGGCGTAGCGTAGAGCCCCCAGGGTGTTCTCCGGACCGTCGCCGCCGCCGGCGCCCAGATCGTCGGAGGCCCGCACCTCGGCGAGGAATTCCTTGAACCGGTCGAGCTCGACGAGGTCGACGTAGGGGCGTGAGCTCGCATCGAGCTCGCTCGCCGTGAACTCGCCCTGGCCGACGACGTAGGCCGTCTCGCCCGCGGACAGCGTGGAGAACTCGTCACCGTAGGTAATCATCGAGAAGCGCGCGTCGATGCCCCGCTCCGCGACGCTGGAGGCAAACTCGCTGATGCTGTCGGCGATCCCGTTGACGGTGCCGGACATGCTCGCCGTGGTGTCGTTGATGAAGACGACGTCGACCGGAGCCTGCTGGGTTTCGCTGGTCGGCCCGACCTCGCACTCGACCGGCTCGCCATCGACGGTCACGCTGAAGCCGATCCGCTCCGAGTCCGCGGGCCGCGTCGCGTCCTCGGGGTCCTTGATCGAGGAGAGCACGAAGGCAAGCTGTCCCTCCACGATCCCGAGCTGCCCGGAGAGCGCCACCTCCCCGGTCCGCGCCGACGAATTGATGGTCACCTTGACGAGGCCCGTGACGTCGACACCGACGTCGACCGGCACCGCGCCCGCCTCGCCGCCGGTGGCCGGGGGGAGCTCGCCCCCCTCACCGCCATCGGCGTCCATGGTCTGACCACCACTGCCGCGCGCGCGGCCTTCCAGGGGCGAGTCGTCACCGTCACCCGAGGACACCGACACCTCGCAGCCAACCGCCAGGGCGAACAGGCCGGCGAGCCCCAGCCATCCGAACCCTCTCGTCGAGCTTCGCATCGCGCTTCCTCTCCTCCGTCGCCTCCGCTCGGGAGCCGCGCCCTTGCCTACCACCTTCCGGACCAGGCCCGCAGCTATCCCGCACCCTCCTGGCGCGGACGAGGCGACCACTCCTGGTACGCGCCGGCGGGTGCAATTCTCCCCCCGGCGCACGGGCCGGGGTTCCCCGAAAGGGGCCAGGTCCCCCGCGCCGAGGCCAGGATCAGTGCTCGACGGGGCCTCGGTTCCCCGAAGCCTGGAGGGCGATGCGCTCGCACCGGCGAGGGACCACTCGACGACCGCGGTCGGCGCTGCGCCCGGCGCGAGCTCCGCGCCGAAGGCGCGGGGCGACGTCGGAGAGGAGGATCCTGACCCCCATCCCGCGGTCGAGATCGCATGCTCCCGTTTCCGGCGGCGAGCTCGGGGGGCGCCGCTCGCGCGACGCGTCGGGTCGCTTCCGTCCGCGGCCGACGGCTCGTGCCCGCGTCCTGAACACCCTCCATCCTCAAGGCGCCGCGCCGCGAATGCCCTGGGCGTTGAGCCTACCCGCGCAGGCCACCACGCCGCTCGCGCCGAGCGCGCAGGTGAACGACGCCCCGACGGCGACATCGACCACGTCCGTCAGCGCCGGCAGCACCGAGGCCGCACCGAAGGTGTTCTGTCCCCAGCAGGCGATGCCGCCCGCTCGGTCGGTGAGGCAGGTGGCCTGGCCCTCGCCGTCGATGGAGACGATGGGCCCGAGGCTGGCACGGGCCTGGTCGAGCCCCTCCGCACCCGCGCCCCAGCAAGAAACCTGGCCTGCCTCAGCGAGCGCGCAGGTGTGACCACCGCCAGCGGCGAGCGCGACGATCGGCTCGAGATCGGCGGGCACGGTCGACCGCCCGTCGAGATCGGATCCCCAGCAGGTAACCTCGCCCCGAACATCGAGCGCGCAGGTGTAGAGATCCCCGGCAACTACCTCGGTCACGGGGCCGAGGTCGGGTGGCACGGACAGCTCCCGCTCGACGAGCTCGTGACCCCAGCAGGTGACCCGCCCCGCCGCGTCGAGCACGCAGGCATGGGACGCGCTGGCGGTGAGCGCCACCGCGACGTCGAGTCCCGCCGGGACCGCGGCGACACCCGGCGCCGTAGAGCCCCAGCACGTCACGGCCCCGGACACCTCGAGCGCGCAGGTGGCGTCGCCCGCAGCCACCACCACAGCGACGGGGCCGAGCGAAGGGGGGACCGTCACCTGCCCGGAGAGGCCGAAGCCCCAGCAGGCGACCCGCCCCGCCGCGTCGAGCGCGCAGGCGTGATCGTTGCCCGCCGTGACGTCGACGATCGGACCGAGCCCGGGCAGTGCCGCCGCCTCCCCCGTGATCCAGTCCCCCCAGCAGGTGAGCGCGCCGGCCCGGTCGCGCGCGCAGGTGTGGTTGCCCCACGCCGACAGCTCGACGATGGGGCGGAGGGTGCTCGGCACGGCCGTCTGTCCCCACTCGTCGTTCCCCCAACAGCTGACCTCGCCCGCGCCGTCGAGCGCGCAGGTGTGCCGCTCGCCCGCGGCGATGGCCACCACCGCGCCGAGCCCGGCGGGGACCGAGCTCTGTCCCGAGAGATCGCTCCCCCAGCAGGTGACCTCGCCCGCCGCGTCGAGCGCGCACGCGTGCGCCGCCCCCGCCGCGATCGCGCCCGACCCGTCGAGCCCCTCGGGCACCATCGTCTGCCCCTGGTCGTTCCGCCCGACGCACACCACGGCGCCCGTCAGCCCGAGAGCGCAGGTGAACTCGGCGCCCGCGGCGATCTGGGCGAAGGGGCCGGCCTCGGCGGGCACGGCGGTCCGTCCGTCGAGCTCGCTCCCCCAGCAGGTGACGAGCCCGGCGGCGTCGAGCGCGCAGGAGTGCGCGTTGCCGACCGCGATCTGGACGGCATCCTGGACCGCGTCCGGGATCGCCGTCGCCCCGCCCCGGTCGGTGCCCCAGCAGGCCACCGCGCCGGCCTCGTCGAGCGCGCAGACGTGGTCGTCCGCCCCGGCGAGGGCCGTGACGGGACCGAACCCCGCGGGGACGACGCGCGCCGTCCCCGCGTCACCGCCCCAGCAGCAGACGCTCCCGGTGTCCCCGAGCACGCACAGGTAGCCGGCACCCGCCGCGACCGCCGCGGGTGCCGCGCTCGGCGAGGCGCGGTCGACGACGGTGCCCCCGAAGCAGTCGGCGAGCGCCGCTGCGGCGCCTGCGGGGCCGTCCGCCGCGCCCGCCTGGTCGGCCTCCGAACCACCCTCGTCACCCCCCGCGCCATCCGCGCCCGCGAGCGCCGCGGGTCCTCTGACACCGTCGGCGCCGCCCGTCGGGCTGGCGCCGTCGCGCGCCACGGCGCCACCGCAGGCCACCACCCATCCCGCCAGCACCACCACGAGCCCGCGCGAACGGCCGAGCGGGCGCGCGTCGCGAGGAGTCGAGGGCATGGCTCGCGATCCTGATCCGGCCGGGACCTCATCGCAACGGCCAGCGCCGCGCGCTCCGGAGCTCGGTGCGGAGGGCGGCTGGGCGGAGCGCCCGTGACGCTCCCCGCCACCACGGCTATGACCGCGCTCGCCCCGATGCCGCGCGACTTCGACCCGCTCGCCCGCTTCCACCGGCCGATCGCGGCATGGTTCGCGGCCACCTTCCCCCAGCCCACCCGCGCGCAGTCCCTCGCGTGGCCGCCGATCCTCGCTGGACGAAGCACGCTCCTGCTCGCCCCCACCGGCTCGGGCAAGACACTGGCCGCCTTCCTCGCGGGCCTCGAGCGGGTGTTCTTCTCCCCGGCGCCGCCGCCGGCCGAGCGGCTGCGGATCCTCTACGTCTCGCCCCTGAAGGCGCTGGCCGCCGACGTCGAGCGGAACCTCACCGCCCCGCTCTCGGGGATCGCGGCCGCCGCCGCGCAGCTCGGGGTCGCCGCCCACGCGCCGCGGGTGAGCGTCCGCTCTGGCGACACGCCGGCGGCCGAGCGCGCGCGATTCGTCCGGCGGCCCACCGACGTCCTGATCACGACCCCGGAGTCTCTCTATCTCCTGCTCACCTCCCGGGCACGCGACGCGCTCCGGCACGTGGAGACGGTGATCCTCGACGAGATCCACGCCGTCGCCGGCACCAAGCGGGGCGCGCACCTCATGCTCTCGCTCGAGCGGCTCGAGGCGCTCCGTGCGAGCGCGCGGCCCCTGCAGCGGATCGGGCTCAGCGCCACCCAGCGCCCCCTGGCGGCAATCGCGCGGCTGCTCGGCGGCGGCGAGATCGACGGCGCGGGCGCCTGGGTGCCGCGTCCGGTCGAGATCGTCGACGCGGGGGCGCACCAGGCGCTCGAGGTCGTGGTCGAGCTACCGGGGGCGGATCCTCCGCTCGCCGAGCCGCCGGCGCCCCCCGGCACGCACGCCCAGCCGGCGCGCTCGGCGTGGACCGCGATCCACCCGCGCCTGGTCGAGCTGGTGCGGGCGCACCGCTCGACGCTCATCTTCGTGAACAACCGCCGCCTGGCCGAGCGCCTCGCGGCCGCCCTCAACGAGGGCGCCGGCGAGGAGCTGGCACTCGCCCACCACGGGTCGTTGGCCCGCGAGCGGCGCCAGCTCGTGGAGGCGCGCCTCAAGCGCGGCGAGCTCCGCGCGCTGGTCGCCACCTCGTCGCTCGAGCTCGGGATCGACATGGGCGCGATCGATCTGGTCGTGCAGATCGAGGCGCCGCCGTCGGTGGTTTCCGGCTTGCAGCGCGTGGGGCGTGCGGGCCACTCGGTGGGCGACCTCTCGCGCGGCGTGGTGATCCCGAAGCACCGCGGCGATCTGCTCGCCTGCGCGGCGACCGCCGCGCGAATGCGCGCCGGCGCGGTGGAGCAGACCACGGTGCCCGCGAACCCCCTGGACGTGCTCGCGCAGCAGCTGGTCGCGGCGACGGCGATGGACCCCTGGCGCGCGGACGACCTGTACGACCTCACGCGGCGAGCCGCCCCCTTCGCGACCCTCCCGCGCTCGACCTTCGACGATCTGCTCGAGCTCCTGTCCGGACGGTACCCGTCCGACGAGCTCGCTCAGCTCCGCCCCCGCGTCACCTGGGATCGCGGGCGCGGAGTGCTGACCGCACGGCAAGGAGCGAGGCAGGTCGCCGTCGCCAACGGTGGCACCATCCCCGACCGGGGCCAGTACGGGGTGTTCCTGGCCGGAGCCGCGGGCAGGCCGACGCGCGTCGGCGAGCTCGACGAGGAGATGGTCTTCGAGTCGCGCGTCGGCGACGTCTTCGTCCTCGGCGCGAGCTCCTGGCGGATCGACGCCATCACCCACGACCGCGTCCTGGTGAGCCCCGCGCCAGGGCGGGCCGGCAAGCTCCCTTTCTGGCATGGCGACGGCCCCGGCCGCGCCGCGGAGCTCGGCGCCGCGATCGGCGCCTTCACCCGCGCGGTGGCCGCCCGCGCCGGCGACCCCCCGGCGGCCGCGCGCTGGCTGGTCGAGCACCACGGCCTCGACGCGCGCGCGGCGACGGAGCTGGTCGCCTTCGTCGCCGAGGAGCTCGCCGCCACCGGCGCGGTGCCGAGCGATCGCTGCATCGTGGTCGAGCGCTTCTTCGACGAGGTGGGGGACCTGCGCGTGTGCGTGCTGTCGCCGTTCGGCATGCGGGTGCACGCGCCCTGGGCGATGGTGGTACAGGCGGCGCTCGCCGCCGGGCATGCGGGCGCGGTGGACGTCGTCACCGCCGACGACGGGATGGTCTTCCGGCTCCCAGAGGCGGCTACCCCGCCGCCGCTGGGGCTCTTTTTCCCCGAGGCCGACGCCATCGAGCGGCTGGTGACCGACGCGCTCGGCGCGACCGCCCTCTTCGCCGCCCGGTTCCGCGACAACGCGGCCCGCGCGCTGCTGCTCCCGCGGCGCCGCCCCGGCAGCCGGACGCCGCTCTGGGCCCAGCGCCGGCGCGCCGCCGATCTGCTCGCCGTGGCGGCGCGCTACGCCGGCTTCCCGCTCGTGCTCGAGACGTACCGCGAGTGCCTCCGCGACGCCTTCGATCTGCCCGCGCTGGTCGCGCTCCTGCGGGGCGTGGAGGAGCGCGCCATCCGCCCCGTGGTGGTGGACGTGACCACCCCGTCCCCCTTCGCGACGTCTCTGCTCTTCTCCTTCGTCGCCAGCTTCGTCTACGAGGGGGACGCGCCGCTCGCCGAGCGCCGGGCGCAGGTGCTCGCCATCGACCCGGCGCGGCTCCGGGAGCTGCTCGGTGCGACGGCGCTCCGCGACCTGCTCGAACCGGAGGTGATCACCGAGGTCGAGCGGCGACTGCAGCGCCTCGAGGCGCCCTGCCTGCGCCACGCCGACGCCCTGCATGACCTCCTGCTCGAGCTCGGGGCGCTCGCGCCGGCCGAGCTCGCAGCGCGCGCGGTCGACCCGGCGGCGGTACCCGGGTGGATCGCCGAGCTCCTCGCGGCGGGACGCGTCGTCCGCCTGACCATCGCGGGCGAGGCGCGCCTCGCGGCGGTGGAGGACGCCGCGCGCTACCGGGACGCCCTCGGGGCGCGGCTGCCCCCCGGCATCCCGGCGACGCTGCTCGGCCCGGTCGCCGATCCGCTGGGCGATCTGGTGTCGCGGTTCGCGCGGACGCATGGCCCCTTCGCCGCGGAGCGCCTCGCCGATCGGCTCGGCCTCGGCGCCGCCGCGGTGCGCCCCGCGCTCGCGCGGCTGCGCGCCGCGGGTCGCCTGGTCGAGGGGGAGCTCCTGCCCGGAGGGCGCGGCGTCGAGTTCTGCGACGCGACGGTGCTCCGGACCCTGAAGCAGCGCACGCTCGCGCGGCTCCGCCACGACGTCGAGCCCGTCGAGCCGGAGGTCTTCGCGCGGTTCCTCCTCGAGTGGCAGGGCGTCGAGCGACCGCGCGCCGGCGCCGACGCGCTGCTCGACGCGGTCGCGACGCTCGAAGGGGCGCCCCTGCCCCTCTCCGCGCTGCTCGCCGAGATCCTGCCCGCCCGGGTGCGCGACTTCGATCCCGCCGCGCTCGACCTGGCCTGTGCGCGGGGCGAGGTCCTCTGGCGTGGCGTCGAGCCGGTCGGGCCCCACGACAGCCGGGTCGCGCTCTTCCTCGCCGAACGCTACCCGCTCCTCGCGCCCGCTCCAGCGCCGGTCACCACCTCGCTCGCGCGGGAGCTCGCGCGTCACCTCGCCGACCAGGGCGCGCTCTTCTTCGCGGATCTGCTCGCCCTCACCGGGGCGTTCGGCCCCGACCTCGTCGCCGCGCTGCACGAGCTGGTATGGGCGGGGGTCGCCACCAACGACACGCTGCAGCCGCTGCGATCTCGCCTCGCGCGAACCCTGCCGACGCATCCGCGCCGCCGTCCCCTGCGCCGCCCCGGTCCGCCCGGCAGCGAGGGCCGCTGGTCGCTCCTCCCCGCGCTCGGCGCGCGGTCGGACACCGACCACCGCGCGGCGCTCGCGGAGCTGCTGCTCGATCGCTACGGCGTCGTCACGCGCGAAACCGTCCACGCCGAGCTCGTCCCCGGCGGCTTCGCGGCCGTCTACGAGGTCTTCGCCGCGCTCGAGGCGGCCGGACGCGTCCGCCGCGGCTACTTCGTCGCCGGCCTCGGCGCCGCGCAGTTCTCCCGGCCCGGCACCGCCGCGCGCCTGCGAGCGCTGCGCAGCACCCCGCTCGGGCTCGGCGCGTCCGCGGCCGATGGGCTCCCGCTCCTCCAGCTCGCGGCGACCGACCCGGCCAACCCCTGGGGCGCGGCCCTGCCCTGGCCCGACGGCGATCCACGCCCGCAGCGCGCGGGCGGCGCGCTGGTGTGGCTCGACCAGGGTCGACTCGTCGCCTACCTGGCGAGGACGAAGCGGGCGCTCATGACCTGGCTGCCCGACGGGGAGCCCCGCCGGAGCGAGGTCGGGCGGTTTCTCGCGCGCGCCCTCGCCGGGCTCGCGGACAGCGCGCGCCGACGCGCGGTCCTGCTCACCTCGATCGACGGGCGGGCGTGCAGCGAGTCCCCGCTCGCGGAGCACCTGGTCGCCGCCGGGTTCACCGCGGGGTCGCGGGGGTATCTGCGGCGAGCCGGGCCCCGGGGGTGAGCGGCGAAGGCGGACGCTGCGTCCTGCACCAGGTCCTGCCGAAAGCAGGTGATGAACGAGGCCGGACCCGGAAGCCCCCCAGGGTCCTCTTGCCGGGCGCCCTGCAGGGCGCCCGGTGGGAGCGCCCGACCGTCGAGAGGTTGCCGAGGGTCATGCCGCGCGATGTCCCCCCACCACCTGATACCACCCGACGTGCGCGAGCGCGACGGACAGCTCGGCGCTCCGCATCGCCCACGGCGACCGACCTGCACAACGGAGGTGTTCTTCTATCTGGGCGTCGACACGGACTTCGACCTCTGGCTCGACGACGTATCGCTGTACTGCACCCGCGCGAACCCCCGCCTCCGGGGCGACCGGTACGGACCCTTCACAGCAGGGGAACGCCGGCGGCGTGGCAGGCCTCCACCTCGGCGTCAGGCCAGATCGAGGCCTGGATCTCGCCGATGTGGGCCTTGCGCAGGAGGAACATGCTGAGTCGCGACTGCCCGATGCCCCCCCCGATGCTCAGCGGCAGCTCGCCCGCGAGCAGCCGCCGGTGCCAGTAGAGGTGCCGGCGCGCCGAAAGGCCCCGGAGCTCGAGCTGGCGCAGCAGCGACTCCGCGTCCACCCGGATGCCCATCGACGAGAGCTCGAACGCGCGGCCGAGGAGCGCGTTGTGGACGAAGATGTCGCCGTTCAGGCCCCGTTTGCCCGGGGTCGTGGGCGTGATCCAGTCGTCGTAGTCGGGGGCACGACCATCGTGCAGCGTCCCATCGGCCAGCTCACCGCCGATGCCGATGATGAAGACGGCGCCGTGCTCGCGGGTCACCGCGTCCTCTCGCTCGCGGGCGCCGAGCCGCGGGTAGGCGGCCAGCAGATCCTCGCTGTGCACGAAGGTGATCTCCTCGGGCAGGCAGGGCTCGAGGCACGGGTACTGTTCGGTGATGAAGAACTCGGTGCGCTTGATGGCCGCGTAGATGCGGCGCACCACCGCCTGCAAGAACTCGAGGTTGCGCTCCTCGCGGGTGATGACGCGCTCCCAGTCCCACTGATCGACGTACAGCGAGTGCAGGTTGTCCAGTCCCTCGCAGGGGCGAATGGCGTTCATGTCCGTGTAGATGCCGCGGCCGGGCGGGAAGCCATAGTCGGCGAGGGCCATGCGCTTCCATTTCGCCAGGGACTGCACCACCTCCACCTCGGCGCCGCCGAGGTCCGGCACCCGGAAGGACACCGGCTTCTCGACGCCGTTCAGGTCGTCGTTGATCCCGGTGCCCTGGCGGACGAAAAGCGGGGCCGTGACCCGCGTCAGCGCGAGCTCCGCGGCGAGGTTCGCCTCGAAGTAGTCCTTCAAGGACTTGATGGCCCGCTCGGTCTGCTTCAGATCGAGCAGGGGCCGGTAGTTCGCGGGCAAGGCATGGGTCACCGGCATGGTCGCTCCCTCGGGCTCGGGGTCTGCGCGGCGCGCTCGACGTTCGCGCGCGCGCCCTGCTCTAGCAGCCTTTGTCGCCGCCCGGGAGGGGTGAGATGCGGTCCGTGGGCACCGCCGCGGCCCGCTCAGCGGCCCTCGTCCAGGACGTCGGCCACGACGCTCAGGAGCTGTTCCGAGCGGAAGGGCTTGGCGAGCCGGGCTCGAAACCCGAAGTCGCGGTAGTTCGCCAGCACCGCGTCGTCGGAGTAGCCGCTCACGACGACGCAACGGACCTCCGGGTCCAGGGCCAAGAGCTTGGGGATGGTCTCTTTCCCCCCGTCGCCGCCCGGCACGGTGAGGTCCATGAGCACCACGCCGAAGGGGTCGCCGCGATCCCGGGCGTCCCGGAACGCGTCGAGGGCGGCGGCGCCGCTGGCCACCACCTCCACCTCGTAGCCCGCGGCGGCGAGCTGGCGCGCGGCCACCTCGCGCACCAGCGCCTCGTCATCCATCACGAGGACGCGACCCTGGCCGCGACGCGGCGACGGCGCGGCCGGCGGCGCCCGGTCGGGGCGGCGCGCGCTGGCCGGGATCAGGACTCGAAATCTGGATCCCTGGCCCACGGTCGAGTCGCACTCGATGAGCCCGCCGTGCCGGTGGACCACCGAGTAGGCGGTCGCGAGCCCGAGCCCGGTGCCACCCACCTTGGTGGTGAAGTACGGGTCGAAGATCCGGCGAAGATCCTCGGGGGGGATCCCCACCCCCGAGTCCTCCACCGTGACGCCAACGTACCGGCACGCCTCGCCGGCACCGTCCGGCGATGCGCGCGTCACGTTGGCGACCTCGACCACGACCGTGCCGCCGTCGGGCATGGCCTGCTTGGCGTTGATGACGAGGTTGCCGAGCACCTGTTCGAGCTGCCCCGGGTCGACCTCCACGGGCCAGAGCTCGGGCTCGACCCGCACTTCGCAGCGGACGTTCGAGCCGCGCACGCAGAAGTCCGCCACGCGCTCGACGAGGTCCCCGATGAGGAGGCAGGTCGTGACCGGTGTGCCCCCTTTGGCGAAGGTGAGGAGTTGCCGCGTGAGGGCGCTCGCGCGGAGCGCGGCGTCGCCCGCCCCCGCGAGCAGGTGCTGCGCCTCGGGCTGCCCGCGGAGCTGCTCCCGCACCAGCGAGAGGCAGCCGATGATGACGGTCAGGCAGTTGTTGAAGTCGTGAGCGATGCCGCCGGCGAGCGTGCCGAGCGACTCGAGCTGCTGGGCGCGGAGCTGCTCCAGCTCGCGCCGCCGCCGGGCGGTGACGTCGTGGACGACGATCAGGCGCCCGGCCGGCTCGCCCGCGCTGTCGCGCACGACCGTGCAGCGAAGCGCGACGGCGAGGCACCCGCCGTCGCGGCGCCGGAGCCGGACCTCGACCTCGTCGCCGCCCGCCCCGCACTCGAGCCGGCCGGCGCACCCCGCGACCAGCGTCTGCTCCTCGCTCACGACCAGGTCGAACCACGGAACGCCGAGCAACTCGGCCGCCGCCTCCACGCCGAGCGCGCGGAGGAGCGCCGGGTTCACCATGCGGATCCGGTCGTCACGATCGCAGAGCAGGATCGGGTCCGGCGAGGTTTCGACCAACATCCGGTAGGTTTCCTCGCTCGCCCGGAGCTGCGCCTCCACCGCCTCGCGCTGGCGGATGTCCGCCTCGAGCTCTCGGGTACGCGCACGCACCTGGCCCTGGAGCTCGCCCCACGCGTCGCGCAGATCCGCGGCCACGAGCTCCAGCGCGGTGAACACCTCGGCGAAGGCGTCGTCGTCGGGGACCGCGGGCACGCGGACGTCGAACTCGCCGAAGGAGAGGCGAGCGAGCACCTCCAGCACCTGGTCGATCCGCCGGCGCACGAGATCCTGGCAGTCGACCTCGCTCATGACATGAGCCACCGGATCGCGGTTTCCTCGTCCCCGAACACCCGCGCCTTCTCGCCGCCGGACGCGACCATCACGAAGTGGAACAGGACCCGGGCCACCCGGCTCGAGGTGACCAGGGCCATGCGCTTGAGCCCCGGTCGGCGCAGGTGCTCCAGGCCGGCCTGACGCATGGAGAGCCCCGGTCGGCCCATCCCGTCCTCCTCGACCAGGATGCGGATCTCGTCAGGGCGGTGGAGCCGCCGGGCGCAGGCCTCGGACTCGGCGATGAGCTGCAAGAACGACGGGAGATCCAGGGTGCCGTGGAGCCGCTGCCGGATGATCTGCCGCTCCTCGTCGAGCCACACCTCGAAGGCGGCCGGCGTCGGGGTCATGCGAGGGACCACCCTACCACGAACCCACCGCCGGACGCAGGCGCCACGCCCACCCCCGCGCGGTCACGGGACGCGACCGCAGCGCGCGGTGAAGGCGCCCGACGGCTCGCGCGGGTGATACCCTGTGCCACCGGCGGATCCCGATGGTCACCAGGCTCGACACGCGCCGGCGCGCCGCCGAGAGCCGCCTGCTCCCGGCGGCGTTCGCGCCCGCCCCCCCGTAGGCGGCGTTCTTCCCGGACCCGGCCTGGCGCGCGCGGGCACCGCCCCCGTTCTACGAGCTGGTCGCCCACCATGGCCACCGCTACGGCGAGATCGTCACCGACGACGCCGTGGACTCCGTCGCCGGGTGGCTCCCGTCCGAGCAGGCCTCGAGCCCGCCGGGCAAGGAGCTGCGCCGCGGGGGGCTCGGCGTCCTGTCGACGCTGGGCGCCGCGGCAACGCTGCGGCTCCTCGCCCTCACCGGCCACATCGCCACCGTGCGCCGGCGGCTGGTTCCCGCGCCCCACCGGTACCTCTGGGCGCTCGCCGTGCGCCCCGGACGCCAGGGGGAGGGTCGAGGCTCGCGCCTGCTCGTGGGGGCCTCGCGCGGAGCGACCGGGAGCGGCTCGTCACCTGCCTCGACACCTTTCGCGAGGCCAACGTGCGCCGCTACCGGCGCCACGGCTTCGAGGTGCGCCGCACCGAGCCAACCCCGGAGTAGGCGGTGCCGCAGTGGTCGATGGTGCGACCCCCGGCGCGGCAACGGTCCCGGGGCGGAACGCACGGCGAGGCGGGCGGCGGGCGCCGCCCGGGATCCGGTTGGCGCCGCGCGGAACCAGCAGGGCCGGACCGGCACCCCTCGCCTTGTGCCGCCGGGTGGGACGGATAGGCTGGGCGAACGACCCGGATCGTCCCTGTGCCACCCGAAACCGCCGCGCCGACCCGGGCGAGCCCGCCCGGGAAGCCCATCGACCCCCGCGACGAGATCCGGGCGGTGACGCGACAGCTGCTCGACAGCCTCCTGCCGATCCTGGCGCTCCTCGGCGCGCTCGTCCTCGTGGTGGCCATCTGGCGGACTCTGCGCTTCGGCTGGCAGCCGCTGATCGGCGCCTACCTCCTGTTCTTCGCCGTCCCGGTGGGGGTACTCTGGTTCCAGCGGCGGCTGCCGCTGGAGCTGGTCGCGCTGTCGATCTGCGCGGTGGGGCTCGCGGACGGCGTGGTCGGTCTGGTGTTCTACGGCTTCGCGAGCGCGGGGCTGCTCTTGCTCACGGTGTCGGCGGCGTCGGTGAGCGTATTCCTGGGCCTCCGCGCCGGGCTCGCCGCGGCCGGCGCCGGCCTCCTGGCGCTGCTCGCCATCGCAGGGTGGTGGACCACCGGCTCCGCCCCGCTCGGCTTCGACGCGGAAGCCTATCTGCGCTCGCCGGCGGGGTGGACGGTCCAGGGGGTCCACTTCATCCTGCTCACGCTGCTCCTGGTGGTGATGATCCACGCCATCCAGCAGGGCATGTCGCGCTCGATCACGGCGGTGCAGGAGCGCACGACCGCGCTGAGCCTGGCCAACCGGGAGCTCGAGGCCGAGATGCGGTCGCGCGAGAGGACGGAGCGGGAGCTCCGGGAGCGGGAGGCGCAGTACCGGCTGCTGACCGAGCACATGAGCGAGGTGCTGGTGCAGCAGGACCTGAACCTCGCGTTCGTCTATGTCAGCCCCTCCGTCGAGCGCATGTTCGGCTACACGGTGGAGGAGGCCCTGCGGCTCGAAATGCGACAGGTGATGACCCCGGAGTCGCTCGGCACCGCGCTGTCCACCTTCGCCGCCGCTCTCGAGCGCGCCCGCCATGGCCCCGTGGAGGTGCCGTTGCTCGATTTCGAGTACGTCCGCAAGGACGGCTCCACCTTCTGGGGAGAGCTCGCCGCCAAGCTCCTCCTCGACGGCAGCGGACAGCCCATCGGCTCGGTGGGCGTGCTGCGCGACGTCACCGCACGGCGGCGCGCCCAGGAGGAGCAGCGCCGCCTGGAGGAGCAGCTCCGGCAGGCGGAAAAACTCCAGGTCCTGGGCCAGCTCGCGGGCGGGATTGCCCACGACTTCAACAACCAGCTCGCGGGTATCATGGGCCACGCCGAGCTGCTGAAGCTCTCGGAGGCGTCCCCCGCGGTGCAGGACGCCACGCAGACCATCCTCCACTGCGCGCAGCGCGCCCGTGATCTCACCGCCAAGCTCCTGGTGTTCGCGCGCCGGACTCCCCGGCAGACCCGCCTGGTGGATCTGCACGAGATCGCACGCGAGGTCGCGTCGATCCTGGAGCGGAGCATCGACAAGCGGGTCGTCCTCCGCCTCGAGCTCGGCGCGCCCCGACCCGAGGTGCTGGGCGACGCTACCGCCCTGCAGAACGCCCTGCTCAACCTCGCCCTCAACGCCCGGGACGCCATGCCCGACGGCGGCGTGCTCACTCTGCGCACCGAGGAGGTCGACGGGCCGCGAGCGCGAGAGCTCGGGGGGACGAGCCTCCCCGGCGACGGCGCGCATCTGGTGGTGAGCGTCGAGGACACCGGGATCGGCATCGCGCCCGAGGCGCTGCCCCGCCTCTTCGAGCCCTTCTACACCACCAAGCCCGTCGGCGAGGGCACCGGGCTCGGCCTGCCTGCCGTCCACGGGACCGCGACCGCCCACCAGGGCGCGGTCGGGGTGCGGAGCCGCCTCGGTGAGGGCTCGGTGATCTCCCTCGTACTCCCGCTCGCGGCGGCGCGACCGGCCCCGGCCATGCCGCCGCTGCCCGTCACGACGCCCGGCCCCGCGCGGGTCCTGGTGGTGGACGACGAGCCCGCGGTCGGCGAGGTCGTGCGCCTGGCGCTGGAGCACATGGGCTGCCAGGTGACGACGGCGACGACCGGCGCGGAGGGGGTCGAGCTCTTCCGTGTTCGCCGCGGCCAGTTCGATCTGGTGCTGCTCGACCTGATGCTACCGGGCATGAGCGGGGCGCAGGTGTTCCGCGCGTTGCGCGCGCTCGACCCCGTCGCGCCCGTGCTCCTGATGTCCGGGCACAGCGACGAGGCGACGGAGGCGGACCTGCTCGCCGCGGGCGCGCTGCGCCTGCTGCGCAAGCCGTTCACGCTCGCCGAGCTCGCCGCCGCGGTCACCGCGGCCCTGGCCGGCGCCCCGCGGTCGCCCGCGCCGCCGGCGGCGGCCTCCCCGGGCTAGGGGGTGTCCCGGGTTAGGTCCGAGATCCGGAGCCGGAGCCGGTGCCGGTGCCGGGACCGGAGCCGATGCCGGTGCCGCGTTCCAGGATTCGTGACCACGAGGGATTGGCTCTGGAGCAGGGCTGCTGTGTGCCACACCCTCGCGGCACATCGAGGCCGCTGCGCTTCGCTCGCGCCCTTCGGGGACCCAAGGCGAGGCCCCATGCCTCGGGTCCCACTCGGCCTCGGCTGAGTGGGCAGGCTTGGGGGGCGCCTTGGGGCGCGCCTTCGGCGCAGTCTTGACCCCCCGCGAGGGTGCGGCAGCGAAGGAGGGCATGCTGCAGATCCAATCCCTCGTCATCCAGTTCACCACCTCACTTCAGCCCCAGCTCGCGGCCGTCGCAGCTCGCGATGCACGATTTGCCGATCAGCTACGGCGCTCACTGTTATCGGTGGGACTGAACCTGGGGGAAGGCTACGGCGCCTCGGGAGGCGCCAAACGCCAGGCGTACCGCGTGGCCCGTGGCGAGGCTGGTGAGTTCGAGATGGGCCTAGAGATGGCCGTCGCTCTCGGCCATTGCTCAGTTAGCGCAACGCAGCGGGAAACCCTGCAGCGCATTCTCGCCACGCTTCAGAAGCTCGCTCGCCCTCATCGCTGAGGCAGCAACTCCTGCAGCCAGATCAAGGTGCACGCCACATGCACCAGCGCCAGGTAGCGTCCCGCCGTCTTCTCGAAACGCGTTGCCAGACACCGGCAACGCTGCAAGTGGGAGAGGGGGCGTGAGGGTGGAGCAAGGGGACGGCTGTCCCTCAGCCTATTCTCGACTGGCCTTCACCAGGACCTCGAGTTGCTCCAAGGACGCTAGAACTGCATTCTTGCATTTGGTCATCGTCAGGCGTGAACCGTCTCGCTTCGAGCCGGCTCTCGGCGGCCTCAAGCTGGCGACGGAGCTGCCGATCGTCGAACGAAGCGAGGGCGCGAGCAGTCCCCCAGACCGCAACCTGGAGCGTGTCCAGGTCCCGCTCTCCCCGTCGAAATGCATCCACCACAGCCAGCAGGTGGTCCAGCTCCGGGTACGGCACAGAAGCAGCTCCAATCATGACGCCCCCTAGTCCGAGGCGCCGCGGCGCGCGTCGAGGCTGAAGCGCCCGCCGCCGTGGGCGGCGAAGTAGAGGAAGAGGAGCGAATAGAGCAGCGCGAGCTCCCCCTGGTTGATGGTAGGGAAGAAGCGCGGGCCGAGCGCGAGCTGCCAGTGGAACTGGACGTAGGCGACCGCCATGGTGCCGCTCGCCAGGAACGCCGCCGGCCGGGTCATCAGCCCCACCGCGACGGCGAGGCCGGCGACAAGCTCGATGATCCCGCCGAACCAGAGCTGGGACCCGACGGGGGGCATGCGCTCCGAGAGGACTCCGAACAGCTTCTGCATGCCGTGGAAGGCGAACATCAGCCCCGCGCCGCCGCGGAGCAGCGCGAAGAGGGCGTCGAGCCGGGGGGACAGGAGCGAGGACAGCATGGACCCGGTGCCTCTCGCGGGACCTCGCCCCGCGGGTCGGGCGGCGCGAAATGCGATCGCCCGTGCCGTCCTCTTGCGGCCACCGCGCGCGGCCGTCAAGGGCACCCGGCGCCGGGGCTCGCGCCGTCAGTCGGGCAGCGCGAGCCCCATCGCGTCGGCGAGCCGGTGCGCGATCTCCGTGTTCTCGTACTGGCCGGCGAAGGCCTCGGCGCGGGCGCCGCCGGCGAGCACCGGAACCGGCGCCGCGGTGTGCATGAACGACGTCCACCCCATCCCGGCACGGTTGGCCACGATCCGGGTCACGATCACGCTGAACGGGTGGTGCCCGCCGTAGAGTTCCCAGTCCTCCTCGGCCGTGTTCGCGCTGGCGCCGAACATCTCCCGCGCATACGCCGCGTCGACGCGCTCGCGCTCGAGATCGGAGAGGGTCGCGTAGTCGAGACCGAAGAGCTCGAGCATCACCTCGTCGAGCGGGCCGTCGGCGCGCGCCAGCGGGGGTTCCCCGACCTCCTGCAGCGCCGCGACCCGCTGATCGAGGTCGAGGAAGCTGACCTTCTGCCCGGCGAGGACCTCGAGCGCGGTCCCGTAGCCGGTCCCGGTGTAGCCGAGGGACAGGCCCCCGGTTTCGTGGTCCCCCGTCACCACGATCAGGGTGTCATGGGGGTGCTGGGCCATGAAGTCGAGCGCGACGCTCACCGCGTCGTCGAGCGCGAGGACCTCGCCGATGGTGGTGCGGGCGTCGTTGACGTGGCAGGCCCAGTCGATCTTGCCCGCCTCCACCATCAGAAAGAAGCCGGCGCTCACCCCCGACCCCGAGTGGAGCAGCGCGACGCCCTTCTCCGTGAGCTCGGCGAGGCTCAGGTGCCGCGAGGGATCGTCGGCGCGCGCGCGATCGATCTCGTAGTAGAGGCCCAGCCGGTCGTCGAGCGCGGGGGACATGGCGAGGGCGGGGGTGCCCGGCGCCAGCGCCTCGAACTCCTCGCGACTGTCCGCCACCGCGTAGCCCGCGGCGAGGGCCGCATCGAGGACGTTGCCACGTGGCGCGTCCGACGCAGTCCCGTCGGGGTCCAGCAAGCCGCCGCCGCCGAAGTAGTCGAACCCGCTCGCGACCAGCGCGTGCCCGATGTCGTAGAAGTCGTTCCGGCTCGGGACGTGGGCGTAGAAGGAGGCCGGGGTCCCGTGGTCGAGCGAGACGCTGGTGACGATCCCCACCTTCCGACCCGCGGCCTTCGCCAGCTCGGCGATCGAGGGCAGCGGCCGGGTGAGGGTCGGGTCGAGCCCGATCACGGCGTCGTTCGTCTTCTCCCCGCTCGCGATGGCGGTGCCGGCGGACGCCGAGTCGGTGATGAGGCTGTTGTTGGAGGAGGTGAGCTGGATGCCGCGCACCGGCAGGCGGCTCAGGCGGAGCGCCTTCGCCTTCACGCTCCCCTCCACCTCGTCCGGCTCCTCGACGGCGGCGAGGTAGGCCTCGGCGGCGCGGACCTGCACGCTCCCCATGCCGTCCCCGATGAAGAGGAAGACGTACCGGGCGGGGGTCCCCGGCGCGGCGCCGTCGGAGGGGGGCGCGCCGCCATCGCCGGGCTCGACCCGCTCGAGGCGGCCGAGCTGTTCGTCCTTGCCGCAGGCCCCGAGCAGCAACGCCGCGCCGAGCACGGCGAGGATCCCGATCCGATGCGCTCTCATCATGCCGACCTCGTCCCGTCGCGCCGCGGGGCTGCCCGCCGTTCGCCGCGCTCACCGCGCGGAGACAACGACGCCGACCCGGGGCCGCCCGCGTCCAGCGCGAGCCTGGAGCCTACCCCCAAACGCTCACCCCCAGAAGCCGCCCGAACGGCGGCGCCCGGCCTCCTCCAGGCGAGGCTGGATCGGCGTCGCCGGGAGCAGCTACGCTGGCCGCCGTCGCTCACGTCGCCCGGCGCGCCCCCCCCCCGGATCCCATGCCCCGCCCGCCCAAGCCTCGCGCCGTCGCGCACCCGCCCGTCTCCGAGTACTTCAAGCCGCGGGGGATCCCGATGACCGACCTCGAAGAGCGCGTCCTCGCGCTCGACGAGCTCGAGGCCCTCCGCCTGGTGGACCTCGAGGCGCTCTCCCAGGAGGAGGCCGGGGAAACCATGGGCGTCTCCCGGGGGACCATCGGTCGCCTGCTGGAGCGCGGTCGGCGGACGGTGGTCGACGCGCTGCTGCACGGCCACGCCCTGCGGATCGAGGGCGGGCCGGTGGTGGCGACGCGCCCTCGCGGACGCGGCCCCTGCTGCGTCGCCAACGGTGCGCCGCCCGTTCGCAAGTAGCGGCGCCGTCAGTGCTCGTGGGTCATCGCCGCGACCGCGGCGATGCCGAGCCCGACGAGCAACAGGTCGAGCAGGGTGACCCGAAGGGTCGTCTTGCCGCGCTGCGCCGGGACCAGGTCGGCGAGGGCGACGTAGAGGAACCCGGCCGCGGCGAAGGTCAGCAGGTACGGCCCCACGCCGCGGAGCTGGCGCAAGAACCAGTAGCCTAGCAGCGCCCCGAGCACGGAGGTGAGGCTGGAGAGCACGTTGTAGAGGAGCGCACGCCGCCGCCCGTACCCGGCGTGCAAGTAGACCGAGAACTCGCCGAGCTCCTGTGGCACCTCGTGAGCGATGGTGGAGAGCGCCGTCACCAGCCCGAGCGAGGTGGACTCGAGGAACGCGCCGGCGATGATCACGCCGTCCACGAAGTTGTGGACCGCGTCCCCCACCAGCAGCAGCGGCCCCGAGCTGGCGTGCACCTCACAGTGCGCCCGGTGGCAGTGCCGCCAGACCAGCAGCTTCTCGAGCACGAAGAAGGCGAGCAGCCCGAGCAGGAGCGCGCCGGCGAGCGTGGGAACCGGGATCGCCTCGGCGGCGTGCGGGATCATCCCGAGCAGCGCGGCGCCGAGGAGGGTCCCCGTCGAGAACGAGACGAGCCGCGGCAACACCCGCTCGAGCGCGGCCGGCCGAACCGCCAGCAGGGTCCCCGCGAGGAGCACCGACACCACGCCACCCGTCAGCGAGCCGATGAGGATCAGGAGGAGCGTCATTTCACCCGGTCACGATCCCGGACGGCGGCGTCCATCGGCCGCATTCTTGGGGCATCTGTCGGCGGGATCAAGGCGCTGACGCCTCGCCCGCGCCCGGCCGCCGCGCGGCGCCCCTTGACATTTTGAGCATATGCGCATAATGATCGTCGCCCGGAGCGGGGGGCCACCAGCGTACAGGATCCAGCATGAGAATCGGCATCCCCATCGACGAGGATCGGGGCCTCGAGAGCCCCGTCTGCGGGCATTTCGGCGGCGCCCCCGCGTTCCTGGTCGTGGACACGGACCAGGGAACCTACCAGACGCTCTCGAACGACCACGGCCACGACGCCCACGGGCAATGCGTACCCGTCGATCTGCTGCGGGATCAGCGCCTGGACGCGATGATCGTCGCCGGGATCGGCCGGGGCGCGCTCAACCGGCTCGCCGCGCTCGACGTGCGGGTCTGCCGGGCCGAGCACGCCACGGCTGGCGCGTGCGTGGCCGCGCTCACGGCGGGAGCGCTCGAAGACGTGGGGCTCGAGATGGCGTGCGCTGGACACGCTCACGGGTCACACGGTCACTCCCACTCCTGAGCCGGCCGCCGCCCCCGGCTGGCGGCCGGGGCGCCCGGGCGGGCCATGCGATGGTGGCGAAGGGGGGCGCCGGCGCGGCACCGCGCGCGACCGCGACTGAGACCTCGACCCCGCGGCGCCCGAAAAAATCGCATTGACGCTTCCGAGCGTACATTGAACCCTCTCCGCGCGGCCTCGCGCTGGTCCCGCTGGATCCCCACCCGCCAACGAGCCTGAAAGGAGCCTCCGACCGTGACCGATACCTCGCCCGCAGCGACCGAGCCGCCCCGCCTCGAGCTGAACGGACCCGTCCCCGACTTCACCGCCAAGACCACCCACGGCGAGATCACGCTGTCGACCTGGGAGAAGGACAAGTGGGTCATCCTCTTCTCCCACCCGGCCGACTTCACGCCGGTCTGCACCACCGAGTTCATGGCCTTCGCCAAGCTGCACGACGAGTTCAAGAAGCGGAACGTCGCCCTGCTCGGCAACTCCATCGACAGCGTTCACAGCCACATCGCCTGGGTCCGCAACGTCAAGGAGAAGTTCGGGGTCACCATCCAGTTCCCCATCATCGCCGACCTCGACATGAAGGTGTCGAAGCTGTACGGCATGATCCACTCGGCAAGCTCCGAGACGGCCGCCGTGCGCGCGGTCTTCTTCATCGACCCCAAGCGCCGCCTGCGCGCGATGATCTACTACCCCCTCAACGTCGGCCGCAATTTCGACGAGATCCTGCGGGCCGTCGATGCCCTGCAGACGACAGATGCCCACGCCGTGGCCTGCCCGGCGGACTGGCGCCCCGGGGACAAGGTGATCGTCCCGCCACCCGCCACCATCCAGGCGGCGGAGGAGCGCATGGGCAAGGCCGGCGAGTGGGACGTGGTGGACTGGTACTTCACCAAGCGCTCGCTGTGACCTCCCACGGTAGATCCGCCGCCGCGCTGACGGGGGCAGTCTTGGCGGCGGCCCTCCTCACCGACGTCTCGACGGCGGCGCCACCGGCCGCCGATCCCGAGTCGAGGGCGCTCGAGGCCGCCGCCGCCGCGCGCGCGGAGGGGGATCTCGAGGGGGCGATCGCCGCGCTGAAGCGGGCCTGGGACGACCTGCCTCACAGCGAGGCGATCGTCATGGCCCTGGCGCAGGCGTACCTGGCCGACGAGAACCCGACCTGGGCCGTGCGCGTGCTGAGCGAGCACCTCGACTACCACGAGGACGCCTGCGACCCCCGCCTGCTGCTCGCGTGGGTGCACGTCAAAGCCGGCATGCCGGAGCTCGCCCACGCGGTCCTCGACGGCGCGGCTTGCGACCATCCGCCCGAGATCCGGGCGCGCCGGGAGCTCGTCCTCGCCGAGCTCGATCGCCTCGAGGGCCGCGACGAGGAGGCCCGGGCGCGCCTGCGCGAGGTGCGCCGGAGCCCACGC
>CAYVRP010000017.1:0-98652 GCA_964454025.1 uncultured Polyangiaceae bacterium | reverse complement strand
GGCCCCGTCGGCGGGCTCGGCGGGGGGCAGGTCGATCCCCCCGGTCGCGGGCCCCTCGATCGGCGCCTCGTCCGCCTCGATGTCCTCTCTGCAGCCGGCGCTCAACACCAGCACGGCAGCGATCAGTGATGCTCGCTCGAACGGGTGGGTCGACATCGTCTCGTCTCCCTGGGAGGCACCGACCCCGGACGAACCCTGCCACGGTTCGCGGAGCCGCGCGGCAATAAACCATCGCCGGGCGATCGGGCACCGGGCATGCCGGCCGCGCGGCGCCTGGTGTCGAGGATCTGCTCGGGACCCGGCCCCCGAGGCAGTGTGGGTTGAGCCACCACGGATCCCTCACGGGTGTGAGTCGCCGGAGCGGCGGGAGATCTGCCGACTTTTTTTGCGGCTCGCCGCCCCCGCGCCCGCGAGAAGTTGGCACCTTGGGGGGGAGATTTCGCGCCCCTCCCCGCTGGCCGCGGGGGAGGCACGCGCGCGGCCGACGATCATGGTAGACGGGCCATCAACCGCGCCCCGCGGCGTGCTCCCGCGCCTGGCGGAGCCCTGCGGCCGCGAGGCCGTCATGCAACCGAGGACGACCCGCCGTGAACCCCAGCCTCATTCGCCCGCTCCCCCTGACGCTCGGCCTGGTCCTGTTCGCAACGTCGGGGTGCGGGGAGGGGAGCAGCGACCCGGGGGCGCACGCCCCGCCCCAGGCCGGGGACTGGTGCGGGGATCTCTCCCTCACCTACCCGGGTGAAGCGACCGCGGGCACCGCGCGTCACGCCCTCGGCTTCCGCGTCGCGGGGCGGACCGTCACCGAGCTCGAGCTCGGGCCCGAGCTGCCGTTGCTCTGGGACGCCGGCGACGTCCGGCGCTTCGTCTCCTGTCCGGTCGGACTGGTGGCGACCGATTCCGCCCCGGTGACGGACTCCGCGTTCGCCGCGGAGCTCGAGTCGCCCGTGCTCGAGCCCGCCGTCCTCCGGGGTCGATTCGACTCGCCCACCCGCGCCCGCGGGACGCTCGAGGACCTCACGCTACGGGAAGACTGGGCGGGCTGCAGCGGGGCCACCCGGAACGAGGTAACGCTCCCCGACGTGGCCTTCGTCGCGACGCCAGGTAGCTGCGAGGCGGGCGGCGCGAGCGGCGGCGCGGGCGGCGCCGGCCCCGACGCCATCGCGGGCGCGGCCGGCGCTGCCGGCGCGGGGACCGGCGGCGAGGCCCCGCAGCGCGATTGCGACGCCGAGGTCGCGCCGATCACCGTGCCCAGCCCGCTCATCTCGGTCGGGTTGCCGATCGTGGCCAGCAGCGGCGTGACCGACGCCGAGGGGCTCGTGGACGGCGGCTACCACAACTCCATGCACCCCTCGTTCGGCGCGGTCACGCCGGAGGCGCCGGCCTGGGTCGCCATCGACGTCGGCGTGGGACCCGAGCGGCTGCTGCTCGCCTGGACCGACCCCGGCTGGAGCGACTACCGCACGACCTTCGGCGGCGCCCCCGGTGACTACACTATCGAAACCTCCGCCGACTCGACCGACGGGGAGGACGGCACCTGGGTCACGGTCGCCGCCGTGACGGGCAACGAGGTCAAGAGCCGCTCGCACGCCTTCGACTTCGCGGGCCAGCGCTGGGTCCGCCTGACGGTGACCGCCCCGGGCGCCAACGATACCGATGACCCGGAGGCGGCCGACGAGGTCGAGCTCGACGAGATCGCCATCCACGACATCACGGCCAGCGGCTCTGACCGCCCCCAGGACACCTGGCTCTTCATGGGTGACAGCATCGTGGACGCGGCCTTCGACAGGCCCGCGGACCCGACCAGCTTCCCCGCCCTCATCAGCGCCCGTCACCCTGCCTTCACCCCGCTCCTCATCAACGCTGGGATCGGCGGTGAGCTCTCCGGCGACGGCGTGGCGCAGGTGGGGCTCTGGCTCGAGTGGAACCCGGACGTGACCTACTTCGCGATCCAGTACGGGACCAACGACTCCTGGGGCAACCACCCCCTCGAGGCCACGAGCTTCGCAGAGAACCTGCGCGCGATCGTCACCACGGTGCTGGACGCCGGCCGCGTCCCCGTGCTGGCGCGCATCCCCTACTCGAGCGACGGAAACCACGAGACGGTGCCGGAGTTCAACGCCGTGGTCGACGCGCTCACCGTCGAATTCGGCCTCCCGTGCGGGCCCGCCCTCTACGGCTGGTTCCTCGCCCACCCCGAAGAGCTCGCCGACGACGGCGTCCACATGGAGAGCCGCGGGCAGCGCAGCATGAACGCGCTCTGGGCCGAGGCGATGACCGGGCTCTACGTGGACGGCTGAGCCCGACCGGACCCCGGTGAGCGGCGGCGCGGCGGCCCCGCCTCACGCTGGCGGGCTGTACTCGAAGCAGAACCCGGGGGACGCCTCGCAGAAGCCGTTCACGCAGGACCCGCAGTCACAGTCGGACGCGGCCGAGCAGGTCCGGTGGACGCAGCCGTACACGTCCGCGGCCGCGCCGGGCGCGCAGTCCCAACCCTCCGGGCAGGGCGCCCCCGCCGCGCAGGCGTCCGGTACGCAGCCGCGCGCATCGGCGCCGGGATCTTCCGGGCGACAGGAGTGGCGATCCGGGCAGGTCGCGGCTCCCTCGGCGTCGCAGGGCCGCTCCACGCAGCGCTTCTCGATGCACGTCTCGGTGTCCGCGCAGGGCAGGTCCGGACAGCCGCGCACGCACCAGGTGGAGCCGCAGGCGTCCTCCTCGCAGATCGCCTCGGCGGCGCAGTCCTCGTCGACCTCGCAGGTCCGGACGGGCGCAGGGCCGCCGCACCCGAAGGTGAACGGCGCGGTCGCGCATCGGGTGACCACGGCCAGGGTCGGGCAGTCGGCGTGGGTCGTGCAGCGCGTGCGGGTGCTCGTGGCCGGGTCCGGGTCGATGCCGGGACAGTAGCCACCCGGCGCCGTGCCCGCGGCGCCGCCCGCCGCCGTGCCCGCGGCGCCGCCCGCCGCCGCGCCTCCGGCCGGCGTCCCCCCGAGACCTGCGCTCCCTGCCTCGGCTCCGCCGCCGCCCCCCTGGCCGGCGCCGCTCCGGCCAGGCTCGCCCCCCGCAGCCTCGGCCCCGCCGCCGCCGGGTGAACCCGGGCCCCCCTGTCCGGCGAACTCCGCCGGCTCCTCGGCCCCGTTGGCTTCGCCTTGGTCGGGCGCCGCCGCCGCCCCTCCCGATCCGGTCGAGCGCGCGCCACCGGGTGCGCGATCGTCGTGGGTCGCGGACCCGCCGCACCCGGCCACCGCCAAGATCAAGCCGAGCACGCCGAGGTTTGCACCTGGAAGAGCCGCGCCCATGGCCGTAGCATGCCCCGAGCTGCCACGGTCGGTCGAGCTTGCGGGCCTCCGCGGCAGCCAGCAAGCCACCGTACCAATCGGGCACGAGAGTACGGGCTGCCGCCCTCGCCGCGCCGCCACACTGAATCGCCCAGGGCCACGGCGGTCACCCCTCGAGAAGTCGCCCGGCCGCTGGGCGTTCTGCCCGGCGGAGCCAGGGAACCCGCCGCGGCCCTGCCTCACCTACCCGCCAACGGAGATCCTCATGGACCGAAACCGCCTCATCGCTTCGCTCCTCGCGCCGACGGCGGCGCTGATCGCGCTCGCCTGCTCCGACTCCGACTACGAGCCGCTGCTCGCCGAGGGCGGCGGGGGAACGTCCCCGGGTACCGGCGGCGTCGGCGCCACCCCGACCACGGGCGGAGCTGCGGCGACCGGCGGGGACCCCGCGGCCAGCGCCGGCACGGCGACCGGCGGCACCGCCCCGCACCCCGACTCGAAGCTCGGTACGGGGCCGCAATCAGGCTCCGGCAAGACCATGGCGCAGTATCAGCCCGCCACCGACCTGCGACGTGACGACGTCCCCTACGTGCTCATCACCAACGGCTGGGGACCCGGCTTCGAGAGCCACACCATCTCCTGGCTCGGCACCTCGTTCACCGTGGAGGCGTTCACCGGCACGGCCGGGAGCAACGGCGAGCCGGCGGGCTACCCCACCGTATACTGCGGCCGCTACTCCAACGGACCGGTGCCCGACTGCGGTCTGCCCGCGCCGATCGCCTCCACCGCCAGCATCCGCACCGGCTGGCGCTGGGCGCCGAACGGCAACGACGGCGCCTACAACGCCGCCTACGACATCTGGATGGGCGACGGCAGCCGCCTCCAGTCCTACCTCATGGTCTGGCTCCGCGATCCGCCCCGCTTCCAGCCGGCCGGGTCCCGCAACTCGGCGCACCAGGACGTCACGGTCGCGAACACGCCTGGCGTGTGGGACCTGTTCACCGGCACGGTGAACGGCCTGCCCATCGTGAACTACGTGCAGCCGGAGGGCAGCGATCTGCTCGAGATCGAGTTCGACGTGCTCGACTTCGTCGCCGATGCCATGGACCGTGGGCTGACCCTCCCGGGGACCCACGTGAACTCGGTGGCCGTCGGGTTCGAGATCTGGGAGGGGCCGATCAACGGCGTCGAAACCGTCGACTTCTATGTCGAGGTGAGCTGACCACCGTCGCCCCCGCGTCGCGCCCGGGTGCCTGCTCGCGCCCGGGGCGGGCGCTGCTCACTCTACCCAGCCCTGCTCGATCCGCCGGAAGCGCCGCTCGGTCACCAGATCACCGGTGAGCCCGCCCTGGGCTCGAGCCCGCGCCAGCACCGCCCAGGTCACGGTGGGGAGCTGGCGGCTGTGGAGCAGCGGCTCCAACCGAGCGTCGCCGTTCTCCGGACCCCCCGCGTCGTCGAGCGCGGCGTAGGCGAGCCCGCGCAAGGCCTCGAGCTGCTTGTTGCCGGCCACGGACCACAGCTCGCGCCGCAGGTCTTCGCGGGCGTGGTCGCGCACGAGGTAGAGCGCAGCGCGCACCGCCGTCGGCCCGCGCAGCCCCGCGCCGCGCACCAGGTGCTCGAGCAGGCTGCGCACGGCGGGCGCCCGCGCGCCGGCGAGCCGGAACAGGAAGGTCGGATCGCGATCGTTGCTCGGGCGGTCGCTCAATCGCGCCACGAGCTCGACGCTCGGACGCACCGCCGGCGGCTCCCCGTCCGCGAGCGCCCAGGCGAGCAGGGTCCAGGCGATCCGCGAGCTCTCGGGACCCGTCGCGGCGCGCTCCCGCGCCTCCTCCAGGGGGACGCGGTCGCCCGCACGGACCGCGACCTCCGCGAAGACCAGCCAGCGCCCCAGGTGCCGCTCCGCGTCGCGCAGCACGCGCAGCGCCCCGGCGATGCTCGCCGGCAGGACGACGCTGCCTCGGAGGGGCACGAACAGCTCGGCGCACAGGGCCAGCCGGTGGCTCTCCTTGATCTTGGGCGCGACCGTCGCCACGTGAACGCCGTCGGTTTCCCCGCGCGCCATCCGCGCCACCTCGGCGGCGAAGGCGAGGTGCGGATCCCGCCCCGCGGCGACCCGCGCCAGGGCGCCGCGGAGACACGGCGCGGGGATCTCGGTGCAGGCGGAGAGCGTCGCCAGACCGCCGGCGTCCTCCAGGTCCAGCGCTCGTTCGAGGATGGCGCCGGCCCGCTCGGGATCCTGCGCGGCCACGGCGCGGATGGCCGCCGAGTAGAGCGGACGCCCGAGGGTCCGGCGGCGGACCAGCGTCTCGGCGGCCCCCGCCAGCGCGCCGAAAATGCGCGGCGACCAGGGCGACAGTTCGCGGATGCACCCCGCCAGCCGTCCCTCCTCATGCGGTCGTCGTCGCAGGGCGGCCGCGCCCTCGCGCTCGCCCCGCGCCACGATCTCGGCGCCCCCTCCCTCCCCCAGACAGGCGCTCTCCGGCATGCAAACCCAGCGCCCCTAGCTTACCACCAATTGGTCCCGCGACGCGCGCACCTTCGCGGCAGTTGACCCTCGACACCGCGCACATTAGCGTTCTTTCGGAGACTTCCGCGGCGGGGCACCCTCGGCGTGCGTCCTCGAGGTCACCCGCCACCGGTCCCCGCGCCGCTCGTCCCTCGAGCTAGAACGTCGGAGAAACCCATGCGCAACGCAGTCCTCGTCCTTGCCGTCGCCGGAATGGCCCTCACCCCTGCCCTGACCGGCTGCAAGAAGAAGCAGCAGCAACCGCCGCCGGCCTACGGGCAGCCCGCCTACGGGCAGCCGGCCTCGACGGCCTACGGCGCCCCGCCGCCAGCCACCGCGGCCACGCCGCCGCCCGCGGTCGCCCCCGCCGCGACCCCCACCCTCTCGACGCCGGGTCCCGCGGCGCTTCCCTGCCCCTCGGCCGCCACCTGCCTGACCGCCAAGTGCCACCCCACGGTGCAAAAGTGCATCTTCCCCTGCGCCACCAATGACGACTGCATCGCCCCCAACGTCTGCATCGTCGGCACCGGGGTGTGCGCCCCCAACCTGGGCGCCGCCGTCCCCGCGCAGTGACTGCGCGTCCCTCGGCGAGCGACCTCGGGGAAAGCGCCTCGCCAACGGTCACCGCCCGTGCCGCCCCTCACCGACACCGAGTACGATGACCTCGCCAGCGCCGAGCTGCGAGCGTTGACCGCCGCCCTCGACAGGCTGGAGGCCTCCCTGCCGGCAGGCAGCCTAGAGGTCGAGCTCGAGGGGGACATCCTGGGCGTGGAGCTCGAGGGCATGCGCTGCGTGATCAACACGCAGCGGGCGGCGCGCCAGCTCTGGATGGCCGCCGAGCGTCAGGCCTGGCACTTCGACTGGGATCCCGCCGCGGCCGCCTGGATCGTGCGGCGCACGGGCGACGAGCTGTGGGCCACGCTGCGGGGGCTGCTCGAACGGCGCCTCGGCCACCCCGTATCCCTCACCCGAGCCGCGTGACCGCCTCCGCCGCGCCCCGGGACTTCGCCCCCGACGAGCACATCGTCGTCGAGGGTCTGAGCAAGCGCTTCGGGGACTTCGTCGCTCTCACCGACATCGATCTGACGATTCGCCGCGGCCAGATCGGCGTCATCATCGGCGGTTCGGGCGCCGGCAAGAGCACGCTGGTCAAGATCCTCATCGGCCTCGAGAAGCCGTCGGCCGGCGCCATCTTCGTCGACGGCCAGGACATCGTCCCCCTCGGCGACGCGAAGCTGAACCAGGTGCGCCGCAAATTCGGCATGGTCTTCCAGTACTCGGCCCTGCTCGACTCGCTGAACGTGCTGGACAACGTCGCCTTCCCGCTCCGCGAGCACACCCGCCTGCGCGAGAAGGAGATCCGGCGGCGCGTGCTGGAGAAGCTCGCCCTGCTCGAGCTCGAGGGCACCGAGCGCAAGTTCCCGAGCGAGCTCTCCGGGGGCATGCGCAAGCGGGTGGCGCTGGCCCGAGCCCTGATGCTCGAGCCCGCGGTGTTGATCTACGACGAGCCAACGAGCGGACTCGATCCGCTCACCAGCCGCATGGTAGACCGCCTGATCGAGGACACCCGCGCCCGCTTCGGCGTCACCAGCCTGGTCATCTCCCACGACATGGCGGGCGCGCTACGGATCGCGGATCACATCTTCGTGCTCTCCCGGGGCGCCCTCGTCGCCCACGGGACCCCCGCGGAGCTGCTCCAGGGCGGCCACGAGATCGTGCGACAGTTCGTCGAGGCGAGCGGGATCGACCCGGCGCAGGCGCTGCGACGGTCCGCCGGCGCGACCGTCGAGTTCTGGCGCTGACCCGGCCACGGCGAAGCCGTGGGCCCTCACTGCCGTCGACCTCGAAGGCGTGATCCGCCCCCGGTCCCTCGAGGATCCGCAGGCCCACCGCACCGCGTGCTCGGCGTGCGTGCCACCGGCCAGGACCGCGTGCCTCCCCCGTCTTCCCCCCATCCTCCTCGCGACGCCTCCGCCCGCGCCGATGCCGTCCTGCCCCGGCGCCGGGGTCCGGGGCGGGCGGGGCTTCCTCGCGGCCCGGGTCGGCCCCGGAGAGGACGCGCCGCCACCGTCGCGGGGCCAGGCGCCAGGCCGCGCCGAGCTCACCGCGGGCGCGCCCGCCGCCCTGCTACGCGCGCCGCACCAGTACCCGCAGCACCTCGTCCCCGAGCGGCACCTCCCGCGCGGCGCCGGGCGCGGCGTCGAAGTCCAGCGCGGTGACCAGGCACTCGGCCGCGAGGTGCTCGGCCCCCGCGCGCGCCACCCGTACGACCCGCTCGCTCCCGCCAAGCGAGAGCACGATCCGGTCGGTGTACGCGAGCCCGAGCTCCTTGCGCTCGGCCTGCACCCGGCTCACGATCTCGCGCAGGATCCCCTCGTCCACGAGCGCCTCCGTGAGGGTCGTGTGCAGCACGACCACGCCGACTGGCCCCGTCTCCGCGGCGAAGCCCGGCGCAGCCTCCGCGCTCACCTCCACCTCGTCGGCACCGATCTCCAGCGCCTCCCCGTCGATGCTCAGGGTCAGCCGCCCCTCGCGCACCAGCTCCGCGCGCAGCCGGTCCCCGTCCGCGACCTCCAGCGCCGCCTTCACCCGCTGCACGCGCGAACCCAGCCGGGCGCCGAGCGCGCGGAAGTTGGGCTTGAGGCGGAACGTCACCGCGCCGCCCTCGTGCCCGGGGTGCATCAGGCGCACCTCGTGCACGTTCAGCTCCTCCTCCATCGCCGCCCGGTAGGCCTCGCGCCGCTGGACCAGCCCCCCGTCGTTGCACACGACGTCTGCCCGCGCGAGCGGCTGCCGCACCTTCAGCTTGTTCGCGGCGCGAACGCTCAACCCGAGCGAGACGACCGCCCGCACGGCCGCCACCTCCTCGGCGAGGCGGAGGTCGACCCGGCTCGGGTCTACCTCCGGGTAGTCCGCCAGGTGCACGCTCTCCGCCGCCGCAGGCACCCCGGCGTCCCGCACCAGGTTCTGGTACATCTCCTCGGCGAAGAAGGGCACGAACGGCGCCACCAGCCGGGCGAGGGTCGTCAGCGTTTCGTAGAGGGTCGCGTAGGCGTCCAGCTTCTCGGCCGGCATCTCCCCCTCGGCCCCCACCGGCGCCCAGAACCGGGCGCGGCTCCGCCGTACCCACCAGTTGCTGACCGCCTCCACGAGCTCGATGAGGCGGGCGGCGGCGTCGAAGACCAGGTACCCGTCGAGCGCGCCCCGCACCTGCCCGATCGCGAGGTGGAGCTCGGAGAGCAGCCACCGGTCGAGGACGCCTCGCTCCGCGGCCGGACGCGCCCGGGCCGCGAGCCCCGGCTCGAAGCCGTCGATGTTCGCGTAGATGACGAAGAACGAGTAGACGTTCCGGAGCTTCACCAGGAAGTCCTTCTGCAGCGTCCTCACGTTCCGGAGCCCGTGGCGGGTGTTGGTCCACGGCGGCGAGGCGGCGTAGAAGAACCAGCGGAAGGCGTCGGCGCCGGGGGCGGGGGTCGCCTCGTCCTCCAGCACCACGCGCTGCGTCGGCGGCAGCCCGGGGACGTCCACCGGCCGGATCGCGACCCCGCCCGGTGCGGGCGCGACACCGAGCGCGTCCCGCACCGCGGCCGGAAGCACCACCACGCGGCGCGGGAGCCTCTTGTGCGCCCGCACCACGAGCTTCACGGGCGCCCCCTCCGCGTCGGGTCGGTAGACGGCCACCTCCGCGCCCTCCACCAGGTCCATGCCTTCGAGATCCTCGCGCCCGATCAGCGCCTCGCCCGGCCCGGCCGAGATCCCCGCCCCCTCGTCCAGCACCGCGAAGTCCATCCGGACGCGGTCCAGGATGATGTGCGGGGGCGTGTAGTTGCCCTTGCTCTTGGATTCCTTCTTGCCGTCGCGATCGCAGACGTGCCCGAGGACGATGCACGATCGAAACGGGTGCGGGTGCGGACGGATCGTCGACAGCCCCATCCGCGCCTGCGTCTCGGCGTCGAAGACCAGCGAGGACACCATGAGCAACGAGTAGAACCAGCCGCGGGTCTGATCGATCGCCTCGCTGATGAAGTCGGCTGGGAACGCCTGGTCGAAGCGCTCGCGTGAGCCCTCCACGTGGGGGAAGCCCCACTGCGCGAAGGGCATGCAGCCGGAGTCGAACCAGCAATCGATCACCTCAGGTACCCGCCGGAGCTCGCCCCCGCAGCGCGGACAGGGCAGGACCACCTCGTCGATCCAGGGTTTGTGCACCATCAGGTGGTCGCTCAGGCTCGGGTCCGCCGCCTTGGCGGCGTACCAGTGCGCGAAGGCCTGCGGGTTGCGCGCCTCGAGGTCCCCCACGCTGCTCGGCGCCTCCGCGTGGTCGCAGGTCGTGCACCGCCAGACGTTGAGCGGCGTGCCCCAGTACCGCTCGCGGCTCAACGCCCAGTCGACGTTGTTGGCCAGGAAGTCCCCGAAGCGACCGTCCTTGATGTGCTCCGGCAGCCACTTCACCGCCTGGTTGTTGGCGATGGCGCGCTCGATCTCGGCCGTGGTGCGGATGAACCACGCGGGGCGCGCCATCTGGAGCAGCGGGTCGTCCTCCGCGCGCCAGCAGAACGGGTAGTCATGCCGGTAGAGCTCGTCGAAGACGAGGCGGCGGCGCCGGCGGAGCTCGGAGATGAGCTCCTGGTCGCAGTCCTTCACCCACCGCCCGGCGTAGGGTCCCATCTCCGCCTTGAAGGTCCCGTCGGGCTCGATCCCGCAGAGGAGCTCGACGCGGTCAGGGTCCTGGTAGCGGCGGAGCTGCCGCTGATGGGCGCGGTTGTCATCCTCGCCGAAGGCAGGGGCGATGTGGACGATCCCGGTGCCGGTGTCGAGGGTGACGAAGTCCTCCGCGATCACCCGCCACCACATGACCTCCTCGCCGCCCTCCTTGAGCGTGACGCGCGCGTCGCGGAGCCGGGCGTAGTAGTGGTCGAAGGGCGGCTCGTAGCGCAGGCCGACGAGCTCCGTGCCGGGTACGGTCTTCACCACCTCGAGCCGGCGCCCGAGCTTCTGTTCCAGGGCGGGTCGCAGGGAGCTGGCCAGCACGAGCGTCTGGACATCGATCGCGACCTCGCGCGGCGCGCGCCCCCCCTCGCCCTTGCCCGCGGGCCTGCCCGCCCGCGGCGCGGCCGCGAGCGGCTCGCCGACCTGCACGTAGTCGTAGGTCGTCCCGGCGCGGACGGCCGCGTAGGCGTTGCTCGGCAGCGTCCAGGGCGTGGTCGTCCAGACCACCAGTCCCGTCGTCGGGTCCTCGCGCAGCGGGAAGACCACGTAGACGCTCGGATCGTCCACCTCGCGGTAGCCCAGCCCGACCTCGGCGCTGGACAGGGCCGTGCCCCCCTGGGCCCACCACCAGACGACCTTGTGCCCCTGGTAGAGTAGCCCCTTCTCGAAGAGCACGGACAGCGCCCACCAGACGCTCTCCACGTAGCTCCGGTGGTAGGTCACGTAGGCGTCGTCGAGGCTCACCCAGAACCCGATCCGCTCGGTGAGCCGCTCCCACTCGGTCGTGTAGCGGAAGACGCTCTCGATGCACCGGGAGACGAAGGGCCGGACCCCGTACTGCTCGATCGCGGCCTTGCCGTGGATGCCGAGCTCCTTCTCGACCTCGACCTCGACGGGCAGGCCGTGCGTGTCCCAGCCGCCCTTCCGGAGCACGCGGCGGCCACACATCGCCTGGTAGCGCGGGAACAGGTCCTTGACGACGCGGGTGAGGACGTGCCCGTTGTGGGGGAGCCCGTTGGCGGTCGGCGGTCCCTCGTAGAACACGAAGGGCGCCGCCTCTGGCGGACGGTGCGCCAGGGACCGCGCGAAGATCCCGCGCTCGCGCCACAGCTCGAGGATCGCCCGCTCGTAGCGGGGAAAGTCGAGGTCGACGGGGACGGGCCGGAACGCGGGCTGCGGGGCGGACATGCGGCGCCCGCTATAGCACCTTCCTGCGGCGAACGCGGTCCTGCAGGCGCCGCACCGGCCCCGCGTTCAGGCGCGCCCGCGCGGCCGGCGCGCCCTCGCGCTCAACGCGCCCCCGCCGCCGCGTGCGCGGCGAACTCGCGCGCCGCCTCCCCCAGGCGCAGGAACCGGTAGCCGGCGTGCTTCAGGGCCTCCACGACGATGCTCAACGCCTCCAGCTTGCGCTCGACCGGGACCCGGAGGTCGAGCCGGTGCGGCACCAGGTCGTCGAGGCCGTCGTCCGCGTCGAGCACGTCGATCCCGTGGAGCTCGAGGTTGATGAAGGGCTCGCCCACCACGTCGCGGGTGATGAAGCGCGCGCCCCACGGCCCCGCCGCGACCAGCGTGGTGCCGATGAAGGGGAGCCGGGCCTTGCGCGTGACCTGGATCGGTAGCTCAAGTAGCCCGCTCCCCCGCCGCCAGTACGGCCGTCCCAGACGGTAGGGACGCACGGGCGCCGCGAGCACGGCGGGCCCGGTGAGCAGCGACTGCGAGCGCCGCCCCCGCAGGCGGACGGCGCCGACCACGACCGCCTTGCCCAGGTAGTAGTGCGGGCAGGGGAAGACGGAGGAGTCGTACTCGACCCCCGCCTCGGTGAGCACCTCCACGAGCTCGTCGGTGAGCGTGTAGCCCGGCGCCCGGAACCCCATCGGTCGCCGCCCGGTCGCCTGCGCGATGGCGTCTGCGCCCGCGACCACCTGGCGCCGCATCTCCTCCCGGCCGCGGCGGGTGAGGTCGTAGAAGTGGTCCAACGAGTGGTTCGCGACCTCGTGGCCGGCCTCGGCGAGCCGGCGGAGGCGCTCCGCGTTCTCGGGGTGGCGCAGATCGGCGCCCACGGCGAAGAACGTCAGCGGCAGGTGGTGAGCCCGCGCGAAGGCCTCGAAGCGAGCGAGGCCGATCGCGTACACCGCGCTCGCTGCCGTCCGCTCCGGGGCGGGCCAGCCGTGGATGGCGTAGTAGAGGGGGATCTCGGCGAGATCGACCGACAGGGCGCAGAGCATGGAAGGGCCGCGAGACTAGACCACGGTGATCGGTCCGTCGAGCGCCCCGACGGCGGCGAGGAGCGGCCGGGGGTCTTCCCGGGCGAGCGCCGCGCCGATCGCCGCCACGGCGCCGGCGCCCGCCGCGAGGCAGGCGCCGGCCGTCGCCTCGGTCACGCCCCCGAGCGCCACCAGCAGCGCCTCGCCGCGCTGCTCCGCCACGAGCCGCCGCCGCGCGCGCGCCAGCGCGCCGAGGCCGAGCGCGGGACTGCCCTTCCGGGGCGCGACGATCGGGGACAGGATCACTGCGTCGGCCCCCGCCGCCGCCGCGGCCTCCGGATCGTGGCAAGCACGCGAGATCCAGCCGTCCCCCCAGAGCTGACGCGCCTCGGGCACGGAGACGCTCGCCTCGCCGAGGTGCAGGCCGTCGGCCGCGAGCCAGAGCGCCAGGTCGATGCGATCGTTCACCGCGAACCACTGGCCCCGAGCCCGCGTGATCTCGCGCAGCCGCAGGCCGAGCGCGAGGCGCGCGGCCAGGTCGAGCTCGCGGTCACGAAGCTGGATCATCACGGTCCCGGGCCGCGCCCGCGCCGCCAGGGCGTCCACGCGGGTGAGCAGGAGCTCGGCTGCGATTCGGGTCGTGTCCGTGATCACGATCAGGCGCGGGCGCACCGCCGGGCGCGGCGCCGCCGGCGCGAGCGGCGGCGTCACGGCGCCGCACCCGCCCCCGCGGCGCCCCCGCGGTCGCGCGCCAGCTCTTCGCGCGCGTACGGCGCGCAGCGGCTGCTCGGGTAGCGCTCCACCAGGTACTCGAGCGTCTCCCGCCGCGCCGCCTCGTCGCCCGCCGCCGCGCAGCGATCCGCGAGCCCCTGCAGCGCCTCGTCCGGCGTCTCCTCCCGGCGCAGCTCCGGATCCGGTGATCGCTCGCACTGCAGCGGTGCGGCGAGGACGGCGAGCGTCGCGGCGAGGAGCACGGTGCGCACGCGCGAAGGCTCGCAGACCGGACGGGAGACGGCAAGCGCGAGGCCGCGTGACTCCGGCGCCCCGCTTCGGGGAACGCCCGGGCGCGAAGCCGGCGGTCCGGCACCTACCGCGCGCAACGCAGGCCGCGAGATTCGAAGCCGGCGCCGGGATCCCAGGAGAAGCGATTGGCCGCGCGCAGGTTGCCCTGCACGCTGTCGTTGGCGTAGCAGCCGCCGCGGAGCGCCCGACCCTGCTCGACGGTGGTCGCCAGCGCGGCGCAATCGACGCACTCGTCAGGGTAGTCGCGCAGGGCGTCGAGCACCCACTCCCACAGGCTCCCGGCGAGGTCCGCGTGCCCCCAGCGACCGTCTCCGAGGGGGGTGCTGCCCACGGGCACACGCGGCGTGCCGGTGGCCTCCTCGTAGCTCGCGTGGTCCGGGGTCGGCTCCTCCGCGCCCCACGGATAGAGGCGGTTCTCCTCTCCGCCCGCCGCCGCCAGCTCCCACTCCGCCTCCGTCGGGAGGCGACCGCCATCCCAGACGCAGAACGCGAACCCCACGTACCAGCTCAGCCCGTTCATGGGCAGCAGGTCGGCTTCCCCCGGTTCGTCGCTCCAGGTGCTCGCGCCGTTCTGGGCGGTGACGTCGCCCAGGAGCGCCGCCTGGTCCACGGGCAGGTGCGCTTCCCACTCGGCGAGCCAGCCGCTCCCGGGGATCCGAGGATGCTCGCCCTCGCCCGGCGCCGGGTGGCCAGCGCGCCGCCAGGCTTCGAAGTCGGCGACGAAGCGGCGGAAGCGCCCGACGGTCACCTCGTAGCGGTCGAGCGTGAACGCGGACACCGTGGCGGGGTGCTCGGGGAGCTCGTCGTTCTCGCAGACGACGCAGCTCGCCGCGTCTGATCCGGCCAAGCTCCGGCCCATCGCGAAGGTCCCCCCGGGGACCGGGAGAGCGCCGCACCCGACGGCCTCCCCCCGGCAGCTCGGCCAGCCGCAGCGCTCCCTCACGCAGCTCCTGCTCGCGCAGTCGGCGCCCGAACGACAGATCTGCCCGTCGGCGCAACCCGGGCAGCGCGCGCCGCCGCAGTCGACGTCGGTCTCGTCGCCGTTGGTCGCCCCGTCGACGCAGGAGCCTCCGCCGCGCCCACCGCTGGATCCTCCCCTGCCGCCCGCGCCGCCGCCGATCCCCCCGCCGCCGCTGTCGTCGCGGCCACCCGTCTTCCCGCCCGCGTCGCCGCGACCGCCCGCGACCGCGACCAAGCCGCCGGCGCCCGCACCTTGCCCGGCCTCCCCGCCGAAGGAGGTCGCGCCACCCGTCACGCGGTTCCCGCCCGCCTCGCCGCCGCCCGTGACCCCCCCCACGCCCTGATGACCCACCGCGCTACCGCCGAGAGCGGCGCCGGGATCCACCCGCGGATCCTGGACCACCTGGCCTCCGCAGGCCGCCGCGACTCCGAGCACCCACCCGACCGAAGTGAAGCGCATCGGTGCATCCTACCTCCGCGCGCCGCGCCTCGCTCGTGCGCCCGCTCGACGCGCGCCTGGGGTGCGGGACGGCGCCTGGGCCTTGACGCCGGCGCGCCTCCTCGGCGAAGTACGCTCTCACGATGACCAAGGAACACCTCGACGCGCTCCTCGCCGCGGCCGGCGCCACACCGCATGACGACGGCTGGCAGGAGCTCGCCGCGGGGCGTCACCTCACGCTCTACGTGGCCGCCAGCGGCGTGAGCCTCACGGTGAACCGGGTGACGGCGCTCCGCCTCGAGGGCTCGCTGCTCCACGCTCGATCCCAGCGAGGAGAGGTCTTCGTACTCTGCCTCGCCGACGTCTTCGCCGGCGCCGTGGACGAGCCCGCGGAGCAGGGGCGAAAGGCGGGCTTCGTGTGAGCGCGGCCGGCGAGCGCTGCATCGCGGTCACCGTCGCGAGCGCGCTCTATGGCCTCCCCGTGGACGAGGTCCAGGAGGTGATCGGGATGCGCCCGCTCACCCGCGTCTTCCACGCCCCCGAGGCCATCGCGGGGGTCACCAACCTGCGCGGCGACGTCCTGCCCGTCCTCGATCTCGGCCTGTTGCTCGGTGGCCCGCCGCGCCTCGAAGGCGCCGCCGACGCGCGAATCGTGGTGGTCCGCGAACGCACGGGCGCGCGGCGGCACGCGGGGCTCTGCGTCGCCGCCCTGCGGGGCCTGCGCGAGTACCCCGCCACGGGCCTCGACCCCGTGCCGGTCACGCTCCCCGAGACGGCGCGGGCCTTCGTCCTCGGGATCATCCCGAGCCCTCCACCCTGCGCCGTCCTGAGCGTCGCGGCCCTGCTCGACGCCCCCGTGCTCGCGCCCCTGGCGACGACCGCGCCGCGCGCGTGACCTCCGCCGCGGCGCGCGTCAGCCCCGCGCCTCCGGCTCGACGCGGCCACCGACGAGGCGGTAGCCCTCCCCGGTGATCGCGCACCGAGCGCGCCCCTCCGCGTCGAACTCGAGCCGCTCCCCCGCCGCGCTCACCCAGCCGACGGCCCGCGCGGGGCTCCCGACGACCAGGGCGTACGGGTCCACGTCACGGGTCACCACGGCCCCGGCGCCGACGAAGGCGCGCTCCCCGACGGTGAGCCCACAGAGCACGGTGGCGTTGGCGCCGATGGTCGCCCCGCGCCGCACCACCGTCGACGCGTAGCGGCCCTGGCGGGGCCGCGTGGCGCGGGGGTTCTTCACGTTGGTGAACACGGCGCCGGGGCCGACGAACACGTCGTCGTCGAGCGACACCCCGGCGAAGACGCTGACGTGGTTCTGCAGACGCACGCGGTCGCCGACGCGGGCTCCGGCGGCGACGAAGCAGCCCTGCCCGAGGCTGGCGCCCGCCCCGATCCGCGCTCCGCTCATCACGTGGCAGAAGCGCCAGATGCGCGTCCCGGGGCCGATCTCGACCGGTAGCTCGACGTCCGCCGTCGGGTGCGCCAGGACGCCCGGAAGCACCTCGACGAGCGCGGCCAGCCCGTGCGCGTCGGTCATGACGCCGCCGCGCTCCCGTCGCGGGGGAGCCGTGAGCTCGCGAGGAGCCCCCCCGCCATCAGCAGCCCCCCGGCCAAGTCCGCCAGCAGGTCTCCGAGCGTCGCCGTCCGATCGGGCGTGAACGCCTGCAGCACCTCGAGCAACGCCCCGATCCCCATCGCCGCGGTGCCGGCGAGGAGCAGCTGCAGGGCGATCTTCCGACGCGGCGCCAGGAACCGGACGGCCCGCGCCGCCAGCAGCGTCATCACCGCGAAGGCGATCAGGTGGACCGTCTTGTCGTCGACCTCCCCTGACGGGGCGTCCTCTCGCGGCGCGACCCCCATGGCGAGCACGGCCGCGGCGTAGGCCACCGCGGGCAGGACGTGGAGGAAGACCCCCGCCGTCCGGGCGCCCGCGGTCTCGCCATCGCGCCGCTCGTCCATGGTCTGCCCGGGGGTCCGGCCGCACCCTGCCGAAGTGGATCGCCCCCGCGCAACTCACGCGATGAGGCCACCGAGCGGGCTCGAGGCGCTGGCGTACAAGCGGCGCGGCATCCGCCCGGCGCGAAACGCCTTGCGGCCGGCGATCACGGCGTCCCGCATCGCCTCGGCCATCAGCACCGGCTCCTTCGCGTGAGCGATCGCCGTGTTCATCAGGACGCCGTCGCAGCCGAGCTCCATGGCCACCGCCGCGTCGCTCGCCGTGCCGACACCCGCGTCGACGATCACGGGCACCTTGGCCTGCTCGATGATGATCTGCAGGTTGTACGGGTTGCGGATCCCGAGGCCGGAGCCGATCGGCGCCGCGAGCGGCATGACGGCGGCGCAGCCGATGTCCTCGAGCTTGCGGCAGACGATGGGGTCGTCGATCGTGTACGGGAGCACGGTGAAGCCCTCCTTGACGAGGATCTTCGCGGCCTCGAGAGTCTGCTCGTTGTCGGGGTAGAGCGTCTTGGGATCACCGATCACCTCGAGCTTGACGAGGTCGGCGATGCCGAGCTCGCGCGCGAGGCGCAAGGTGCGGACCGCCTCCTCGGCGGTGAAGCAGCCGGCGGTGTTCGGCAGGATGGTGAAGCGCCCGCTCTGGACCAGCTCCATCATCGAGCCCTCGCCCCTGTCCTTCAGGTCCACGCGCCGGAGCGCCACGGTCACGACCTCCGCCCCGGACGCCTCGAGCGCCGCGCGCGTCTCCGCCACGTCGCGGTATTTGCCGGTCCCCACGAAGAGCCGCGAGCCGAACTCTCGGTTTCCGATGCGAAGGACGTCGTCTGTCGCCATGGTGGCCGGCTCGTACCCCCGTCGGCGGCCCGGGGCAACGCACCACGCGCGGCGCGCCCTTCACCCGAGGCCGCTCGGCGCCGGACTCGGGTCGCGGTGCGAGTCGCCGCCGCCCGTGACTCGGTCCGCCCGTCCGCAACCGACCCTGCACCGATGCAGGAGAGGGGAGCGCGGAGCACCGGCGCCCGCAGGACGAGCCGGAGCCGGAAGCGTGTGGCCCCCATCGGCGCTGAAGCGGCTCGCAGACGGGATCCGAAAGGCGCCGTCGGCCGGGCCGACGGCGACCCCGCGTCAGACCGTCCCCTCGATCCCGATGCTGGGGAGGGTGACGGGACCGAGCCGCTCCCACTCGCAGGTCGGAGGCGCCGCGGATGGGACGCCTCCCGGCGAGCCGGGGTCCACGCAGCGCGCGGCGATCACCTCGCGCTGGAGCGTGGTGTTCTGCACCTCGAGCACCAGCGAGAGGCTCGCTCCCGCGCCGACCCGCCAGCGCTTCTCCGCGCGCCAGTCCAGGCGGAAGAACGCCGGTAGCCGACGCCCGAAGACGAGGGGCCGCCCGTCCACGTAGAGCGGGATCCCGCTGTAGGCCACGCCGCGAGCGCCGAGGCGGAAGCCGCGGCCCAGATCGCCGCTGAGGGCGCCGCTCGCCACGTGCGGGCGATCGTACTGGGAGCGGTACTCCTCACGCCCGCGGTACCGCCCGGAGCGGGAGAGCGTATAGGCGAGAAAGCCGCCGACGCGCCGCGTGAGCTGACGACGGACGAGCAGCTCGAGCCCCACCGCCGAGCCGAGCCCGCGCGCGTCGAGCTGGCCGGGGCCGGTGGTGGTCGCCGCCTGGGTCCCGAGCGGGTCGGAGAGGCGGAGGAAGACGGCGTCGAACGCGGTGATCGATGCCAGCCAGTCCTCCGGCAATCGGAGCTCGAGCCCCGAGCTCGCCTGAACGCTGCGCTGGAGCCCCCCGCGGAGCCCCCCGATCTGCAGGGCGGGTCCGGGCGCCACGAAGCCGGGGAGCTGGTGCGCCAGGCCCAGCGCGTGGACCGCGGCGACCCGCCGCGACAGCGGGAAGCGCCCCTGGAAACGGGGATCGACGCCGGCCGCGGCGGCGCCTGCGGAGAAGAAGCCGTCGATCCGGAGGCCGGGTGTGATCTCGCTGCCCCGGGCAAGCTCGATCACCAGGTCCGCATACGCGCCGACTGCTGCGTCCGTCCGCGAGGTGAAGAGGTCCGCGAACCCGACGTCGGCGGCGAACCCGGCGAGGCGGTTGCGGTACTCGTCGACCGTGCCGTCCGCCCCAGCCCGCCAGCGGGCCCGGGGTGAGAGCGGGAGGTCGAGGTCGACCCGCGCCGCGAGGGAGCGGGCGGTCGCGCGGCGGCCCGCGTCGAAGCGGCTGCGGTCGTGGCCCAGCGTGACCGCGTGGCGGATCCGACCCCCGCCGGGGAGCCACCCCTGGCAGCGGAGATCGACACGGTGAAACTCGGTCGCGAAGAGGAGCGCCGTCCGTTCCCCCTCGCGCTCCCCCATCAGGTCGTAGGAGCCGAAGGCGAGCACCCCTACCTCGTTGCGCCGCCCGACGCGGTGATCGGCGTACAGCTGGTAGTCCCAGTACTTGAGCCGCAGGTCGGGGGCGAAGAGACGCGCCACCGGCCCCGCGTAGGACCAGCGCCCGCCGCCGGCGAGGTGCCCCTCGCCCGCGGCGACCGGCGTCTCGACGAGCCCCCCGGCGTCGATCACGCGCAGCGTCCCCTCTGCCCGCGGTGCGGCGGCGGGCGCGCGGGTGGTGGCAGCGACGATGCCGCCCGCGAAGCGCCCGAACCGCGCGGGGTAGCCACCGGGGAAGAGCTCGACCCGATCGATGAACGCCGGGTTCAGGACCGAGGGTCCGAGCGCGAGATGGTAGAGAAGGGGGATCCGGATCCCATCGATGAAGTACCCGACGTCACCCGGAGGCGCCCCGCGCACGTAGAAGTACGGCACCCCTGACGCCAGCGGCACGGTTCCGGGCAGGGACTCGACGGCGCGCAGGGGGTCGCCGAAGGCGCCGGGGAGGACGCGCACTTCCGAACGGGCGATCGCGCGACCGCCCGGCTCGGCCCCGTCGCCGCGCACGGTGATCTCGACGGCCTTCGGCGCCGCGCCCGTCGAGCTCGGCGACGGGGCGCGCTCGGTCGCCAGCGCAGGTGGTCCCGACGGGACGAGCGTCGGGGGCGGCTCGCTCGGCGACGGGGCGGGCGCGGCCACGCGTACCTCGACGCGGATCCGAGCCGCCACGGCCGCGTCGCCGCGCCGCGCCGGCTCGAAGCGAAGTCCCGTCGCTGCCGCCGCGACCGCGGAGGCGAAGGGCTCCTCGCCGGCGACGACGCGCGCCTCGGAAACCTGCCCGTCCCGGTCGACCAGGAGCTCCACGATGACGGTCGCCTCCCCCTCCGCCCCCTCCGGATAGGGCACGGTGAACTCGCCCCGGAGGAGGGGCGCCCGCAGGGTCGGCTCGGACCGGGACGCCGGCGTGCCGTCGGGAGCAGCCTCGGCCCGGGCGAGCGGCGGCGGAGCGACCACGGGCACCAGGCAAGCCACGACCGCGATGCCAGCGAGGACACCACCTCGAGACACCCGGGGCATGTCGCATCTTCGCCCACGGATGCCGGGCCGCGAAGGCGCGGACCGCGCTTTTTTGCCGCGCCGGCTGCCCGCGTCAACGCGGGTCCGCCTCGAGCGCCCCGGCGAGGTCGTGGCGCCCTTCGGCGGCGGGATGCTACCGTTCTTCGGGGGCCGGTGGCGCTGGTCGCGAGAGCTGCACGCCTCCCCGCTGGAGTCGAAGCCGGAACCCAGCACCTCCAGCCGGCGGCGCGGGGCGACCATGCTACCTCCGGCCGTCGCCGTGCTCGGCCTGATTGATGCTCGGCGGCGCGAGGTCCAGGACGACCGCGTGGCGCGGCCGATCCGGACACGCGAGCGCCTCAGGCGGACCGGCGGGAGCGCCAGGCGGAGACGCAGGCGCTGCAGGCGCTCGAGGCGACCCCAGGGCGAGCCCTAGCCGTCCGGCCCCGTGAAGGCCGTCACCCCGGCGTCGAGCTCCACCGAGCGCACTCCGAGCGCACGCACCCGAGGTACCTCGCTGCGAGCGACCAGGAGCAGCCCGCCGGGCGCGATCGCGCGCCTCAGCGCCGCCACCAGCCGGGCGCCACCCGCGTCACCGAGGTAGATGAGGACATTCTTGCAGACGACGACCTCGTAGACGCCCGGGGGGAGCCCGCGCGTCGCGTCGCGCTCGACGAAACGCGTGCGGCGACGGATCGGCTCGCTGATCCGCGCCGTCGCGCCGCCGAGCTCCAGCCCTCGCGCGGCGAGCTCGGCGGGCAGGAACCGCGCCTCGGTCCCCGTGTACTCCGCGCGACGGGCCGCCGCGATGGCGTCAGCGCTGCGATCGACCCCCAGCACCGACCACCCCCCGACGTGGCCCTCGATCCGCGCCTCCTCGAGGATCATCGCCAACGTGTACGCCTCCTCCCCCGTCGAGCAGCCCACCGAGATCCCGCGCAGGCTGCACTCGCCGCGCGCACGCGCGGCTGCCCCCCCGCGCGCGCCCGGCACCTCGGCGTGGCTCACGGCCCGCGAGCGGAGCCATCCGCGGAGCGCCTCCCACTGCGCCGGATCCCGGTAGAAGCGGGTTTCGCCCACCCGCAAGGCGTCCGCGACGTCGGCCAGGGCCGCCGGATCCCGCGCGAGCAGGTCCGGGACCGAGGCGGGATCGCAGCCTCGGGCGGCGATGAGGGTGGCCAGTGCCCGCTGGAGCCGCTCTCCGACCCACGGCGTGCAGCGGCCGTCGCGCGGACCCAACCCGTGCTCACGCTCGAGCAGCGCCATCACCGCGGCCTGCACCGGGTCGGGGACAAGAGGCACCCTTCGATGCTCGACCAGGTCGGCACCCGCGGCAACGGGCGCCGGGGAGCAGACCAACCGACCGGGCGGGCGTCAATGGCCTTCGCCACCGTCGCGCGACCAAGCGGCACGCGCTAGAAGGCGGCGGGCTCCCTTGGCCTCACCCCTTCGCATTGCCATCGTCGGCCTGGGCCGCTGGGGCCCCGTGCAGCTTCAGGCCTTCGCCACCACGCCCGGGGCGCGGGTCACGGCGGTGGCCGACCTCGATCCGGCGAGGCTCCGCGCGCACTGCCCGCCCGGGGCGACGCCGTCGGCGACCCTCGGCGCCTTGCTCGAGCGCTCGGAGTTCGACGCCGTGGTGCTCGCCACCCCCTCGGCCACCCACGCTCGCCTCGCCGAGCGGGCGCTGCGCGCCGGACGCCACGTCCTCGTGGAGAAGCCCCTCGCCCTGTGCGTCGCGGAGGGCGAGCACTTGGTCCGCCTCGCCGCTGGACGACCCGAGGTCGCCGTCATGGGCCACCTGCTGGAACACCACGCGGCGGTCGCCGCCCTCGCCTCCCTGGTCGAGTCAGGCGACATCGGCGACCTCGCCCGCATCGAGGCGCGCCGCCTCGCGACCCGTGTCACTCGCGACGACCCCTGGTGGACCCTGGCGCCGCACGATCTCGGGCTCTGCCTGCGCTTCGCCGGTGCGCCGCTTCGTATCGACGTACGGCGGGGTGGCGGCCGGGTGCGCGCCGAGGTCACCTTCGCGAGCGGGATCGAGGCCGAGATCGAGGTCGGGTTCGGAGCTCCACGGCGGGTGCGTGAGCTGCGGCTCCTGGGCACCCGCGGCTCCGCCCGGCTGGACGACGCCCCCAGCGGAGCGCGCGTGACCGTGGACACTCCGTCGCGCGGCACCCGCTGTCTGACCTTCCCCACCGCGGAGCTGCCCCTCGCCCGGCAGGCCCGCGCCTTCGTCGCCGCCTGCCGCGGTGGACCCATCCCGCCCCGCTGCGGACTGCAGGAGGGGCTCGCGATCGTCCGCTGCCTCGCGGCGGCGCCCGTCAACACCGCCCGCCCCGAGGCCCCGACGCTTCAGCCGCCCCCGTCCGGCTCGTGGTAGGAGAGAAACTGCCGGATCGCGACCCGGGCGGACTCCTCCAGCTCGGCGAACTCGATGCCCATGCCAGGCAGGAGCCCGCCCTCCGCAGAGCCCTCGCGGAGCCACGCGACGCGTCCGAGGCAGCGCAGCGGCTCGGTCACGTTCGGGAGCACGAGGGCGAGCTCGATCTGCTCCCCGACCGCCGGGCGCACCCGCCGCGTGGCCACGAAGACCCCGCCGACCGAGAGGTTCTCGGCGACGGTGCCGTCGTCTCCCTCCTGGCCTGATATCCCGATGGCGATGCGGACCCGATGGCGCGGGTGCAGCCGCACCACGCCGTGGTGGCGCGGCCGCCGCGAGGGAGGCCGTGAGGCCGCCCGGCGAGGAGGCACTGCCTCCGGCGCCTCCGACCGCCTCACCCCCGTCTCGGCGACCCCGCCGTCGCGCTCACCCCCGGCCGCCATGCCTGCCCAGTCTATTGCTCCCTTGCCCAGCTCGGCGCAAGGGCAAGGAAGTCCGGCCCTGAACCTTCGCCATGTGCCCACCCCAGCCTGCACGCGTCCACCGCGATCGTCGTGCCCGGATGGCCGGCCCCGCCGCCGCTACTGCCCCCCGCGCTGCAACCCACGCACCCGCCGCGGCCGCCCGCCTGCCGGAGGACCGCTGCCAGCGCGCATGGTCCGCGCGACCGCGCCCGGCGGCGGCCCGGCAGGGACCAGGCAACCGGGGCCGTCGCCGATCAGGTCGCCGCGGCCGGCGCGGCGGAGCGCCTCCCGCGCGAGCCGGTGTTGCGCCGGATCATGATGGAGCACCAGCGCCTTCAGCGCCCGCTTCTCCCGGAGATCCCGGACCACGGGCACCGGCGCTCCTCCCGCGGGCTCGAGCCCGGTGTAGTACATGGACGTGGCGACCGCCATCGGCGTCGGGATGAACTCCTGGACCTGCCGGGGGCGGAGCCCCCTTCGCGCGAGGTAGAGGGCAAGCTCGACGGTGTCCTCGAGCGTCGACCCCGGGTGTCCGACGATGAGGTACGCGACCAGGTACTGCTCCCGCTGCGCAGCCGCGCTCTCGGCGGCGAACCGGCGAGCGAAGCGCTCCCAGCTGGCCACGCCGGGCTTGCGCATGAGCCGCAGCACCCGGGGCGCGACGTGCTCGGGGGCGAAGGAGAGCTGCCCCCCGGTGTGGTGCGCCGCGAGCTCGCGCACGAGCTCCGGGCAGCGCTCCGCCAGGTCGTGGCGGATCCCCGAGGCCACGAAGACGTGGCGCACCCCCGGCTCGGCGCGGATGCGCCGCAGCAGCGCGACGAAGGGACGCTGGTCGGTTTCGAGGTGGCGACACACCGTCGGGTGGAGGCACGATGGCCGCCGGCAGACGGCCTCCGCGGTCGGCTCCCGGCAGCCCAGGGCGTACATGTTGGCAGTGGGGCCGCCGACGTCGGTGATCGTCCCGTCGAAACCCGCGAGGCGCCGCAGCGCCCGCACCTCCCGCAAGACGCTCGGCACCGAGCGGCTCTGCACCCGCCGCCCCTCGTGCGCCGTGATGCTGCAGAACGCGCAGCCGCCGAAGCAGCCACGACTCACCACCAGCGAGTGCTTCACCGTCGCCAGCGCCGGGATCGGCTCGTCTCCGTAGGAGAAGTGCGGGCGGCGCGTGAAGGGCAGATCGTAGAGCGCGTCCATCTCCGCCGCGGCGAGGGGCAGCGCCGGGGGGTTGAGGAAGACGGCCTGGGCACCGTGGGGCTGGAGCAGCGCCCGGCCGTTCGCGGCGTGGAGCTCGCGCTCGAGGTCGCGGGTCATGCGCGAGAACTCGACCTTCGATCGTCTCACCGCCTCGAAGCTCGGCAGCACCACGACGCCGTCGAGCCCCGGGCGCGTGACCGCCCGGGCGAGGTGAGGCGCCCACGCCGCGGGCCGGTCGAGGACGTGAGCGGTGCCGCGCACGTCACGGAGCTCGGCGAGGGTGGCGCCCGCGGCGAGTCGTTGCGCCAGCTCCCAGGCGGGGCGCTCTCCCATCCCGAAGACGAGCAGATCCGCCTTCGCGTCGAGGAGCACCGAGCGGCGCACCGCGTCCTGCCAGTAGTCGTAGTGGGCGACGCGCCGCAGCGACGCTTCGATCCCCCCGAGCACCACCGGCACGCCCGGGAAGGCGGCGCGGCAGAGGTTCGCGTAGACGATGCTGGCGCGGTTCGGCCGGAGCCCCGGGCGCCCGCCCGGTGAGTACTCGTCCCGGCGCCGGACCTTCTTCTGAGCGGTCAGCTTGGCCAGCATCGAGTCGAGGTTGCCCGCGCTCACCCCGACGAAGAGCCGGGGGCGCCCGAGCCGAGTGACGTCCTCCAGCGTGTCCCAGCGGGGCTGGGCGATGATCCCCACCCGCAAGCCCCGGCCCTCGAGGAAGCGGGCCACGAGGACAGGCCCGAACGCGGGGTGGTCGACGTACGCGTCCCCCGTGATGATGAGCACGTCGATCGCGTCCCAGCCGCGCGCCTCGAGCTCTGCCCGCGTGGTGGGCAGGAACGCGCGCAGGTCGGCGGGGCTCGGGCTCAAACGTGCGCCGCGATGGTGGAGCGGACCCGCTCGATGAGGTCGTCGAGCCGCCGGCGCCCGTAGTCCCGCGGGTCGACCGGGTCCGAGACGGTGACCTGGACCTTGACTCCGCGCTCCAGGCGCAGCCGCTTCGGGGGCAGCACGCGCAGCGTCCCGGAGATCGATACGGGCAGGATCGGCGCCCCCGCGCCCAGGGCGAGGTGGAACCCACCGCGCTTGAACTCGCCCACCTCCCCCGTCTTGCTGCGCGTACCCTCGGGGGCGATCCAGACGCTCAGGCCGCTGTCCACCAGCTCCCGAGCCCGCTCCATGGCCGCGATCGACTGCCGGCGATTGCCCCGATCCACCTCGATGAAACCGGCCGCGCGCATCGCCGGCCCGAAGAACGGGATCCGGAACAGCTCGGTCTTGGCCACCATCCGCATCGGCCTGCCGAGCGCCTGGAAGATCACCGGGACGTCGAAGTGCGACTGATGGTTGCTCATCACGATGTAGGCGCGCCCGGGATCGACCCGCTCGAGCCCTACCACCTCGAGCTCGATCCCGGCGCAACGCACGAGGCGCCGAGACCAGATGTCGATCCGCTCGTCGCAGAGCGCGCGGGGCAGGCGCCGGAACATTCCATCCACGGCGGTCACCACGCTCGCGCGGAGCGTCTCGGCACCGATTAACCCGAGGGCAGCGACCGACACCGCGCGCGAAACAGACCACGCGTCCGCCCCCCTTGCCAAGCGCAAAGCCCGGCCCTCGAACCGTGACCGGCCGTCCACGCCGGCCGGATCCTCCTGCCCCACCGGAGCGCTCCGCCGCCGCCCCCGAGCGCCCGCAACCCCGCGTAAACCGTCGCTGGTATCCCGCGGCACCGTCCTTGCCCCGCCTCGCATCGACCCCACTGCGGCATGTCCCGAGGCCCCCGCTCCGCTCCTTCCCCCCGCTCGTCCCCGACCCGGGCGCAGCGCACCGGGGTCTGGGTCCTCCTCGCCATCACCATCGGGGTGGCGCTGGCCGCATCGCGACCGCCTGCCGCCGCGCCGCCGTCCCCCGATCCAGCCCCGTCCGCGGGGCGCTCCGCGGCGCCGGTGACGCCGGAGGAGCTCGAGCGCCGGCTGGACGCCCTCGAAGCCGAGCTCGAGCGTTGAGGCGCCCGCGGCGGTCACTCCCGCGGGCCGCACCAGGGGGCCGCGCAGGCGCCGACGTCGCCCGGGCACGTGAAGCCTGGCAGAGTCGCGCGGCGGACTGCCGGGACCCCGCAGCGCTCGAGCACGATCGCCGCCAGGTCCGGGTGGACTCCGAGCGGCGCGGTCACCCGGAGCGCGACGCCTGGAAACCTGGCGGCGGCCTCGTCGACCTGCCGGGGCAGGTCCACGACGGCGTGGCGGCCGGCCCCGAGCAGGTAGGGATGCACGACGACCTCCCTCGCCCCGGCCGCGACGCACGCCGCGAGGCCATCGGCGACGGTGGGCGGCGCGAGCTCGAGGTGCGCGGTGCGGACGATCACCCCACCCCCGGCGGCCCACGCCACGAGGCGCCCGACGCACTCGAGCGTCGCGTTCACCTCCGGGCGGCGGCTCCCGTGGTCGACGAGCAGGATCGCCCTCGGCACCGGCGGGAGCCTACCCGCACCGGGCCGGGATCTCCACGTCAGAAGCCGAAGGCGAGCCCGCCCTGGAGCCCGATCACCGGCGCGGCGGTGGGGAAGGCGTACGCCATCCGGCTCTCGAGGTAGAGCCCGAAGCCCCCGGTGAAGAGGATGCGCGTGCCCAAGCCCCCCCCGAAGAACCCGTTGCCCGCCCACTTCCAGGCGTCCACGGTGCTCGCCTCGGTGAACCTGGGCAGCGTATCGCCCATGTCCTGGTTCGGCGCCTCCTCGGGCGGCGGCGGGCACTCGCCGCCCGCCAGACTGCCATCGGGGCGGAGGCACTGGTCGCTCGTCTGAGTCAGCGAAACCATCTGCCTCCCATCCACCTCCATCATGCCGCCGGTGAGGAAGCCGTAGGGCATGAGCGGGCTCTTGCCGATGCGCTTGGCGTACCCGAGACGCCCCTCGCCGTGGATGGGCATGAACTCGTGCCCCGCGGAGGCCGGCGCGCCGCCGAACGCGAAGCCGACGCGGAGCCCCACGGCGAGCCCGTTCTTGAGCTGGTACTCGTAGCCGACCAGGACGCGCTGGGTCGCGAGCCCGAAGCCTCCCTTGTCGATGGCGTTGCCGTTCCCCGGGTCGGGGATGGCTCGGTACTCGGCGTTGCCGGCGAAGAAGCAGGCGAACCTGCCGCCCCCAGCGCAGACCTGGGGTGTCTTGGCGAACCCGAGCAGGTCCTGCTGGAACCCCACCGAGATCCAGTGGTGCTTGACCTTGACCTCTACCTTCGGCTCCTCGCACAGGCCATCGACGCAGACCAGCCCCGCGCTGCAGTCCTCGTCGGTGCCGCACTCCCCGCCGACGTCCTCGCCGCAGCCCGGCAGCCCCGGCGGGCAGGCTTCGTAGTCGCAGGGGGCCGGGGGCTCCTCGCCGGGCAGCGAGGGCGGTTCGCCCTCGATCTGGGACTTGATGGCGACCCGGTGCGGCGCCTCCTTGTTGCCGGAGAAGGCCACCACCTTGCCGTCCTTCACCCCCTCGATGAAGTACTTGAACTCGCCGGGAGTGCTGCCGACGTCGGTGCAGCTGATCAGCACGCCGTAGCCCATGCCCATCTCGGGCACGTTCACGACCAGCCAGTCCCGCATCGTCGGTGGCAGGTACCGGATCCGGATCGAGTCGACGTCGGCGCCGCTCGCCAGCTCGACGTACAGCGGCAAGGGCGTCAGGACCGCCTGCTCGGGCGGCGGCACGTGAAGCAGGTCACCCGAGGTGGGCACCTCGGCGTCGGCGGCCGCGCTCTCCCCGCCCGCGATGGCGGCGATGTCCCCGCCGCCCCCCTGCTCGCCCTCGGCGGGGCCCGCGCCGGCCCCTGATTTCGCCTCGTTGAAGGCCTGGGTCACCGCTTCGGTCGCGAGATCCGGATCGAGCTCGATGGCGGGGTCCGCGGCGACCGCCGCCGCGAACTCGGCCTTGCCCTTGGCGGCGTCGTTCAGGCCAGCCAGGTAGACGACCCCGAGATCCCGGTGCAGGCGCGCCACCACCGCCGGCGAGCACTTGTCCGCGCCGCACAGCGCGAGCGCCTTCTGGAGCTTCGCGATGGCCCCCTCGAAGTCCATGGCGAGGTACTCGTTCATCAGCGCGTCGTCCGCGAGCTTGGTCGCGGCGGTGTCCTTCGCCTGCGCGTAGGCCGTAGCCCCGCTCAGGGTGGTGGCGCCCGCGAGCACGGCGACGAGGTAGGCACGACGAGTACGAAGCGTCACGGGTCCTCCCGGCGAAGAGCCTGACCCCATGAGGGGGGCGATGGAGATTAGTCCCCAGCCCGGCCTCGGCGCAAACTCGCGGGCAGGCGCGCGCGCCGCCGAACGGGCGGCGCGGGGCGAGGGCACTCTGCTCGCCGGCGCCCCGTTCTGCTACCCTGGGAGCTTCGCAGCCGCGCCCACCAGCGGTCACCCCCCTTGGTCCCTTCCCTCGGCCCCCCCGGACCCCACCGTGGGTCCTCGCCTCGGCCAACCCTGGGGCTGCTCGTGGACTGGCTCGAGGCCGCCTACCAGAACGCGGTCCTCTGCGGGGTCCTCGACGCCGCGCGCGAGCAAGACGCCAACGTCGTCTGCATCGCCGGAGGGGTCCTCGACTCGCCGATGCGTTTCGGTCGCCAGCGCAACGCCATCTACGAGCTCGTGGGGCCCAGCAACGTCGACGGCCTGGTGGTGATGGCCGGGACCATCGGCAACCACGTCGGCCCGGAGGCGCTCGCCGCGTTCCTCGAGCGCTTCCGGCCGCTGCCCATGTGCAGCGTCGCCATGCCCATCCCCGGCGTGCCCAGCGTCCTGGTGGACAACGCGACCGGCATGCGCGAGGCGCTCGTCCACCTCCTGGACCACCACCGAGCCGAACGCATCGCCTGCATCCGGGGACCGGAGGCGAACCCCGAGGCGGCCGGTCGCTACGGGGTGTACTGCGAGGTGCTCGCGGAGCGGGGCCTGCCCATCGAGCCGGCGCTGACCGTGGTGGGTGACTTCCAGCAGGCCTCGGGCGCCGCCGCCGTCGAGGTCATCCTGGGCGAACGGGGACTATGCCCCGACGCCATCGTCGCCTTCAATGACGACATGGCGCTCGGGGCGCTCCGTGCCCTGCGCGACCGTGGCCTGCGCGTCCCGGGGGACGTCGCGCTCGTCGGCTTTGACGACGTCGATGCGGCGGAGTTCTCCAACCCACCCCTTACCACCGTGCGCCAGCCCCTGCGCGAGCAAGGGGCGCGCGCGGCCGAGATGGTCTTCGCTCAGCTCCGGGGCGAGGCGGTCGAGCCGCGGGTGACCCTGCACACCGAGCTCGGGGTCCGGCACTCCTGCGGCTGCTGCGGCCGCCCGAACGTCGCCTCCGGCAGCACCTTCCCCCCGCCGGGCGACGAGCCACCGGCGCTGGCCCTGGAGCGGCTCCGCGCCGGGCTCCCGGTGGCCCTCACCCGCCTGGTCGCCACGCCGGGGCCCGGGGTCCAGCCGGGGTGGGCCGAGCGCCTGACCGCGCACCTCGTCGAGGAGGTGGGCGGCAGCGCCGAGGGTCGCTTCGTGGTCGGGCTCGACGAGCTGCTCGAGCGCGTGCGACAGGACGAGGGCGATCTGTCGGCGTGGCATCGGGTGATCGACGCCATTCGGCGCGAGGCCCTCTCGCAGGTCGCGGCGCCAGTCGCCCGCGCCCGGGTCGAGGATCTCTGCCACGAGGCGCGGCGCGTTCTCGCCCGCGCGCTCGAGCGCCACCAGGCCACCCTCCGACTCCGCGCGGAGCGCTGGGCCCGCACGTTGAGCCGCACCGGGGAGGCGCTCATCACCTCCTTCGACGTCGTCACCCTGGTCCGCGCCGTGGCCCAGCAGCTCCCGCGGCTCGAGATCCCGACCGCGTTCCTCGCGCTCTATCAGCCCGGCCCCGGCGCGCCCCGGCGCGCCCGCCTCGTCTTGGCCCACGGGAGGGCGACGGCGACCTCAGCCGAAGGCTCCGACGTCGATTTCCCCTGCAGCGACCTCGTCCCGCGCGACCTGCTCCCGAACGATCGCCGCTACGCCTACGTCGTCGAGCCGCTGTTCTTCAAGGACGAGCAGCTCGGCTTCGCGCTGTTCGAGATCGGACCGTCCGACGGGGTGGTCTACGAGGCGCTGCGGGACGAGCTCAGCGCGGCGCTCAAGGGCGCCCTCCTCGTGCGCGAGGGCGTGCAGAAGGACCTCGAACGCCAGCGCCTGGTGCGCGATCTCGAGCGTCGTGCGCGCCAGCTCCAGGAGGCGTACGACACCGTGCAGCAGAACCAGGAGAAGCTCCTGGTCCAGGAGAAGATGGCGAGCCTCGGCCGCCTGACCGCGAGCATCGCCCACGAGATGAACACCCCGATCGCCGCCGTGCGGGCGGCGCTCCTCGAGCTCGAGCGGCTGGTGGACGAGTACGCGGCGTCGGTCGAAGACGCCGCGGTGACGCCCGCCGATCACCTCGCCATCGCCCGCGAGATGCGCCATGGCGTCACGCTCGCCGCCACCTCGGCGCGCAAGGCGGCGGAGTTCGTGCGCGGCATCAAGACGCAGACGCGGGATCTGTCGCCGACGGAGCGCCACCCCTTCGACGCCGTTCCTTACGTCCGCGAGGCCCTGCTGCTCCTGAGCTACGCGCTGCGCCAGGCCAACTGCGCGGCCTCGTTCGTCCCCGAGCAGGAGCACGTGGAGCTCTACGGCTCTCCGGGGCGCCTCTCGCAGGTGGTGACCAACCTGGTGACCAACGCCATCGACGCCAGCGTGCCCCGCGGCGGGGGGCCGATCCACGTCACGCTGACGCGCGGCGTCGACACCATCGACCTCAGCGTCACCGACAGCGGCAGCGGGATCGCGCCCGAGCACTTGCCGCGGATCTTCGAGCCGATGTTCACCACCAAGCCCTTCGGGCAAGGGACGGGGCTCGGTCTCACCATCGTCCGGGACGTCGTCACCCGGGACTTCGGGGGCACGGTGGAGGTGACGAGCACCCCCGGCCTCGGCTCCACCTTCACCGTTCGCTTCCCCCCGCCCCAGGGGGGGCCGCCGTGACCCGCCGTCACCGCCCGGTGCTCCCCTCCGGGTGCGTCGTGCTGCTCGCCGACGACGACCCGGAGTATCTGGAGGCGACCCGCCTGCTGCTCGCCGCCGAGGGCCACGAGGTCCTCACCGCCGCCAGCGGTCCGGCGGCGCTCGAAGTGCTGCGGGAGCGAGAGGTGGACCTCGTGCTCCTCGACTACTTCATGCCCGGGATGAACGGAGAGGAGGTGGTGTCTCGGCTCCGTGAATTCGATCCCCGTACCCAGGTGGTGCTCCAGACCGGGTACAGCGAGGAGCAGCCGCCCCGATCCCTGCTCCGACGCCTGGACATCCAGGGGTATTTCGACAAGAGCGAGGGCCCGGAGCGCCTGCTGCTCTGGACGGACGCCGCCCTCAAGGCGAGCCGCGAGCTCGGCCGCCTGCACGGGGGCGCGGCGGCGCTGCGCCGGATCCTCGACGCCGCGTCGCGGCTCCACGACCCTCTCACCCGGCCCCTCCTCCTCCTCGCCGCCCTCGACGAGGCCGCGAGCCTGGCCGGGTTGCTCGCGGGGCAGCGCCGCGCCAGCGCGCCCCCGACGGGGGCCGCGCGTGTGGACGCCTTGATCGCCCTCGGTGGCGCCGGCGGCGACCTCGTCCCGACCGCAGGGATCGGGCGCTACGCGCAGCTCGCGGGCAGCGGGGGGGCCGCTCTCGGCCCGTTCTCCGCGGCGCTCCGCGAGGTCGCCCAGACGGGCGCGCCCGGCGCGCTGGACGATGCGTCGCTGGTGCCGCTCTGCGCGGGGGGCCGGTCGCTCGGGGTCCTGCTGGTCGGTGTCCACTTGGCCCGCCCGGAGCTCGAGCTGCTGCGGCTGTTCGCCGATCAGCTCGCCATCGCCCTCGAGGCCGCTCGGCGCCGGACCTTCGACGCGCCCCAGGTCGTCGAGGACTGCGCCGCCCGCGACCGCGCGCTGCGGCTCGAGGTCCGGGCCGCCATCTGCACCGCGCGTCCCCTCACGATCGCGCTGCTCCGGTTCGAGGCGGGCGCCCCGCCGCCGCCCGAGGCGCAGACCACGCTCCTGGGGGCGCTGCGCCCCGGCGACCGGGTCCTCCAGGACGACGCGGAGGGTCGCCTCCTCCTGCTGCTTCCGAACACCGCCCCGCGCGGGGCGGCCCGGCTGCTGCGCCGCGTCCTGTCCGCGCTCCCCCCGGTAGCGCCGGGCGGCGCGGCCACCCGCTGGCGCAGCGGCGCGGCCACGCTCTCCACCCACCGCTGGCCGCGCGACCGCGCTGCCGCGGACAGCGCCGCCGTCACGGCCCACGCCGCGGACCTGCTCGAGCGCGCCCACGCGGCTCTGCTCGCGGCCGAGCCGCGCGCCGGCGTCGCGCTGGTGCTCGCCGACCGCTGACCGGCCCGCGGCCGCGGCCCGCGCCGTACCGCCGGCGCGCCGCCTGCGCGGCGGCGCGCCGCCGCGCCTCCTCCGCGGCCGCCCTCAGACCTCGCAGACCACCGTGACCTTGGCGCCGGCCGGCGCGTAGGGCACGAGGCTCCCGCTGACGGGCTGCCCGTCCACCGTGAGCCGCGGGGGCCCGCCCGTCCCGCCGTTCTTCACCGTGATGGTGTACGTCGCGCCGCGGCAGCGCCGGGTGATGGTCACGGTGGGGATGCTCCTGGGCAGGCTCGGGCTCACCAGCAGCCCATCGTGCTCCGGCCGCACGCCGAGGATGTACTGGGTGATGGCGACGAAGTTCCACGCGGCCGTCCCGGTGAGCCAGGCGTTCTTCGCCTCGCCCTGCCGCGGCGCGTCCTTGCCCGCCACCATCTGCGAGTACACGTACGGCTCCGTGCGGTGGATCTCGCTGATCTCCTCGAGGTACGCGGGCGCGATCTTCGTGTAGTACTCCCAGGCCCGCTCGGGACGCCCGATCATCGTCTCGGCGATCATGATCCACGGGTTGTTGTGGCAGAAGATGCCGGCGTTCTCCTTGTACCCGGGCGGGTAGGTCGAGATCTCGCCGAGCTCGACGTGGTACCGCGTGAACGCCGGGTTGTTGAGGACGATGCCGTACTTGCAGTCCAGGCGCTCCTTGACCGCGTCGAGCGCCTTCCTCGCCTCGCCGGTCTTGAGTCCCACCCCGCCCATGATGCACCAGCCCTGCGACTCGATGAAGATCTTGCCCTCCTCGCACTCCTTGCTGCCGACCTTCTTGCCGTAATAGTCGTAGGCCCGGAGGAACCACTCCCCGTCCCAGCCGTGCGCGAGGATCGCCTCGCCCATCCGAGCCACGTGCTTCATCGCCTCGGCGGCCTCCTCCCGCTGGCCCTTCCGCTCCAGCAGCGCCGCGAACTCCGGCCCGATGGCGGTGAACATGCCGGCGATCATCAGCGACTCCGCCGTGCGGCCCACCTTGTTGCCCGTGGTCTGGAACGGCTCGTCCGGCGTCTCGGAGAAGCAGTTGAGGTTGAGGCAGTCGTTCCAGTCCGCCCGCCCGATCAGCGGTAGCCCGTGCGGCCCGAGGTTGTTGACGACGTGGTGGAACGAGCGCCGCAGGTGCTCGAGCAGGGTCGCCTGGTTGTTCGGGTCGTTGTCGAACGGCACCTGCTCGTCGAGGATGCCGTAGTCGCCTGTCTCCTTGGTGTACGCCGCGACGGCGAGGATCAGCCACAGCGGGTCGTCGTTGAAGCCGCTGCCGATGTCGTTGTTGCCGCGCTTCGTCAGCGGCTGGTACTGGTGATACGCGCTCCCGTCGGGGAACTGCGTGGAGGCGATATCGATGATCCGCTCCCGCGCGCGCTCCGGCACCATGTGCACGAACCCCAGCAGGTCCTGGTTCGAGTCGCGGAAGCCCATCCCGCGCCCGATCCCCGTCTCGAAGTACGAGGCGCTCCGGGACATGTTGAACGTCACCATGCACTGGTACTGGTTCCAGACGTTGACCATCCGGTTGAGGCGCTCGTCCGGCGAGGCGACGGAGAAGGTCGCCAGCAGACCGTTCCAGTACTCGCCGAGCCTGGCGAAGGCGGCGGCGACCTTGGCCGGGGTGTCGAACGCCGCGATCAGCTCGCGCGCGGGCGCCTTGTTGATGACGCCGTGAGACTCCCACTTCCGATCCTCCGGGTTTTCCACGTAGCCGAGCACGAAAACCACCGTCTTCGACTCGCCCGGGGCGAGGGAGACGTCCACGGAGTGCGAGGCGATCGGTTGCCACCCGCTGGCCAGCGAATTCCGCGATTTGCCGGCCTTGACGACGTCCGGCTCGTGCATGCCGTTGTACAGGCCGAAGAACGTCTCCCGGTCGGTGTCGAAGCCGCTCGGCGCCACGTTGACGTGGTAGAACGCATAGTGGTTCCGGCGCTCCCGGTACTCCGTCTTGTGGTAGATGGTGCCGCCGACGACCTCGACCTCACCGGTGCTCCAGTTCCGCTGGAAGTTGGTCTGGTCGTCCCACGCGTTCCAGAGGGCGAACTCGACGAACGAGAAGAGCTTCAGCGTCTTGGACGCGGTCGACTCGTTGGTGAGCGTGACCTGGTGGATCTCGGCGTTGTGGCCAACGGGGACGAAATACAGCGTCTCCACCTTGACCCCGCCGCGCTTGCCGGTGATCCGCGTGTAGCCCAGGCCATGCCGGCACTCGAAGGACTCGAGGTCCGCCTTCACCGGGGACCAGCTCGGAGTCCAGAAGTCGTCGCCGTCCTTGACGTAGAAATACCGTCCACCCGCATCGGTCGGGACGTTGTTGTACCGGTAGCGCAGGATCCGGCGCAGCCGTGCGTCCCGGTAGAAGCAGTACCCGCCGCCCAGGTGGGAGATGATCCCGAAGAACTGCTCCGAGCCGAGGTAGTTGATCCACGGATATGGCGTCTTCGGGGTCGTGATCACGTACTCGCGGCTGGCGTCGTCGAAGTGGCCGAAGCGCATTGTGTCGTCGTCTCCTTGGAGAAGCGCTCCCGCGCAGGGCAGGAGTCCCCACCGCAGCGCCGCAAGGCACCGCCGTGGCTACGGTTCTTGGTCGCAGTCATGCCCCGAAACGCGCGGTTTGACCAGCGTTTCTTCGCACCGCGCCGCGGCCGGCGCGGGCCAGCCGCGCACGCTGCCCTCCGCCCGGTCCACGCTCGCGTCGGGCAGCGCCGCGGGTACCCGGCCGCCCCCGCCCTCTGCCCCTCTGCGCGGCCCCGCGCCGCCCCGGCGCCACGCGGGACAACAGGCGACAGAGCCGCGGCACGAATGCCGTCCGAGCGGAAGTCCCGAACCGGGAGGGCCGGGCGACCTGACACCACCACGCGCTCCCCGACAAGACCGGCGAAGCTCGGTGCCCGACGCCCGGCCCTGGGCCGGCCACGCCGCCTCAGCCCTTGCCCTGCTCGTCGAGGAACGCCGTCACCCAGACCAGCGGCGCGTTCCAGTTGATGGTCACCTCGTTGACGCTCCAGGCCTCGATGTTGTCGATGAAGCACCGCTGGGGCTTGCCCTCGCAGGTTGCCTTGACGTTCGCGGCCTGGACGTACGGATCTTGAAGCCCCGAGTTCGGACCCCCGGACAGGAGCCCCGGGATGGCCTTGGGGAACTTGTTGTTCACCTGGTACGAGAACCACCGGTGGTGCGGGTTCTCGAGCGGCGTCGATCCGTACCAGGAGACGTAGCTCTGCCCGAGGGGGTTGTTGCCGAGCAGGTAGTTCATCGCGTCGGTCACCCCCTCCACGTACTCCTGGCGGCGGGTGAAGTCGTAGGCGAGGCCCAGGATCAGCGCGTTGTTGATGATGAAGGAGTTCGAGCCCCAGGGGTAGCCGCCCGTCGGCGGCGCCCGGAAGGGGATGCGGTAGCCCTGCTCCTTGCCCGCCGCGAGGTAGGCGTCCGCGACCTCGACGATCCGCCCGCGCGCCGTCTTGGTCGCCTCCGCGCCGAGCTGGTTCGGCACCACCGCCAGCGAGATCGTCCCCAGCGCGGCGGTGAGCTGCCAGGTCATCGCCGACATCGTGCCGCCACCGTCGCCCCCCGCCTCCTTGGGCACCAAGAGGTGCCACCGGGACTTGGTCAAGTGGTCCTTGAACGCCGAGTGCCCGGTGGTGATGAAAAGCTCCGCGGCCGCCCAGTACCACTCGTCGGACACGTCGACGTCGTCGTAGGGCCCGCCGCCGGTGGTGTCCTCCTTGGGCGCGAACATCCGGGGGTTCTGGGTCGCGGCGTTCCAGGCGCGCTTGGCCGCGCGCTCGCACCGCTTGGAGAAGGCCGGATCCAGGGTCTTCCAGATCCGCGCCGCCTGCGCCGCGTTCGCCGCCAGGTTCAGCGTCGCCGCCGTCGAGGGGGGGCGGAGGTAGCGCGGCATCTTGATCTCGTTGGTGTCCGTCGGCGGGCGCAGCCCGAGCGCCGTCCAGGCCACGTCGTGGATCTTGTGGTGCGCCATGCCCGCGTACTTCTTCCCCTCGGGCACCTGCATCTTGAGCTCCCACTCGAGCTCCCAGCGGACCTCGTCGAGCAGATCGGGTACGCCGTTCTTCTGCTCCGGGATCCGGAGCTTCCCGTCGCCGAACTCGGCCGCCGACGCCGGGGCGAGGTGCTTGGCGCGCTCGTAGAGGTTGAGCAGCGTCCACACCGCGATCCCGCCGTTGACCACGTACTTGCCGTGGTCGCCGGCGTCGTACCAGCCCCCGGACACGTCCAGCGTCCAGTCGCAGGCGTACGCCTTCTGGGACGGAAGCAGCTTGTCGACCGGCGCGCAGGGGACCTTGGCGTCGCTCAGGTGCCCGGCGGGCCGCACCCACTCCGGCTTGCCGGCGAAGGGGAGCTCGATCGGCAGGCCGCTGCGGTTGTGGTAGAAGAACCAGATCGCGTCGTACTTGAGCTGTTTGTAGGTCCCCTCTGCGATCTGGAAGGGTGGGCTCTCGGCGCCCTGGGCGCGGAGCCGAAGGCCTTGGCCGACCTGCTTGGCCGCGCCGAAGTCGATCGTGTGCAGCGAGTCGCCCGAGTCACGATCGATCCCGAACGGCACCGTCTGCCCCTTGAGCACGCTGCTCCCGTTGGCGTCGACGAGCTCCCAATCCACGGGCGTCGCGGCGTCCGACACCAGGGTCGCGCGCTTGGCGCCCGAGGGGAGGTAGCCGAGCTGGTTGACGCGCAGGGGGCTCACCTGCCGCGCGGCGGCCGTGGCCGTGGGGGTGAACTCGGGATCCGTCAGGAACACGTCGTCGATGCAGAAGGTGAAGTTGCCCGCGGGCAGGGCCATGGTCCCCCCGCCGTGGAACGCCCACTCCGCGGTCGGGTCGGCGGCGCCGTTCATGGTGAAGTCGCCGGTGATGGTCTGCGGCTCGGGCCCGATCTCGAGGGTCTTGACCCAGTACTCCGTGTAGGGGGGACCCGCCATCCCCACCTTGGAGCGCACCCGAGTCGGCTGGTCCGCCTTGATCTTGAAGCTGATGGCGTACCGGTGGCCCTTCTGGATCACCATCTCGCGGTGGCGGACCTGGGCGTCCCACGGCGCGGCGCCCTTGTTGTCGACCTTGAGGCAGTACCAGCCGTCGTCGACCGACGCCGTGCCCGCCGCGGGCGGCGTGAAGGACGGCGTCCAGGGCAGGCTCGAGCCGCTCTCGAAGTCGGCGTTCTTGATCAGGTTCCCGCCGCGGCCCGGCCCCGCCGCGGTGGCAGCGCCCTCGGTGGTGCCGGTGGTCGCAGTGCAGCCGCTCGCCACGAACGCCACCAGCGCCGGGCAGACTCCCCTCAGGTACACCAGCAGACCCCATCTCGTCGTCGGCATCCTCGTCTCCTCGGGCTGTGGGCCTTCACCCCTTGTCGTCGGGGAAGAGCCACGCGTAAGTGGCGTAGGCGAGCGCGATGTGCGCCTGATCCCAGAATCGGTGATAGGTGAACTCCGGCGCCGGGCCGGTCCCGTTCACGTAGGCGGCGACCTTCGCGTAGGCCGGGTCCTGCTGGTATTTCGACCGGATGCTGAGGAAGGTCGAGCCCTGGTCGATGGGATCGCCGTTGGCCATCTTGCCGCTCCATCCGGGCGGCACGTACACCTTTTCGCCGAAGCGCTTGTAGTCGGTCCGCTTGCTCGGGCAGGCAACGCCCTTCTCGTCGCGATACCGCCGCCACATGCGGTCCAGGAGGTCCTTGGCCATCTTGCGCGCCGCCTGATCCTGGGCGCGGGCGGCGTAGAACAGCAGCGTGTGCGCCAGGCCCGCGGCGAGCCCCACGTCGGAGCTGTGGCTCGTCACCTTCACCTGCAGCGTCGAGTTGAAGCCCGCGTCCTTGGCGTCCCACATCTTGGGGTCCTGGCCGGAGAGCTGGTTCCAGTGCATCGCCGGCTGACCGCTCCACTTCATGGTGGTCGGGACCTCGTAGGTGTCCTTCTTGATGATGGTGTTCTCCATCGCCCACTTGACCCACCGCGAGATGACGACCTCCGCCTTCGGATCGCCGGTCACGTAGTAGTACTCGGCCACTCGCTCGAGCGGCCACACCTGGAAGCCGAACCACTCGTTGCTCGGCGGGTCGAGGTACACGGGTGACTCGTCGTAGGCCATCCCGTAGAAGGTCGCGGTGTTCTTCGGCGGCGCCTCGTAGCGCCCCTTCCAGCTATTGGTGCAGCCGGCGGCGATCCCCCCCTGCTTGGACTGGAGCCAGCGAAAGAGCTCGATCTGGCGCTGGAGGCTCACCCCCCAGTCGCGGGCGCCGTTCGGCGAGCGCGGGGTGAGCGGCTGGAAGGCCCCCGAGAGCGCGTAGGCCGCCATCGGGTTCTGGTAGGCTTGGTGGTTGTGGCTCGAGCCGATGCGCCAGGCCCAGCCGTAACCGCCCTGCGGCATCGAGCCGCCCCAGGCGAAGTACCAATTGATGAGGAACATCGCGGACTCGTACCCCTGGCCGGGCGCGCAGGACCGGTTCGTGCAAGGCACGGACTTGAAGTACTTGTCGAAGAAGGCGTACCGGATCATGTCCCCCATCATCGCGCCCTTCTGCATCAGGGCATCGACCAGGGGGTTGCCACCGGCCTCGTCCGCCCAGCGCTTGGCCCAGTAGAGGGCCTGGATCGCGCGCGCGTCGGCGTCCGGCGCCGCGGTGTATCGCCATTGCTTGGCGGGGTTCTGCTGGTTGACGAACAGGCCCAGAAACCCGCTCCCCGGCTTGCCCCATTTGAATTCCTCCCAGCTCGGGTGCGGGATGGTTTCCCAGCAAGACTCCTGCGCGCCGCGCTGGAAGGTGTTGATGTACGAGACGCGGCTGGTCCCGTCGCCGTGGTTGCCGTAGCCGTAGAAGTTGTCGACGTCGAGCAGCCAGTGCATCGCGTAGAGGTCCGGCGTCCCGTAGGTGCGCTTCAACTCGTCCGCGATCGGATCCTTCCCGGGGATGACGGAGCCATCGAGGTTCGGCGGATACTCGTTGGGCGTATCGCGCTCCTCGGCGAAGGTGGCCGGCTTGTTCGGGGGGTAGTACCGGTTCGTCGGCTGGTCGACCGTCTTCGGGATGATGTAGTACTCGAGCGTCTTCCAGGCCCGATCGAGGTGCGAGTAGTCTCCCGTCACCTTGCCGTACATGGCCTCGAGCCAGACGTAGTAGCTGAACGCCTCGGAGGTCGTCTCGTGGCCGTAATCGGGCGCCTCCACCAGCAGGGTTTCGACGGAGTGGTACGGAACGCCCTCGGGGCTGAAGTACCCGTTCTTCAGGTCGTGGATGTCCGTCCAGAGCTCGAGAAAGCGCTCCGAGTAGGCGTTCCCCGTCTTCATGTTCGCCGGGCGGGGGTTCGGGGGTGGCGGCGGCGGCGGCGGCGGGGCGAAGGCGACCTGGCTCCCGCCCGCAGCGCCCGCCGCCGGGGGCGGCGCCTGCGCGCCCGACTGCTGCGCGGGCATGCAGCCGCCCGCCTGGAACACCAGAGAACCCGCCCCACCCGCGATCAGGGCCACGACCGCGGCCCGCAGCGCCCTGTTCATGTCCATCCACCTCCGCTCCCCCAAATGCACGGCACCGGGAGTGAGCAGGATACCCCACCCCCGGCGCTTCCGGGACCGCCGATCACCGGGCGGCGGAGGCGAAACCCCGCGCCCGGCGCGACGCCCGTCACTCCACCGGCACCGCCGCCGGCGCCGCCGGCGCAGGCTCGGCCGGCGGCGGCGCGGCCGGCGGCGGCGCGGCCGCCGTCCCTGTCGCCTCGTCGCAACCCACGAAGGCGATGTCATCGACGTAGATGTCGTAGTTGGCGCCGTTGGTGTTCACCTGCCACTGCAGGGCGTAGATCTTGCTCGGCGTGATCCGCGGGAACTCGTCGCCCCAGTAGGGCTCCTGCTTGGAGAGCTCGAACGGCAGGACGTACTCGGTCCAGGCGTCCGTGACCGAGAAGGTCACACCGAAGTCGTTGTAGCACTCCTTGCACTTGCCCGCGTCCGGATCGGTGCTCACGTCCGGGATCTTCAGCCGCACCTTCTCGGTCGAGCCCGGCCCCTTGCGGGCGAAGAACTTGACGCCACCGTACATCGAGGCGTCGTACGGCTCCTTGGGATCGAGGAAGTTCATGCCCATGCCGCAGTAAACGGTGCCGCTCGGCCCGAGGGTGCCCCACATGCGCGCGGCGTACTGCGAGCCGTTGGCACCTCCGGGCGACATGGAGAAGGTGCCGCCCTGCTTGCCCGCGGTCGGCTGGATGGTCGACTTGTTGTCGTCCACGTAGGTGTACCAGTAACCGGAGCGGCCTTTCTGTACGATCACCTGGTTGTTCTGATCCTCGCAGTCGTCGATCATCGCGTCCGGCCCGCACGCGGCCGTGGCCGCGGCGCCGGTCTTCATCGGCGGCGCGTCCCCTTTGGCGGCCCCGCTGCCGCTGCAACCCAAGGTGAGCGCCGCCGCCGCGACACCGCCCAACACCACGCTCATGCTCAGCTTCATCTCTCGTCTCCTCCTCGCCCGCGCCTGAACTCTGCTGCCGGTGCGACCTCGCACCGGGGATCGCCTCTCGTGGCCGTTCTTCCGGGCCACGGCCCCCGACTCGTCACGCCGCGCCGCGGCTCGCCTCTCGATTCACCCCGTGCGGGGCCGCCCGGCGCCGCCGCGCCCGCCCGGCCGCGCGGCGAGCAGAACTAGCTCGCCGCCGCCCGCGGGCGCGCGCCGCCGACCAGCCTCACCACCACATCGAAGCCTCGATCTTGAACACGTTCTCGTCCGGGAGGGTGTTGTTCGGGTTCCCTCCCGTGATGGGTGCCCCGCGCCAGTTGGTGGTGGCCTCGAGCGCCGTGGCGCCCCAGCCCTCCGGCAGGCGCGGCCCCGACGGCATCTGCGCGCAGTCCTGGGTGCGCGGCAGGCCGCCGAAGTTCTGCGGGGACCCGGTGAAGTCGAAGTCGCCGCCGTTGGTGTCCGAGAGCGCCTCGTAGGCGTTGTAATCGCGCAGCGTGGGGCACTCCCGCTGCGCGTACATGTACCGCGAATAGCCGATGGTGATCTTCTCGCGAGTGACCCAGCGGGAGCGGAACTCGATCCGCGGCGAGATGATGTTGAAGGCCTGGTTCGGCAGGTTGTTGTTCGGCATCAGGCGGTCGAAACGCAGGCCCACCGCCATGGTCGAGAACAGGCTGCCGTAGAGGTCCGTCCCGAACTTGAGCTTGCTGTGGTCGGAGTAGTTATCCCCGAGCGTCGACCAGAACTGCGAGCGCACCGCCGTGGACCCGGCCGGCCAGGCGTTGGGGTGGCCGATGCCGCCGTAAGGCTCCTTGGTGCCCAGGCTGCCATCCAGGTACACGTCGTAGTCGCTCTGCACCTTGGAGTACATCCCGTACAGCTTCCAGACGAAGTCGCGCCCCTCGCCCCAGAAGCGCTCGCCGCTCTCGAGCCCCTTGATGAGGTTCATCAGGCTGAATTCGTACTGGAACAGGATGTTGTGGACGGTGCCGTTGCCGCCCGAGGAGCACTCCCCCTTGGCCGCCTTGCAGCGCGGGTTGTCGAGGTAGTTGTTGGTCACCCCGAGCCCGAACTCGCCGCCGCCGTTGGCGTGGATCACCTCCAGCGCCGGCGACACCGTGAGCGCGTTCTTCGCCTTCACCAGCGAGTAGCCGAGGTAGATGAGCCCGAAGGTGCCGGTTTCCCACTTGATCTCGGGTCCCATCACGTCCAGGCTCCCGTCGGGCAGCCAGACGTTGCCGTCGCCGCCGTCGGCGAACTCCCCGAAGGTGGCCACCGAGCCCACGGGGTAGACGCCCGGGCCGGCGCCGCCGCCGTAGGGCGCGCCCCAGAGCTGGGTGCAGACGCTGTTGGTAGAGGTGTACCCGGTGCTGTCATCGACGCCGCCGGGGCCGGGGCAGCCCTGGCCATCCCTATCCTCCTCCTGCGCCCAGGAGTGGAGGTAGTGCAGCCCGAACATGGCGCCCTTGTACTCGAGGAAGGCGTGGCCGTGGGCGAGCAAGGTGAACTTGGCCGTGTTGTACTTGCTCGGATGCGGCCGGTGCCCGCCGAAGCCCTCCTCGAAGGCGAGCCGGGCCTTGCCGACCTGGATCTGCTCGCGCACCAGGGCGCCCATCACCTTGGTGCGGCCGAACAGGTACATGTCGTACTCGCCCGCGTCGTAGCGACCGGCCATGCCGTAGCGGCCCCAGTGCGAGCCGACCTTGGCGTTGATGCGAACGCCGTCCCAGGGCAGCTCGGGCTTGATGGTCACGTAGGCCATGGAGACGCCGAACTGCGTCTCGGGGTCGGCGAAGGAGTTGTTCGTGAAGTTGTAGCCGGCCACCGACATCGTCCCCTCGGCGATGCTGTTGCCGACGCTGAAGAACAGCTCCGCCCAGTCGGTCGGGTTGTGGTTGGTGTGCTGCCAGCTCAGGTACTGGTCGTCGGGGATCTGGGGGACGTGGAAGGTGGTCTTCTTGTAGGCCTCCGCCGGGTCGTAGTCGCGCGCGACGTAGCTGTTGTACGAGCCGTCGGGGTTCACCACGCTCTGCCGGCTGCCGGGCGGCGGGATCACCGGCCCGCCGACGACCGGGTTTCGGACGTCGGTGCCGGTCGCGGCGGTGTCGATCGTCCCCAGCCCCGTCCGCTGCGAGTCCGCGCGACTGGCGATGCCGGTGCGGAACGGCGCGCGGAAGTAGCCGTGGAACCCGAAGGTCCAGCCGCCCTCCCCCACGTCGATGCCGCTGGTAGTGGCGGGGCCCGTCTCGGCCCCGAGCATGACGGACGCCGCGGCAGGAGCCGCCGTGGTGGTGCTCGCGGGCGCGTCCGTGGCGCCTCCGAGCGTCGTGCTGACCGCCGCGGTCGCCGCCGGCGCGGGCGCGGGCGCCGGCGCGGGCGCCGGCGCGGGCGCGGGCGCCGCTTCCGGCTCCTCCTCTAGCTCCACCGGGGCCGGCGCCACGCCGCCCTCGGGCTCCTGCGCGAGCGCGGTCGCCGCGAGGAAGAAGCTGGAGATGAGTACGGTTGTCTTGAGCTTTCCGGCGTGACGAAGCATTTCTTTCCCGCTTTCCGGACCTGGTCCGCGGCTGTTGGCGCCCCTTTTAACCCAAGGCGCCGGGCTCCTCAAAGGCTTTGTCGCCCCTCCGCGCGGGCGCAGAACGGCTCCCGGGCGCTCGCGCGCGATTCGCTCCGCGCGGTCCGGCCAGGGCGAAACGACGCGCAGGGGGCGCGGCGAAACCGAACAGTTCCGCGAGTGTACATGGCGAGGTCGGCGGTGGATCCGCCGCGGCCACACGAGGCTCCCCACCGACCCGAGCGCGGAGAACCTCGTCCTTGACGACGCTCGCGTTCATGCCAAGGCGCCGCCATCACTTCTTCTCTTTTCGCACCCATTGCTTATCATTGGATCCCGAACCCGCCGACGTGGGGGCCGGACGTCGCGGGGGTGCGGCCGCTCCGAGCAGCGGCTCGCTCGGGGCTGGGGTCCCGCCCGAAGCGCTCGTCCTGTCCGAGCTACGGGGGGGGCCAGGACCGACCGCCCTCGCGCCGAGCCTCCCGCCTCCCCAACAAGGGCGCTCCATTCCGCTGGCCCTGTGATAACCTGCTCGCCACGCCGGTCGGATTGGGCTGGCCAGCACTCCACGCATCGCGCCCGGTGCACGCTCGACGCCGGGAGGGTTCCCACGAACCATGCTGAAGTGTCCGCACTGCGGCGCGCTCAACGACGAAGACTCGCGGTTCTGCGTGCAGTGCGGGACGCGACTCCCCCGGGCGGTGGTCCCGAGCTCGTCACCGGCACCCGATGGGCTGCCCGGTGCCGGAACGGTCGCCGCACCGCCAGCGGCGGGCGCCCCGACCACCCACCCCGAGCCCGCCCGCAAGCCGCAGCGACGGAGCCTGATGCAGACTTTGGGGCTCGCCCCGGCACCGAGCCCGCCGCCCGCTCCGGCGCCTCCCGCGATCGCCGCGACGCCGCCGCCGTCGACGATCCCCCAGACCCAGACCGGGATAGGCGCCGGCGCCCCCGCGCCCCTCCCCCTCCGCCCCGCGGCTCCGGAAATGCTGGTGCCTCCGCTGGCGCCGCACCAGGCCCAGCTCGCCGACGCGCTCACCGACGCGGCCGACCGCGCCGCCGGCGCACCGGGCGCGCCGAGAAGCCTGGCCGACGCCCTGTCGGCGACGGCGCCGAAGACCCGGGCCTCCGCCACCGGCGTGGACACGCCGCCCTTCGCGTCCCCGGCCCCCGGTGCCGGACCGAAGACCCCCATCGTCCCGCGCCCCGCGGCCGCCGCGCCACCGGAGTCTGCAGGCTCGGCTCGACCCGCCGCGGCGCGCTCGTCAGCCCCCGCGCCCGACGCCGCGCCTGCCGCGGGATCGGCCACCGGCCCCGGTGCGGCGAGCGAGGCCACCCCACCCCTTCCGTTCGGCGACCTCCTCGACGACATCGACGACGGCTTCGACCGCATCGTCCGCCAGCCCGGCGCGCCCGCCGCGTCGAGCTCGGTCGAGGACTACCGGGAGGTCAAGTCGCTCTTCGCCGAGATCGCCGCCACGCACATGGGCCCGGTCCGCGACTTCATGATCGAGCTGCGGCTCGGCGAGCCGCCGCGGGAGTGGCTGGACCTCGTGCTGCCCGCGGTCCGCTCCCTCAGGACCTCCGCCGCCGGCATGGGGATCGGCGACCTCGTGACCCGCCTCGACGCGTACGTAGCCGCCCTCGAGGTCGCGATGACGCTGAACGAGCCGCGGGTCGGCGGCGAGGCGCGCGACCGGCTCACCGACAGCTACGCCGGCCTGATCGCCGTGATGCCGTCGGCGTTCGGCCTGGACGAGGAGCACGACCGCCGCGAGCCGATCATCGTCCAGTCCCTCCTCAAGCAGGTGCCAGAGGTGCGCAAGGTGGCGCTGGACAAGCTCTACGCGGCGGGGCTGACCAGCCTGTCGATGTATTACGTCGCCAAGCCCTACGACATCGCGGAGGCGACGGGGCTCTCGCGCGAGGTGTCCGCGCGGATCATCGAGCGCTTCGCGCGATACCGGGACGAGATCGCCGATCTGACGCCCGACGCGACGCGGTCGCGCGAGCATGCGCACCTCGCCGAGCTGACCCGCCGCCTCGCCGAGCTGAACGAGGACTTCGAGGCCGCCTCGCGCGACCGTCCTCACCGGGCCGCCGACGAGAAGCGCCGCCTGCGCGGCGCCCGCAACGAGACGGTCCTCCAGATCGACGTGCTCCTCGCGCGGCTGGGCGAGGTGGCGCTGGTGGAGCGGCTCGCGCGGCTCCCCTTCCACGGGAAGGTCGCGGCCCTCGACGGCTACCTGGCGGAGGTCAAGACGAAGCAGCAGCCCCCAGGGGGAGCCCCGGCCGGGGCTCGCTGAGGCGATCGCGGTGAGGAGACGGGATGGCTCAACTGACGCGCGAACAGGTGCTGGCGAGGGTCAAGGGGAAACAGTCGCTGGCGCGAGAGGACCTGCGCGGCATCGACCTGTCGCAGGCGGTCCTCGACGAGGTCGATCTGAGCCGCGCCGACCTCGGCGGCGCCAACCTCGAGGGGGCGAAGCTCCGCGGCGCCAACCTGAAGAACGCGACGCTGGGCGAAGCGTTCCTCAAGGGCGCCGACCTCGGTGACGCGACGCTGGCCAAGGCGGATCTCGAGGGCGCCAACCTCGAGGGCGCCAACCTCACCGCAGCCGATCTGGACCGGGCCAGCCTCGAGGGCGCCACGCTCACCAGCGCCAACCTCACCGCTGCGCGCCTCGTCGGCGCCACGCTCGACTCTGCGGACCTCGGCGGCGCGCACCTGCGCGACGCCGACCTCTCCCACGCGGAGCTCGCCAACGCGTACCTGGGCGGCGCGCACCTGGTCGGGGCCACCCTCGCCCAGGCCGTGCTGACCTCGGTCAACCTGGAGGAGGCCGACCTCGGCGGGGCCAACCTCACCGACGCCGATCTCTCGAAGGCCACCGCGCCGAAGGCGCGTTGGGTCAACGCGATCCTGCTCCGGGCGAACCTCGCGGGGGCGAACCTGGTCGGGGGGCGGCTGGAGGGCGCCGACCTGCGGCAGGCGAACCTCTCCGCGACCGACCTCACCGGCGCCACGCTCACCGGGACCAAGGTCGCCGGGGTGGTGGCCCCGGGCGTGGTGTTGAGCGGCACGGTCGCCGAGTGGGTCGACGCGTCGCCGTCCGGCGATGGCCACCGCCGCGCCACCGGCGACGCCGCGCTGGCCGCGGTCGCCGGCAACCTCGAAGCCGCCGAGGCGGCGGGGCGCCGCTACTTCGGCAAGGGCGACGTCCTGCGCAACGCGGCGCTCGAATTCGGAGCCCAGAGCTCGGTGGAGATCGAGAGCCGCTTCGTGCGTTGTTCCATCGCCCTCGGGGACGGCACCCACCTGGTCGTCGGCGAGGCCGGGGCGCTCGAGCAATGCACCGTCACCGGCGCCGGCAACATCACCATCCACGGGCGCTTCTTCGAGGAGGCGAGCCCCGGCATCGTCGGCCCTCGCCCGCTCGTCGTCACCGCGACGGGCACCGTCGAGGGCACCGGGCAGCAGGGGCCGACCCCTACCCACTTCGCGTTCGAACCGGGCTGCCGGCTTCGCATGCGGATCCTCAAGGCCAAGTGAAAGAACGGGCAGCGCGCGAGAGGACGGCGCAGACGCCACCAACCACGAGGTAAGGACCGATGATCGACGCAAAGGCGACCGCGGGGCAGAAGCAGACGCTGGTCGAGGAAGGCACGGAGTTCAAGGGATCGATAGTCTCGTCTTGTCCGGTGGTCGTCCGCGGACACATCGAGGGGGAGGTCGCGACACCCTCGTTGACCGTGAGCACCACCGGCGCCGTCCACGGCCGCACCAAGGTCGGGGCGCTCGTCTCCCAGGGCGAGGTCGCCGGCGAGATCGACGCCGACACCGTCCAGCTCTCCGGGGTCGTCAAGGACGCCACCGTCATTCGCGCGAAGAGCCTCGAGGTGAAGCTTTCCACCGAGGAAGGCAAGATGCAGGTGGTCTTCGGCAACACGGAGCTGGTCGTGGGCCAGGAGGCCCCCCCCGCCTCCGGGGGCAAGAAGGGAGGAGGCGGCGGCTGAGCGGCCGCCGCCCGCGCGCAGCCGGTAGCCGGCGACCGCGGCGATGGTGCGCGGCGTTCCTGCTGTGCCCGTGGACGAGCGCCGGACCCCCGCCGCGAGCGACGCCGCCCGCACCTTGGCCGTCCGGGGCCGCTTCTGACACGATCGCGGGGTGGCCGTCCGGCCCCGAGCTCTAGTCACCACCCTGTTCGCGCTCGCCGCCACCGTCGGCGCGGGAGTGCGCGGGGGGCGCCCGGTGTCGGGCGCCACGGCGCACCTGGATGTCCTCCTCCGGTCGGCGGCGCCGAATCCGGCGCCGCCGGTGCGCGGGCCCGTGGGTGCCGTGACCCCGGCGTCCCACGACGCACGCGCCCGGCGCTGCAGCAGCATCGAGCGTCGGGAGGCAGGGCGCTGCGTCCCAGCCTGCCCGGACGGCGAGGTGTACGTGCCGGCGCCTCCGCCCGAAGGGTTCTGGCTCGGCCGAGGGGAGCCGGGAGCTGCGGACCAGCGTCATCGCGTGATCCTCACCCAGCCGTTCTGCATGGACGCCACCGAGGTGACGGTGGCGGCGTATCGCGACTGTGTCGAGCACCGCGGCTGCCCTCTTCCGCGGTTGGGCGACGTGAACTCCAACTACCGCTGGCCAGACCGGGATCGGCACCCCGTGAACATGGTGGCCCTCGACGACGCGCTGGCGTACTGCGGCTCGGTCGACAAGGACCTGCCCACCGAAGCCGAGTGGGTGTGGGCTGCAGGCCACGGCGACGGCCGCCGGTACCCGTGGGGTGACGAGGCTCCCACCTGCGACAACGGGCGCGCCGACTTCACCCCCGGCGGGGCGCCGAAGAGCGATCCGGCGGGGAACGTCGGCTGCCACGGGGGCGGCACCAGCCCCGTGGGCGCTCATGCGGCGGGCAAGAGCGCGTGGCCGAGCGGCGACCTGTACGATCTCGGCGGAAACGTGTGGGAGTGGACCCGGGACTGCTCGGCGCCGTTCCCGGCCAGGACGGTGGTCGATCCCCGCCCCGTGGCGCACCCGCGGCTCGCGGGCGAATGCTACGTCTTCGTGCTCCTGGGCGGGGGATGGAACCGCAGCGCGGTGGCCCTCGAGATCGACTGGCGCGCCGCGGCCGTCCGGAACTACCGGGTCCCTGGGCTGGGCTTCCGCTGCGTGAGGCGCCCGCGCTGACGTCGCGCGCCCGGCGATGTCCCCCGCGGGGCCGGCGCGGTAACCTCCGCGGCGCGAGGCAGCCCTGCTCTTCTTCCCCCTCGTCCTCCCGATCGGGCATGACGCCCGGGTGTCCCGGGCACCGCTGTTCGGCCTGGGCACCATCGCCCTCTGCGTGCTCGTGCAGCTCTGGGGCGCGCTCGCCTTCTGGTACCGCCTCCGCGGCATCGAGGTGGCAGACCCCGTCTCGGTCGCCGGCTACGTGCCACGGTCCGGGCTCCACCCGACGCTGCTCACCAGCGCCTTCGTGCACGCGGGCTGGATCCACCTGGCTGGGAACCTGCTCTTCCTCTACTTCACGGCCTTCAACCTGGAGGACCGCTGGGGCTGGGCGGTCTTCGGTCCGTTCTACCTCGGAGGCGCCGTCGTCTCGGCGGTGGCGTTCGCCGCGTTCGAGCCGACCTCGAGCGTCCCGCTGGTCGGCGCCTCTGGCGCCGTGGCCGCGGCGATGGGGGCGTTCGTGGTCTGCTTCGCGCGCACGCGACTGTCGCTCTGGTACTTCTGGTGGCTCCTGCCGCCGTTCCGCCAGTTCCTCTACGTCGGCACCTTCATGACGCGCGCGTACGTCGCCATCCCCGCCTGGTTCGCCCTGGAGGTGGTCAACGCGATCCTCGACGGGGGTTCCCTGGTCGCGCGCACCGCCCACGTCGGCGGCTTCCTGTACGGGGTCGCCTTCGCCGCCATCCTGCGCGCGTCGGGCATGGACGCGCGCCGGTGGGAGGTGCAGGAGAAGAAGTCCGAGGTCTTCGCCGAAGACCCGGCCTTCCTCGCCGCGCTCGACCACCTCGCGCGCGGCGCGCAGAGCGAGGCTCGCGCCGCCCTGCAGGAGCTCCTCGCCCGCCGTGACCACGGCGAGGCGCGCGTCGCGCTAGCCCGGCTGCTCGCCGAGACGGGGGACGCCCACGCCGCGGCGCCCGTCGCCTCCCGCGCGCTCCTCGAGCTCGCCACGGGCAGGGAGCCCCACCGCGCGGTGGCGCTCTTCACCGAGCTCACGAGGGCCTGCCCCAGCCTGGTGCTGGCCGACGGCGCCCTCGCGCGCGTGGCGCGCGCCGCCGCCGGGTTGGGGGAGCTCGCGGTCGCGTTTGACGCGCTGCGACAGCTCCTCCTGCACCACCCGGACAGCGACGAGGTCCCGCGCGCCCTGTGGGAGGCCGCCGAGCTGCAGCAGCGGGAGCTGCGTCCCGACCTCGCGCGCGGCACGCTCGAGGACCTGGCAGCGGCGTTCCCGAGCTCGCCGTTCGCGCTCCTCGCCCGGGACAAGCTCGCGGCGGCCCCGCCCTGACGGATCCGCCAGGTCCGGGGGGTGCGGCGACCCTGGCGGACCGCCCGCGCCTCGAGCACGGGCGGCGCGAACCGGAGAGCGACCACCGGTCTGCGCCGAGGGGCTCAGCGCCGAGCCCGCACCGCCCGCACCGCCTCGGGCGGCGCCGCCGCCAGGGCACCGAGCCACCTCAGCTGCTCGAACGGGTAGATCCCCGCCTCGTGGCCGTCGCCCCAGGTGAAGCCGAGCGCGTACCCGCCGACCTGCCGGAGCGCGCGGATCTCCAGCGCGGCGGCGCTCAAGGACACGGTCGCCTCCACGAAGCCGAGCGCGCCGTCGTGACCTTGACAGCCTGCGCAGGGGCAGAACCCGCGCAAGATCCAGTGCGGGATCCGGCTGGTTTCCCCGTCGGACCACCCGATCTCGAGCGTGGTCGCGCCGTGCGGCGCGCGCACGGACACCGGGCGTTGCCCGGGAGGCGGTGACATCGCCGCCGCGTATGCCACGAACGAGCACCGGTGACCACGGGTGATGGTGCCCTCGGATCACCCCGCGGGGTGTTGGCGAGGCGCAGGCGAGGGACGATCATGGCGACCGACGCACGGCGGGGGACCCAGGGAATTTTCCCGTCTTCGCCGGGCGTGCGAAGAGAGGTCCGTGAAGCCGCGCTCCCGTCGCCCCGACACGCCCCCGAGCCCAGGCGGACGGAGCTCACGCTCCCGGACGGCGAACCGCCTGAGCGAGGCGCCGAGCGCGCGGGTGACGCGCGGCTCGGACCGGGCGCCGCCCACCGTCCGCAGCCGGTGCGGGACGAATCGCGACTCCTTCTTCGCGATCCAGGATCTGGTGCAGCCCGAGGATCTGCAGGTCGTCTTCCAGCCGATCGTCGATCTTGCTTCCGGGCGCCTGTTCGCGCACGAGGCGCTCCTGCGCTGCCGCCACGCATCCCCCCCCGAGCTCTTCGCCCGCGCGCACGCCGCGGGCTGCGTCGGTCGCCTCGGCCGCCTGGTGCGCGAGGTGGCGGTGCCGCTCGGCGCTGGCAAGCCCATCTTCCTCAACGTGCACCCCGGCGAGCTGAGCCAACCCTGGCTCGTCCGCCCCGACGACCCGATCTTCGAGCACGACCACGATGTCTTCCTGGAGATCACCGAGTCGGTCCCGCTCGAGCACTTCGACCTCTGCATCCAGGTGTTGCGGGAGCTGCGGGCTCGTGGCGACGTCCACCTCGTCGTCGACGATCTGGGCGCCGGCTACTCCAACCTCAAGAGCATCGCGGATCTCGAGCCGCGGGTGGTCAAGCTCGACCGGGAGCTCGTGGCCGGGATCCATCGCAGCGAGCGGCAGCGGCGCCTGGTGAGCGGCGTGGTGCGGCTCTGCCGCGATCTGGACGCCGACGTCGTGGCGGAGGGGATCGAGCTGCGCGAGGAGTACGAGATCTTGCGTGATCTCGGCGCGCAGCTCGGACAGGGGTTCCTGTTCGCGCGGCCGGGATTCCCGATGCCCGCGGTGAGCTGGCCGCCAGGCGCCGTCGCCTGAGCCGCTGCCGCCCGCGGGCGCGGGAACCCGTGACCCGCTCACCACGGACGGTGTACCGTCCGCGCCATGACCGTGAGCCCTCCCCCTGCCCCACCGCCAGGACGCGCCACGCCCTGGCTCGTCTGGGGCGACATCGACGGCTTCTTCGGGCTGGCCCTCGACAACCTGGTGCAGGTGCTGGTCGTCATCGCGCTGACGACCCAGGTGCTCGGACTCGCACCGAGCGCCGTCTACGGCCGCGTGTTACCCGGGATCACCGTCTCGCTGCTGGTGGGCAACCTCTTCTACGCCTGGCAGGCGCGCCGCCTCTCCCTCGCCACCGGGCGCGGGGACGTGTGCGCCCTGCCCTACGGGATCAACACACCGAGCGTGTTCGCCTTCGTGCTGCTGGTGATGCTGCCGGTCAAGCACGCCGCGCTCGGCGCCGGCCAGTCCCCCGCCCAGGCCGCCGAGGCGGGGCTCCGCGCGGGGATCCTGGCCGCCATCGGCTCCGGCGTCATCGAGGCGGGCGGCGCCTGGGCCGTCGGGTGGCTGAGGCGCTTCGCGCCCCGCGCCGCGATGCTCTCCACGCTCGCCGGGGTCGCGGTCACCTTCATCGCCGCGGACTTCCTCTTCCGCACCTTCGCGAGCCCCGTCGTCGCGTTCTTGCCGCTCGCGATCATCCTGGTCACCTATTTCGGCCGCGTGCGCTTCCCGCGCGGGATCCCCGGCGGGCTCGTGGCCGTGCTCGTGGGCGCCGCGCTCGCCTGGGCGCCCCCGCTGCGAGACTGGGACCCGGCGGCCTTCCGCGGCGCCGTCGGCGCGCTCGGCCTGCACCCCCCCCTGCCCGCGCTGGGCGGGCTCCACCGCGGGCTGCTCGAGGGTCACCTCGGCGCCTACCTCACCATTGCCCTCCCGATGGGGCTCTTCAATCTGCTCGGCTCCGTGCAGAACCTGGAGAGCGCGGCCGCCGCCGGCGACGACTACCCGACCGTCCCTTCCCTGCTCACCAACGGGTTCGGGACGTTGCTCGGCGCCGCCTTCGGGTCGCCCTTCCCGACCACCATCTACATCGGGCACCCCGGGTGGAAGGCGATGGGAGCCCGCATCGGCTACTCGGTCCTGAACGCCGCCTTCTTCACCGTGCTCGGCCTGTCGGGAGCCGCGGCACTGATCGCGTACTTCGTGCCGATCGAGTCGGGCATGGCGATCGTGCGCTGGATCGGGATCGTGATGGTCGCCCAGGCCTTCCAGGCCACGCCACCGGCGCACGCGCCGGCAGCGGCGGTGGGGCTCTTGCCCGGTATCGCGGCCTGGGGCGCCATGATGCTCAAGCAGGGCCTCCGCGCGGCGGGGCTGGGGACCGTGGAGGCCCCCTTCACGCCCGCGATCGTCGAGCGCCTGGCGGGTGCGGGCGTCTTCGCGGAGGGCGTATTCTCCCTCGAGCAGGGGGCGCTGCTGTCGTCCCTGATCTGGTCGGCCGCCACCGTGGAGATCATCGAGCGGAGGTTCGGCCGCGCCGCGGTGTGGGCCCTCGTCGGCGCGCTGCTGAGCGGCCTCGGGCTCACGCACGCCTATGCGTACACGATCGCGGACACGATCCCGGCCCTGGTCCCCGGGCGAGCGACGGCCTGGGCGGTGGGGTACTGCCTGATGGCCGCCCTGTTCGCGGTCGTGCAGCTTCGGTCACGAAGCGATGAGGGCGGCCGCCGTCCGCGCTCGCCGCCGTCGCCGTGAGCTCCCGACGGGGCCGCGGCCGACGGCCTCTGCTCAATCATAGGGCGAGGGCGCGTCGGGGGAGGGCGCGGCCGGGCCCACCTCCCGCGGCGTCACGGCGGGCGGCCGCGGCTCTGCGGGGCTCGACGCCGCTCCCTCACCGTCGGCAGGGACTCCCGGCGCCGGCGCCATCGCCGCCTCGGCAGGCCGCGCCACCGCCGCCCGTCGGGCGGGGGCGATCGCACCTGCCGCGCGGAGCGGCGACGAAGGCAGCGCGGCGGGGACCACCCCGGGGGGCGGTGACGAAGGCGGCGCGGCGGGGACCACCGAGGCGGACTCCGCCGCTGCCGGCGCCGCGGACAGTGACGGCGACAGGGAGACGGATGAGAGCACGGTGAGCGCGCTCGCCGCCGCCGCCACCGGCCGCGATGTCGACGCCTCGGGGACCGCCGAGGCCCCCGGGCTCGCCGAGAGGACAGGCTCTGGCTGGCCCCGGATCATCACGAGCGCGGCGACCGCGAAGGCGACCGTGAAGCTCGCGCCCCCCGCCAGGAGCACCCACGGCGCCAGCGAGCGCCTCCGGGGCGACGCCCCGAGCTCGGTCGGCTCGACAACCGCGATTCCCGCCCCCGGCACGGCTTCCGCCTCCGGCTCCACTTGCCCGCGGATTGACGCGGCGAGCCGCCCGAGCCCCACGGCGCTCGGCTCGTGGGTGGCGACCTCACCGGCCGCGGGCGCCGGGGGCGGACGCGCGGTCGTCCCGGAACGCTGCCGCGGTCCCGCCAACGACTCCGAGGCCAGCAGCGGCTCGGTCGCCTCCGGCGCCAGCTCCGCCTCGACGCCCGCTGCGTCGCCCTGGCCCGGGGCTGGCACGTCCGCGACGGTTCCCACCACCCCGATTTCGACCGTGTCACGCTGGCTGTCGGGGGCGAGGTCCACGTCATTCCGCTCCGCCTCGAGGCCCGGCGTGGTTGCACCGGGGAGCCGCACGGCTGGTGCGTCGGCCGCCGATCCCGCGAGGAGTGCGTCCGCTCGGGTGCCGGGGGCAGGTGGCGCGCAGGCCGGCGTGGGCATGACACCGCCAGGTTCCTCGGAAGCCCGCCGGCCCGGCCGCGGCGGCGTGACGGACCCTCGTGGGCGGGGCGGCAGGGTGCGCGGTCGGACCGCGCCGAGGGGCGAGGGCGGTAACGCACTCGTCTCCGGACGCAGCGCAGGGTCTCGCGTGGCGGGTCCGGCAGGCGGGCGCGCCCACGGACCCGCACCGCCAGCCTCGCGAGGCGGGGGCGCCACCTCGCGGAGTGCAGGCTCGGTGGCCGCTCGACCCGCCGGCGATCGGGGCCGAGCCTCGCCCATGGGGCCTGGAGCCGCTGCCTGCTCGGGCGCGTCTTGCCGCTCCCGCCGCTCGGACCGCTGACGTCGCACGGGACCCTCGCGCACGGTCGCCGGCAGCTCCGGCGACGAGAGCGGCGTCACGGGCGGCGCGCCGGGCGCGACGCCCGTGACCGGCGCGGCGTCGCCTGGACGTCGTTGCCCCGGCGCCGGAGAACCTCGCGACCCACCGGCGGGCGTCGCGGCCCCCCTCCCCTCGAGCTCCCAGTCGCCCTCGTCGGGCACCTCCTCGGCGGGGCGCGTCGACAGGAACGAAGCTGGCCGCGGGAGCGCGGCCGCCGATGCGTCCTCCCCCCCGATGGGCAGCGCCGACGCGGGCGTGAGCACGGCGTTGGCGGCGCCCGAAGGCGGGGCCTCCGCGGCGAGCGCCGCCCGCCGCGCGCGCAGGGCGGCGCCGGCCAGCTCGTCGACGGCGCGGGCCACCTCCTCGCTCGGCGCCGTCGAGCCCGCGTCGAGCCCGGACAGCGCCGCGGCGAAGGCGTCCAGGGTCGCGAAGCGCTGTGCCGGGTCCCGCTCGAGGGCGCGCATGAGCACGGCGCGCGCCTCCGGGCTCGCCGCGGCGGGGGGCAAGATCGCAGCCTGCCGTACTCGCTGCCAGACGGCGGCCTGGCTGCCCCCGCCGAACAGGCTGTGGTTGGCGAGGAGCTCCCACCAGATGACGCCGACGCTGAAGATGACGGAGCGCTCGTCCGCCTCCCCGGGCGGTCCGAGCTGCTCGGGTGCCCGGTACGCCATCAGCTCCGCGTGTCGCGGCGGTCGCCGGAGCGTCGCGAGCCCGAGGTCGGACAGGTGGCAGCGCCCCTGGGGGTCGACCAGCACGCAGTCCGGACAGACGCCGACGAGCGGACGCTCGCGGCCGAGCTCGGCCAGGGCGTCACGGACGTCGACCAGGGTCGCCACGAGATCGGCCACCAGCCGGGTGGCGACCGCCGGGGCGAGCGCGACGGCCCGCGTCCGCGCGGTCCGGGCGAGCTGCCGCAGGAGCTCGCCCTCCGCGTACCCATTGGCGATGACGAGGCTGGTGCCGAGACGAGCCTCGACCCCGGGCAGGACGCGCGGGTGCCTGAAGGCGAGCACCTCGTTGGCAGCCTCCCGCAGCGCCTGCAGGGTTCCGTCGTCGTGCTCGGCGCCCTTCTCGACGCGACGCACCATGACCGGCCGGCCGCGGTCTGCGCCCAGGGCGACGCGCCCCACGAAGACCATACCGATCGCCGTTTCGCCCACCTCGGCGATGAGCTCGTAGCGCCCGAGCCGCCGGTCGGCGGAGGGGCGCGCCCTCGGTCCTGCTGGTCCCGGCGCCACGTCAGCGGAATCTTACGCCGAATCGCCCGTTCTGCGCAGCAAAACCGCCCCGCGCCCCTCGCACCCGGGGTCACTCCGGGGTCCGAGCCGCGTCCGCTACGAGGCGGGGGCAGACGTGGTCCGCAGCCCCTGCGGCATCGTTCCTCCCCCGGCCCGGATACACCGGCAGGATGCTCGATCGGAGACGGCGCGGCGCCATCCACCGCCCCTTGCGGGCGCGGTGTGCCGCGTGGACGTCGTACGCGAAGCGGTCGATGAGCTCGCCGTCCACCGGATCCCCGTTCACGGCGACGCCGAGGTACGGAAACGACGTCGTCTCGACGACCTTTCCGTACTGGGACTCGGCCACCTTGCAGGGCAGGCATTCGTGCGGTCCCACGATGACGACCCCCTGGATCCGCCCGTCGCGGAGCTCGTGCAGCGGCGCGCCGACCGTCAGCGCCGCCTCCCCTTCCAGCCTCGGGTCGACGAAGGGCGCCGCCGCGGCCAGCGTCTGCTCGACCGAGGTGGGCGGTCCCCACCCCATCGCCCGCGCCGCCGCGGCGTGGAGCACGCCCGAGGACACCCGCTGGATCAGCCCCTTCAGCGGGGTCCCCAACGCATGGTCCCCCGAGGTAGGGCGGCCACCAGCCACGCGCTCCTCGCCGAGGAACGTCGTGTACTCGAGCCACTCCGTGAAGGGGGCGAACCGCACGCGCAGCCCCCGATCCTCCAGCTTGCGCACGAGGGAGTCGTTGGCGAACGGGTCCAGGCGCACGTAGATCTCGCCCACCACGGCCACGCTCGGCACCTCGCGTCCGAGGTCGGCGAGCGCCGCGAACTCGGCGGCGGCGCGCCGCACCAGCGAGCGCGTCCCCCACATCCCGGTCCCCAGCTCGATCAGCGCGGCCGTGAGCGAGCCGGGCGCGACGCCCGTGACCGGCGCGGCGTCGCCTGGACGTCGTTGCCCCGGCGCCGGAGAACCTCGCGACCCACCGGCGGGCGTCGCGGCCCCCCTCCCCTCGAGCTCCCAGTCGCCCTCGTCGGGCACCTCCTCGGCGGGGCGCGTCGACAGGAACGAAGCTGGCCGCGGGAGCGCGGCCGCCGATGCGTCCTCCCCCCCGATGGGCAGCGCCGACGCGGGCGTGAGCACGGCGTTGGCGGCGCCCGAAGGCGGGGCCTCCGCGGCGAGCGCCGCCCGCCGCGCGCGCAGGGCGGCGCCGGCCAGCTCGTCGACGGCGCGGGCCACCTCCTCGCTCGGCGCCGTCGAGCCCGCGTCGAGCCCGGACAGCGCCGCGGCGAAGGCGTCCAGGGTCGCGAAGCGCTGTGCCGGGTCCCGCTCGAGGGCGCGCATGAGCACGGCGCGCGCCTCCGGGCTCGCCGCGGCGGGGGGCAAGATCGCAGCCTGCCGTACTCGCTGCCAGACGGCGGCCTGGCTGCCCCCGCCGAACAGGCTGTGGTTGGCGAGGAGCTCCCACCAGATGACGCCGACGCTGAAGATGACGGAGCGCTCGTCCGCCTCCCCGGGCGGTCCGAGCTGCTCGGGTGCCCGGTACGCCATCAGCTCCGCGTGTCGCGGCGGTCGCCGGAGCGTCGCGAGCCCGAGGTCGGACAGGTGGCAGCGCCCCTGGGGGTCGACCAGCACGCAGTCCGGACAGACGCCGACGAGCGGACGCTCGCGGCCGAGCTCGGCCAGGGCGTCACGGACGTCGACCAGGGTCGCCACGAGATCGGCCACCAGCCGGGTGGCGACCGCCGGGGCGAGCGCGACGGCCCGCGTCCGCGCGGTCCGGGCGAGCTGCCGCAGGAGCTCGCCCTCCGCGTACCCATTGGCGATGACGAGGCTGGTGCCGAGACGAGCCTCGACCCCGGGCAGGACGCGCGGGTGCCTGAAGGCGAGCACCTCGTTGGCAGCCTCCCGCAGCGCCTGCAGGGTTCCGTCGTCGTGCTCGGCGCCCTTCTCGACGCGACGCACCATGACCGGCCGGCCGCGGTCTGCGCCCAGGGCGACGCGCCCCACGAAGACCATACCGATCGCCGTTTCGCCCACCTCGGCGATGAGCTCGTAGCGCCCGAGCCGCCGGTCGGCGGAGGGGCGCGCCCTCGGTCCTGCTGGTCCCGGCGCCACGTCAGCGGAATCTTACGCCGAATCGCCCGTTCTGCGCAGCAAAACCGCCCCGCGCCCCTCGCACCCGGGGTCACTCCGGGGTCCGAGCCGCGTCCGCTACGAGGCGGGGGCAGACGTGGTCCGCAGCCCCTGCGGCATCGTTCCTCCCCCGGCCCGGATACACCGGCAGGATGCTCGATCGGAGACGGCGCGGCGCCATCCACCGCCCCTTGCGGGCGCGGTGTGCCGCGTGGACGTCGTACGCGAAGCGGTCGATGAGCTCGCCGTCCACCGGATCCCCGTTCACGGCGACGCCGAGGTACGGAAACGACGTCGTCTCGACGACCTTTCCGTACTGGGACTCGGCCACCTTGCAGGGCAGGCATTCGTGCGGTCCCACGATGACGACCCCCTGGATCCGCCCGTCGCGGAGCTCGTGCAGCGGCGCGCCGACCGTCAGCGCCGCCTCCCCTTCCAGCCTCGGGTCGACGAAGGGCGCCGCCGCGGCCAGCGTCTGCTCGACCGAGGTGGGCGGTCCCCACCCCATCGCCCGCGCCGCCGCGGCGTGGAGCACGCCCGAGGACACCCGCTGGATCAGCCCCTTCAGCGGGGTCCCCAACGCATGGTCCCCCGAGGTAGGGCGGCCACCAGCCACGCGCTCCTCGCCGAGGAACGTCGTGTACTCGAGCCACTCCGTGAAGGGGGCGAACCGCACGCGCAGCCCCCGATCCTCCAGCTTGCGCACGAGGGAGTCGTTGGCGAACGGGTCCAGGCGCACGTAGATCTCGCCCACCACGGCCACGCTCGGCACCTCGCGTCCGAGGTCGGCGAGCGCCGCGAACTCGGCGGCGGCGCGCCGCACCAGCGAGCGCGTCCCCCACATCCCGGTCCCCAGCTCGATCAGCGCGGCCGTGAGCGAGCCGGCGGCCCGCCGCTCCATGAGCGCGAGCAGGTCGGCGAGGAACCGCGCGAACGTCGCGTCCGCGGCGCCTCGCTCGCGCTCGACCGGGCGAGTGAAGAGGAGCATCGCCTCGAGCAGATCGTGCACCACGAACCCGATCCAGAGCTTGGCCGCGAACCCCGCGCTCATCCCGGCGAAGTAGTCGGTGTCGTCCGGCGAGACGAGCGCGACCCGCTCGGCGAGCCCCAACCGCTCGAGCGCGATCCGGTAGAGCGAACCGTAGACGCCGAACCGACAGGGTCCCCGCGCCGTCGGCATGAAGAGCGTCACCGGCTCCTTCGGGTCGGGGAGCGCCCGGACGCGGTTGAGCAGCGCGCCCAGGGTGATCATCATGGGCACGCACTCCTTCCCCGAGGTGTGCTGGCGCCCGACGCGCACGTCGTCGCGCGTGGTGGGCGGCAGCGCCTCGGCGCGCAGCCCCTCCGCGCGCAGCGCGGCCGCCGCCACCACCGCGTTCTCGCTCATGCGGGGCAGCAGCACGCGCGCGTCGCGCCGGCGGGTCTCCGCCCAGTCGATCCCGGGGCCGTCGAGCCGCGCGAAGTCGGCGGCCGCGCCCCGCTGCGAGGCGCCGAGCCGACGGTCGCCATCGACGCAGTACAGGAACGCCTCCAGGCGGGTCTTCGTGCCCGCGTCCCCGGAGTGCCCGTCGGTTTCGATGACGGCGCTCGGCTTCCCCTGCATGGCGTAGGCGAAGAAATGCAGGCCGAAGCTGTCCGGACCGCAGGCGTAGTTGCTGCAGAAGACCGAGTAGACCCCGGGGGTCCGCCGCACGGTGTGCGCGGCGCGCAGGTTGCGCTGCGTGTAGCCCCAGTACTGGCGCGGCAACGCGGGCGCGGTCGGATCGACCGGGAAGCAATCGAGCGGGATGGCGACCGCGCCGAGGGTGCGCAGGAGGCTCGGCACGTTCGAGTTCAACACGTCGTTATAGACCGTGTACGGGCGCCCGTGGACGACGACCGGGACCACCCCCTCGGCGGCGCACCGGGCGAGCGCTTCCCGGCCGAGCGAAAGGCAGCGCTGCTCGAACGCCTCCTGCACGGCGACCGCGCGCTCGAGCGCGCGCTCCCACCCCGCAGGTACCCCGACGTCCGCCGCCACCCCGCGCATCGCCTCTCGGAACCGCGCCCCGCGGTACCCCGCCTGGTCGAAATCGATCACCGACCGTACGACCCGCGGGCCGCCGGGCGGCAGTACGCCGCCGACCACGTCGGGGCTGCCGAGGACCAGCGGGCAGAGCTCGCCGGCGTCGGCGTCGTCCACGCGCGGGATCGAGCGTACGAGGGGGAGGAACAACAGGTCCGGGCGCCGGTCGACCAGCTCGAACACCACGCCGTGAAAGAGTTGCATCGGGGCGCAGTACGGGAGCCGCCCCCCCTCGATGCCTCGCCGCAGCACCGCACCCCCTGCCCGCCGCGCCACGTCGACCCGGAGCCCGAGCTCGGCGAAGAAGGTCGCGAAGAGCGGGGTGTGCCCCTTGAGCACGAACTCGTCGCTGAACGCCACCACGGGCCGCCCGGGCGCCGGCCGCAGCCCCGCCAGCACGTCGTCCACGAGGCGCTCGCGGTCACGGAACGGGTCCGGCATCCCGTCCGGGAGCTTGCGCCGCGCCGCGCCGCGGTCGTACTTCGAGCAGCCCCCGCCCCAGAGGAACCGCTGCTCGACGCCGCCGATCTCCGTCACCAGGCGGTCGATGCGGCAGCGGTTCCCGGGCGCCCCGCAGCCCTGGGTGGAGCGGCACACGAGCGTGTCCCGCGCCCGCAACCGGGCGGCGAGCATGGCCGCCGGCTCGAGCGGCCGGGGCGCGCGTTCCGGGAGCCCCTCGTCGCGCGCCAGCAAGGCGATCCCGAGGGCGCCGATGGTGCCCGGGTTCGGCGGCACCACCACCGTCGCCCCCGTCTGGCGGGCGACCGCCGCCGCGAGCGCGTCGGAGCTGAAGGGCATCCCCTGGCAGAAGACGCGGCGACCCACCGTTCGCGGCCCCTTGACCCGGTTCAGGTAGTTCTGCACCACCGAGTCGAAGAGCCCGGCGATGATCGCGTCGCGTTCGACCCCCTGGGCGATCGCCTCGTCGATCACCTCCGCCATGAAGACGGAGCAGTGCTGCCCCAGCGACACCCCCACGTCGGCGTCGAGCGCGCGGCGTCCGAGCTCGACCGGATCGCCCCCCTCGAGCCGGGCGCCCTGTTCGGCGATGAAGGAGCCCGTGCCGGCGCTGCAGGCCTCGTTCATCGCGGCGTCGGTGACGCGCCCGCCCTCCAGGCGGATGTACTTGGCATCCTGTCCCCCGATCTCGAAGATGGTGTCGACCTCCGCATCGTAGGCCAGTGCGCCCCGCGCGTGGGCGGCGATCTCGTTGAGCACGAACACGGCCCCGTCACCGTAGGCGGTGCGCAGCAACGAACCGACGATCTCCCGCCCGGACCCGGTGACGCCGAAGCCGCGGATCGCCGCCCTCGCGCCGACCTCTGCTTGCCACCGCCCGAGCAGCCGCTGCGCCGCTTGCACGGGGGCGCCCTCGGTCGGAAGGTACGCCTCCCAGAGCGGGTCGCCGGTTTCGACGTCGATCGCCACCGCCTTGGAGCCCGTGGAGCCGACGTCGAGCCCGAGCAGCACCTCCCGAGGCAGATCCCAGCTCGCCACGCCCTCCGGCCGCGGCAGGCGTCGCACCCGCGCGAGGGCGCCGCGGAGCGCCGGCACGCGCTCGATCTCCGTGTCGACGGTGGCGGCGAGCAGCGCCTCCACCGAGGCGGGCGCGGCCACCGGCGCCGCCTCGAGCGCGTGGGTCGCCGCGCCGACGGCCTCCATCAGCTCGTCGTCGGGGCCGGCCGGCTCGAGCCGCAGTCCCCGCTCCCCGAGCCAGCGCCCGATGGTCCGGCGGATCCGGGCCGCGCGGGCGACGCCCCCCACCAGCACCACCCGCGGGGGCGCGAGCCGTGGCCGCACCAGCGCGACCACGTTCTCCGCCACGGCGTCGTACAGCCCCGCCAGGATGCGGCTCCGCTCCTCACCCTGGTTGGCGAGGTGGGTCATGTCCGTCTTGAGGATCACCGGACAACGACCCGACAGCGGCGCTGGCCGCGCCTCGTGGTCACAGAGCTCGGACGCCGCCTCGATCGTCAGGCCGAACCGCTCCACGAGCTGGGAGAGGAAGTTGCCTGTCCCCTGCGAGCAGCGCGAGTTCTGCTGGAACCACTCCCCCCCATCAGGGCGGACCTCGAGCACCATGAAGCCGTGGGCGCCGATGCCGATCACCGTGGCGGCGTCGAGGTGCGGGTAGAGCGCGCGCAGCCCACGCCGGAGCGCCGCCTTGGTCGGCACCGTCGGCGCCCGCAGGGTACGGCCGAGCCGCCCCGTCGTGGCGAGGCTCGCGACCCGCTGGAGGTCGACGCCCGCAAACGCCGCGCGGAGCGCCGCGTGCGGCGCCTTGTGGTGCTCGACGCGGCGCCGCAGGACCACCTCGAACGCCTCGCCTTCGCGCCGGATCGCGACCAGCTTCACGCTCTCCGCGCCGACGTCGATCCCGAGGACCCAATCGCGCATGGAGCGGGTCATAGCATGACGGCCGTGTCAGTCACCCGGCCTCCCTCTCCCCCTGAAAATCAAGGGCTAGCGGCATCTGGAATGACGCCCGTGTCAGCCGCATCGGGTGCCGCGGCCGGCGGCGGGACGGCGGCGGACGGCGGGACGCGGAGCTGCTGGCCGGGGCGGATGGGCGCGGCGCGGTCGATCCCGTTGGCGGTGCACAGCGCGGCCACGGTGACGCGGTACCTCCGGGCGATGCCGCTGAGCGTCTCGCCGGCTCGTACGACGTGCACGCGAGCCCCCTCCGCGCCGCGCCTGGCCGCGCCGGACGACCCGTCCGGCGCCGCCGCCGGCCGCGGGATCACCAGCTCGCGACCGACGTGCAACGGCGCGGCGCGCGCGAGGTCGTTGCGCTCGCAGAGGGCCGCCACGGTGACCCGGTGCCGCGCCGCGATGGCACCGAGGGTGTCGCCGGCGACCACCTCGTAGCGGCGCTCCCCCGGGCCGAGCGTGACCGGGGGCCCGCTCTCGCGCGAGGTCCGGGGCTCCCGCCGCGCCGCCTCCGCGCCCCCGCGCAGCGAGCGGCAGCAGCGGAACCCGATCGAGTAGTCGTGGTAGTGGACCGAGTGCGCGGTCGTCTGGTAGTCGCAACCCTCCCCGTTGCGCTTCGTGTCAAGGTAGTACCCGCCGCGGAAGGTCCCGTCCGCCGCGGCGGTCCACTCGTGCAGGTTGCCGACCATGTCGTAGACGCCGAAGGCGTTGCGGCAACGGGGGAAGGCCCCCGTGCGCGCGAGGCTGCCCGGGACCTGGTTTAGGCGCGGGTCGTTCATGGCCTCGAAGCCGAAGGTGGCCTCCGAGTCGTCGCGCCCGTGGAGCACCCGCAGCGGCGAAACCCCGGCGTCGTTGCAGCGACCCGCCTCGTGCTGATCACCGTAGGGGTAGCGCGTCGGCGTGCGCCCCTTGCACGCCGTCACCCACTCGGCGTCGGTGCAGAGACGCTTGCCCGCCGCCGCGCAGGCGGCGGCGGCGTCGACCTGCGAGATGTGTGCCTGCGGCACCACCGCGCCGCGCGAGCGCGCGCGGAGGATCGCCCCGGGCGCCGGAGCGTGGTACGGGGACTGCGGTCGCGCCGAGCCCTCCGGGCCCTCCACCCCCTCCACGGTCGCCTCCCAGCGATCGATGCAGAATCGGCCGAGCACGACCGCCATCCCCGGCGGGCAGCCGTCCGCCACCGCCTCGGAGACGGGCGCCGCGGCGGCGCCCACCGCGCCGAGGATCGGTCCGAGGAGAACGCGCGCGCGCGGCGCGCCGCCACGCGCCCCCGACCCGTCCCTGACCGTCCTTCGCCGCATCGTCGTCGCCCGCGCAACCGCGCCCCGCGCGGTCCCACCAAGGTAGCCAACCGGACCCACCTGCGCCAAGCACCGCGGCGGCGCGACGCGATCCAGTGCGACGCGCACCGAGATCCGCTACCGTGAGCGCCGTGCGCCGCCCCGCCTCGCTCGCACCGGCTCCCCGCCCTCACCAAGGCTGGCTCCGCGGCGCCGCCGCGTTCGCCCTCGCTGCGCTCGCCCTGGGCGGCTCCTGCGAGGAGCACGGCGCCGCCCGCTGCCGCGCCGACTGCGCCGCCGCGGGCCGGTGCACGCTCGCCCAGGGCGCCTGCGTCGCCACCGACGCCGCCGACTGCGCGCGCTCCCGCGCCTGCGCGGAGCAGGGCCAGTGCTCGCTCGCTGACCGGGCCTGCGTCGCCACCGACGCCACCTGTGCCAGGCTCCCCGCTTGCCCGCAGCAGGGGCTCTGTCACGCGCGCGAAGGCCGCTGCGTCGCGACCAGCAACGCCGACTGCACCGCCTCCGAACAGTGCCGCGGCGAGGGGCGCTGCACGGCGGTGGACGGCCGCTGCCTCCCGCGCGGCGAGGACTGCGCGCGCTCCTCGCTCTGCCTGGACTTCGCGCGCTGCACGGCGCAGGGCGAGCACTGCGTCGCCGCCTCCTCCGCGGACTGCGAGCGCGCCAAGATGTGCCGGCTGCAGGGCTACTGCCAGTTCGTCGACGGGAAATGCGCCCTGGTTTCGAGCGAAGACTGCCGAAAGACCGAGCCCTGCCGCAAGCTCGGGCGCTGCACCTACGAGAAGGAGTCGGTCGGGGGCAACGAGTCGTTCCTCCGCAAGGGCTGCGTGGTGGGGAGCGACGCCGACTGCCGCCGGTCCGAGGGGTGCCGCCTGCACGGCACCTGCGTCAAGCGCGGGGACGAGTGCGTCGCGCCCTGAGCGGCCTCACTCATTCCTCCTCCGCCTCGAGCGCACGCCGGAGACGCGTCAGGCTCGCGCGGGGCGGCTCGACGCTCGGATCCTCTCCGGGCACCTCGAAGAGGACCTCGCCCGTCCGGGGCTCCGAGACGCCGAGCCTTCGCCCCCGGGCGGCCTCGGTCGTCGCGAAGGCCAGGGCCAGATTCTCGTCGCCGAACCCCGCCACGAACTGCCCGTCCCGATCCCGATCGACGACCACGAAGTAACGCGCCACGCCCGAACCTCCCGCGCGTCGGCGGTCAGCGAGCTCCTGCTCGCGGCGCCGGCACCATGCGCCCGATGTTCCCCCATTCCGCGCTCGCGTCGATACGCCGCAGACTGCGGTGGCCGACGCCGCGCCGACCGCGAGCCGGCCTCGCGCCGCCGCCAACCCCGCAACCACGCCCCGGCTCGAACGGCGGTCCAGCTTCGCGCCGAATCTGGAGTCGCACCCAGCGGGCCGAGCGCCAAGGCCCCGACCCCTCACCCGCGAGCCGAGAAGGGCGACGCGAAACCGCCCATTCTGTGCTTCGGCCCTTTGGCCGCGCAGCGAAACACGATCCGCCGCCCGGTCGAACCGCACCGAGCCCCGGTTCGCTCCTTCACCCGTCGCGTCGCCGCACGCTGCCCGGCGCGGCTCGAATTTCGCCTGCACCGGAACGAGCGCGAGGAAACCCGGCCATTCAGGCTTCGACGAGCCCGCCTTCGTGCCCTAAGATGGGGCCGCTTCGGACGGGCGGCGGTGGAGATGCACGGCGTGCAGCGCCGCACGGAAGCTTGTTTCAACCGAACGGGAGCGAGGACACGATGCTGAGAATTCCGAGGACGAACAAGGGGCTCATGGTTGCGATGCTGGCCGGAGGGGTTGCCCTCGCCTGCGGCGGCAAGGACGACGACAACAAGCCGCGCGCGAGCACCGGCGGCACCGCCAACGGTGGCGAAGGCGCCGCCGGGGAAGAGGGCGGCGCCGCGCAGACCGGCGGCACCGCGCAGACCGGCGGCACCGCGCAGACCGGCGGCACTACCCAGACCGGCGGCACCGCGCAGACCGGCGGTGAGGGCGGCGCCGAGGAAACCGGCGGCGCCGTGCAGACCGGTGGTGCGACGCAGACCGGCGGTGAGGGCGGCGCCGAGGAAGCCGGCGGCACCGCGCAGACCGGCGGCACCGAGGAAACCGGCGGCACCGCGCAGACCGGCGGTACCGAGGAAACCGGCGGCACCGAAGAAACCGGCGGCGGCGGCGGCGTCGAGGCCACGGGCGGGACGGGCGGCGGAACCGGCACGGCTGGGATCGACGATCTGGTTGCCGCCATCTGCAGCTGGGAATTCGGCTGCTGCGACGACGGCGAGCGCGCCTATCGCCTGGCTACCGCGGGCACGACGGTCGAGGATTGCATCGAATTCTTCACGTACCAGCTCCACGAGTCGAACGAGCGAAATAACCCGTTCCCGATGGGGACCGCGACGGGCCTCCTGGGAACGCTCGCCTACACGGTCGACCTCGACCGCGTGGTCGAGAACCCGGAGGGGATCGCCGAGTGCATCGCCGCCTGGGAAGACCTGGGCTGTGCCGCCGAGGCGCCCACGGGCATCACCTGGTGCGCCGGCACGGCGATCCCCGGCGAGAGCCCCTGTTCGCTCGTCAACCTCTTCGATCCGGCGCTGCAGATCGGCGACGAGTGCACCCTGGCGCTCGCGGAGGGTGACGGCAACGACGTGGAGTGCCCGGCCGGGTCGTCCTGCCTCGATCCGTCACACCCGGACAACCCGCAGAGCTTCCCCATCTGCGTCCGTCGCGGCACCGAGGGCGACCCCTGCACCGAGGACGACGACTGCGACTTCGGCCACTACTGCAACGGCTCCGGCCGCTGCACGGCGAAGGGCGACGTCGGCGACGATTGCTCCTTCAACGACCCCGGCGACCCCGTGCCGAACGACGAGGACGCGCAGTGCCGCGAGGGTCTGCGCTGCCACCCGGTTTCCCTGACCTGCGTGGCCAACTGCCAGGCGAACTTCCCCTGCTTCGCCGACGCGGAGTGTCCCGAGGGGCTGACCTGCGCGCCGCTGACGGTCGGGTCCGATTCGACGAGCTGGCACGCCTGCCGAACCATCGGCGCCAACTCGACGGCCCGCTGCGACGACGACACGGACTGCGTCGCCGAGCGCCGTTGCGAGGGCGGTGTCTGCCAGGCCGATCTGGACATCGGCGATCCCTGCACGAGCAACGACGATTGCGAGCTCGGCTCCTTCTGCGACCTGGCGAACCTCGACGAGACGGGCGCGGCCCGGATCGCCACGGGCGTGTGCACCGCCTACTTCGACGCGGGGGAGCCCTGCTTCCCGGGCGGGGCGACCAACGGCTACCATTCCGGCTGCAACCCGAGCACCGCGCCGGAGTGCGTCTTCATTGACGGCGCCTGGGAGTGCACGACGCGCCGGCTCGTCGAGGGCAGCACCTGCTTCGAGTACCGCGGCTCCACGATACCGAACGAGCCGTCCGACTGCCAGTCGGGGCTCGCCTGCGAATACGCCTCCGACGACGCCACCGGGTACACCTGCACGCGGGGCGCCGGCCTCGGCGATGATTGCGACGCCGTGCTGAACGACGGCGAGATGCAGCAGTGTGGTGCCGGGCTCTTCTGCGATCCCACCGACGGCGTCTGCGTGAGGCAGGTCGGCCCGGGCGGGAACTGCGAGGATCCGAACACGGACGCGCCCGAACCGGGACTCTGCCTCAACGGCAGCTGCGTCGAGCACTGGAATGGCAACGGTACCTACATCTGCACCGACGCCAGCGTGCCGGTGGAGAACACGGGTGACGGCCTGACCTGCAACGGCAACTGAGATCGCTTGCCGGTCGCGCGCGGCGGGCGGCCTCTCCACGAGGGGCCGCCCGCCGACGCGTCGCGAGCCCGACAGCGCGCCGGTCGCCGGGGCACCGCTTCTGCCGTAGGATGGTCACCGATGGCGCTCCTCGACGTGACCCGCGAGCTGGGCGAGGGACTCGTCCTCTACCCCGGCGACCCCCCGCTGCAGCGCTTCTGCTACCGGCGTTTGCCGGACGACCCCTACGAGGCGGCCCTGCTCTCGCTCGGCTCGCACGCCGGCACGCACCTCGACGCGCCTCGCCATTTCTTCGCGTCGGGCCGCGCGATCGACGCCCTGCCGCTCGGCTGGCTCTGTGGTCCGGCACGCGTCCTCGATCTGCGCGCACACGGCGCGTCGCTCGACGCGGACGCCCTCGAGCGCCACGACCTCGACGGCGTCGAGCGCTTGCTGCTGCGCACGGTGGCGGGCGCCGGGCAGCGCGCGGGTCACGTCGAGCGCGAGGCGCACCTGACCCCGGACGCCGCGCGCCGCCTGCTCGCGCTGGGACGGTTGCGGCTGGTCGGCATCGACGCCGTCTCGATCGAGGCCGCGGGCGATCCCGCCTTCACCACCCACCGGCTCCTGCTCGGCGCCGACCCGCCGGTGCTGGTGCTCGAGGGGCTCGACCTCGAGGACGTCCCGCCTGGCGACTACGAGCTGTGGTGCCTCCCGCTGCGGTGGCGCGACGCCGAGGCGGCGCCGGTCCGCGCGGTGCTGCGCACCCTCGACGACGGCTGACCGTGAACCCCGCCCGCGGCAGCGGCCTCAGCGCGGCAGCGTGAACGGCCGCCGCTCCCCGTCGTGCTCCACGAAGTAGCGCCGCCCGGTGGCGGCGAACCCCAGCCGCTGCGCCGCGGCCCGGAGCTCGCCCCGGGTGAAGCGCAGCTCCCACTCCGAAACCTCCCCGCGAGAGTAGCCCAGGGTGCTCCCGTCATCCTCGCGGTAGCGCCCCGTCGCCCGCGCGCCGACGCACCGGAAAACGACGTCCGCGCGCGCGAGCTCGTCCGTGTGCTGGACCGGGTCAGCGAGCGGCACGATGGCGCCCTCCCGCAGGAACGCGGGCACCGCTTCGAACCCGATCTCGACCGTGTGCCAACGCGCGCCGGGCAGCGCGGGCCCCCCGTCGAACGGGTGCCAGCGGCCCGCGGGCAGGTAGACCGCACGCCGGCGCCGAGCGCGCTCCAGGATGGGGGCCACCACCAGATCGCGCCCGAAGAAGAACTGATCGTCGATCTCCCGGGCCTCGCGGTCGTCCGGCGTATGCCAGAACAGCGGCCGCAGCACGGGCGCGCCCGTCTCCAGGTGCTCCGCGAATAGCGACTCGAGGTAGGGCAGGAGCCGGTAGCGCGCCTCGAGCAGGCGCCGGACACAGCGCTCCACGCGCCCCCCGAACGCCCAGGGCTCCTGCGCCCGCCGGCTCATCGCGCAGTGGTTGCGGAGGAACGGGTAGAAGATCCCGAGCTGGTACCACCGCACGAGGAGCTCCCCGTCGGCGTCGTGACCGAAGCCGCCGACGTCCACGCCCACGAAAGGCACCCCCGACAGCCCCATCGACAGCAGCATCGGGATGCTCATGCGGAGGTGCTCGAACCACGAGGTGTTGTCTCCGAGCCAGGCCGCGCCGAAGCGCTGCATGCCGGCGTAACCCGAGCGGGAGAGCACGAATGGGCGCTCGTTCGGGCGGAGTCGGCGGAGCGCCTCCCAGGCCGCCCGGGCCATCTGCGAGCCGTACAGGGCGCGCACCTCGAGATGCCCCACGAGCCCCGTGGGCGTCTCCTGCAGGAACCGCTGGGCCTCGTCCGGCGGCAGCTCGGTCGCGGACGGGTCGAGCCACTCGCCCACGTCGAACGCGCTGGGCTCGTTCATGTCGTTCCAGATCCCCGCGACCCCCAGCCGCACGAGTTCGCCGATCTCCTCCCCCCACCACCGGCGGACGTCCTCGCGCACGAAGTCGGGAAAGCAGGACGGCCCTGCCCAGACCCGCGCCACGTACGGCTCCCCGGCCGCGGTGCGGCAGAACGCGCCCCGGTCGCGGCCGCGCCGGTACACTCCATCGCCCTCGTCCAGCTTCACCGCCGGGTCGAGGATGGTCACCACGCGGAGTCCCTCCCGGGCCAGATCGCGCGTCATCCGCTCAAAGCGGGGGAAGCGGCCCCGATCGACCGTGAACACGCGGTAGTCCTGCATGTAGTCGATGTCCAGCACCACCGCGTCGCTCGGCAGCGCACGGCGCCGGAGCTCGCGCGCGATGCCTCGCACCTCCCGCTCCGTCGCGTAGCTCCAGCGCGACTGCTGGTGGCCGAGGCTCCAGCGCGGCGGCAGCGCGGTTCGCCCTGTGAGCCGCGTGAAGGCGGCCACCAGCGCGGGGACCGCCGCCGGCCCGAGCTCCGTGAGCTGGAAGCCGCGCCGCGTGAGGAGCGTGACCCGGAGCGCCGACCCGAGGTCCGTTCCCAGGTCCCAGCGCTGGGGCGCGGGGCTGTCGAGGAACAGGCCCACGGCGACGCCGTGGCGCTCCAGGATCACGAAGGGAATCACCTTGTAGAGCGCCGGACTCGATTCCGTGTGGTGCGGATCGTCGGTGGTGAAGAGCCAGTGCGTCTTGCCGCGTCGGTCGAGCCCCCGGTAGAGCTCCCCGAGCCCGAGGCAGCGCTCACCGTCGGCGAGCGGTCGCTCGATGACCCACCGGCTCGGCGCCTCCTGGCGCCACACCAGCCCCCCCCCGAGGGCGCCCCCTCGCCTCCTCGTCCAGTGGATCGTCGCGTCCGGGTCGACGGCGAAGCTGGCCGGCTCCCCCTCCGCACCCTCCGGCCAGATCGCGAGCCGCCGCGCGGCGACACCCTCGATGGTGCTCGTCTCCAGGCGCACCCCGCCCGAGAACAGGTTCCTGGCTCGCGCCCGGCGCGCGGCGCCGCGGGGGGCCGCCGCGCGCGCGGCGGCCCACGCGGGAAGGTCGGTCGTCATGGCGCGCATCCTCGCCGGCGTCGGCCGCGAACACCAGGGGCCGCCGGCGGCCCGGCCCGCCGCGGGGCGCAAGCGCGCCCCCCCTCAGCCCGCCTCGTCCTTCAGGACGGTGCGGAGCACCGCGACGACCTCGCTCGGGAGGCACGGCTTGCGCACGAACCCGCGGTACCCCGTGGGCAGCCCCTCTCCGTTCGACCCGAGCCCCACGCCGCTGGAGAAGACCACGCGGACCCCCGGATCGATCTCCCGAAGCGCCGAGAAGGTTTCCTCACCGTCGAGATCCGGCATCGTCAGATCGAGCAGGACGAGGTCGATCGCGTGCGCCTGCTCTCGGAAGATGCCGAGCGCGGCGCGGCCGCCGTCGGCCGCCACCACGTCGAACCCGTGGCGTTCCAGGGCCCGCTCCAGCATCGAACGGACGAGCCGGTCGTCGTCGATCACGAGCACGCGCGGACGCTCGGGGACGGGGCGACGCCGGATGGCGCTCACGCCCGTCGGCGCCTCGCTTCCAGGCACCAATTGCTCCACCACCCCGGGATCCAACCGGCCTTGCTTGGCCATGGCGCGCTGCCGGCCGCCCGCTACCCCATCGGACCTGCCGCAGGCGGCGCCGACCAACCAAGTGTGAAGCTACCGTGAGTCGCCGTCCAGAGCCGCCACCCGCAGAGCCCCCGCGCCCCTTCCCGGCGCGGGCGCCCGCCCACACTCCCACACCTCGGGGCACGGCAGCGCCGCGCCGACCGGTACCAGGACTCCCGGGCGACGAACGCCCCGGGTGCTTGCGGCCGTGAGGCCCCCCGCCGCGGCCCCCGCTCACCGCGGACCGATGAAGACCCCCGCCTGGTTCGCCTGATGCACGCGCGCGCGAAGTCGATCGGCCCAGGCCTGCTCCTGCTCGCCCCGGGCCACGCGCTGCTTGACGAAGGCGAGCTTCACGAGATCGAGCTGCTTCTGGCGCGCGCGGAAATAACCGCCGGGGCTCCCCAGCAGGCTCAATGCGTTCCACAGCGGAACGACCATCGAGTAGCTGATGGTCCGCTGTAACTCTCGCGGGTGAAGCAACCTGCCTACCTCGTCGACGAGCCCGCGGACGACGATCGCGCGATCACGGAGCACGAGCACGTATAAGAGCACGAAGAAGACCAGCCCGAAGGTCCAGAACACCGCGAACTTGGCCAGCAGGCCCAGTCCCTGCGCGAGCCAGAAGGTCACCAGGAAATTGTGCAGGAAATGCAGCCCCACGGCCGCCATCCAGCCCCCGATCGGCACCACCAGCTTCACCAGCGCGCTCCGCGACTCGGCGGCGATGCCGATCCCGAGCCCGGTCATCGCGGTGAAGGTCGCGTGTCCGAGCCCCCCCAGGATCGTGCGCATGAAGAACACGAGCTGGCCGGTGCCCAGGCCCTGCTGCAGGGTGGCGCTGGTGACGTAGAGCACGTCCTCGGTCAGCGTGAACCCGAGGCCGACCATCCCGCCGTAGATCGCGCCGTCCAGCGGCCCGTCGAGCTCCTTCAGCCACAGCGCGGAGAGCGCCCAGACCAGCAGCAGGATCACGCCCTTCGTGGTTTCCTCCACCGGCGGTGCCACGAAGGACGCCGTCGTCGAGGACATCGTCTGCGCGGTAGCGTACCCGCCGAGCCCGAGTTCGACGAAGGCCTGACCGACCGCGTTGCCGAGGATCGCGAAGGAGGTGGCGCCGAAGACACCCCAGAAGAAGCACAGCCCCAGCAGCCACCAGGGCTCGGGCTCGTAGCGATCGACGCCCTTGATGATCAGCAGGTAGACCAGCACCACCGGCGCGATGAGGACCACCGAGAAGACGACGGCGAAGAGCAACTCGATCACCGCCGCAGGCTACACCAGCGCCGTCGACGCCGGTCGGATCCGGTCCGGGAGTCGCCGCCCGCCGTGCGGGGCGCGGCGCGGCAGGGACTGAGCCGATGTCCAGTCGTCGGCCACGATGGCGTGCCGTAGCCTCGCGTCACCCGGAGGAGCTGCCCGTGATGCCATCGTCCCCCGTCGCCTGCGCCGCGGGCCGTGCCCGCCCTGGCTGGCGCCGTGCCCTCACCCTGGGCCTGACCGCGGGGCTCGTGATCGGCGTCGGTTGCGGGCGAACCGCGGGGCGGACGGGAGGTGGTGCCACGTCGGCCTCAGCCTCCGCGGTCCCGTCGACGTCGGCGGCGACCACACCGAGCGCGGCCGCGTCCGGCACGCGGATCACCGTCGCGCGAGAGCGTGTCGGCGCGGTTCGCATCGACCGGATCACGCGCGAGATCCGCGTCCCCGCCGCGTCGCCCCCCGACGCCGAGGCCCGGCCGCCGCTCCAGCTCGTCGAGCGGATCGAGCGGCGGGTCGAGGTCCGGGCGCTCAGCGAGGCCCGGGTCGGTGCCGTGGCGGTCGAGTACCGCGACGCCGAGGTCACTCGCGACGGCCAGCGCGCGCCAGACCCGCGCGCCGGGCGGCGCTTCCTGGTTTCCCTCCGTGACGGGATGCTGACGGTGTCAGACGAGAGGGAGGCCGCGCTCGCCGGCTCCGGCGCCGCCTTGGTGGCGGCCGATCACCCCTTCCTCGACACGCCCTTCCCCCTGGCGCCGTTCCTGCCGGACGACCCCCTCGTCCCGGGTACGGAGGTCGAGCCCTCGCACGACGCCGTCCTGGCCCTGGTGGGGAGCGCCGGCGACTTCGACGTGAAGATCCTGAAGTTCGCCTTCGAGGGCACCGAGGCCGCGGGCGCGGCCGCGCGAGCCCGATTCCGACTCACCGCGAGCTTCCGCGTGACGCTGGGGGACCGCCCGCTGGAGCTCGACCTGGGCGGCCAGGCTCGGATCGAGGTCGCCACCGGGCGCGTCACCGCGATCGAGGCGGTGGGTTCCGCGACGAAGGTCGCGCGGAGCCCCGGTGAATCCACTGCCCGCGGCACCGCCCGTATCGTGATCAACAGCACGTACGAGTGACCCCCGCCGTCAGCGGATCTACCTCGGCTCCCTAGCTCAATAGGGCCTAGCTCAATAGGGCGACGCCGACGCCCCCCGCGCTCACACGGGGGACGTCGGCGGTCGCTGGGGTGCGAGGAGGAGGAGGGAAAGCCAAGGTCTCGGCGCCGACTGGCACGGCCCCCGCTGGAGGGGACGAAGACCGGGCATGGTGTGCCGACGCCCTGGGAGGATATCCGAGGCCTCGCCCCCGATCAATCCGTGAGCGAGGGCAAGCGCCAATCGCACGCTTGCATTGACAATTCCCCTGGCTCCCGCCCTTGCTCCGCGGCGCCGAGGAGGCGAAGCGGTTCGTCAGGCGAGGCGCCCCGCCGCCCCTGGCCCCCCGGAGCTCGGACCGCGGTCCCGCGCCGTGGCCACGGACCGGGCCGCCCCATCCCGTGGTACCCTGGCTTCCATGCGCGGTTTCCGGCCGCTGCTCGGGGTGTGTTGTGCGGTCGTGCTGACCGGATGCGGCGACGATGCTCGCCCGTCGACCATCGACCCCAACGACCGGAGCGCGACGATCCCCGCCGACCGTCTCCCGCCCACGACGGACGCCTTCACCAGGACGGACTGCTGGTTCTCCGTTCCCTTCGGCGTGACGGTCGAGTGCGGCCACGTCATCGTCCCCGAGGATCCGGCGGCGCCAGACGGGACCGCGCTCACCCTCGCGATCGCGCGCTTCTTCAGCGACGAAGAACAGGTCGAGGACGACCCCGTGGTCTACCTCGAGGGGGGACCCGGGGGGGACGCCGTCGCGACCGTCTCCAACCTGTTCGACGTCTTCTCCCACCTGCTCGGCGCGCGAGATCTCGTCGTCTTCGACCAGCGCGGCACCGGGCACTCGCGGCCGCGGCTCGACTGCCCCGAGCTCGACTCGGTGACGGTGACGGTCGGGACCTCGGACACCGACGCGATGCTGGCGGCGCTCGCGGCCTGCCGGGCGCGCCTCGCCAGCGAGGGCGTCGATCTCGACGCCTACACCAGTGCCCGGAGCGCCGCCGACGTCGACCGGGTGCGCGAGGCCCTCGGCTACGAGCGCTGGAACCTCTACGGCATCTCCTACGGGACCCGCCTCGCGCTCACCGTCCTCCGCGACTTCCCGGACGGCGTGCGGAGCGCGATCCTCGACGGCGTCCTGCCGCTCGAGCTCGAGATCTTCGCCACGGCCGGCGCCTCCGCGCAGCGCGCCTTCGAGCTCGTCTTCGCCCTCTGCGCCACCCAGGCGGCATGCGCTGGTGCCTACCCCGACCCGATGCAGCAGCTCGCCGTGACCGTCGCGGCGATGAACGAGTCCCCCGCGGAGCTGGCCCTGGAGGGCGGCCCGCTCACCCTCACCGGCGACATGGTGTTGAGCACCCTGTTCCTGCTCCTGTACGACGCGGAGAGCATCCCCTACGTCCCCGCGCTGATCGACCTCGTCGCCAGCGGGGATCTGAGCCTCTTCGAGCTGATCCTCTCCGAGGCCGGCGAGGCGGCCCCGGTGGCGCTCGGCATGTACCTTTCCGTGATCTGCCGCGAGGACGCGCCGTTCTCCTCCCGGGAGGCGCTCACCGCGGCGGCCAGCACCCTCGAGCCCATGTTTTCGACCTTCGTCGACCCCCTGATCTTCGACGAGTGCGCGGTCTGGAACGTCGCCGCCGCCGCGGCGATCGAGGACGAGGCCGTGGTGAGCGCCGTTCCCACCCTGCTCGTCTCGGGAACCTTCGACCCGGTGACCCCGCCGGAGAACGCGGACCTCGTGGCGGCGTCGCTGCTCGACGCCGAGCACGTCGTCTTGCCCTACGAGTCGCACGGCGCGAGCACCTGCGCCTGTGGAAACGCGCTCTTGGATCGGTTCCTCGCGGCGCCAGGGGAACCCGTCAGCCACCCCTGCGTGAACGCGCTGACGCCGCGCACCTTCGAGGGGGCCCGCGGGCAAGCGGCTGCCGACCCTCACCGCTTCGCCACGGGCCCGCTCGCGCCAGCGACGCTGGAGAGGATCGCCGAGCGCGCGCGGCGGCGCCTGCGCGCTCCGCTCGGGGGGCTCAGCGGCCGAGCTCGGTGATCGCGGTCACCACGTGCGCCGCGATCGCCATGCCCATCGCCGCGGGGACCATCACCGCGCTCGGCTGGATGACGCGCTGCCGACCGCGGTGCAGATCCTGCGTCCGCTGCGACCAGGGCCCCGCTCGCGCTGGCCGCCGTGGTTCGTCCGTGTAGGCCGCGACCACGCCCGCGAGCGAGCCCTGGCGGCGCAGCCGTTTGCGCACCACGGCCCCCAGCGCGTCGCCGCGCGTCGCCGCGAGCGGCCCCACGCGGACGCGAGTCGGGTCGAGACGCCCGCCGGCGCCGAGCGACGAGATGACGCGGACCCCTCGCCGCTGGCACTCGCGGATCAGCGTGACCTTCGGCCCGAGCGAGTCGATGGCGTCCACGACCCAGTCGAACCCCCGGTCGAGCAGGGCGGCCGCCGGCTCGGCGGCGAAGAACTCGACCAGGGCTTCGATGGACGCGTCCGGGGCCACGTCCTGCAGCCGCTCGCGGAGCACCTCCGCCTTGGGGCGCCCCACCGCGCTCGCCGTCGCCTCGAGCTGCCGGTTCAGGTTGCTCGGGACCACCCGATCGTGATCCACGAGCGAGAGGTGACCGACGCCGCAGCGCGCGAGCCCTTCGCTCGCGAACGACCCCACCCCCCCGAGCCCGAACACGGCGACCCGGGCCGCCCGCAGCCGCGCCACGCCGGCCAGGCCGAAGAGGCGCGCGCAGCGCTCGAGCCGCTCCGGTAAGGCGCCCTGCCCGCTCACCCGTCCTCCAGGGGCGCCACCAGGACGCCCGGTCCGAAGAGCGCGGCCGCGTTGGCGTCGGTCGCCTCCTCCACGCGGTCCCGCGGCTCTCCGCGCAGCTCGGCCAGCGCCGCGAGCACCCGCGGCAGGTGGGCGGGACGCACCGCGGGGGGGCGAATCCCCTCGAGCCCGATGGCGGGTGCGTCGGTTTCGAGCAGGATCGCGTCGAGCGGCAGCGCCCGGGCCAGTCGCCTCGCCCGCGCCGCGCCGGGCCGGGTGACGGCGCCGCCAATGCCAACCAGGTAGCCCAGATCGAGGAACGGCCGCACCTGCTCGGGCGACCCGCCGCAGGCATGCAGCGACCCGCGGACGCGTGGGAAGCGGCGCAGGACGGGCAGGAGCTCACCCAGCGCGCGCCGCTGGTGCAGGGTCACCGGCAGACGCAGCCGTTCGGCCACGTCGAGCTGGGCCTCGAGCACCTCGACCTGGAGGGCGAGCGGCGCGGGCGGCGGCTCCGGCCCGAGGTCGAGCCCGATCTCCCCGACCGCCGTGGGCCGCTCCTGCTCGAGCAGCGCGAGCACCGGCTCGACCGCCTGGGCCGCGTACCACGGGTGCAGCCCCAGCGCCCAGGGGAGGCGGGGATGTGCCCCGTGCAGCGCGCGCACGGCCGCGTTCGCGTCGACGTCGTACCCGCAGGTGAGCACCGAGCGCACGCCGGCCGCCACCGCCTCGCGCAGAGCCCCCGCCGGGTCGGGCAGATCCGTCAGATGGCAATGGGAGTCGAACACCTCACGCGAGCCTACATCGAATTCAGGTCCTGTCGCACGGAGGGACGGGGCCGCGACGGGTCGCCCCGCGTCGCCGCACCCGCGGTCGTGGGCTGTGCGACGGGACTCTTGCTGCGCCCCGGAACCGCTCCGGGCCACCCGGCGGCGCCGGGGAGCCGCGAGCGTGGAGGCGAAAACGACGAACGGGGTGGCCGCGGCGTCGAGCCCGCGACATCATCCGGTGGTACCCCCCACATGCCGACGGCCTCCGACGACCTGCTCGCAGCCCTCCGGGCACTCCCCGCCGAGGAGCTGCAGCGGCTCGTCGCCGCGGCGGCCGCCCCGAAGGATCCGGACGCCGCGAGCCGCGCGGCGCTCCAGGCCGAACTCTCCGAGCGCGACCGGATCGAGCTCGAGCTGCTGAGGAGCCAGCAGCAGCTCGCCGAGTCGAACCAGGTGCTGCAGCTCGTCCTGGACACGATCCCGGTGCGCGTCTACTGGCGGGACCGCTCACTGCGCTACCTCGGTGGCAACCAGCGCTTCGCCGACGACGCCGGAGTCGCCACCCCCGACGGGCTCGTCGGCAAGCGAGACGCCGACCTCGCGTGGTCCGCCGACGCCGCCCGGCGCGAGGCCGAGGACCGCAGCGTCATCGAGTCGGGCGAGCCGCTCCTCGACCGGATCGCAGCGCAGCCTTCCCCGGACGGGCGGCTGCGCTGGGTGCGTACCACCCGGGTCCCCCTGCGATCCCGTGACGGCGCCGTGATCGGGGTGCTCGGCACCTACGACGACGTGACGGAGCAGCGGCAGCTTCAGCGACGGCTTCATGAGGCCGAGTACCTCGAGGCCGTGGCCCAGCTCGCCGGAGGCGTGGCCCACGACTTCAACAACCTGTTGACCGGAATCCTCGGCAGCGCGGAGCTGCTCCACGATGACGCCGAGCCCGGCTCCGACGTGGCGGAGTCGGCGTTGGGGATCCTCCAGGCCGCCCGGCGCGCGGCCGACCTGACCCAGCAGCTTCTCGCCTTCTCGCGCCGGGGCCGCATGCAGAGCCAGCCGGTGGACCTGCACGCGCTCATCAACCAGACCGCCCGCCTCACGGCGCACGGCGCCGGTCAGCGCGTCACCGTCACGACGCGGCTGGAGGCGCGGAGGGCGACCGTGGTCGGGGATCCCTCCCAGCTCGGCTCGGCGCTGATCGACCTGACGCGAAACGCCTGCGAGGCGATGCCCGACGGTGGGCGCCTGCTGCTCGGGACCCGAGACGTCACCCTCACCGCCGAGGAGGCCGCCTGCCTCGGCCCGGACCTCTCGGCCGGGACGTACGTCGAGGTCCGCGTGGAGGACACGGGGGTCGGCGTGCCCCCCGAGATCGCCGGGCGCATCTTCGAGCCATTCTTCACCACCAAGGGCCCGGGGAAAGGGAGCGGACTCGGGCTCGCCGCCGTGTTCGGCTGCGTGAAGGGCCACGGCGGGCACGTCGCCGTGACGAGCGCCCCGGGCCACGGCACGACCTTCACGCTCCTGTTGCCGGTCGGTGCCGGCCCGATCCGGAAGAGTACGCCGATCAGCACCCCCCGGCGCTCGCCGAGCGGAGCGCGGATCCTGGTCGTTGACGACGAGGAAACCGTGCGCGCCTTCCTGGCGCGCGCGCTGACCAAGCTCGGCTACGAGGTCCTCCTGTTCCCCGACGGCGCCGCCTTCCTCGAGTACCACGCGGCCCACCCGGGCGAGGCAGACCTCGTCATCCTCGATCTTACGATGCCGACGCTCGGCGGCGAGGAGACGTTTCGGCGCCTGCAGGCGATCGAGCCCGGGGCGCGCGTGCTGATCGCGTCCGGCCACAGCCGACAGGCGGCGGCCGGCGCCCTGCTCGAGGCCGGCGCCCGCGGCTTTCTCGCCAAGCCGTTCCGCGTCCACCAGCTCGCCGAGGCGGTGGCGGCGCACGTCCGCCCGCCGCCGAGCTACCCCGGTCACGCCACCACCGGCTGAGCGGGCCGCGGCCGAGCGGACCCTGTGCCGCGGGGCCTGGCGCCTCACCGGTGACCGCGAGATGGGCACGGGATTGCCCGCGCCCTTGAGGAAGCAGTTATTTAAGCGGCCGGCGGCCCTGCCCCGGTGGCGCTGCCACGCGCGCGCACGCCACCCACGCCGCGGTTCGTGCGGACACACCCACGACCGGGTCGCGCCGGCGGATTCGGAGGTCCTCCAGGAATGGTGCAAGACAGGGAGACGGATGGCATCATGGGAATGTCGTTCACTCTCCTGCCCTTGCGCTGGTTCGTTCCCCCTTGAGGAGCATGGTCGCCCCTGACCGCACCGAAGTCACCAACGCCGCGGCCGCGCTGCGCGACATGTACGCGCTGCACTGCGCCGACCTGATCATCCCCGGGGATGTCCGGCGCCGCCCCGCGCTGAGCGTCCCCCAGGGACCGAGCACCCACGGTGGGTTGCTCGCTCGCCAGCACCTCACCCTCGAGCCCACCACTGCAGGACCGATGTCGGTCACGGTCGGCTGGGTGGACGTCGCGGCCCGGCAAGCGTCCCTGCGCACCTACCCCTGCCTGCTGGCGGCCCACCGGGCTCGCTTCGGCTCTGGCGCCTTCGGCGTCGACGGGGTCGGCTACGAGCGCTTCCTGCACGTGACGCGGACGTTCTTCGTGGACCAGGGGATCGCCGTCGAGATGGAGCACCGTCCCCCGGAGGTGCCCGGGACCGAGGATCGGTCCTCGACGCGCTGGCTCCTGGCCGCGCTGGCGGCGGTGATCGCCGTCGCGGTGGTCGTCGTATGGCTGGTTTCTGCCTAGGATCTGCGGCGGCTTGAGGAGCGACAGTGACCCCACGGTGCGGGTGGTCGGGGCGGCGATCCTCGAGGCCGACCGCTGTCTGGTGGCGCAACGCGGCGCGACGATGGCGGGCGCGGGGAAGTGGGAGTTCCCCGGCGGCAAGATCGAGCCTGGCGAAACCGCCGCCGCGGCGCTCGTGCGGGAGATCGGGGAGGAGCGGGGCCTGGTGGGGGAGGTCGACGAGCGCCTCGGGCAGAGTGAGGTCAGGGCGGAGGGCCGCCGCCTGACGCTGGAGGTCTTCACGGCCCGCCGGGTCCGGGGCGCCCCCGTCGCCCGGGAGCACGCGGCGCTCCGCTGGGTGACCGCGGCCGAGCTCGACGGGCTCGACTGGGCGGACGCCGACGTACCGCACCTGCCCGCGGTCCGCGCGGCGCTCGCGGCGGCGCCGCCGTCCCGCCCGGCGCGGCGCTGAGGCCAGAGCCCGCTCGCCGCGCCCCTACGCCGGGCCAGCGTCGCGGAAGCGCGCCCAGCGGATCCCGAGCCGCCGCATCTTCGACCGCAGCGTATGCGGGTTGACGCCGAGCAGCACGGCCGCACCCCGGGGCCCCTCCACCCTCCCTCCGGCGCGGCGGAGCGCCTCCTCGATGTGCCGGGCGATCGCCGCGTCCAGTGTGAGCAGCGGCGCCTCCGCGGCACCAGATCGGCCCTCACGCTGCGCGGTGAGGTCGGCCGGCGGCGGCACCGACGCGGCGCGGACCCCGAGCGCCCCCGCGATGTCCAGCCGCTTGCCGTCGCCGAGGATGGCCGCCCGCTCGATCACCGCCGCCAGCTCGCGGACGTTCCCCGGCCAGTCGTAGTTCAGCAGGCGCTCGACGTCGGCCGGCGATGGCGTCAGGGGCGCGCCGCCGATCCGCTTGCCGACCCGCCAGGCGAAGTGGGTCGCCAGCGCCGGCACGTCCTCGCGCCGCTCGCGCAGCGGCGGCAGCTCGATGGGAAAGACGCTGATCCGATACCAGAGATCCTCGCGGAAGGTCCCCGCGCGGACCATGTCCTCCAGGTTCCGGTGCGTCGCCGCGACCACGCGGACGTCCACCGCCACTGGGCGCTGCCCTCCCACGCGCTCGATGACCGACTCCTGCAGCACCCGTAGCAGCCGCACCTGCGCCGCGAGGGGGAGCTCCCCGATCTCGTCGAGGAACAGCGTGCCGCCGTCGGCGCGTTCGAACCAGCCCGCGCGGGCCGCGACCGCGCCAGTGAAGCTGCCACGCTCGTGTCCGCACAGCTCCGAGTCGATGAGCCCTGGGGGGATGGCGCCGCAATTGACGCGAAGCATCGGGCCGTCCGGCCGCCGGGAGCGCGCGTGGATCGCCCGCGCCACGACCTCCTTGCCCGTCCCCGTCTCGCCGAGCAGGAGGACAGGCGCGTCCGTCGGTGCGACCTGCTCCAGCCGCAGCATCACGGCCCGGAACCCGGCGTCCGCGCCCACGATCTCGTCGACGATCTGCTGACGATCGAGCTTGTCGAGCAACGCCCGGTTCTCGGCCTCCACCACCTCGCGCGCCCGCCCGAGCTCCTGGAAGCGCTGCGCGTGCAGCACGGCGACGCGGAACGGCTCGAGCAGGTTCGTGAGCTGCCGCGTCTGACGTGGTCCGAAGCTCCCCCGCCGGCCCTGGATCACGAGCGCGCCGAGCGGCCCCGCCTCCGGGTCCGTGATGGGCCCGGCGATGACGTCGACGGCGGTCCCCTTGGCCGCGAGCAGCGCGAGGAGCGGATCGGACTCCGCGCTGCCCTGGCGCACCTCCCCCGAGCGCATCCAGTTCAGCAAGCGCTCCACCTCCTCCCGCGAGCAGGCCGTGAGCATCGGGGTGCCCGCGTTCCAGCCGTCGACCTTCGCCTCCGCGATCGTCGCCAGAGCTCTGCGGTGCAGGTCGAGCCGCCGCACCAGGACGGCGCGAACCCCGAGCTGGCGAGCCAGGATCGGCAGGATCGCCGGCACCGTCTCCTCCAGTCGCTCGTGCCGGAACAGCTCGCGATACAGCTCGATCGGGTCCATGGGCGGTGAAATAGCACGCCTGACCAGGACATTTCCTGGAAATTCCGCCGTCCAAGGGGCCGGGACCGAACCCCACGGAGTGCACGCCCCGCGCCCCGCTGGTACCGTCCCGACCTCCGACAGGTTCGCCCGTGAAGACCTTCATCTTCGACCTCGACGGTACGCTCTCCGAGAGCAAGCAGCCCATCGACGCCGGCATGGCTCAACTGCTCCGCCGGCTCCTGGACCACGGGGTGGTCGGCATCATCTCCGGCGCCCACTGGGAGCAGTTCCAGACCCAGGTGGGCGCCCCCGTGGGCGCGCACGAGCGGCTCACCCTGGCGCCGGTGACGGGAGCCCAGATCTGGCGGTACGTCGACCGCGCCTGGAAGCTCGTGACCGAGTCGCCGGTGCGCGTCGACTTCGAGCGCGTGGTCGCCGCCTTCGCCGAGGCCTTCGCCCGCCTCGGCTACGTCGAGGAGCCCGCCGTGGGCGACCGCTTCGAGGATCGGCGCTTCCAGGTCACTTGGTCGGCGCTCGGGCAGCGGGCACCCGCGCACCTCAAGCGGGACTGGGACCCCGACTTCTCCCGCCGGCGCGCGATGATCGCGGTGCTGCGCGAGCTGCTGCCGCCCGAGCTCATCATCCGCGCGGGGGGCGCGACCAGCATCGACGTCGCTGCCTACGAGAAGGATCTGGGCATCCGGGCGATCCTGGCGTCCTGGGCCGACCAGGGCGCGACCGTCGCCGAGACGGTCTACGTCGGGGACGCGCTCTTCCCGGGCGGCAACGACTGGGCCGCGACGACCACGGGCGTCCGCTGCGTGAAGACGGACGGGGTGGCGACCACCGCCGCCCTCATCCACGATCTCGTCGCGGGCCACCCCCTCCCGGACGCGCGCGACCTCGCGCGGTGAGCCGCCGCGGTCAGCGGACGACGGGGAAGAGCGCAGCGTAGGCCCGCGCGGACACCGCCGCCGCCAGCCCGGACCGCGGATCCAGTCGCTGCGCCTCGCGCGCCACCGCGATGGCGCGCCGGTAGCGGCCGAGCTCGTAGTGCACATGGGCGAGCGCCGCGTAGGCCGCCGCCGCGGGACGCTGGCGAGGCAGCGCCAACGCGAGGCGGGACAGCGCCGGGAGCGCGGCGCGCGCGTCGTGACGGGCGAGCGCGACCAGGGCGGCCCCGGCCTGTTCGCGGATCTGCTCGCGCCGGGCGCCGACGAGCGCACGCCGCGATCGGTCGAGTCGACGCAGGAGCTGCCGCAGCACCTGCACGGGATCCGAGCCCCCGCGGGGTCGGGGGTGGGGCGCGTCTTCCGCGGGGAGGAGGGGGTCGCTCATGGCCGGCGTCGCGCGGGCCCGCCCGCGCCTCGGGACGATCTTGTCGCGCACGGAGGCCGGCGAGGCCAAGTCCCTGACCGGCGCTCGCTCCGGCGACCCGGGCACCTCCCCTCGCGCCGCCGCGATTGACCCGCCCCGATCGACTGCTAGATTGCCCGGCCGAGGTCGAACCAGATGCGCGTGGGATTCGTGGGATGGCGGGGCATGGTCGGCTCCGTGCTCTTGGACCGGATGCAGGCCGAGGGGGATTTCGCCCGCATCGGCGAGGTCGAGTTCTTCACCACCTCCCAGGTCGGTGAGGCACCGCCGCGCGTCGGCGTCGACGCGCCTCCCCTCGCGGACGCCTTCGATCTGGCGACCCTGGCCACCCACGACGTGATCGTCACCTGTCAGGGCGGCGACTACACCAGCGACGTCCACCCGCGCCTCCGGGCGGCGGGCTGGGGCGGCTACTGGATTGACGCCGCGAGCACGCTCCGCATGGCCCCGGAGGCCACCATCATTCTCGACCCGGTCAACCGCGCGGTCATCGACCGGGCACTCGACCGCGGCGCCAGGGACTTCATCGGCGGCAATTGCACGGTCAGCCTGATGCTGATGGCGTTCGCCGGGCTCTACCACCAGGGGCTCGTGGAGTGGGTGAGCACCATGACCTACCAGGCCGCCTCCGGCGCCGGCGCCAGACACATGCGCGAGCTGGTCGAGCAGCTCCGGACCATCGGCGACGGCGCCCGCGAGATCCTGGCCGATCCGGCCGCCGACGCCCTCACCCTCGACCGCAACGTCGCCGCGACGATCCGCTCCGACGAGTTCCCGACCGCGCAGTTCGGCGCGCCGCTCGGCGCGAGCCTCATCCCCTGGATCGACCGCGCCCTCCCCTCCGGCGAAACCCGCGAGGAGTGGAAGGGTCACGTCGAGTCGAACAAGATCCTCGGCAACGACCCCGAGATCCCGGTCGACGGCCTCTGCGTGCGGGTCGGCGCCATGCGGTGCCACAGCCAGGCGGTCACCCTCAAGCTCAAGCGGGACGTCCCGCTGTCGATGCTCGAGGCCCTGATCGCGAGCTCCACGCCCTGGACCCGCGTCATCCCGAACGACAAGGACTCCACCTTGAAGCACCTCACCCCCGCGGCCGTCAGCGGGACCCTCGACGTCCCGGTCGGACGCCTGCGCAAGCTCCGCATGGGGCCGGAGTACCTCGGCGCGTTCACCGTCGGCGATCAGCTGCTCTGGGGCGCGGCAGAGCCGCTGCGCCGAATGCTGCGGATCCTGCTCGAACGAGGCTGAGGTCGGAGCGCGCGGCCCGGCCGCGGCGCCCCCCGCCGCTCACCTCGCGCTCGCGCCCGCCTTCGCCGCGGCGCCTCCGGTGCCGCCGCTCCGCGCGCTCCCCCGGACCTTGGAGTCCCCCCTCTCCGCGGCCGGCGCCGGCTCCACCTCGTCCATGTCGAACGTCGGCGCCCGCTCCGGATCGCAGTCCGGCGGCGGCCCGAAGCCCGAGGCGTCGAATTCGTAGCCGAGCTTGCCGCGACCCCTCGGCTCGTCCGTCTCGACCCGGATCTCGACCTCGTGCACCCCGGCGCGCGCCGGTGGGCAGTAGCTCAACAGGTAGAAGCGCTTCGAGTGCGCCTCGATCCGCTCCGCGCTCTGCTCGAAGGACTCCTTCACCTTGCTGCGATCGTGGCCCTCGACGGTACCGTCGCGCCCGATGTCCTCGAGCCTCGCCTCCTGCAGCTCCTTCTCGTCGCCGACGCCGATGGCGAAGCGGTCGAAGCGCTCGTACTCGTCCGAGCGCAAGGCCTCGTTCATCTCCTCCCGCGACACCCGCGCCGCGCGATCCGCGCCGTCGCTGAACACCACCAGGGTCCCGAACTTGAGGGGTTTTTGCTCCTTCGCCAGCCCCTTCTGCAGCTCGGCCAGGGCCTGCACGACGGCCCCGTGCAGGTTGGTGGAGGGATCCTTCGGCCGATAGCTCCGGAGTCCCTCCAGGCCGCCCTTGAGCGCGCCCTCCGTCTCCGTGAAGGGCACGACCGGCTGGATCTTCTCGGAGCCGTCGAAGGAGTACACGCCCACCTTCTGGGTCTTGCCGACCCGCTCCGTGAACTGCTCCGCCGCGTCGACCAGGTCGTCGACGCTGCCCGAGTCGGTGATGCTGCCGCTCACGTCCACGAGCAGGAGCGTGTACATCACCGCCGCGACCTCGGGATTCAGGATCCGCTGTTGGCTCTCGAACTCGCTCACCCGCTGGCCATCCTCGTAGATCTCGAAATCGCTGGCCTCGAGGCCCCCGACTGGCTCGTCCCCCCGCTCGACGGTGAAGAACACCCAGACGTTGTTGGGCTCGTCCTCCGCGGAGTTGATCCGCGTGACGGTGAGGCTCCGGCTGCAGCCGATGAGGAGCGCCAGCGCGGCAAGCGCCGTCACCAGGCAGGCGGGGAAGCGATGGATCGTTCGGTCGAGCTTCATCGGCGGGGATCTCCCGCGGGCAATCATGGTCGAAGGGCGCGAGGGGCGGAAGGGCCACCTCGACCGCCCGTCACCTCGCGGCGGCCCTCGGGCCCGGCGCCCGAGCCGGCGCGGCTGCGGCGTTGCGTCGCGGCGGCTGGCGTGGCTATCTTCGGCGGCTTCCCCGGAGGAACCCTCGGCACATGTGCGGCATCGTCGGATTCGTCAGCAACGACGCCTGGCTCGAGCCGGCGCCGCTCGATCCCTTCCGCGAGATCGCCGCGAGCGTCTCCGCGGCGGCCATCGAGCCCCCCGACTGGCCCCGGCTGACCCTCGCCCTCGACGCCCTCCGCGAACGCTTCGCGGACCTCGGCTCCTTCGCCTTGCACCGGGCCATCGCCACCGACGAGGCTGCTCGCGGCCTCTTCGTCGAGCTCGCCGCGCGGCTCTCCACGCTGCGCGCGCGCACCGCGGCGGAGATCGCCGGCCGCGGCCGCACCGACGAGCTCGAGCGCCTGCACGAGCTGCTCGCCGACTTCGCCTGGCAGCTCGACCGGGAACTGCTCGCGTCGATCGACCGCGTGGCGCGGATCGTGCCCCTCGCGCTCGCCGCCGCGGGACCCGCGCGCCATTTCGTGGGCTGGTCCCTCGAGCAGGTGCTCGGCGCCCTCGACAAGCTCGAGGTCCGCGGGCGCGACTCGGCGGGGATCGCCGTCACCCTCGAGGTACCCCCCCCCGCGGCGGCGGCGCTGGAACCCCGCCTCCGGGCCGATCCCGACGCCACCGGCGATGAGACGACCCCACGTCAGGTGGCCTGGGCCCACGCCGAGGGGGGCGCGCTCACCGCACGCTTCGTCCACCGCGTGGCGAACCTCGTGGGGCGCCTCGGCGACAACGGCGCGGCGCTGCGCGCGGCCCTCCACGACGACGACCTGCTCTGGTCGGTCGCCGCGGCCGCGCGCTCGGTCAACCTGCTGTGCCACACTCGCTGGGCCTCCAACGGCATCATCAACGTCCCCAATTGCCACCCCGTCGACGGCTGCGTCCGCCGTGGCCAGGCGACGGACACCGCCGGGCTGCCCGTGGTGATGGTGCTGAACGGCGACGTCGACAACTACGCCACCCTCGTCCAGACCTCCGTCCAGGCCCGCGGCGCGACGCTGCACCCGGCGGTGAGCACGGACGCCAAGATCCTTCCCGTCCTGTTCACCCTCGACACGCCGGAGACGGAGCCCCTCGCGACCCGGTTCGGCGCCGTGGTCAAGCGCAGCCAGGGCTCGCTGGCGACCGTGCTCCAGCACCTCGCGCACCCCCGCGCCCTGATCGTCGGGCAGAAGGGGAGCGGCCAAGCCCTGTACCTCGGCGCCCTGGTCGACGGCTGGCTCGTCGCCTCCGAGGTGTACGGCCTCGCCACCCACTGCCGCGCGAGCCGGCCGCTCAACGACGGGGGAGAGGTCGGCCTCGCCGTCGAGCTCCACACCGCCGGCCGGAGCCTTCACCTGCGCGGCGTGCGCCTCGCGGACGGCGCCCCCTACGAGCCGAGAACCGATCCCATCCAGATCTACTCGCGGGACATCTTCCGCGGCGACTTCGCCACCTACATCGAGAAGGAGGTCGCGGAGGCCCCGAGCAGCGTCGAGAAGACCCTCGCCGGAAAATACCGCAAGACCGCCGACGGCGTCGAGTTCTTGATGGGCGGCTTCGGAAACGGCGAAGGCCTCCGTGCCCGCTTGCGGTCGCGGGGGCGCTCGCCAGTGCGCCGCATCATCGTCATCGGCATGGGCACCGCGGCCATCGCCGGCATGGGCGCCGCTCACTTCATCCGCCAGTCCCTCGCGGGCTCGGGGATCGTGGTGACGGACACCAAGGCCTGCGAGCTCTTCGGCTTCACCGCCGACGAGCGGCTCGACGACGCCGTGGTGGTGGCGGTGTCCCAGAGCGGCACCACCACGGACACCAACCGCGTGGTGGACATGGCGCGCGAGCGCGGCGCGTGGATCCACGCCATCGTCAACCGCCGCAACTCGGCGCTCGTGCACAAGTCGGACAGCGTCCTATACACGAGCGACGGGCGCGACGTGGAGATGTCGGTCGCGTCCACCAAGGCCTTCTACTCGCAGATCGCCGCGGGGAAGCTCCTGGGGCTCCTGCTCGGCAGCGAGCTCGGCACCCTCCCCCCCCGACTCCTCAAGGAGGAGATCGAAACCCTCGAGCAGCTCCCGCGGCGGATCCGCACCGTCCTGGAGCGCAAGGAGCACGTCTTCGCCGTCGCAGCCGCCTGGGCTCCCCGCGCCCGGAACTGGGCCATCGTCGGCAACGGCGCCAACCGGGTCGCCGCCGAGGAAATCCGCATCAAGCTGAGCGAGCTCTGCTACAAGGGGATCCCCTGCGACGTCACCGAGGACAAGAAGCACATCGATCTGTCCACCGAGCCGCTCACCCTGGTCATCGCCAACGATCTATCGGAGATGGTGGTCCAGGACACGGTCAAGGAGGTGAGCATCTTCAAGGCTCACAACGGCCGGCCCCTCGTCGTCTGCTCCGACGGTGAGACCCGCTTCGACGCGGTCGCCGAGGCGACCCTCCCCGTCCCCACCCTCGGCGGCGGGCTCGGCTTCGTGGTCGCCACCGTCGTCGGCCACCTCTTCGGCATCGCCGCCGCGCGGGCGATCGACCGGAGCGCCACCCCCTTCCGCGCCGTCCGCGCCGTCCTCTCGCGGGTGGCGGTCGAGCCGACGACCTTCACCGTGGCCGAGTTGCTCGAGGCGCTCGACGCTGCTCTCGACGCCGTCCAGGACGGAAGCGCGGACAGCGCGCTCCCGGCGCGCCTCGCGGTCCGGATCGCGCGCTACCGGGCCTGGCTCGCCCAGCAGCCCCCCGACACCGCGGCGACCGAGGCGCGCCTGGAGGAGCTCGCGCCCCTGCTCACCGAGATCGTCGAGGAGCTCACGCGGCCGCTCGACACCATCCGGCACCAGGCCAAGACCGTCACCGTCGGCATCTCCCGCCCGGGGCGCGCCGTCTCGCCGCTCCTGCTCGAAGCGTTCGCGGCGCTGGGCGTCTCGCTGGAGGAGTTGCACCAGATCGATCGCGAGGTGCTCGAGATCGTCTCCCCGCTGCTGGCGGGCGTCGCCGCGGGCCTCGTCTACGAGGTGACCCCCGATCCCACCGCTGCCGAGCGCCCCGCCTGGACTCTGCGCGCCGTCCGGGGGCTGGGCAGGTCCCGGGTCGAGGACTCGAGGTACCGGACGCCGCAGCCGGCGCTGGGATCGAAGCGCCGGGTGCTCCGCACCGGCGTGACCGGCACGGCGACCGGCGCCAGCGGCGACGAAACCCTGCTCCTCGTCCCGCTGCGCAACCCCACCGGGAACGTGATCGGCCGGATCGCGCTGTTGCACGTCGAGATCGTGCCCAGCGCGTCCCTCGCGCAAAAGAAGGCCGCCTTGCGCGGCCTGCACAACAAGCACGACGAGCTCGTCGAGGAGCTCGCGGAGCGGCGCCCCGGCGCGGATCCGGACGCGTGCCTCCAGGCGCTCTCCCCGCGGGACCTCCTGTTCGAGCCCGTGCACAGGCTGGTCACGAGCGCCCCGGGGTGATCCAAGCCATCCTGCCAGCGGCGCCGCCGGGCACCGGGCAGCGGCGAGCCGCAAGTGGTTTCCCGGGCCCCCTGGGGGAGGTACGGTCGCGCAGGCCGTGGCCGCCGCGCGTTCTTCTCCCCTGGGGTGGGGCTCCCGCGGGGCGGCCGTGCGCGCCGAGATCCGCGCCCGGCGGCCCTCGTCTGTCGGCGGAAGCGCCCTCACACCGGGCGGTCTCCGGTGTAGGCTGGCTCACGTGCAGTCCCTCGGCCGGGTGATCGACGGCAAGTACCGCCTCCTGCACGTGCTGGGCCGGGGCGGCATGGGCACCGTCTGGCTCGCGGAGCACCTCTCCCTGCACGCTCATGTGGCGATCAAGTTCGTCCACGCGGAAGCGGCCGAGGACTGGCGCAACCACCAGCGCTTCGTCCGCGAGGCGCGCGTCTCGGCGGCGCTGCGCGGACCGCACGTCGTCCAGGTGCTGGACCACGGCACCTTCGAGGGGCTCCCCTACATCGTGATGGAGCACCTGGTGGGGGAGTCGCTGGCCGCGCGCCTGAGCCGGGAGGGCCAGCTCCGACCCGAGCTGGTCGATCGGGTGATGAGCCAAGTCGCGCGCGCGATGACCCGGGTGCACGCGGCGGGGATCGTGCACCGCGACCTGAAACCCGGGAACGTCTTCCTCGTCGATCAGGACGACGACGGTATCACCGCCAAGGTCCTCGACTTCGGGCTGGTCAAGTCGCTGCCGGGAAGCACCCGAGCGAACACCGCGCTGACCGAGCAGGGGTCCATCGTCGGCACCATCCACTACATGAGCCCGGAGCAGATCGAGGGCGCCCCCGCCCGCCCCAGCGCCGACCTCTGGGCGATGGCGGTCATCGCCTTCGAGTGCCTCCTCGGGTTCCGCCCCTTCACCGGCACCCGCCCCGCGGAGCTCATCCGGGCCATCTGCTCGGCCCCTGTCGTCACCCCCTCGACCCTGGCCGAGGTCCCGCGGGGCTTCGACGACTGGTTCGCGCGCGCGACGCAGCGCAATCCGGCCGATCGCTTCCCGTCCGCCAAGGAGCTCGCCGAGGCCCTCACCGACGTCCTCGTCTGGGCCGGCGACAGACCGTTCCCGCTCACCGCGGCGGGCGCGGCGCGGCGCGCCCCTTCGCCGACCCCGATCGCGGCCTACCCGTCCACCTGCGAACCGCACCTCAGGTCGGACGAGCGCTTCCCCTCCAGCATCCCCGCCTCTCTCGACGGCCGCCGGGCCCTGGCGCATGTGGCGCTAATCGTGAACATCAGCCGCTCGGGCGCGCTGCTGTGGACCCGCCGTGGCTGCGCCGTGGGCGAGGATCTCCTGGTCACCATCCATTTCGATGACGATCACACCGGCCTGGTCACCCGGGCTCGAGCGGTCCGCGCGGCGCCCCGCCCTCGGGTCGATCCCGAGCTCTGGACCTTCGAGGTCGCGATCCGGTTCTCCTCCCCGTTGGTCGGCGTGGATGGGCACCTCGAGCGACTGCGGCGGGCGGCCGCCGACACGCGCCGGTCGCACTGAGGCGCCGCGTCCGGCCCCCCCCACGCGCTAGAACACGAACCGCCCCGCCATCAGCGCCAGGGCCAGCACCCGCAGGGTGGCCTGGAAGTAGCGGTCGTCGTACTGCGCGCCGCTCATCCAGCTCTGGTAATACGCGTCGCACTGGCCGGTTGCGATGCCGCTCAGGGCGAAGGCGCCGAGGAAGGCGCTGTTCTTGTCGAAGGGGACGTTCGCCACGCCGCCGTGGGAATCGACGTACTCCGCGACGTTCGCCAGGAAGGTCTGGGCGCCCGCCGTGCCCCACCAGGCGTAGTCGACCGCGACCCGCCACGGCGTTCGACAGGCGTTGTAGCCGTAGTTCGTGTCCGCGAGCCGGTCGACGTATGCCCACTCGCCCATCAGCGCGCCGCCCGCCTCCTGCTGGTAGTCGAGCAGCAGGGTGATGGAATCGTCCGCGAACTTGTTCCAGAAGGCGGCCGCGTCGGGCTGGTAGACCGCGAAGGCCCGGTAGTATCCGGGGCAGAAGTAGGACGGGTTCAGGTTCCCCGTGGTGCACTCCAGCCCCCAGGCATCGCCGGGCCGGAGCACGGTGATGCCACCGCACTCCATCGTCTCGTAGGTGCGGATGGCGCCGAGCAGCTCGTTGGCGTCGGCGGCGTAGCCGCCCCACCGGCGGTCTGCCTGCACCAGCGCCATCGCCGTGTCCAGGTCGCCGTCGCTGGCCCCGTTCTGCTCGTACGGGGTGCCCGTGCAAGCGTTCATCTTCCAGTTCATCAGGCCGTTCGCGTTGCGGCCGGCCTTGTAGTAGGCCCAGAGTTGGTCGAAGGTAGGCTGATCGTCGAAGGCGACCGCCAGGAGCATCCCGTATCCGATCCCCTCCGAGAACGTCTCGTTGCTCACGCTGCCCGGGGTGTTGCCTCCGGCCTGGACGCGCGCGAGGGTGTCCGAGCAGCTGACGACGAAAGCGCTCCGCCAGCTCGTGTACTCCTGGTCGAGAGTGGCTTCGGCGATGGTCGCGGTGCAGCCGTGGAGCACCCCCGGCTCCGAGCCACCGCTTCCACCGCTGGTGTCGCCACCCGTGCCCGCCGTGCCCCCGGTGGCCCCGCCCAGGCCCGCGCCGCCGAACAGCTCGCCGCCCGTACCCGCCGTGCCCCCGGTGGACCCGCCCAGGCCCGCCCCACCGAGCAGCTCGCCGCCCGTGCCCGCGCCGCCGAGCGGATCGCCGCCCGTCCCGAGCCCCCCTGTCCCCGCGCCGCCGGTGCCACCGGTGCACGCTCCGGCGACACAGCTCGCCCCTCCCGCACAGGAGACGCCGCAAGCGCCGCAGTGCAGCGCGCTGGATGCCGTGTCGACGCAATCGGACCCACACCGCGTCAACCCACCCGGGCAGCCGCAGGTCCCCATGACACAGGCGAGGCCTGCGCCGCACACGTTGCCGCAGACACCACAGTGGGTCGGGCTCGTGTTCACGTCGACGCAGCTCGCGCCGCAGAGCGTCAGCCCCGCGTCGCAGGTCCCCTTGCAGACGCTCGCCGAGCAGACCTGATCCGCGGGACAGGCGGTGCCGCAGGCCCCGCAGTTGCCCACGTCGCTGGTGAGGTCGACACAGCCCGCCGCGCAGGCGGTGAGCCCGGCGGAGCAGGTGCAGACCCCGCTCACACAGCTCGTGGAGGCGGGGCAAACCACGCCGCAGGCCCCGCAGTTGCCCGCGTCGCTAGCGAGATCCTTGCAGCCCGTGCTGCAGGCCGTGGCGCCTGCGGGGCAGCCCGGCGTCAGCGACTGAGATGGGGAACCGGGGCTGGCCGAACACCCGGGGATCGACGAGAACGCCCAGAGGGAGCCGATGAAGAGAAGCGCGGAGCGCCGCATGCCGGGTACTTTGACACGATTGCCGCCGCCCGGGGCGCGGGCGCGACCGGCCGGGAGCTCCCCGCCGCCGCGAGCGTACCCACATCCACCTACCCGCTCGCGCCCTACCGCGAAGGCGACCCGAGCGCGCGCGTCGGCTCCGCGGCGCCCTTGCACGCGGGGTCCGGAGGGGGCATCGAGACGGGGTGAGGTTCCCGCGCACCGCCCGTTGCGCGCTGGTGGCGGCGACCGCGGTGTCCGCGGGCGGCGCGGGGATCGTCACTGGCTGTGACGACTCGCTGTTGGTGGAGCTCCTCCCCTCCAAGGCGGTGTGCGAGTCCGCGGAGAGCTGTGGCACCCCCTGCGCGGACGACTTCTCGTGCGGGCCCGGCGTCTACTGTAGCGCGCTGGGCTACTGCACGGCCGACTGCGCGCCCGTCGGCTCCCCCTGCGGCGCCGGCCGCATCTGCACCACCCGCGGCCGCTGCGTCCCCACGGAGACGCTCACCACCGACGGCGGCGTCGAGCACAACGGCGGCCTCGTGGCCCTCGCCGCCGGCAGCGCCGCCGACATCCGCGCCAACGCGTGCGTCGAGTGGCACTCCAACCCCGATCCTACCCCCACGAGGTTGATGATCGTCGTCGACGTCAGCGCGTCCATGGACGATCCGGTGAGCGCAGCCACCTCGAAGTGGGAGGTCACGCGAATCGCGCTGACGGAGGCGATCGCGACCATGCCCGGCTCCACCCTGGTCGGGATGCTGCTCTACCCGAACCGCCAGACCACGGCGAGCGACGAGCCGCGCCCCATCGCGGCCTGTGTCAACGTGGCCGGGCTGGTGCCCGTCGCCCCCCTCAGCGACCCCTCGATGACGCAGCTCGATCGCCTGCTCTCCGCGCTGTGGGACGACGACGTGGTCGACGGCGGCACGCCGACCCACGACGCGTACATCTACGCCCTCTCCGCGCTCCGCGTGAGCGTGCCGGAGGGCCCCGCCCACATGCTGCTCATCACCGACGGCCGGCCCACCTTCGCCCTGGGGTGCGTCGGCACCGGGCGATCCGAGGACGCGGTCGACGAGCAGCCCATCGTCCGTGCCATCGCCGAGGCGCGCGAGAACGGGACCCGCACCTTCGTCATCGGCTCGCCCGGCAGCGAAGGCACGGGCGAAGACGGCCTCGACGCGCGGCCATGGCTCTCGCGCGCCGCCTCGGCGGGAGGAACGGCGCGTGAGGGCTGCGATCACGACGGCCCCGTCTACTGCCATTTCGACATGGTAGACGAGCCCGACTTCGCCGCGGGCCTGAGCACGGCCCTCGGTCAGATCACGGGCACCATCATGCCCTGCGAATACGTCGTCCCCGATCCGCCCTCCGGCGAGATCCTCGATCCCGCGGAGGTGCACGTGATCTGGACGCTCGAGGACGGCAGCCAGCACGAGCTGCTCCGCGACGAGCAGGACGAGTGCGGCGAGGGGTGGCGCTACACGGGCGACGGCACGCGCATCGCCCTCTGCCCTGCGACCTGCCAGCGGATCCGCTCCGCCTCCGGGGATCTGCTCGAGCTGTTCTTCGGCTGCAGCCAGATCGTCGTCCGCTAGCGCTCAGGTGGGCGCTGGCGGCTCTGGATCCGAGCCAGCATGGTGCGTGCCTCCGGAGCGAGCGGCGATGACGGGTGCGCGCGAAGGAGCTCCTCCAGCGCCGCCGCGGCGGCGGCCCGATCGCCGCGCCGCTCCGCCGCGAGCGCGCCCTGGAACAGCCGATTCTGCTCGGCGAGGTCCGCCATCGGCCCCGGCCGGGTCACCCGAGGCGCCGCGGCGAGCGCCGGCGCCGAGGGCCCCGACGCAGGGGGCGCGGGCGCCGGCGCCGCCGCGCCGAGGTCGTTCCCGAGCGCGGAGCCCGTGGGCTCGGCGCGCTCGGCCGGCAGGTCCAGGACTGCTTCGTCACGATCCAGGCAGCCCCAGCTCTCACCCGCCGTCAGCCGGGCGATCCCGGAGCGGTGTCGCACGCTCACCACGCCGTCCTCCACCACCACGCAGGTCCGGGGGACCGCCCGCAGGTCCGGCGACACCTCGACGCTGAACACGGTCCCGTGGACCACGACCGTCGCGTCGGGGGTGACGACGGAGAAGCGCCCCTGCGCGCCGAGCGGCGGCACCACGCAGCGCAGGGACCCGCCGTGCAGCCGCACCCGCTCCATCGCGCCCTCGCCGAGCTCCTCGAGCCCGATCTCGGTCCGCTCGGCGAGCCCGAGCTCCACCCCGCCCGCCGCCAGGCGCGCGTGCGCGTCGTCGTGCGTCGCCAGCACACCGTCGGGCACGATCCGCAGCGGACGCCCCGCCTCCATCGAAACCACGCCGTTCGCCGAGCGATGCACGACCCGGCCGCCCTCCACGAACACCTCGAGGGTCGACCCCGCCGTCGCGGATGACTCCGCCCGCGGACCGCGCGTGGCGACGAACACCGTCACGGCCGCGGCGGCCGCCATCCCCGTGACCCCGAGCCCCGCCATCCGCCACCGCCGAGCCGCGACCCGACGCGCGACGGCGCGCCGCAGGGCACCGCGCAGCGCCGGGACCAACCGCGCCCGCAGGGCGGCGGTTTCCGACTCGGTCGCCGGCTCCCCCGGCTCCACCCGGAAGGGCGCGAGCAGATCCTGAGCCCTTCGTGCTTCTTGTTGATCCATCATCGGGACCTCCCGGTCCGGACACCATACCGGCGCAAGAGCTCCTTGCGGCCGCGCACCAGGCGAGACTGGGCCGCGGCCACCGTGACCCCGGTCAGCAGCGCGACCTCCGCCAGGTCGTAGCCGAGCCCGTCGTGCAGGAGGAGCGTCCGCGCCTGGTCGGGGCGCATCCGCGCGAGGGTCGCCTGCAAGCGCGCCACCTCGTCACGCGCCTCCAGCGATCGCTCGAGCGGCTGCGATGACGCCAGACTCCCGGCCTCAGGATCGCTCCCCATGAACGACTGGAACAGCCTGCGCTCGCGGACTCGGGTGCGGAGCGCGTCGATCCCGACGTGCGCGGCGATGGCGCTCGCCCAGGTCGTCAGGCTGCACGCGCCGGCGAAGCGACCCTCGACGATGGTGACGATGATGCGCTCGAACGTGGCCTGAACCAGATCCTCCACTTCCCCCGAGGATGCCCGCAGGATGCGTTGCAGCGTGCGCTGCACGATCGGGTGCAAGCGGTCGAAGAGCGCGTCCGCCGCCTGCTCGTCGCCGCTGCGCACGCCCGCCACGATCGCCGCGTCGTCCCCGGATGTTGGCGGAGGCGAGAGCGGAGTGACCACGCGCAGGCGCGGGTGTGAGCGCTCGGCGGTGTTGGTCGGAGTCACCATGAGTTTCGTCGAACCAGCCCCGCTCGGGCAGGCAATCAGCCGCCGCCGGGGGCCGTGGTCAGGACCCGGAGGCCGAACCAGGCCGATAGTCCGACGGGCGGGTCGGTCCCGGCGGGCTCTCCGGCGACCTCGATCCGGAGCTCGGGGCGGAGCAAGGCGACCTCCACGCCAGCGAACAGGCCGATCGGCTTGTGCACCACGCACCCACCTTCCACGCCCAGACGACCACCCAGGCGCCACACCTCCGCGACGTCCCGGACTCGGCTGGACGGGTCGCGCCCTACCAGGAATACCCGCTCCGCCGACCCCGAGGCCCGCAGCTCGCCGCTCACGGGCGCGTCCCAGGCGCCGGCCCTTACCGTCGCCCCGAGGTCGCCGACGACCCAGGTCACCCCGGGCAACCCGGGGTGCGACACCGCGCGCAGTGCGAGGTGCGGGGCGAGCGGCAGCGGTGAAGGCGCCCAGGTCAGGCGCAGCGCCGTCCCTCCACGAACCATCCCCTCGCCGAGCGCTGGGCTGACGACGCCCGCCAGGGCGACCGCGAGCCAGCGAGGAGACGCCGGCGTTTCGACCACCTCGACCGACTCTTCCGCGGAGAGCGACGCTGCCTCCAGGGGCCTGTCCTGGTCCGGCTCCTCGACACGGGGCGGCGGCGATGGCGGCTCGCCCGCCTCCCGCTGCACGACGAGCGCCGCCACGACCAGCCCGGCCGAGGCCCAACGCTGCCGCAGGCGATCGGCCGGCGCGAAGAGGATCACCCGAGTGTCGAGCGTGACTTCACCCTGGCAGAGCTCCACCCGCAGATCGGCGCCCGCAGCGCCGCTCCAACGCACGACGGCCACGTAGCGGGTCGCCTGCGTTCGATCGGCGACGCAGCTCCCCTCCCCCAGCGCCGCACTGCAGCTCGCCGTGACGGCGGCCACCAGGTCCGGCGGCGTCGCGGGAGGGACGTCGAAGGCCACCAGCGCAGGCATCGAGGAACCCACGGAAGTTACACCCAGAGGGGCCGCCGGGTCCGGTTTTGGGCTCCGAGCCGCGCCCACCCGCCCCGCTCCGAGGACCTCCCGAAGCCCGCCGGAGCCCGCCATGCGGTTCGGGCTTGTGCTCCGCACCCCTTGTGGTATTCACCGCGTCCCCACCCCGGGGCGGTAGTTAAGTCGGTTATAACGCCGGCCTGTCACGCCGGAGGCCGCGGGTTCGAGTCCCGTCCGCCCCGCACTTCGTAAGGCCACCCTCGCGGGTGGCCTTACTTCCTTTGTCGCCCCGCCGCCGCGGCCTGAACGACGCCGCCCCGCGCGCGACCGTCGCGCCGGAGGCACCCGCGTTCACGCGATCCTCCAGCGCGATCCGGGGCGCGGGCCGAGCAGGCTCGGAACGGAGACAAGGCCACGCGCTTGGCCTTGTCTCGGGCGTCGCGCCGGAGCCTCGCGACGAGGCAGCACGAGCGGCGCCTGGGGCCACGTCGTGGACGGCGGAGATGGGCTCGGGGACGAACGCCGCCACGCACGGGGCGGCGGCGTCGGTGCCGCCCGCGACCGAGGCGGCGTCGCCGTCGACCGCCGGCGCGACCGCCCGCGGCCCCGTCGGGCAGCGCTCCGTCGGCACGACGCCGGGATCAATCGCCGCCTCGCCGCCGCCCAGCGCCGCCGAGAACGCGCCCACCGCCGCCTCGGGCAGCTCCGTCATCTTCTTCGTCGTGCGGAGGTAGCGCGCGTGGGTAGCGGGGCTGCGGTGGCCGACGAGGTTCATCGCGGTCTGGTGGTTCACCCCGGCCTCGGCCATCGCGGTGATGGCGAGGCGGCGGATCGAGTGATCGTCGACCGGCAACGTGAAGTCCGTCTCCCAGTGGAGCTCCGGGTGCGTCTCCGGACCGAAGCCGGCGAGCGCCAGCGCCTTGCGGAGCGCCTTGGCGAAGGTCGTGCCGCGCTTCGCATAGCGCCCGCCGTTGCTGCTCTCGAAGAGGTAGCCGCCCTTCGGGGATCCACACGCCTCGTGCCACCGCTTCATGGCGTCGAAGAACGGCGGCGGCATGTGGATCCGGCGCGGCGTCTGTATCTTCTCGTTGGTGATCCAGATCTCCTCGGTCCGCCAGTCGACGTGCTCCCAACGCGCGTTGCAAGCGTCGGAGCTGCGCCCAGCCGTGAACCGCTGGAAGATGAAGATCGTGCGGATCTTCAGCCTGGATTTCGCGCTGGGGGGGGACGCTGGATCGCGCGAGCGGACGATT